>NZ_JACHNZ010000010.1 GCF_014199685.1 Sphingosinicella soli | reverse complement strand
GATCGCCCTCCGCTGCGAGAAAACCCTCACCGCATTCATGGGATTCGTCCATCTCGCTTGCGCGATGATCTGGATAAAATGAATGCAGACAGCGCCTAGCCCTGTATCGTCCCCTCATGTGCCAATGCTTGCCGGGGAATAAATACCGCTTCGCCGTCGAAGGATGTCAAACCTCCAGTCGATAAATGACAGAGTAGAACTCCGCCTCGACGACGGTAATAAAGGTTGCGCCGCTGCCACGTTCGTAAGTCGCTTCGAATGATGCAGCGGGACCAGTCGGAACCGTGACAATCTTGCTTGGCTTGGAGCGGTGGGATCAAAGCATAGGATCGAGCATGAGCAGCCTGAAGGAGATCGATTTTCGCACCGTGGACGATCTTGTCGATTTTATCAGAGGACGTGGGTACGTTCTTGATTTTTCGGATCGCACGTACTCCCAGTTCTTCGCGGCTGAACTCGATGCAGATATCGACCATCCAATGTACGCAACTCACGGAGGCTCGAAAGGCAAGCGTCTGCGCAGATTTCTCGAGCTTGCTGATGACGCTACAGCTGCCCGTACTCTGAGAGCCCTGTGGGAGTTGCGCTCGGACTACGTCGGTGAAGGTAAAGACCCAGTAGCCGGTGCGGAGCGTAAGTACCAAGCATTGCTAGCGCGTCTCGGTGCGGCAGGAGAAGTGCCGCCATCTGAGCCTGCTGGCCCTGCGTTTGACTATGAAAAAGTAGCAGCTCTTAAAGCTGAGGTGCTGGAGTTGACCGCGATGGCACCACAAAAGCGCGGATACGCATTCGAACGCTTCTTGGTTCGGTTGTTCGACCTTTTTGGAATGAAGCCGCGCGAGCCGTTTCGGAATCGTGGCGAACAGATTGATGGCAGCTTTCTGCTTCATGGGGTGACATATTTGTTCGAGGCAAAGTGGCAGAACGAGCCAACCGACGCGAAGGATCTTAGGGATTTTGAAGGCAAGCTCAACGAGAAGGCAGCTTGGGCGCGCGGTCTTTTTATTAGTCACAGCGGCTTTTCTGAATCCAGTTTGGAAACGTTCGGCCGTGGCAAGCGAACTATCTGCATGACAGGCCTCGACCTGTACGAAATGCTCGAACGCAGCATACCTCTGAACGATGTTATCGACCGCAAGGTACGACGGGCCGCAGAGGACGGTCGACCGCATACTGCTGTCCGGGACTTGTTCTAGGCGCTGGGACAAGGCGCCGTGGTAGCTAGCGCTATGTCAACTTTCGGGTTCGCAAGTCCTGCAGCCTGACGACCGGCCTTGGACGCAAGGCCGCTGTCTCCACCCGCCACTGAATATCCGTCTTCACCATCGGCGCGGCCCCGCCTCAACGCGCGAGGATTGTTCGTTTGCCCCTCTCCCCGGCCCTCTCCCCGGTGGGGAGAGGGAGGGTGGGGTTATTTCTTTGCGGTGATCCAGTTCTCGATCTTTGTTTCCAGTACCGCGAGGGGGAGGGCGCCTGTCATCAGCACCTGGGCGTGGAAATCGCGGATGTCGAATTTCGGGCCGAGTGTTTTTTCGGCCTTCGCGCGCAGTTCCTGAATTTTCATCGCGCCGATCTTGTAGGCGAGCGCCTGGCTGGGGATGGCGATGTAGCGTTCCACCTCGGCGGTGGCGTCGGTTTTGCCCATGTCGCTGTTCGCGAGCATGTATTCGATCGCCTGATCGCGGGTCCAGCCCTTGGAGTGGAGCCCGGTATCGACGACGAGGCGCATCGCGCGCAGCATCTCGTCCGACAGCGTGCCGAAGCGCTGATAGGGATCCTCGTAGAAGCCCATCGGGAAGCCGAGCGTTTCGGAATAGAGCGCCCAGCCTTCGACATAGGCGGTGTTGCCGCCGAAGCGCATGAAGCTCGGCAGCGCCTCGTTTTCCTGCGCAAGGCTGATCTGGAAATGGTGCCCCGGCGCGCCTTCGTGAAGATAAAGCGTGGTCATGCCCGGCGTGGTGCGCGAGGGCAGATCGTAGGCGTTGAAATAGAAGATGCCGGCGCGCGTGCCGTCGGGCGTGCCGGGCATGTAGGAGCCGCCCGCCTCGTGCTTCTCGCGGAACGGCTCGTAGGGGCGGATGTCGAGCGGCGACTTCGGCACGGTGGAGAAATAATCCGGCACCTTGGCGTCGACGGTCTTGCCGATCTCGAAATAGCGCTTCGTCAGCCACTCGCGTGATTCGGGCTGCAGCTTGGGGTCGGTGCGCAGGTGCTGGAAGAATTCACCCAGCGTGCCCTTGAAGCCGACCTCCGCCCTTACCTTTTCCATTTCCGTGTGAATGCGCTTCACTTCGGAAAGGCCGAGGGCGTGAATGTCCTCCGCCTTCAGCGGCAGCGTCGTCGTCGTTTCGATGAGCTGCGCGTAAAGCACGGGGCCGCCCTTCATGGCGGAAAGGCCGACCTGATCGCGCGCGACAGGCAGATATTCGGCCTTCAGGAAATCATGGAGCTGCTTGTACGCGGGATAAATCTTGTCCGCGATCATTGCGCGGTATTCGGCCTTGAGGCGCGTCTGGTCGGCGGCCGCAATGCCTTCGGGGAATTTCTCGACGGGGGTGTAGAAGGGCGATTGCTCGGGCGGCTGCGCGAGCTGCGTCGCGAGCTGATCGATGACGTTGTTGATGGTGAGCTTCGTTTCGACGACGCCCGACGCCATGCCCTCGCGGAAACGGCCGACGGCGCGATCGATGAACGTCACGAACTCCTGATGGCGTTTCAGATTGTTCTCGTAGTCCGCCACCGTCGCGAAGGGCGCGCCGCCGGTGGCGGACGCAAACGACGGGTAGAAGGTGTGGATGCCGCTGAAGTGATTGAGCGGGCGCACGGCGGTGAGCGCAAGGATCTCGGGCGTGAGGCCCTTCAGATTTTCCTGCGATTGCCATTTGAACACGTCGTAAGCGATGCGGTCGGTGGCATCGAGCTTGCTGCGATCGATCGCTTCGAGGCGTTTCAGATCGCTTGTCCCGGCTTCGCGCTCTGCGGCGTAGTACGCGTCGGTTATGTAGTCGCCGAGCCGGTCGGCATAGCGCATATCGCCCCGGAACAGCGCCTGGATCGGGTTGCGCTTCAGGGTCGCTTCGTCCGAATCGCGGAACAATTGCCACAGCGCTTCACGCGCGGGGTTCTCCGCCGCGCTCGCGGCGGCGGCGGTGGGCGCCTGCGCCGAAACGGGCGCCGAAACGGGCGCTGCGAGGGCAATCGTGATGGCGAGAGCGGACGCCAGGGTGCGCGTCATTGTTGAAGTCCTTTCAGGAACGGTCATCGTGGGGCGTTCATACGCTGCGGGACCGGGGCTTGCTATACGGCCGTCGAACAGTTCGTCCCGCCCGGCCTTCCGGCGCTGCTTGCGCAAAAGGCACAGGTGCGCCGGAAAGAATTGAGAACGCTACTTTTTCGCTCGCAGGCATAGCGAATCTCCTGTAAGCTGGCGAGGTTCATGGCAGTTTCAGACTGGTGTGGACGTTAATCAGGAATGTCCGTGGGCGCACGGATTTTGTTTTAGGAACAACAGGCTGTCGAACGCCACAAATAAAATTTGGCCGAGAACGACAGTGCTGTGGCGGCAGGCGCCCGGCTGCCGACGTTATTCAGACTGGATATCACGACATGGGTTTTGATGGCCGCAAGCGCGGTGGGGACCGTGGCTATGACCGCCGCGGTGGAGGACGCGATTCGTTCGGCGGTGGCGAGGATTTTTACGATGCCGGACGCAGCTTCGGCGGCGGTGATCGCTTCGGCGGCGGCGGTGGCGACCGCTTCGGCGGTGGCGGCGGCGGCGGTGATCGCTTCGGCGGCGGCGGTGCAGGCGGCGGTTTCCGCGGCGGCGCGGGCGCTGGCGGCGGCGGCGGTTTCGGTGGCGGCGCGAGCCGTGACGGCGGAACCTCGCTCGGAACCTCGTCGGGGACCGTGAAGTGGTTCAACGCGACGAAGGGCTTCGGCTTCATTGCCCGCGACAGCGGCGAAGACGTGTTCGTGCACATCAGCGCGGTCGAACGCGCCGGTCGCACGACGCTCGACGAAGGCCAGCCGGTCACGTTCTCGATCTTCGATCGCGGCGGGCGCCTTTCGGCGTCCGATCTCGTGGTCGACGGCGAGGCGCCTGAGCGTGCCGACCGTCCCGAGCGTTCCGATCGTCCGTCCCGTGATCGCGGTCCGTCGTCGGGCGGCGGCGGCGACGACGACGACTTCACGCCCGGCGAGCGCATCGAAGGCACGGTCAAGTTCTTCAACACGATGAAGGGCTTCGGCTTCATTTCGCGCGGCGACGGCAAGCAGGACGCTTTCGTGCACATCAGTGCGCTTGAGCGGGCGGGTCTCACGAGCCTTGCGGAAGGTCAGCAGGTCAGCTTCGAGCTGGCGCGCGACCGCCGCGGCAAGGTGGCCGCAGGCAATATCGAACTGCTCTAAACGGGCAGGCGCAATCGATTCGGGGAGGATCGAACGCAGGAGGGGCCGGCGCGGAAACGCGTCGGCCCTTTTCGTTTGGCGATCCCGACACGGATATCCTCTGCGCCCGAGTTTAAAAACTTAGCCGATCGACGAAGTTTTTGCTTGCGTGGTCCTGAAGTCACGAATTACTTAGCAACATGACTAAGCATGATCCCGAGCTTTCGCGGCTGTTCCACGCGCTGGCGGACCCGACCCGACGGTCGATCCTCTCCCGGCTGGCGGCGACACCGGCCGGGGTGACGGATCTGGCCGACCCCACGGGGCTGCGGCTGCCCACGGTGATGCGGCACCTTTCTGTGCTCGAGGACGCGGGATTGATCACATCGTCCAAGGACGGGCGAGTGCGGACCTGCGCGCTTGTTCCCGAGGCGCTCGAGCCGGCGCGGTCATGGCTCGATGAGCATCGTGCGATCTGGGAGGACCGAATGGATCGGCTGGATGCATTTGTGATGAACGTGATGAAGGACAGCAAGGAATGACACAGGACTTCGCGGCACTCACCTTCGAACGAAGCATCGCTGCACCGCCGGCCGTGTTGTGGGAAGCGTGGACGGCTCCCGCCGCACGCGCGATCTGGGCTTCGCCTTCGCCTTCGGTCACGGTGGATATGCTGGAAAGCGACACCAGGGTCGGGGGGCGCGAGATTTCGCTCTGCAAGGTGGAAGGTCGACCCGACATCCGCTGCGAGAACGGCTGGCTCGTGCTGCAGCCGGCGGAGCGCAGCGTCAATTACGAGGTGATCTCGTGCGAGGGCGTCACGCTGTCAGCGGCGCTGGTGACAGCACAGTTCGAAGATGTGGACGGGCACAGCCGCCTGGCCGTGACGGTTCAGCTGTCCTCGCTCGCGGAGGACATGGCGGCCGGTTATCGGGAGGGCTTCGGTGCCGGTCTCGATAATCTTGCGGCGATCGCCGAGCGAACGATGATTTTGCAGCGCGTGATCCGGGCGCCGAAATCGATCGTGTGGGGCGCCTGGATGAATGCTGAAACGCTACCGCAATGGTGGGGCCCGGACGGGTTTTCGTGCCGCACGACGCGGATTGACCTGCGCGCGGGCGGCGAGTGGGTGTTCGACATGATCGCGCCTGACGGCACCGTGTTCCCGAACCATCATCTCTATCACGAGGTTCGCGCCGAGACGCGTATCGGCTACGCGCTGCTGTGGGGTGAGAACGGCCCCAAGCACGCCGATGCCTGGGCCTCGTTCGAGGAACAGGACGGCGCGACGAAAGTGACGCTGGGCATGGTCTTCAGCACGGCGGCCGAATTTCAGGAGGCGAAAGGGTTCGGTGCCGTGGAACTGGGGCATCAAACCCTGGGCAAGCTGGAACGCTTCGTCAGCCCCTGATGGGGATGATGCGGGCGGCGGCCGGGCGTTCGCTTTCGCGTACGGTTTCCCGCCAGCTGACCACGCCGAACACGACGTCGATGCGCGTTCCGTCGGTGGTGAAGGGCATCAGCAGCGCGCGGTAGATGCCGGGATGTCCCTCGGCCGTTTCATAAGGCGCTTCCACCGACAGCGGCACCGCGCGGTTGAGAAGCTCGGGGAGATAGCTGCTGATGCGCATGAGCAGCGAGCCCGGAGGCGCGTCCGCGAGGCCGATGACATCGGTATCGACACCGCCTTCGACCTGAAGCGCGGCACCGATCAGGCGGAGATGCGGCGGTTCGTTCGCTTCGAGATCGATGACGAAGCTCTGCGTGCAGCGATCGTCGATCAGCATCGGATCGAAATCGTGCCAGAGCGGAACCCCGCCGGCACGCGGCAGGGTCGCCCAGTAATTGTGCGCCTGCAGGTGCAGACGTCGTTCCTGCGTGCCCGTGCTGACCGGCGGCAGTGCCTTTGCGCGACGAAGCGCTGAAACCTTGCTGCCGATCGCCATGTACGCGCTCCCACTGAACTGTGCGCGCGACCTTGCCCCGGCAGGCGTTAACAGGTTGGAAACGGACGGCCTCAGCCGGTCGCAACAACGGTCTGTTCGATGGCGCCGAAGATGCTGTGGCCGGTGCTGTCATCCACCCAGATGCGCACATTGTCGCCGTATTTCAGGAAGGATGTTTCCGGTTTGCCCGACAGGATCGTCTCGACCATGCGCACCTCGGCAAGGCAGGAATAGCCGAGGCCGCCCTGCGCAATGGGCTTGCCCGGCCCGCCGCCGGTGTCGCGGTTCGAAACCGTGCCCGAGCCGATGATCGATCCGGCTTCAAGCTCGCGTGTCTTGGCGAGGTGCGCGATCAGAACGCCGAAATCGAAGGTCATGTCGACGTGCGTTTCGGCGCGGCCGAACGCCTCGCCGTTCAGATCGACCTTGAGCGTGGCAGAGAGCTTGCCGCCGTCCCACGCCGCGCCGAGTTCATCGGGCGTGACGAACACCGGCGAAAAGGCGCTCGCGGGCTTGGACTGGACGAAGCCGAAACCCTTGGCGAGTTCGGCGGGGATGAGATTGCGCAAGCTGACGTCGTTGACGATGCCGACGAGGCGGACGTGCGCGCGGGCCTCTTCGGCGGAAATGCCCTGCGGCACGTCGCCGGTGACGACGACGACCTCGGCTTCGAGATCGCAGCCCCAGCTTTCGTCGGCAAGAACGATCGGATCACGCGGGCCGACAAACGAATCGCTGCCGCCCTGATACATCAACGGGTCGGTCCAGAAGCTCTCGGGAAGCTCCGCGCCGCGCGCCTTTCGCACCAGCTCGACGTGGTTCACATAGGCCGAGCCGTCCGCCCACTGATAGGCGCGCGGCAGCGGCGAATGCGCCTCCCGCTCGTGGAAGCGCCGCATGGGGATGGCTTCATGCGCGAGATCGGTGGCGAGCGCTTCGAGCTTCGGGGCCGCGACGTCCCAGTCGTCGAGCGCGGCCTGCAGCGTCGGGGCGATGGCGGAGGCGTCCGCGCACCATGCAAGGTCTTTCGACACGACGACGAGGCGACCGTCGCGGCCGCCCTTCAGGCTGGCGAGTTTCATTTGCTGCTCCCTGCAAGCGTTCGGATGAGGTGCGGCCAATACTCGAGGCCGTTGTAAAACGAAGCGACCGGCGCGTTCTCGTCCAGCCCGTGCGCGCGCATCTTTTTCATGTCCATGAAGAGTGGCGAGATCGCGTAGGTGGGAACACCGGCGATGCGGAACCACATGCCGTCGGTGCCGCCCGATTCCTGATACGGCATGACCGCGACACCGGGATAATGCGGCGACAGCGCGGATTTCACCGCTGCGGTCACGTCCGGCCGGGGCTCCGAAATCGGGCTTGCCGTGGGGGTGCCGCGCACTTTCCACTCGGCCTTCGGATTGCCCCCGGCCTGCTCGAGCGCGGCCTGCACGGTCGCGACGTCCACGCCGGGGAAGATGCGGCAGTTCACCGCGGCGCTCGCGCGCTGCGGTAGCGCGTTTTCGGCATGGCCTGCGCTCAGCATCGTGGCGACGCAGGTGGTGCGCATCTCGGGCTCCAGCTCCGCATTCGACGAGAGTGCGGCAGCGGCTTCGGCGTCGTCCGGATTTTCGGAAAAGCGACGCAGCATCTCGGCGACCTGCGGCTGGGCGGGTTGCATTTGCTTCGCCCGCGCGGCGAACGTGGTGCGGGTTACGCTGTTCGCCATGATCGGGAATTTCAGCGCCTCGACATTTTTGAGTAGCGCGGCGAGATCGTAGATCGCATTGTCCTTGCGCGGACGGCTGGAATGCCCGCCTTCGTTGCGGATCGTCACGTCGAAGGTGGCGAAGGTCTTTTCGGCGACCTGCATGCCGTAGCCCATAGGCTTGCCGTCCGGCCTGAGCGCACCGCCGCCGGCATCCGAGTTGAGCGCATATTCGAGCTTCATCGGTTTCAGCGCATCGACGAGCGCGCGCGTCGTCACCATGCCGGTCTCCTCGTCGCCCGTGAAGGCGAGATAGAGATCGCGGTCCGGCACGAAGCCGCTTGTCTTGAGGTCGGCGAAGGCGCGCGTCAGGTGGGCAACGCCCATCTTGTTGTCGATGGTGCCCCGGCCGAGAAAATCACCGTCCTTTTCGCGCAGCACGAAGGGGTCGAACGACCAGTCCTCCGGATTCGCATCGACGACATCCATATGGGCGAGGAAGGCGACCGGACGCTTCCTGCTGCCCGCCTTTCCGGGATAGCGGACGAGAAGATAGGCGGTCTCGCCCATCGGCACGGTCTTGATGTCGGCGTCTGCAAAGCCCGCGGCCTTGAGATCCTTCACGGCGCGCGCCGCCACCTCCGGCACCTTGCCGTGGCCGGCGGCGGAGCGGATTTCCACGATATCCCTGTAGAGGCTCAGCGCTGCGGCGCCCTGCGGCGACTCCGGCGCGGCGGCATTCGCCATCGGCGCGGCGAGGCACAGCATGGCCGCCGACAAGATCATGGGCTTCATTCGGATCCCCTCAGGATTTTGTTTTCCAGCTATCCTTGTAGCCGGTCCACTCGACAGCGGAAGCCGCTTCGCCGATTTCCAGCGGATCGCGCGTGTCGATCATCACCGCATATTCGTCGGTCATCGCCTTGGGCTGCTCGAACATGCGGGTGAGCGCCTTGGGGTGAGGGCCGTGCGTGAAGCCGCCGGGGTGCAGCGTCATCATGCCGGGGTGGATGTTGTCGCGGCTGAAGAAGTCGCCGTCGTGATAGAACAGCACTTCATCATAATCGTCGTTGTTGTGGAAGAACGGCACCTTGATCGCGCCGGGGTCGGTTTCGAACGGACGCGGCGCGAAGGTGCAGACAACGAAACGATCCGCAAGGAAGGTCGTGTGCGCCGAGGGCGGCACATGATAGCGGTGGCTCATGATCGGGCGGATATCGCGCACGTTGAGGCGCGCGGCCGAAAGCTCGCCGTGCCAGCCCACCGCGTCGAGCGGGTTGAACGGATAGGTCATCCAGGAAACCTGCCCGCGCTTCTTCACCGCGACGCGCGTTTGCGTGTCGCCCTGCTGCGCGCGGAACGCCTCGTTGATCTCGGGCGTATCCATCATCGCGGGATCGAAGATCGCATGCGGGCCGAGCAGGCCCCTGTCGGGCAGCGTGAAGCTGGAATTCGTCGCCTCGACCGCCAGAATCCGCATCGGCTCAGCGGGCACGATGCGCCACATCGTGCCGCGCGGAATGACCAGATAATCGCCCTGGCCGATCGCGAGGTGGCCGAAATCGCAGAAGAAGTCGCCGCTGCCGCGATGCAGGAACAGAAGCTGGTCGCCGTCGCCGTTGCGGGCGAGCGTGGGCATGGGATCGGCAAGGCACCACAGGCGGATTTCCGTCGCCTTGTTGTGGAGCACGACCGGCGCCGACCAGGGCGAACCGGGGGCATCGTTGATCCGCGTCAGGTCGAAGGCGCGCGGCGCCAGCGGGCCGTCGAAGTCGATCCAGCCGGTCGGCGGATTGCGATGATAGAAGAAGGCGGCGGGGCCGAAGAAACCCTCCTTCGACATTTCCCGCTCATACGTGCCTTCGGGCAGGTCGGCGTGCGCCTGGCGGCTCGCGGTGCCCTTCACCAGCGGGAAGTTCAGATAGCGCTTCACGGTCTAGCCCTCCGACGTTTCGAGAACGCCCCGCTCAATCTGGTCGCGTTCGATCGATTCGAACAGCGCCTTGAAATTGCCCTCGCCGAAGCCTTCGTCCTTCTTGCGCTGGATGATCTCGAAGAACACCGGCCCGAGCACGTTGCCCGTGAAGATCTGGAGAAGCAGGCGCGGATCGTCGTTTTCGGTGGAGCCGTCGAGAAGAAGCCCGCGCGCCTTCATCGCATCCACGGGCTCGCCGTGGCCGGGGAGGCGGCTTTCCAGCATGTCGTAATATGTCGCGGGCGGCGGCGTCATGAACGGCAGGCCGAGCGTTTTCAGACTGTCGATGGTCGCGTAGATGTCGGGCGTGGAAAGCGCGATGTGCTGAATGCCCTCGCCGTTGAAGGCCATCAGGAATTCCTCGATCTGGCCGCCGCCCTGCTTCGATTCCTCGTTCAGAGGGATGCGGATCATGCCGTCCGGCGCGGTCATCGCCTTGCTGGTGAGGCCGGTGTATTCGCCCTTGATGTCGAAGTAGCGGATTTCGCGGAAGTTGAAGAGCTTCTCGTAGAATTCCGCCCAGAACTTCATGCGGCCGCGATAGACGTTGTGCGTCAGGTGATCGATGATCTCCAGCCCCGCGCCTTTCGGATGGGGATCGACGCCTTCGAAATAGCGGAAATCGATATCGTAGATGTCGGCGTCGTCGCCGTAGCGGTCGATGAGATAGATGAGGCTGCCGCCGATGCCCTTGATGGCGGGGAGCTTGAGTTCCATCCAGCCGGTTTCGCTGGGCGCGGGCTCGGCGCCCTTTGCAATGGCGTGCGCATAAGCCTTGGCGGCGTCCTTCACGCGGAAGCCCATCGCGCAGGCGCCCGCCATATGTTCTTCGGCGAAGAAAGCCGCAGGCGAGCGCGGCTCGGCATTGAGCAGGAAGTTGACGCGACCCTGCCGATAGAGCGTCACATCCTTGGAGCGGTGCTTCGCAACGGGCGTGAAACCGAGCTGGCGGAACACGCGATCGACGAGCGCGGGATCCTGCGCGGAGAACTCCAGAAACTCGAAACCGTCGAGCCCCGCCGGATTTTCAAACAGGTCGGCCATTGACGCTCACTCCCTCATTTGCTTCGAGTCGTTATTCCGTGATATTAGTTTCATATGAAACTTGTTGCAAGTGGAACCATATGGGCCCGATCCGTCTCGATACATTCCTGCCCTATCGCTTCGCGGTGCTTTCCGACCGGCTGAGCCAGCGGCTGGCGCAGGTCTATGAAGGCTGCGGGCTTTCGTCGCCGCAGTGGCGTGTGCTTGCGGCGGTCGCGGAGAAGCCGGGGCGCAGCGCGCAGGACGTGGTGCGCATGACGCCGATGGAGAAAGCGACCGTGAGCCGCGCCGTCTCCGCGCTGATCGCGCGCGGCCTGCTGCGCCGCGAGGCCGACGACCGCGACGGCCGCACGTCGCGGCTGACGCTCACCGGGGAGGGCGAACGCCTGTACGGCGAGATCGCGCCGGGCGTGCTCGGGGTGGAGGCGGACATCGCGGCGCGGTGCGACAAGGCGGGCATGCTCGCCGCGATCGACGCCATCGAAGCGGGGCTTGCCGCACAGCTTGAAGACGCTGCGGTGGACACCGTTCCGGCGCGCGGCTAGGAAACACGCCTGCACGGCATGCCAGGGAATTATATAGCATGAATACGGTCGCGGCTCTCCTCGGGGTCTTCACGATGGTCATCCAGCTGGTGATCTGGATCATCATCGCGCAGGTCATCATCAGCTGGCTGGTGGCGTTCAATGTCATCAACACCAGCAACCAGTTCGTGCGCGGCCTGCTGAACGGGCTCGACCGGCTGACCGAACCGATGCTGCGGCCGATCCGCCGCGTGCTGCCGGACCTCGGCGGCATCGACCTTTCGCCGATGGTCTTGATCCTTGCGCTCATCCTGATCCAGCGGCTGGTTCCCGCGCTGGTCTTCGACCTCATGGCCGGTTGAGGGCTTTCGAATGACGGCCGACCGTATCGACGGCAAGGCTTTTGCCGAAGGGCTCCGTGAACGTATCGCTGCGGGCGTGGCGCCGTTCCTTGCCGCGACGGGACGCAGGCCCGGCCTTGCGGTCGTGCTGGTCGGCGACGATCCGGCAAGCCAGGTCTATGTCGGTTCCAAACACAAGGCGACGGTGGAGGCGGGCATGCTCAGCTTCGAGCATCGCCTGGCGGCCGAGACGCCCGAAGCCGATTTGATCGCGCTTGTCGAGCGGCTGAACGCGGACGAGAGTGTCGACGGCATCCTCGTACAATTACCGCTCCCCAAACACATGCGCGAGAGCGCGGTGATCGAAGCGATCGACCCGGACAAGGATGTGGACGGGTTTCACATCGTGAACGCGGGGCGGCTGGCGACGGGGCTTCCGGGCCTCGTTCCCTGTACGCCGCTCGGTTGCATGATGATGCTTGAAGACCGGCTCGGCCGCGATCTTTCGGGCAAGAGCGCGGTCGTGATCGGGCGATCGAACATTGTCGGCAAGCCGATGGCGCAGCTGCTGCTCGCGGCGAACGCCACCGTCACCGTCGCGCACAGCCGCACCGCCGACCTGCCCGCCGTGGTGCGCGCGGCGGATATCGTGGTCGCCGCCGTCGGGCGCGCCGAGATGGTGCGCGGCGACTGGCTGAAGCCGGGCGCGGTCGTGATCGACGTGGGCATCAACCGCATCGCGGCGCCCGAGCGCGGCGAAGGGAAAACGCGCCTCGTCGGCGATGTCGCTTATGCCGAGGCGCTGGAGACGGCGAGCGCGGTGACGCCGGTTCCGGGCGGCGTCGGCCCGATGACGATTGCGGTTCTGCTGCGCAACACGCTCGTCGCCGCGCACCGCCGCGCCGGGCTGCCCGCACCCGAAGGGCTCTGATGACCGAGCTGTTCATCTCGGCGCTCGCCACGCTGTTCGTGGTGATCGATCCGCCGGGATGTGCGCCGATCTATTCCTCGCTGACGGCAGGCGCGAGCGCGGCGCAGCGGCGCGCGATGGCGATTCGTTCGGTGCTGGTCGCGGCGGGCGTGCTGCTGTTCTTCGCCTTCCTCGGCAAGGGGATGCTCGCGGCGCTCGGCATCAGCCTCGATGCGTTCCGCATCGCGGGCGGCATCCTGCTGTTCCTGATCGCGTCGGAAATGGTGTTCGAAAAACGCACCGAGCGCCGCAATACGCGCGCGCAGGAGGTGGCATCGAGCGATATCGAGGACGTTTCGGTGTTCCCGATGGCGATCCCCATGCTCGCCGGGCCGGGCTCGATCGCGAGCGTGATGCTGCTTACCTCGCAGGCCGACGGCTGGGCTGAGCGCAGCGTCGTGTTGCTTGCGCTCGGCATCGTGCTGGGGTTGACGCTGGTTGCGCTGCTGACCGCCGGGCCGCTGATGCGGCTGCTCGGCGAGAAGATCGAGGCGATGATTACGCGCCTGCTCGGTGTGATCCTCGCCGCGCTCGCCGCTCAGTATGTGATCGACGGAATCCGGGCGAGCTTCAGCCTTTGATGCGGTAGAGCCGCAAGGGTGAGCCCTCGGGCATCGGCACGGCTTCGAGCCATGCCGGAACATCTCCGCTTTCCAGCCGTGCCCACAGTCCCTGCGGTGCCTCTTTCTTCGCGGAGGCGAGATCGTGCGCGCCGACGCAGCCGAGCACATAGGTCGCGCCGTAGCGCGCGGTGATCGTCTTTGCCTTTTCGTCGCCCGCGCGCCACAGGGCTACGGCGTCCGCGATGGACGCCGCGTTGCGGTGATACGGGCCGGCGATGACGCCGTGCGGCGTGTGGACGAGGATCGCGGGGCCCATGTCGAACACGTCGGCGATGATGCCCTGCGGCACGCCGCTTAGCGGCGCGAGTGTCGCGGACGCGGTGCACGAGGCGAGGGGCTTCGTCGCTGCGGCATTGTCGGCGCCGATGCGCTTCGCCGCGAGCGCCGCGAACATGGGGAGCGCGCTGGTGAGGCCGACAAGCACGAGCATGGTTGCGCCGATGCGCGGCAGCGTCGAGGGGATCGAGCGGGCGCGCGGAAGCAGGATTGCGGCGGCGGCGGCGGCGGCGATGGCGGCGAGCGCATTGGGGCCGGTTGCGGCGCGGAGCTGCAGGAACATCAGCCATGTCGTGGTGGCGAGCAGGCCCAGCACGAGGCTCCAGCCGAAGCGGCTGTCCGTGTCCGCGCGGCGCAGCATCACGACGGCGCAGGCGATGCCGATGAAGGGATAGAGGCCGAACGCGATCGCGGTTGCGGGCTCGGTGCCGAGGTAGCTGATGATCGAGCGCGCCTCGCTGATGCGGGCGAGGACCGGCAGGAAGGCGGGATCGAGCATCGCCATCGGCCCGCCCGCGCAGTGCGGGAAGGCGACGAGCACGGCGACGCCGACGCTCGCGAAGCCGACAGCGGCGGCGATGCCGCGCCGCATCGGCGTGGTGAGCCCGTCGATCTGCGGCAGGATCGCGGCGAGCGCGCCGCCGAAGACGAGCGGCGCGGCATAGACGGGCGAGAACGCATCGCAGGCCGCAAACCACCAGCGCGCCGTCGGCACGAATGCGGGGTATGCAGCCGCTGTGCCCACGGCAAGCGCAATCCCGTAGCCCGAGAGCAGTCGCCCGAGTGCGGGGCGCAGACACCAGCCGATCACGAGGATGACCCCCGCAACGACGAGGTGCGGGAGCATCTCGAGCCCGATGACGAGCGCGGCGACGGTGGCGAGGCCTGCGGCAATGCCGGACGAAAGGCGGCGGCGCGGATCGCAGAGCGCGGCGACGGCGCACAGCATGAGGGCGATCTGCCAGTTGTGATGATCGATCCTGAGCGGCTTGAACAGCGACAAAATCTGGCCGCTTGCCGCGATGAAGACCGCCGCAAGAATGGCCGCCTGCCGACCGGAAAGACGAAAGGCGGCGAGCGCGGCGGCACCCATCGTGACGAGAAGCGCGAGGAGCGGCACCGCGGTTCCGGCGACACGCTCGGCTACGGCGCGGCCGAAGACGGGCTCGGTGACGACGATGATGCCCGCGATCGGCAGATCGACGAGGCGCGACCAGTGCATGTTCGCGCCTGCGGGCGGGTTCATGCGGTGCTGATCGACATCGCCCCACGGCTGCCCGCCGAGCCAGTCGCGCACCTGCATCAGACGCTGCGCGTCGTCGGTATCGGGGAGATCAAGCGCGGCGATATCCGCGCGATTCACGATGGTGAGCGCCAGCGCCGCCAGCAGCCAGATGATGAGCAGCGGAACAAGAAAGCCGCGGGTCCGATCAGTGTCCATGCGCGCCGGTTTACGCGAGGCATGGTTAACAGTCGGCTTCGACGGGACGCGATATTAACCAGTTGGAAGCCATCGCCGCCCTAGGGTTCTGGCCATCGGAACTTTCCGCCCGAGGAACCGCCATGGTCTCGATCCCGTCCGCCTCGCAATTCGACACCGCGCAGTCGCGTGTGGGGCTTGCCACCGCCGTCGTGCTGCCGTGCTACAACGAGGCGGCGACGATCGCGCATGTGGTCGCGAGCTTTGCCGAAGCGCTTCCCGGCGCGGCCATCTATGTGTTCGACAACAATTCCTCCGACGACACCGCCCGCGTTGCCGAAAGCGCGGGGGCGATCGTCATCCGCGAGATGCGGCAGGGCAAGGGCCACGTCGTGCGCCGCATGTTCGCCGAGGTGGACGCCGACATCTATGTGATGGCGGACGGCGACGGCACCTATGCGGCGGCCGATGCGCCGATGCTCGTGAAGGCGCTCGTCGAGCGCAGGCTCGACATGGTGGTGGGAACGCGGCGCGGCGTGCGGCAGGACGCCGGGCGTTCGGGCCATGCGATCGGCAACCGCCTGTTCAACGGCGTATTCCAGTGGATGTTCGGCGACGATTTCAGCGACATCTTCTCGGGCTACCGCGTGTTCAGCCGCCGCTTTGCCAAGACATTCCCGGCGGTGAGCCGCGGCTTCGAGATCGAAACCGAAATGTCCGTCCACGCGAGCCAGCTGATGCTGCCGGTCGCGGAGATCGAGACCGATTACGGCGTGCGCCCCGAAGGTTCGGTGAGCAAGCTGCGCACGTTCCGCGACGGGTTTCGTATCCTTTCGGTGTTCTTCCTGCTTCTGAAGGAGACGCGGCCCGCGTTCTTCTTCGGCGGCATCGCTGCGCTGCTGACGCTTGCCTCGCTGGCCTTCGGCCTGCCGGTCGTTGCGGAATATCTGGAAACGGGGCTGGTGCCGCGCTTCCCGACCGCGATCCTCGCCGCCGCGCTGATGATTATCGCGTCGATGTCCGTGATCTGCGGCCTCATTCTCGATTCGGTGTCGCGCTCGCGCGTGGAACTGAAGCGCATGTTCCTGCTCACGCAGCGCGGGCTGCCGACGCCGTGAAGGCGCGGCTTCGCGAAGGGGCTGCGTTTCTGGCCATCGGGGCCGCCGCGTTCGTTCTCGGTGCGGTGAGCCTCGAGGCGCTGGTTCGTGCCGGTGTTTCTCCCTATGCGGCGCAGGTTCCGGCGCTCAGCCTTGCGATTTTCACGACGTGGCTGGGCAACCGGCGCTGGACGTTTCGCGTGGATGCGCCGCCGACGTGGCGGGAATTCCTGCGCTACGTCGGCGCATCGCTCGGCGGGGTTGCGGTCAACGCCGCGACCTTTTCGGCACTGACCTATGCCGGGCTGCCGACGACCCCCGCTTTCGCGGCTGCGACGATCGCGGCGATGGGGTTCAATTTTCTGAGCTACAAGTTCGCCGTGTTCGCCCGCTGAGGGTCATTCGGCAAGCACGAGTGTCGCTTCGCGGGAGCGATCAGAGGCAAGCAGGGCTTCGGCCGCCCGGCCACAGGCATACCAGATGAGCACGGTCAGGGCCGCCGCTGCGATCCCGTCGATCGCATAGTGCCAGCCGAGGTGGACTGAGCCGACCCAGATCAGGATCGCGTAAATCCACATCGCCCAGCCGAGCATGCGGTTGATGCGCATGCCGCCCAGCGCGAACAGGACGGCGAGTGCATTGTGCATCGAAGGCATCGCCGAAATGCCGCCGCCGAGCACGAGCGGGCCGCTGCCGTTGAAATGATTGAGCAGCGCCTGCTGATTCCTCAGCGCGGCGATCCCGCCGCCGCCGCCTTCGGCGACGAGCGCCCTGTCGTATCCGGCGAGCGTATCCATCAGCGCGGTGAAGGTCGGCGCGCCGCCGGCGAAATCATCGTAGAAGCAAGGGCCCGCCGCCGGGAGCAGCCATGCGAGTACGGAGCCGATCAGGATCCACGACAGTGCATAGCTGAGCACATACTGGGTCCGCAGATGCGAATCGCGCAGGTAGGCGCAGACGATGATGCCGAGGGTCATCGGCACGAACCAGCCGTGGTAGAAGCTGTCGATGGCAAGCGTCGCGGCCGGGCCGCTCAGGATTTTGTGCGTCACCACCCACGGATCGGTGCCGAGGAAGAGCGCCTTGTCCCACGCCGCAAACAGCGCATCGAGGTGGAAACCCGCGCGTGGCAGGATCGCCTGCTTGAAGGCGTTGAACGTCGCCAGGATCATGGCGCAGACGATCGGCGGCGCGGCGAGGCTGAGGAAACGGTCGCGGTGCCAGCGAAGCCTTACGAATTCGCGGACGATGCCGAAGGGCGAAGGCGCAGCGCCTTCCCGGCGCGCACGGCGCGCGCATTCGACGAACAGCGCGATACCCCCCGCGACAAGCGTAAGCGCGCCGAGCGACTTGGTGTAGACCGAAAAGAGCCGGGCGAACTGGTCTGCGGGAACAAGGCCGCTCCCGAGGACGGCGGCCATGTAGAGGACGGACACGCCGAGCATCGCGCCTGCAGCGCGCAGTTCGCCGATATCCGCCTTCGCCGCCCCGATCGCCGTGCCCATGCCGCGACCCTAGGGGCGGCGGGTTAAGGCGGGTTTAAGCGCCGCGTCGACCGAGCAGGCGGAGGCGAAGGGCGTTCAGCTTGATGAAGCCTTCGGCGTCGCGCTGGTCGTAGGCGCCCGCGTCGTCTTCGAAGGTGACGACCTTTTCAGAATAGAGCGAATTCGGCGACTTGCGGCCGACGACCCAGGCCGAGCCTTTGTAGAGCTTGAGACGGACGGTGCCGGAGACCTGCTGCTGGCTGTGATCGATGGCGGCCTGGAGCATCTCGCGCTCGGGGCTGAACCAGAAGCCGTTGTAGACGAGCTCTGCGTAGCGCGGGCCAAGCTCGTCCTTCAGGTGGGCGGCGCCGCGATCGAGCGTGAGCTGTTCGATGGCGCGGTGGGCGGTGTGGAGGATGGTGCCGCCGGGGGTTTCGTACATGCCGCGCGACTTCATGCCGACGAAGCGGTTCTCGACGAGATCGAGACGACCGATACCGTGCGTGCGGCCGTAGTCGTTGAGCTTCGCGAGGAGGTTTGCCGGAGAGAACGCCTCGCCGTTGATCGCGACCGCGTCGCCTGCGTCGAACTCGACGGTGATGTATTCGGGCGTGTCGGGCGCGTCTTCGGGGTTTACGGTGCGCGAGAAGACGTAGTCGGGGACTTCCTGCCACGGGTCTTCGAGCACCTTGCCTTCACTGCTCGTGTGGAGAAGGTTTGCGTCGGTGGAGAACGGCGCTTCGCCGCGCTTGTCCTTCGACACGGGGATCTGGTGCGCCTCTGCAAACTCGATGAGGCGCGTGCGGCTGGTGAGATCCCACTCACGCCACGGCGCGATCACCTTGATGTCGGGGTTGAGGCCGTAATAGCCGAGTTCGAAGCGGACCTGATCGTTGCCCTTGCCGGTCGCGCCGTGGCTGACGGCATCGGCGCCGACCATCTTGGCGATCTCGATCTGGCGCTTGGCGATAAGCGGCCGGGCGATCGAGGTGCCGAGCAGGTAGAGGCCTTCATAAAGCGCGTTCGCGCGCATCATCGGGTACACATAGTCCTTCACGAACTCTTCCTTGAGATCGTCGATGAAGATGTGCTCGGGCTTGACGCCCATCAGCTCCGCCTTGGCGCGCGCCGGCCCGAGCTCTTCGCCCTGGCCGAGATCGGCGGTGAAGGTGACGACCTCGCAGGCGTAGGTCTGCTGAAGCCATTTCAGGATGACGCTGGTGTCGAGACCGCCCGAGAAGGCCAGAACAACGCGCTTGATATCAGACATTCACCCGAACCTTTCGCCGAACCCGTGAGTATGCGCGCCCTTCGCATTGATGAACGGCATATTCAAGGGAGAGTCAGCATGGGGTGCGTATAGGCAGGTAATTGGACGCTGAAACGGAGTGATATTATGACCAAATTTCTGATGATCGGCGCATCGGCAGCCGCGCTGATGGCGCTGCCCGCGATCGCCCAGACTGCTGCTGCCCCGGCTGCGGAAAAATCAGCCCGCTGGAGCGCCGAAACGCGCGCTGACGTGGAAAAGAAAGTCGCCGAGCGCTTTGCCGCCGCCGATACCAACAAGGACGGCGTCGTCACCCAGGCCGAAATCAAGGCGCAGGCCGAAGCCCGCCGCGCCGAGGGCGAAAAGAAGATGGCCGAGGCCCGCACGCGCATGTTCACGTCGATGGACGCGGACAAGAACGGCCAGATCAGCCGCAGCGAGTGGGACGCGCACAACGACGGCATGAAGGCCAAGTGGGCCGAACGCCGCGAAACCGCGCAGGCCGACGGCAAGGATCGCCGCGAGATGCGGATGAAGTTCAAGGGCGGCGACAAGGACGGCCGCAAGGGCCACCGCATGATGCATCGCGGCGGCTTCGGCGAGAAATGGTTCGAGACGGCCGATGCCGACAACGACGGACGCATCACGCTCGCCGAAGCGAAGGCGAAGCCGCTCGCCCGCTTCGACGCGGCGGATGCGAACAAGGATGGTACGCTGAGCCCCGAGGAGCGCCGTGCGGCGCACGAGGCGAAGCGCGCGGAACGTCGCGCGGAGCGCGGCGCCAGCTGATCGGCCTATCCCGGTTCGATCCGCTTTCCTGAACGTGCGCGGGACACCCTATGCGATCTCCCCTGTCGGAGGGTGAACCCGAAAGCGCGCTGGGGCCGGTATTCTCGACAAGAGAATGCCGGCCCTCTGTTTTTTTGGCGCTGCCTTTCGCACGAGACGACTCGACTTCGCGCGCAACCCCGATAGCTTCGCTTCAAAAGCAGAACCGGGGAGATCAGCCATGACTGGAGGAATCAGGGTCAGCCTGAAATGCGAGAACTGCGGCGGTACGGACTTTGCGATGTCCGAAAGGCCTGCCGAACGCGACTGGATCGTCTGCACGGAGTGCGGCAAGGGTCTGTCGACCGTGGCGGCGTTCGACGATGAAGTCGTGCGGCTCGCTCACGACGCCGTGCGGCATCTGGAGGGTGTTGCGCCGCCGCGTTAGATCATGAAAGCCCGCCACACCCACGTCATGCCGGCGTAGGCCGGTATCCATGAGGCCGTGGTTATGGGCCCCGGCCTGCGCCGGGGTGACGGGTAGGTGGGGCGGGCTTTAGAACCGCGCCCTGAGGCGCAGGGCGGCGCCGATATCGTCGTCGAGTGAGGCGATGTGGCCGGGGTCGCGGCGCCAGAAGAGGTTCGTGTCGAGGCGGGCGATGCCTGCGAGGGGGAGCGACCAGGCGGCTTCCACGCTGATTTCGCGGCCCGAGGGCGCCAGCGTGAAGGTGCGGCGCGTGTAGCCCGCCTGCCCGGTTTCATAATCGTAGCTGATGGGGATATCGACATCGACGGCGCCGCCTTCGACGCGCAGCGGCTGCGCGAGGCGGACGGCGATCGTGTCGCCGCGCGCGATCACGCCGGATTTCGAGACGTCGAACGAAAAGGCGGAGGTGCGCAGCGCGTCGGCGCCGGAGACGAGGCCGCCCGAGGCGATATCGAGACGGGTGAGCCCGCCGCGCGCCTGCGCCGCGATGCGCCAGCCGCGCCCGGCGTCCATGGCCCAGTCGAGGCCGAGGAAATCGCTCGAAGCGCTTGTGAGCCCGAGCGCGGCGGAGCCTTCGGCGCCGAGGATGCTGCCGCTTTCGTCGAGACGGCTCCACGTGACGGAAACATCCGACGCGCCGATCCGGCGCGAGGCGCTTGCGGCGAAGAGCTGCACGGCATCGGCGTCGCGGCGCCGATCCCATGCGCTGCCGGGGCGGAGCGAAGCGGTCTCGCCCGTGCCCGCCGCCATGCCGAAGGTCCAGCCGCCGACGCGCTGACTGATCGCGGCGGCGCGCGTGCCCGCGATGGAAACGCCGTCGTCGCGCAGCGCATCGCCGCTCGCGATGAAGCGCGAGCCCGGCGCGCGCGTGCCCGCCATGTTCGCGAGGAGATCGTCTGCGCCGTAACCGGCGGCGAAGCCGACGCCGGTGCCGGGGGTGACGCTGCCGGTGACGAAGCCGCGCGTGATGCGGGCGTCGATATCGGCGCGGGCGTCGATACCGCCGGACTGGGCGAGGCCGAGCCACGGGCGCGTGCTGACGGCGGCGTTCCACGACAGGCTGTAGCCGGCGATGCCGAAGGCGTCGCGCGCCTCTTCGGTGTTGGTCTGGAGCGCGGCGGCAAGGCGCGGCGCGGGGGCGACGCGCGAGATGCCCGCGCCGAGATCGGCGACGTAGGCGCGGTCGTAGCTGTCGAGAACGACGATATCGGAAAGCGCGCCGGCGAAGTCGCCGCCGTCGCCGAGCGCGCCGCCGAGCACCGCGAGCGACCCCGCCTCGCCGGTGACGGGCACGGCGCTGCCGGGAAGCGACGTGCCGCCGATGGGCGAGAAGGCGCGGACGAGATCGAGGATGCCCTGGCCGAAGACGGCGTCGTCACCCGCCGCGCCCGCATCGCGCGCGGTGCGGAACAGGATGTCGACGATTTCGTCCGCGCTGAGCGCGGGGAAGGCATCGGCAAGGAGGGCCACGGCCCCGGAGATGCCCGGCGCGGCATAAGAGGTGCCGCCGAACAGGTAAGCGGTGCCGGTATGATCGAAGCTGCGGACGCCTTCTCCGAGCGTGGCAAGGTAGTGCGCGGCGTAGCTGCCCGCGCGGTTGCTGAAGTCTGAAAGCGCATCGCCGTCGTTCACCGAACCGGCGATGATGACGCGGCCGCGCGCGATCGATGCGTTGCCGGCGATCTGCGCGAAGGGATCGGGATTCGCGAGCGCATCGTTGCCCGCCGAGATGACCACGATGACACCGGCGGCGGTCGCGCTCGCGATCGCCGTTCGCAGGCGCGAATTGGGGGCTTCGCCGCCGAGCGACATGTTGATGACGCGCGCGCCCGCCGCGACGGCGGTATCGACGGCGATGGCGATGTTGGTGTCGGAATGGGAACACTCGTCCGCGCAGGATCCGGGCGTATCGGTCCGCAGCGCGATCAGCGTTGCATCGAAGGCAAGGCCGTGCATGCCGCTGTCGTTCTTCGCGGCGAGCGCGACGGCGGAGACCGAGGTGCCGTGGCCGTCTGTATCGTCGATGCCGCGCGTGCCCGCGACGTCGCGGCTCGCCGGATCGATGCGGCCGGAAAACTCGGGGCTTTGAATATCGACGCCGCTGTCGATGACGGCGATCTTCACGCCCGCGCCGGTCGCGCCGTTTTCATAGGCGGCGATCGCGCCCGCCGATGCGGCGGCGTTGGACCGGCTGTATTCCAGCGTGTCGTACACCGGGCTCGGCGTGGGTGTCGGGGTGGGCGTGGGCGACGGCGTCGGCGTTACAGTGCCCGGCGAGACAGGGCCCGCACCGCCGCCGCCGCCGCAAGCGGCGAGAAGGGCGGCAAGGCAGAGCGCCGAAACGGCGGTGAGCCGGCGTGATCGCGTCGTGACGTGTCGGCGCATTTTCGCCTGCACCCCTGTTGTTCCTGTCGTGCCCCCCTGATGGCAGAATGGTCGCGCAAAGGCATTACCAAATGCTTGCGAAATCCTCCGCTCGTCGCCATGACCCCCGCATGGATGCCTTCGGCCACATCGAGACGTGGATCTTCGATCTCGACAACACGCTTTATCCGCCGCGCGCGAACCTGTTCGCGCAGATCGACGAACGCATGGGCGCGTTCATCATGCGCCTGATCGGCTGCGATGCGGTGGAAGCGCGGCGCGTGCAGAAACGCTTCTTCCACGACCACGGCACGACGCTGCGCGGGCTGATGGACGGGCACGGCGTGGCGCCCGCAGAATTCCTGAGCTTTGTGCACGATGTCGACATGGGCGTGCTGGAGGCCGACAGCCGCATGGCGGCGGCGTTTGCAAAGCTGCCGGGCCGCAAGCTCGTGTTCACCAACGCCGACACGGCCTACGCCGAAAAGGTGCTCGACCGGCTCGGCCTCGGCAGCGTGTTCGAAGCGGTTTATGATATTCACGCCATGGATTACCGGCCCAAGCCTGACCCCAGCGCCTATAACGGGTTCTGCGCGGCGCACGGCATCCGCCCGGAGGCGGCGCTGTTCGTGGAGGACATGGCGCGCAACCTCGTGCCCGCAAAGGCCATGGGCATGACCACGGTGTGGGCCGACAACGGCGCCGAAAGCGGCAGCTATCTGGCCGACCACGACAGTATCGACCACCGGATCGCCGACGTGGGCGACTGGCTTCATTCCATTACAGCAGGGGTAAAAGCATGACCGATCTCGCCGCCATCATCGATCAGGCCTGGGACGAGCGCGAGGGCCTCGGCCTTGCCACCACCGGCGCGGTGCGCGACGCCGTGGAGGCCGCGATCGAGGGGCTGGACGCGGGCACATACCGCGTCGCCGAGAAGGTGGACGGGCAGTGGCGCGTCAACCAGTGGCTGAAGAAAGCGGTGCTGCTGTCGTTCCGCCTGAACGACAATGCCGTCGTCGAGGGCGGCGCGGGCGGGGCGCCGGCGTTCGACAAGGTGCCTTCGAAGTTCGCCGGATGGGGCGAAAACCGCTTCCGCGCCGCGGGCTTCCGCGTGGTGCCGGGCGCGACCGCGCGGCGCGGCGCGTACATCGCCAAGGGCGCGGTGCTGATGCCGAGTTTCGTCAACATCGGCGCCTATGTGGGCGAGGGCACGATGGTCGATACGTGGGCGACGGTGGGCAGCTGCGCGCAGATCGGCAAGGGCGTGCACATTTCGGGCGGCGCCGGGATCGGCGGCGTGCTGGAGCCGCTGCAGGCCGGACCCGTCATCATCGAGGACAACTGCTTCATCGGCGCGCGCAGCGAAGTCGCCGAGGGCGTGGTGGTGGAAGAGGGCGCGGTGCTCTCGATGGGTGTTTATCTGGGCGCCTCCACCAAGATCGTGGACCGCGCGACGGGCGAAGTGACGCGCGGGCGGGTGCCGGCATACTCCGTGGTCGTGCCGGGTTCGCTGCCGGGCGCCGACGGCGGGCCGGGGCTTTACTGCGCGGTGATCGTGAAGCGCGTGGATGCGCAGACGCGCAGCAAGACGGCGATCAACGAGCTGCTTCGGGATTGAACCTGAGAAAGCCCCTCCTCTTCAGGGGAGGGGTTGGGGAGGGGCGGTGCCGCCGCTCCACGTTGCATGTGAGGATAGGCCCCACCCCCGGCCCCTCCCCTGAAGGGTGGGGGAGCAACACACTCTACGCAGCCGCGCTCTGGATCGCGGCGGCGCGGCGGCGTTCGACCGAGGAGCCGATGCCCATGCCTTCGCGGTATTTCGCGACGGTGCGGCGGGCGATGTCGAAACCGGCTTCATTGAGCAGCTCGACGAGCTTGTCGTCCGAGAGGATCTTGCCGCCGCGCTCGCTGTCGATGAGTTCGCGAATCTTGGTTTTCACGGATTCGGCGGAGACGGCGTCGCCGCCGTCGGAGGCCTGAATCGCCGAGGTGAAGAAATATTTCAGCTCGAACAGGCCGCGCTCGCACGACAGATACTTGTTCGAGGTGACGCGGCTGACGGTCGATTCGTGCATGCCGATGGCGTCGGCGATGGCGCGGAGGTTGAGCGGCTTCAGGTGCTGGACGCCGTGGAGGAAGAACGCCTCCTGCTGGCGGACAAGCTCGGTCGCCACCTTGATGATCGTGCGCTGGCGCTGATCGAGCGCCTTGATGAGCCAGTTCGCGGATTGCAGGCAATCCGACAGGAAGCTCTTCGCCGACTTGCCACCCGTGCCCGAAAGCTCCGCATAATAGCTGCGGTTGACGAGCAGGCGCGGCAGCGTCGCGGCGTTGATCTCGACCGCCCAGCCGCCCGACGCGGTGCGCGCGACGAAAATGTCGGGCAGGATCGGCTGCGCATGGCCGCCGCCGCAGACAAGGCCCGGCTTGGGATTGTAGCCGCGCAGTTCGGCGATCATGTCGGCAAGGTCTTCGGCATCGACCCCGCAGATGCGGCGCAGCGTCGCCATCTCGCCGCGCGCGAGCAGATCGAGGTTCGACAGCAGCGTCGCCATCGCGGGATCGTGACGATCCGCCTCGATCGCCTGCAACGCCAGGCACTCGCCGAGCGAGCGCGCGCCGACGCCCGTCGGCTCGAAGGTCTGGACGATCTTCAGCACCGCCTCGACATCGGCGGTGGGCACGTGCAGGCGCGCGCCGATTTCATTGAGGTCGCCGGTGAAATAGCCGCTCTCGTCGATCAGATCGATGATGTGGCGGGCGATGGCCTGCTCCACATGGTCCATGCCCGCAAGCTGGGCGAGGAGCATGTCGTGCAGCGACAGTTCGGCGGCGAGCGTGGCGTCGAAACCCTCGCTGTCTTCGCCGCCGCCCGCGCCCGCGACGGACGGACCGGCGACGCTGAGGCTGCCGTCGAGACCGCCGGTGCCGGGGGCGGGCATGTCGCTCGCGCAGTCGTGGTGGAAGGTTTCGACGCCGTGATCGACATCGAGCGGCGCGTCGGCATCGCCGCCGCCCGCCGCGATCAGCTGGTCCGAACCGGCAGGATCGGGCACCGACCAGTCGTCGGAGGCGATTTCGGCCGTGGAGACCTCGGCCGGGCTCTCGCCCGCAGCTTCGAGCAGCGGGTTCCGCTCCAGCTCGCCGTTGATGTAGCTTTCGAGTTCGAGGTTCGACAGCGCCAGCAGCTTGATCGCCTGCTGCAGCTGGGGGGTCATCACCAGCTGCTGCGAGTGCCTCAGATCAAGACGCGGACCGATCGCCATGACGCTAGAGGCTGAAACCTTCGCCGAGATAGACCTTGCGCACCGTCTCGTCGGCGACGAGGGCTTCGGGCGTGCCTTCGAAGAGCACGCGGCCATCGTAGATGATGCAGGCGCGGTCGACGATCTCCAGCGTTTCGCGAACATTGTGATCGGTGATGAGGACGCCGATGTTGCGGTCCTTCAGGTGGCTGACGAGATCGCGGATGTCGGCGATCGAAATGGGGTCGATACCCGCGAACGGCTCGTCGAGCAGCATGATGGACGGGTTCGTGGCCAGCGCGCGCGCGATTTCGCAGCGGCGGCGCTCACCGCCCGACAGCGACATGGCCGGGGCCTTGCGGAGGCGGCCGATGGAAAACTCGCCGAGCAGCTGATCGAGCCGCGCCTCGCGCGCCGCCCGGTCCGGCTCCGAGATTTCAAGCACGGCGCGGATGTTGTCTTCCACCGTCATGCCGCGGAAGATCGAGGTTTCCTGGGGAAGATAACCGACGCCGAGCGCGGCGCGGCGATACATGGGGAGCCCGGTGATATCGATGCCGTCGAGAAGGATACGGCCCGAATCGGGCATCACGAGACCCATGATCGAATAGAAGCAGGTGGTCTTGCCCGCGCCGTTCGGCCCAAGCAGGCCGACGACCTCTCCGCGCCGCACGCCGAGCGACACGTCGCGCAGCACGACGCGCTTGTCGTAGCGCTTGCCGATCGACACGACGGCGAGCCCGCGCTCCGTATCGACCGCGGAAGTCTCGTGCTCCATCGTCAGGACGTCGTTCATGCCGGGTTTTCTACCTCACGAATACTTAACGACAAATGCAGGCTGTGCGCCAGTTGGCGCAATTTGTGCATGGTCGGTTTCGGCAATGCAAGCCGAACGGGACGAAACAGCGTAAAAAGGATTGTGCAGGCGGCTATTGGCCGCCGCGAGGGGGCACCACGAAACGGCCGGTGACGCGGGGCGCGCCGCTTGCGGAGCTTGCCGATCCGTCGAGCGTCGACCGCCCGCTTTCAAGGTCGATGACCAGCCGTTCGCCGCGCAGCACGCTGTCGCCGCGATTGAGCACGACGCCGCCGACGAAGGTGATCCGGCGGGTCTGGACATCGTAGATGCCGAGACGTGAGCTGACCCGCTCGCTGGGGCTGACGAGCTGGACGCTGCCTTCGGCGTCGAGGCGGTTGATCGCGAGGTTCCCGCCCGCCGCGTTTTCGTAGAAGACGCGCATCCCCGCAGCGCCGAGGGTCATGTTTCCCTGCACGACGCGGACGTCGCCTGAAAAGATCGCCTGCGATTCGCGGTCCCGCACTTCGATGCGCGCGGCATCGATATCGATGGGCGCGCGCGTGTCGTGCCCCTTCAGCGCGGAGTTGCCGAAGCCGCTCTGCGCGGAGGCTGCAAGGGGAAGGGCAAGCGCGGTGGCTGCGGCGAGGAGGAGTGCGGAACGGATCATCGCTGCGTAATCCGCATTTTCACGCCGCCTGACAAGGTGACAACGCGCGTTTCCATATCGGCGTCGAGACGGGACGCGGAAAACGCGCCGAGCGGCATCCTGCCGCTAACGCGTCCGGCACTGGTGACCTTGCGCGTCGGCAGGTCTACCGCGACGTCGCCGGTTTGCAGAACGAAGCCGTCCGGGCGGTGGAAGACGACCGGGCCGAGGACGTTGAGCCTTTCCGCTTCAAGGTCGTAGCGCCCGCTCGGCGCGGTGACCGTCGCGGTGCCTTCGAGCATTTCGAGACTCGCCTCGATGCGCTTCAGTTCGACGACGGGCGTATTCGAGGAACGCTGCAGCGCCTCGTCCGCCAGAATGCTGAACGGGCGGCCCTTGCTGTCTTCCCCCCGATACATCGGCGCTTCCATGCGCAGACGTTCGCGGGCCTTTTCCACCCCGTCGCGCGACAGGATGAAGCTGAATTCCTGCCGCGCGGTGAGCGGCCAGATGAGGCATGCGAGAAAAATGGCCACAGCCGTCGCGGGCAGCAGGCGTTTCAGGACGACGACCTGCCGATCCCACGCACTGCCCGGCATCGCCCAGCGGCGGCGGTCGCTGGCAAGTTCGTCGGCGGTCTGCGTCATTGCCTCAGCTTTCGTGGCTGAAGATGTCCTTGTCGGCCCAGCCGGCAAGGTCGAGCGCGGCGCGCGCCGGCAGGAAATCGAAGCACGCCTGCGCAAGCGCTGTCCGGCCTTCGCGTTCCAGCCGTTCCTCCAGGACCGCCTTGATGCGGTGCAGATAGCGCACGTCGGACGCGGCATATTCGATCTGCGCATCGCTGAGCGTGTCCGCCCCCCAATCCGACGACTGCTGCTGCTTGGAAATCTCCGCGCCCAGCACCTCGCGCACCAGATCCTTCAGCCCGTGGCGATCAGTGTAGGTGCGCACGAGCTTCGAGGCGATCTTGGTGCACCAGATCGGCGTCATCACGATGCCGAGATACTGCTGGATGAGCGCCACGTCGAAGCGCGCGAAATGCAGGATCTTGAGCCGGCCGGGATCGGTGAGCACGGCGCTGAGGTTCGGCGCGTCGAACCTCCCGAGCGGAAACTGCACGAGATGCTCGTCGCCGCCGCCGTCCGAAAGCTGCACGACGCAGAGCCGGTCACGCAGCTGGTTGAGGCCCATCGCCTCGCAGTCCACGGCGATGGCGCCGGGGGCGAGCACGTCTGCGGGCAGGTCGCCCTTGTGAAGATAGGCGGTCAATCTTTCTTCCCCTGGCTGCGCTGCTTCGCGCGGCGCGACAGAATGTTCAGAACCTCGACGAGGATCGAGAAGGCCATTGCCGCGTAAATATAGCCCTTCGGCACGTGCGCGCCGAAGCCCTCGGCAATCAGCGTGGTGCCGATCATCAGCAGGAAGCCGAGCGCGAGCATGACGACCGTGGGGTTCTTGTCGATGAAGTTGGCGAGCGGGTTCGCGGCGAGCAGCATGCAGAGGACCGCAACAACAACGGCGACGACCATGATCGGCACATGCTCGGTCATGCCCACGGCGGTGATGATCGAATCGATCGAGAAGACGAGATCGAGGAGGATGATCTGCGTGATCGCAGCCCCGAACGTCATCACGACCCTGCTCGTATCGAAGACGTCGCCGCTAGGTGCGGGATCGACGCTGTGATGGATTTCCTTCGTGGCTTTCCAGACGAGGAACAGGCCGCCCGCGATGAGGATGATGTCGCGCCACGAGAAACCCTGCCCGAAAACCTCGATCACCGGCTCGACCAGCGTGACGATGAAGGCCACGGTCGCAAGCAGGCCGAGGCGCATGATGAGCGCGAGGCCGATGCCGATGCGCCGCCCCTTTTCGCGCTGGTGCTCCGGCAGCTTGTTGGTGAGGATCGAGATGAAGATGAGGTTGTCGATGCCGAGCACGACTTCCATCGCGATCAGAGTAATCAGCGCCGCCCATGTGGCTGGCTGCGAGAACAGTTCGATAAGGCTTTCCATTATTCGCCTGTCTTGATTCGGGTTGATTTACGAAAGGACATTCTGGTTTCGCCCGCCTACAGCGACTGTGTCGTCGCCTGCTGCGCGTTCGCAGGGGCATTCGGGGGCGCTGTGAGCGGCAGATCGGTGTCTTCGAGAAGCACGGAGGCTTCAAGCTGCTGCAGCGCGCCGTGGGTGTTCGCGTAAGCCTGGGCCGAAATGCGCCACTGGCGGGCGAGCTGCTGCGTGCGCGCAGGAAGCCGCTGCAGGGTCAGGAGGGCGCCCGCGACATCGCCCTGCGAAATCCGCGTCGCCATGTCCGCAAGGCGGGCGTCGTTGGCGTTTCGCGCGGCGGCAGTGCCCTTTTCACGGATATGGACAAGCCCGGCGACCCCGGACTTGAATTGCTCCCAGAGCGTGGCCGTCCGTTCCGGCGCGGCGCTTTCGGAGAGCTGGGGGCGGATTTCGTCGAAGCGGCGGCGCAGCACGGCGAGCGTCGGTGTCTCGGGAGACGCGGTGAGCAGGCGCTCGACAGCTTCGGCATCGGCGGCGGCGAAATGGCGGCGCAGCGCGGGAGCCAGCACCGCAAGGCTCTGGCCCTGCTCGGCTGCGCGCCGCGCGGCCGTGACCAGCAGCACGCCGCGCGCTTTTTCCGCGCTGGCGGCGGCAGCCGCGATGGAGCGCGAGGCATTGCCGCCGATCTGTTCGATCTTGACGTTGAACCCGGCAAGCTCTGCGGAAATATTATCGAGGCGCGTCGATGCCTGTGCCTGGCCGCGATCGAGCGCTTCAATGCGCGCTTCCAGCCTTGCAAGACGTTCGGAGCCTGGTCCGGTGCCGAGCGCAAGCGGTATCGGATCGTTGAGCGCCGGCGGTGTCGCGTCGACATCGCCGAGCGGCGGGGCCTGTGCGGGACGCCGTTCGAGCGCGGTGACGCGGGATTCGAGCGCCGAGATCGTGCCCGCTTCGCGCTCCATGCGCGCGGCGAGCGATACGACATCGGGGCGTTGCAGTGCGCCGGGCAGGCGCGTGCGGACGTTGGTTTCGAACCAGGGGCTGAGCAGGAGCCCCGCGGCAAACAGCACCAGTGCCGCGGCCACCACCCAGGGGACAGCGCTGCGCGGGCGATGCGTTTCGCGGGTTTCGTCGTCGATCATCCGGTCCTCGTCAGCGGTGCCTTGTCAGCCTGCTTCTCGCACAACAGCTTCGCCGCCGCAAACAGCGCATCCTCTTCGGGGCGGGCCGCGACGGCGCGGGCGGCCCAGCCGTCTCCGGCCGCACTTGCGGCGTTGCGGCTGATCGCGGCCAGACGGACATTGCTGCGGCCTGCCCCGAGCGCGGCGGCAAGCGCTTCTCCGCCGCGCGGAGAATAGACGAGCGCGACGTCCGCGCCGCGCGCCGTCTCGCGCTCTTCGTCCGTCCAGCCGTGCAGGCTGGCGCCGTAGACGACACGCCGATCCAGCCGCAGGCCGGGGGGTGGTGCATAGCCTGCGATTTCAAGGCCGCACAGATGAAGCACGCTGACCTTGCCCGCCGCCGCTATGGCAGCGAGCAGCGCGCCGCCATCGTCCACATCCGGCGCGCGAACGTCGGTGAAGCCGGCGAGGCGCGCTGCCGCAGCGGTCCGCGCGCCCACGCAGAAGCAGGGCAGCGCCAGAAACGATGCCATCGCGGGCCCGCCTTCGCGCGGCGCGGCAGCGCTCGTGAACATCACGGCGTCGGGCATCGCGGCGGGCGCGGCCCACTGCCGGGCGGTGATTTCGAAAAGCGGGGCCACGACAGGCTCATGGCCGAGCGCAAGGATGCGCGCAGCCGTTTCCCCGGCGCCGGGGTGCGGACGGGTGATGAGAACGCGGGTCATGCGACGAACAGGCTCCGAAGCGCGGGCGACGCCCGATTGAGAATGGTCCTTGCAAGCGCACGACCGGCGGAGGCCGCATCGGCAGCCGGGAAACGCGTTTCTTCCGCGATACGTTCCCGCCCGTCTGGGCTGAGGATTTCGGCGCGAAGATGAAAGGCGTCGCCGTCGCGCACGGCGAGGGCGGCGACCGGGCTGTGACAGCTGCCGCCGAGCGCGGCGGCAAAGGCGCGTTCGGCGACAAGCGCCGTCATGGTATCGGCGTCGGTGATCGCCGCGAGGCGGCCGAGCATGGCGGAATCGCCCGCGCGCGCCTCGATCGCGATGATCGCCTGACCGGGGGCGGGCAACAGCGTCTCGACCGGGATAAACGCGCCGATGGCGTGCAGGCCGAGCCGTTCCAGCCCGGCGCTCGCCAGCAGCGTGGCGTCCGCCTCTCCGGCGTCGATGCGGGCGAGGCGGGTGGCGACATTGCCGCGAAACGGCACGAGGCCGAGGCCGGGGACACGCGCGAGAAGCTGCGCGGCGCGGCGCGGCGAGGTGGTGCCGACCCGCATGCCCGGCGTGAGCGCATCGAGGCCGGAGACGCCGATGATCCGCTCGCGCACATCGGCGCGGGGCAGCGCGGCGGCGAGCGCGATGGCTTCCGGGCGAACGCTCTCCATGTCCTTGGCGGAATGGACCGCGAAATCGATGTCGCCCGCGAGGAGCGCGCGGTCCAGCTCCTTGGTCCACAGCGCCTTGCCGCCGATCTCGGCGAGGGGGCGGTCCTGCACCTTGTCGCCGGTGGTCTTGATCGGGACGATCTCGACGCTGTCTTCGGCCCAGCCGTGGGCGGCGACAAGCGCGGCGGCGGCGGCGCGCGCCTGGACGAGCGCGAGCGGCGACCCGCGCGTTCCGAGTTTCAGAGGCTCAGCCTTGTGCATGGGGGGCGGCGTATCTAGTTACGAGCGCGGAGACAATATGATCGTTCTGGGTCTTGAATCGAGTTGCGACGAAACCGCCGCAGCGCTCGTCGACGGAAACCGCACCATCCTTGCCGAGCGTATCGCCGGGCAGGAGGAGGCGCACCGCCCCTATGGCGGCGTCGTGCCCGAGATTGCGGCGCGCGCGCATGTGGACAGGCTGGCGCCGCTCGTCGAGGCGGTGATGGCGGAGGCGGGGCTGGGTTTCGGCGATCTCGATGCCGTCGCGGCGACGGCGGGGCCGGGGCTGATCGGCGGGGTGATGGTCGGGCTCGTGACCGGCAAGGCGCTGGCGCTGGCGAGCGGCAAGCCGCTGGTTGCGGTGAACCACCTGGAAGGTCACGCGCTTTCGGCGCGGCTGGCGGACCCGACGCTGGAATTTCCCTATCTGCTGCTGCTGACCTCCGGTGGGCATTGCCAGCTGCTCGGCGTGGACGGCGTCGGGCGCTACCGGCGGCTGGCGACGACGATCGACGACGCAGCGGGCGAGGCGTTCGACAAGGTGGCGAAGATCCTGGGGCTCGGCTTTCCGGGCGGGCCTGCCGTGGAGCGCGCGGCGCGCGAGGGCAATCCGAAGGCGGTGCCGCTGCCGCGTCCGCTCGTGGGGAGCGGGGATTCTAACTTCTCGTTCGCGGGGCTGAAAAGCGCCGTGCTGCGCGCGGCCGGGGGCTCGGTTCCCGATCTGGCGGCGAGTTTTCAGCAGGCGGTCGTCGATTGCCTCGTCGACCGGACGCGACTCGCGATGGACCGGATGCCCGAGGCGACGCGGCTTGTCGTGGCGGGCGGCGTGGCGGCGAACGGCGCGATCCGGGCGGCGCTGCAACGGCTCGGCGATGAACGCGGGATCGGCTTCAGCGCGCCGCCGCTCGCGCTCTGCACGGACAATGCCGCGATGATCGCATGGGCGGGACTCGAACGGTTGCGGGCCGGATACACCGACGCGCTCGATGTGCCGGCGCGCGCGCGCTGGCCGCTCGATCCGGCGGCGGAACCGGCGCGCGGCGCAGGAGTGAAAGCATGAAGGTCGGTGTGATCGGCGGCGGCGCGTGGGGCACCGCACTTGCGGAGGTCGCGGCCTCGGGCGGCGACGTGCTGCTGTGGGCGCGCGAGCCGGAGGTGGTGCAGGGTGTCAACACGGCCCGCGAGAACACGCTGTTCCTGCCCGGCGTGCGCCTTTCCGAAACGATTACGGCGACGAGCGATCTCGGCGCGCTCGGCGATTGCGACATGCTGCTCGTCGTTGCGCCCGCGCAGCATGTGCGCAGCGTGCTGGAGCGTGTGCCCAGCCGGGGCACGCCGATCGTGCTGTGCGCCAAGGGCATCGAGGCGGCGACGCGAAAGCTGGTCGGCGAGGTGGCGGCGGACGTGCTGCCCGGCGCGCCGCTCGCCGTGCTTTCAGGCCCCACGTTCGCCCGCGAGGTGGCGATGGGGCTGCCGACCGCGATTACATTTGCCTGCGCCGACCGCGCGCTCGCCGACCGGCTGATGGCGCGCATCGCCGCGCCGCGTTTCCGCCCGTACTGGACGGACGACGTGATCGGCGCGGAGGTGGGCGGGGCGATCAAGAACGTGCTCGCCATCGCGTGCGGCGTCGTTGTCGGGCGAAAGCTCGGCGAAAATGCGCGCGCCGCGCTTATCAGCCGGGGCTTTGCCGAAATGCTGCGCTTCGGCATCGCCAAGGGCGCGCGTTCCGAAACGATGCGCGGGCTTTCGGGGCTCGGCGATCTGGTGCTCACCTGCTCCTCGACGCAATCGCGCAACTTTTCGCTGGGCTACGGGCTCGGCGAAGGCAAGAGCGCGCGCGATCTGCTGAGCGACCGGCTCACGGTTGCCGAAGGCGCGTTCACCGCGCCGGTTCTGGACGCGGCGGCAGACGAGCTGGGCATCGACATGCCCATCACGCGCGCGGTGTGCAGCCTGCTCGACGGCAGCGCATCGGTGGATGCGGTGATCGCCGACCTGCTTTCCCGCCCGCTGCGCGACGAGGACGCCTGAGCGGCGGCGCGCCTTAAATCTTTGTGGACGCATCGTTTATTGCGGAAAACTGGTTCCCACTTTTCCGCACGATGCTTTAGAAATCAACCGCGATGCCTTTTCGTTCCCAGTCACCGTAACGCACGGGGTCCGGGCCGGCGGGGCCGCCCTCTTCCTTTTGCTTCGGCGGCACCTTGGGTTTCGCGGGCTTCTGGTCTTTCATCATGCGCTTCCATCATATTCATAGCTGTGCGCATCCCCGGCGACGCGGCACCATGCAGATGAGATAGGGGAGAGCGATCGACATGCAAAGTCTGGACGGTCGGGCGATTGCCGTGACGGGCGCGGGAAGCGGCATCGGCCGCGCGCTTGCGCTGGGGCTCGCCAAGCGCGGCGCGAAGACGGCACTTTGCGACAAGGATGCGGCGGGACTTGCCGAAACCGCGCGGCTGCTCGGCAACTATCCGCACACAATTGCGGCGTTCGACGTGACGGACGAAGCCGCGCTGAAAGGCTGGATCGACGCTGCCGCCGCCGAATACGGCGGGCTCGACGGCATCATCAACAACGCCGGGCTATCGGTGGTGGCGCCGTTCGCCGATACGCCCAAGGCCGATTTCGACCGGGTGATGGCGGTGAACTTCGATGCCGTGGTGAACGGCTGCCGCCACGCGATCCCGCATCTTCGGAAATCCTCGGGCGCCTGGCTGGTCAACATCTCGTCGGTGTTCGGCCTGATGGGCTATCCGACGCAGTCCGCCTACAACGCCTCCAAATACGCGGTGCGCGGGCTCACCGAGGCGCTGTATCTGGAACTCGGAGAGACCGATCCGCACATCACGGTGATCCGTGTGCATCCCGGCGGGATCAAGACGAACGTCGCGCGCAACGCCAAGTTCATCATGGGCATGGACGGGCGGACCGGCGCGCTCGATTCGGGCGACGAATTCGAAAAGGCGGCGCGCACAACGCCAGCCGCCGCGGCCGAGACGATCATCTGCGGCATGGAACGGCGTCGGCACCGCGTGCTGATCGGCAAGGACGCGCGTTTCATCGACTGGATGACCCGGTTGTTCCCGGTAAGCCATTTTCGGCGCATCGGCGCTTTCCTCGGCGGAGGAAAGTCTTGAAGCGAGGCGGGTGCATCCCGATAATATGACGCGAGGAATGAAGGAGCCTCGCGTGCCATGGGTCAGATGAAGACGGTGATGCTGCTGGCGGCGCTGACGGCGCTGTTCATGGGGCTGGGCTATATGCTCGGCGGCAGCGGCGGCGCGCTGATCGCGCTCCTGATTTCGGGCGGCATGAACCTGTTCGCGATCTGGAACGCGGACAAGATGGTGCTGCGCATGCACAACGCCCGCGAAGTGGACGCGCAGAGCGCGCCCGAATTCGTCGGCCTCGTGAAGACGCTCGCGCAGCGCGCGGGCCTGCCGATGCCCAAGGTGTTCATCATCGATACCGATGCGCCGAACGCCTTCGCGACGGGACGCAATCCGGAGAATGCGGCGGTGGCGGCGACGACCGGCCTGCTGCGCATCCTCGACCGCGACGAGATCGAGGCGGTGATGGCGCACGAACTCGGCCATGTGAAAAACCGCGACACGCTGCTGATGACGGTGACGGCGACACTCGCCGGCGCGATTTCGATGCTGGGGAATTTCGCGCTGTTCTTCGGCGGCAACAATCGCAATCCGCTCGCGATCATCGCGGCGGTGATCGTTGCGCCGCTTGCCGCGATGCTGGTGCAGATGGCGATCAGCCGCACGCGCGAATACGGCGCGGACCGGGCGGGCGCGGAGATCAGCGGCAAGCCGATGAAGCTCGCCTCCGCGCTCCAGAAGCTCGCGGCGGGTGCATCGCGCATCCCGAACCCCTACGCGCAGAAGAATCCGGCCGCAGCGCAGCTTTATATCGTTGCGCCGCTGATCGGCGGCGGCATGGATAATCTTTTCTCGACGCACCCGAACCCTGAAAACCGCGTCGCGGCGCTCGGCCGCATCGCGCAGGAGATGGGGCAGGCCGCGCGACCGCAGAGCATCAACGAGGCCGCCCAGCGCGGCCGGACGAGCGCGCTCGATCCGCTCAAACGTCGCCGCTGAGCATGGAACAGATTTCGGGCGTGCCCGCGCGCGCGGCGGCGCTTGCGCTGCTCCAGGCCGTGCTGTGGCGCGGCGAAGCGCTCGACCGCAGCATCGACCGTGCGTTTCGCAAGCTGGATGCGCCCGCCGATCGCGGCCTTGCGCGCGCCATCGTTGCGGGCGTGCTGCGGCATCTCCCCGATCTCGACGCGCTGATCGACGGTGCGACGAAGAAGCCGCTGCCCGATGATGCGCGCGCGCGCATGGTGCTGCGCATGGCGCTGGTGCAGACGATCCTCCTTGAAACGCCGCCGCACGCGGTGATCGCGACGGCGCTGCCGCTGCTCGAAGGCGGGCCGCGACGGCTGACGCACGGCGTGCTCTCGACGCTGCTGAAGCAGGGCGCGGCGCTGCCGTCTCCGCCGACATTGCCGGCGATGTGGACGCTGCGCTGGGGCGCGGCGTGGGGCGAGGCGGTGGTGGACGCCGCCGCCGCAGGGCTCGGCGCTGAGCCGCCGCTCGACCTGACGCTGCGCGATGCAGGCGAGACCGCGGCGTGGGCGGAGCGTCTGGGCGGCATGTCGCTGGTGCCCGGCCATGTGCGGCTGGCGCGGCATGGGCGCATCGAAGAGCTGCCCGGCTTCGCCGAGGGCGCGTGGTGGGTGCAGGATCTGGCGGCGGCGCTGCCCGCGCGGCTGCTCGGCGCGAAGGCGGGAGAGCTGATCGCCGATCTTTGCGCGGCGCCCGGCGGCAAGACGCTGCAACTGGCGAGCGCGGGGGCGAAGGTGATCGCGCTCGACATTTCGGAAAACCGCATGGCGCGGGTGCGCGAGAATCTTGAGCGGACGGCGTTGTCGGCGGATGTGATCGCGGCTGACGCGCTGAAATGGAAACCGCCAGCGCCGCTCGACGCCGTGCTGCTCGACGCGCCGTGTTCGGGGACCGGCATCTTCCGGCGGCACCCGGACGTGCTGCACCTGAAATCGGCGCGGCAGATCGGTGAACTCGCGGGGATGCAGGCGGCGCTGATGGATCACGCCTTCGACATGCTGAAACCCGGCGGGCGCATGCTTTACTGCGTCTGCTCGCTGGAACGCGATGAAGGCGAGTCGCAGGTGGAGGCGTTCCTGTCGCGGACGCCTTGGGCGCGCGTAGTTCCGGTGACAGTGGATGAACTTCCAGCCGGACTCGCGCCGAATTCCGAGGGTTTCGTGCGCACCCTGCCCGGTCAGCTGGTTGCGGACGGGGGCCTCGACGGGTTTTTCATGGCGCGCATCGCGAGGGTTTGAGCCGCGAATTTGACCTCCCGGCACGGGATGTTAAAGCCGGTCACATGCAGCAATCCGTCCGTATCGCGCCGTCCATCCTCTCCGCTGATTTCGCCGACCTCGGCGCCGAAGTGCGCCGCATCGATGCGGCGGGCGCGGACTATATTCATGTCGACGTGATGGACGGGCATTTCGTGCCCAACATCACGATCGGACCCGCTGTGGTGAAGGCGCTGCGGCCGCACACGGCGAAACCGTTCGACGTGCATCTGATGATCGCGCCGGTCGATTCGTTCCTCGAAGCCTTTGCGGCGGCGGGCGCGGATATTCTTTCGGCGCACCCCGAATCGGGGCCGCACCTGCACCGCACGGTCCAGACGATCCGCGCGCTCGGCAAGAAGGCGGGAGTCGTGCTCAATCCGGCGACGCCGCTCAGCGTGCTGGATTACGTGATCGAGGATCTCGACCTCGTGCTGGTGATGAGCGTGAACCCCGGCTTCGGCGGGCAGTCGTTCATCGACAGCCAGCTTCGCAAGATCGAGGCGATCCGCAAGCTGATCGACGCCACCGGCAAGACGATCGACCTGGAGGTGGACGGCGGCATCGACATGGCGACCGCGCCGCGCGCCATCGCGGCGGGCGCGGACGTGCTCGTTGCAGGCACGGCGACGTTCCGGGGCGGGCCGGATGCTTACGCGGCGAACATCGCGCGGCTGCGGGGAGACGGCGCGGCGTGAGCGATTCGGGCGGTAGCGACAAAGGTGGGCGCGATGGTGGCCAGCGACTGACGCGCGGGCGCGGCGACGCACGGACGCTGGGTGCGCGCCTGTCCGAAAAGCTCGCCCGCATCGGCTACGCGACCCCGCTGCACAACCGCAAGCTGCGCGGGCGGCCGCCGCTGAAGCTGCTGGCGGCAACGGCGGACCCGATCGCGGGGGACATTATGGCGGGGCGCGAGATTGCTGCCGGGAAGCTGAGCTTCGGGGGGCATGCGGAAGCCGTCCGCACGCTGAATTTCGCGACGTCGCGGGCGCCGCTGGCGTGGCGCGAATGGGTGCACGGCTTCGAATGGCTGCGCGACCTGGCGGCGGCGAGCGACCGCAAGAAGGGCGCGATCGTCGCCGAACTCGTCGTCGAGGCCTGGCTTGCGAGCTACCGCGAGTATGACGAGCTGGCGTGGCGCGCGGACCTTGCCGGGCGGCGGCTGATGTTCTGGCCGCTTTATGCGCCCTACATCCTGTCGCGCGGCGATCCGATTTACCGCAGCCTCGTTCTCAACCACCTGGCGCGGACGGCGCGGCATGTGGACCGCGCGCACGAGAAGATGCCGGAGGGGATGCCGCGCGTGGAGGCGGCGGCGGGTCTGCTGGCGGCGGGGCTTATCCTGCCCGAAGGTGCGGCGCGCAGTGTGCGGGCTGAGAACGCACTGCGGAAGGCGCTCGGCGACGTGCTGCTGCCCGGCGGCGGCGTTGCGAGCCGGCGGCCTTCCGACGCGCTTGCGCTCCTCGAACGGCTGCTGACGCTCCGTGCCTTTTACGAGGCGCGCAAGGTCGAAGTTTCCGAAGTTGTCGTGGAGGGCATTGAAACGCTGGCGTCGGGGGTCAAGGGGCTGATGCTCGGCGACGGGCGGCTTGCGGCGATCCATGGTGGAAACATCTGCGCGCCCGAACGGCTCGCCAAGGCGCTTGCGCTTGTCGGCGGCAACGTGCGCCCGACGCGGAACGGCGCGTCTTCCGGGTTCCAGCGCATGGACGCGGGCAAGAGCGTGATCGTCGTCGATGCCGGTCCGCCGCCCGCGAAGGACGCCGGAAGCGGCGCGCACGCGGGCACGCTCGCGTTCGAAATGTCCGACGGGGACGCGCGCCTGATCGTCAACTGCGGCGGCGCTGAAGGGGCGGCGGCGGTGTTGCCCGAAGCGCTCGCGGGGCTGCTCCGCACGACGGCGGCGCATGCGACGCTGATCGTGAACGACACCAATTCGACGCGTCTGCTCGGCGGTGGCGGGCTCGGCAAGGGCGTCGGCGAAGTCGTCGTCACGCGCCACGAAAGCGAAGAGGGCTGCTGGCTCGACGCGACGCACGACGGCTATGCGAAACGCTTCGGCATGCTCCATCGCCGCCGCATCTTCCTCTCCGCCGACGGACGCGACATCCGCGGCGAGGACGCGCTCGAACCCGTGCGCGCCACGCGGCTGCTCGGCCGCCGCAAGGCGCTGCCGTTCGACGTGCGCTTCCACCTCGCGCCGGGTGTCGAGGCGACGCCGACGGCGGACGGCAAGGGCGCGCTGCTGAAACTGGCGGCGGGGCGCGTGTGGCAGATGAAGGTGCGCGGCGGGCGCCTGACGGTTGACGAGAGCATCTTCGTGGACGAAAGCGGCAAACACCGCAGCGTGGCGCAGATCGTCGTCAGCGGCGAAACGGAAAGCGGCGGCGCAACGGTCAACTGGTCGTTCAAGCGCGCAAGCAAATAACAGGCAGGACAGTGACGATGAGCGAGATGCCGGTGAAGATCACCCGGGCACTGATTTCGGTTTCGGACAAGACGGGCGTGGTGGACCTCGCCAGGGCGCTCGCGGCGCGCGGGGTGGAGCTGCTGTCGACCGGCGGCACCGCGAAGGCGCTGCGCGATGCGGGGCTCAATGTGAAGGACGTTTCCGAGCACACGGGCTTCCCCGAGATGATGGACGGGCGCGTGAAGACGCTGCACCCGAAGGTGCACGGCGGATTGCTGGCGCTGCGCGACCATCCCGAACACGCCGCCGCGATGCGCGACCACGATATCGCGCCGATCGACGTGGTGGTGGTGAACCTCTACCCGTTCGAGGCGACCGTGGCGAAGGGCGCAGGCCGCGACGAAATCATCGAGAACATCGACATCGGCGGGCCTTCGATGGTGCGATCGGCGGCGAAGAATCACGGCTTTGTCGCGATCCTGACCGACCCGGCCGACTACGGCGAATTCATCGCGGCGCTCGACGCCAGCGACGGCGCGACCGATCTGGCGCTTCGCAAGCGGCTTGCGGCGAAGGCATTCGCGGCGACGGCGGCGTATGACAGCGCGATTTCCTCGTGGTTCGCGTTCGCCGATCAGGGCGCGACCTTCCCCGATACGCTGACGCTTGCGATGACGCGCGGCGACGAACTGCGCTACGGCGAGAACCCGCACCAGAAGGCGGCGTTCTACGCGCCGCGCGGGCCGCATGCCAGCGGCATCGGGCAGGCCCGGCAGGTGCAGGGCAAGGAACTCAGCTACAACAATCTGAACGACGCCGACGGCGCGCTCGAACTCATCGCGGAGTTCGGGGACGCGGGGCCTTCGGTCGCGATCATCAAGCACGCGAACCCGTGCGGCGTGGCGACGGGCGCGAGCCTGGCCGAGGCCTACGGCGCGGCGCTCGCGTGTGATCCGGTCTCGGCGTTCGGCGGGATCATTGCGGTCAACCGGCCGCTCGATGCGGCGGCAGCGGAAGCGATCACCGGGATTTTCACCGAGGTCGTCGTAGCGCCCGGTGCCGATGACGCCGCGCTCGCGATCTTCGCGAAGAAGAAGAACCTGCGGCTGCTGCTGACGGCGCTGCCGGACCCGGCGCGCGGCGGCCTGGCGCTGAGGACCATCGCGGGCGGATACCTGCTGCAATCGCGCGACAACGGCAGCATTGCCGAAAGCGATCTGAAGATCGTCACCGCGCGGCAGCCGAGCCCGCAGGAACTCGCCGACATGCTGTTCGCGTGGCGCGTGGCGAAGCACGTGAAATCGAACGCGATCGTTTACGCGAAGGACGGCGCGACGGCCGGCATCGGCGCGGGGCAGATGAGCCGCCTCGATTCGGCGCGCATCGCGGCGTGGAAAGCGCGCGACGCCGCGGAAACGGCGGGCTGGGCGCAGCCGAAGACGGTGGGTTCGGCGGTGGCTTCCGACGCGTTCTTCCCGTTTGCCGACGGGCTGCTCGCCGCGGCGGACGCGGGCGCGACGGCGGTGATCCAGCCGGGCGGCTCGATCCGCGACGACGAGGTGATCGCGGCGGCGAACGAAAAGGGTCTTGCGATGGCGTTTACCGGGATGCGCCACTTCCGGCATTAGGACGGGGCTTCGTTGCGGCAGACCGGGCTTCGTTGCGGCGGTTGAAGCGGTGTTCCCCTCTCCCCGACCCTCTCCCCGGAGGGGCGAGGGGGAAGGGTTTTGCGATGGCGTTCAGGACGCTCCAAAGCCCCTCCGCTGAAGAGGAGGGGGATACGCAGGGAATCGTTCCGCTTTCGCTTTGAAGGGCGTAGGCTCCGCGCTTCGCAACAGGGCGAGGGAGGAAGCCATGCGTGTTCTCTGTCTTGGCGTACTGGTGGCGTTTTCGGCATCCACGGCACTGGCGGCGGACATCAAGCTATCGCCCGCCGACACGGCGGCCGCGTTCAAGGCGGCGGGGTTCGCGAAGAAAGGAAACCGCTGGGAAGGCTGCGGCGATCCCGGGACGGCGGCCTACACGCCCGGCGCGATCGACCTGGTGCGCGATCTGAACGGGGACGGGCAGCCGGAAGCCGTCATCTCCGAAGGCAGCAGCTATTGTTTCGGCAACACGGGCATGGGCTACGCCATCGTCAGCAAGCAGGCGGCGGGCTGGAAGCTGATGAACGGCGGACCCGGCATTCCGACCCTGCTGACCACGAAGGGTGCGGGCGGCTGGCCGGACATCGAGATCGGCGGGCCGGGTTTCTGCTTCCCGGTCGAGCGCTGGAACGGCAAGGAATACCGGTTGCATCGGTATCAGTATGAAGGCAAGGCCTGCCGCCCCAGATAGGCGTTCATTCGGGTGATGCCGGCCTGCAAGACGCGGTCTTCTGCGCTTCCGGTGCTCACGGACCTTGAAGTCCGCTCCGCTCCGGTTCTCGAAGACCACGCCTTTCGGCTCGGCCTGACCCGGATTTCGACCTATCCCACTATAATCAACTGGCGAGTTTCGATGTCCGATCCGACCACCATCCGCCGTCTTTATGGGCGGCGACAGGCGTTTGCGCTGCGCAACCGGGCGCAGCGGCTTGTCGAGGACTTGCTGCCGGAGGTGGCGGTGCCGAAAGAGGGCGCGCTGGACGCTGCGCGGCTGTTCGGCAAGGCGTGCCTGCTGGAGCTGGAGATCGGGTTCGGCAAGGGCGAGCATCTTGTTGCTCATGCCGCCGCGCGCCCGGAAACGGGGTTCATCGGCTGCGAGCCGTTCCTGAACGGCGTCACCGGGCTGCTCGGGCATATCGAGGATGACGGGCTTTCGAACGTGCGCGTGCATGACGGCGATGCGCTGAACGTGCTGGAGCGGCTGCCCGATGCCTCGCTGGAGCGGGTTTACCTGCTGCATCCCGACCCCTGGCCGAAGGCGCGGCACGCCAAGCGGCGTTTCGTCAATCCGGGGCCGCTCGACCTGATCGCCGCGAAGCTGAAACCCGGCGGCGAATTCCGCATCGCGACCGACCACCCTGTCTACATGCGCTGGTCGGTGATGCAGATGGCACGGCGTTCGGACTTTGAATGGCTTGCGGAACACGCCGAGGACTGGGAAAATCGCCCCGACGACTGGCCGCCGACGCGCTACGGCGAATGGGCGGCGGGCGAGGGGCGGCCGATCTGGTATTTCCGGTATCGGCGGCGGTAGGGACGCACGACATGACCGATGAAACCCCTGTCATTTCCGCGCTGGAGGGCGGCGTTCTTCGCCTTACGCTGAACGCGGCGTCTTCGCGCAACAGTCTGTCGTTCGCCATGATCGAGGCGCTGCGGGCGGCGCTCCGCGATGCGGATGCCGACCGCAATGTGCGTGTGATCGTGATCGCGGCGGCGGGGCATGTGTTTTCCGCCGGGCACGATCTGAAGGAGCTGGACGGCGCGCGCACGGCGGATGATGGCGGGCGCGGGGGGTTCGTTGCGCTGTTCGAGGCGTGCGGCCAGTTGATGCAGGAGGTCGTGAACCACCGCTGCCCGGTGATCGCCGAGGTGGCGGGTGTGGCGACGGCGGCGGGGTGCCAGCTTGTCGCGAGTTGCGATCTTGCGGTTGCGGGCAAGGCGGCGCGGTTCGCAACGCCGGGCGTGCGGATCGGGCTGTTCTGCTCGACGCCGATGGTGGCGCTGACGCGCAACCTTTCCGCCAAGCACGCGATGGAGATGCTGCTGACCGGCGATCTGATCGACGCGGCGCGCGCGGCGGAGATCGGCCTTGTCAACCGCGTGGTGGAGGATGCCGCGCTCACCGCGCAGACGATGGCGCTTGCCGCGCAGATCGCGGCGCGCTCGCAGCTGACGGTCGGCATCGGCAAGCGCGCGTTCTACGCGCAGCGCGAGATGCCGCTTGCCGAGGCCTATGCCTATGCGTCCACCGTGATGGCGGACAACATGATGGCGGCCGACGCCTGCGAGGGCATCGGCGCCTTCATTGCCAAGCGCGATCCGGTGTGGACCGACCGCTGAGGGTTCTGACGCGGCGGTTGACGCCCTTCCCTAACAAAGAGGCATTTGCTGGGACCGCCCCACCCCAACCCCTCCCCTGAAGGGGAGGGGCTTTTTAGGTTATCAGTTGGCGGGGGTCAGTTTGAGCAGGCGGGCGGTTTCGCCGTCTTCGAGCAGCCAGATCGCGCCGTCGGGGCCCTGCTCGACGGAGCGGATGCGGGCGCTCATCGGCCATTCGTCGGCCTTGGTCGCGGTTTCGCCGTTGAGGTCGACGCGGACCAGGGCCTCGCCCGAAAGTGCGCCGATGAAGGCGTCGCCCTTCCACGCGGGGAACAGGTCGCCCTTGTAGATGAGCAGGCTGGAAGGCGAGATCGCCGGGTTCCAGAAAACCTTCGGCGGTTCGAAACCGTCGCCGGGCTTGTGATCGGGGATCGGCCTTCCGTCGTAATGGTCGCCGTTCGAGACCGTCGGATAGCCGTAGTTCACGCCCTTGCGGATGAGGTTGAGCTCGTCGCCGCCCGCCGGGCCCATCTCCATTTCCCAGAGACGGCCTTCATCGTCGAAATCGATGCCGAGCGGGTTGCGGAGGCCGTAGGCCCAGACCTGCGCCTTCACCCGGCCCTGATCGTAGAACGGATTGTCGGACGGGATCATGCCCGTATCGGAAAGGCGGACGATCTTGCCGAGGTTGGCGTTCAGATCCTGCGCGGGATCGAACTTCTGACGATCGCCGCTCGACACGTACATCATGCCGTCGGGGCCGAACGCGATGCGGTGGCCGTAGTGGCCCCGGCCGGTGACCTTGGGCTCCTGCCGCCAGATCACCTGCAGCCCCTCGATGCGGGGCGTGCCGTCGAGCAGCAGCTTGCCGCGCGCGAGCGCCGCGCCGCGCGTGTCGCCGTCGCCGGCTTCGGCGTAGCTGAGGTAGATGTAGGCGTTGTTCGCGAAATCGGGGTGGAGCGCGACATCGCCGAGCCCGCCCTGCCCGCCGTAATCGACCTTGGGCACGCCCGCGACGTCCAGCGTTTCGCCGCCCAGACGGACGAGCTTGAGCACGCCCTTCTTCTCGGTGACGAGAATGCGGCCGTCGGGGAGAAACGCCATCGCCCACGGTTCATCGAATTTGCCCATTTCGGCTGACGTGAAGGGCTTGGCGTCGGCGTCGGCCGCGGCCGTCGGCGTCTCTGCCGTTTCGGTGTTGCCGGTGTTGCCGGTGTCGGTGCCGTTTGCGCCGCAAGCGGCGAGGCTGAGGGCGGAAACCATGGCGAGCGCGGTAAAGGTGCGGATCATCGTCTCTGATATCTCCATTCGGGGGTTGCGCGCAGGCTAGCGGGATGTCGGGCGCCTGACAAATGACGATGACGAACAGCGCGCCGGGCGCTCTTGCGGGCGGTCGGCTTTTTGCCTATATGAGCGGCGTTCTCCACATGGGTAGTCCAAGAGGAGGTCGGTTCCAGGGATCGGGGCCGGCGCCGACGGGGTTTATCCGCAAGGGAAGCCGAATTTGACGGACACGAAGGCGCTCGAGGCACTGGTGGAACCGATCGCAACCGCGATGGGCTTCAATCTCGTGCGCGTCGTGATGATGAACGGCGCAGGCGGGCTGACGCTGCAGGTGATGGCGGAAGACCCAGCCACGCGGCAGCTGACCATCGAGCAGTGCACGTCGCTCAGCCGCCGCGTGTCGGACATGCTCGACGAGAAGGATCCGATCCCCGACGAGTATAGTCTGGAAGTCAGCTCGCCGGGCATCGACCGCCCGCTGACGCGCCTTCAGGACTTCACGGACTGGTCCGGGCATGTCGCGAAGATTCAGCTTGCCGAACCCCTTGAAGGCCGGAAGCGGTTTCAGGGGCACCTTCTGGGCGTAGATGATGCTATGGTGCGCATCGCGGTCGAAGGATTCGGTGAGACTGCGCTCCCGTTTGCAGGCATCGTCAGTGCGAAGCTGGTGCTGACGGACGAACTCATCAAGGCAACGAAGCCGCTCTCCGACGAGGGCGCGGACGAGATAGACGAAGAAGAGGAAGACGATTGATGGCCACCGCGATTTCCGCCAACAAGGCCGAGCTTCTGGCGATTGCCGATGCTGTTGCGCGCGAGAAGTCGATCGATCGCGCGATCGTGATCGAGGCGATGGAAGAGGCCGTCCAGCGCGCGGCGCGCGCCCGCTACGGCGCCGAGAACGACATTCGCGCGAAGATCGATTCGCAGTCCGGCGAAATGCGCCTGTGGCGCGTGCTCGAAGTGGTCGAGGCGCCGGAGGATCACTTCAAGCAGATCAGCATCGTGGATGCGCAGAAGCGCGACAAGAAGAACGACATCGGCGACTTCGTCGTCGATCCGCTGCCGCCGATCGAGTTCGGGCGCATCGCCGCGCAGGCCGCCAAGCAGGTGATCGTGCAGAAGGTGCGCGATGCCGAGCGTGAGCGCCAGTACGAGGAATTCAAGGATCGCGTGAACGAGGTGACGACGGGCGTCGTGAAGCGCGTCGAGTTCGGCCACGTCGTCGTCGATCTCGGCCGCGCCGAGGGCGTCATCCGCCGCGACCAGCAGATCCCGCGCGAAATTCTGCGCGTCAACGACCGCGTGCGGTGCCTCATCAAGGACGTGCGCCGCGAAAACCGCGGGCCGCAGATTTTCCTGTCGCGCGCGGCGGGCGAATACATGAAGAAGCTGTTCGCGCAGGAAGTGCCCGAAATCTACGACGGCATCATCGAGATCAAGGCCGTCGCCCGCGATCCGGGCAGCCGCGCCAAGATCGGCGTCATCAGCCGCGATTCGTCGATCGATCCGGTCGGCGCGTGCGTCGGCATGAAGGGCAGCCGCGTGCAGGCGGTGGTGCAGGAACTGCAGGGCGAGAAGATCGACATCATCCCGTGGTCGCCCGACATCGCGACCTTCGTGGTGAACGCGCTGCAGCCCGCTGAAGTCTCCAAGGTGGTGATCGACGAGGAAGAGCAGCGCATCGAAGTGGTCGTTCCCGACGACCAGCTTTCGCTCGCCATCGGTCGACGCGGCCAGAACGTGCGCCTCGCCAGCCAGCTGACCGGCCACCAGATCGACATCATGACCGAGGCCGACGAGAGCGAACGCCGCCAGAAGGAATTCGTCGAACGCTCCGAGCTGTTCATGAACGAACTCGACGTGGACGAGACGCTGGCGCAGCTGCTCGTCGCCGAAGGCTTCACGGAACTCGAAGAGGTCGCTTACGTCGAGACCAGCGAGCTGGCGGCGATCGAAGGCTTCGACGAGGATCTCGCGGGCGAACTCCAGAACCGCGCGACCGAGGGGCTGGAGCGCCGCGAGGCCGCAGCCCGCGAAGAGCGCCGTGCGCTCGGCGTCGAGGATGCGCTTGCCGCGATCGAGGGGCTTTCGGAGAAGATGCTCGTCACGCTCGGCAAGGCGGGCATCAAGACGCTCGATGATCTCGGCGATCTCGCGACGGACGAACTCGTCTCGAAGCGCGAGGGCGTGCTCAAGGAATTCGGTCTCAGCGAGGCCGACGGCAACCGCATCATCATGGCGGCCCGCGCCCATTGGTTCGAGGGCGACGACTCCGGGGAGGACGCCCCTGCGGATGCCCAAGCATGAGCCCGAACGTCGCTGCATAATAAGCGGTGAGCGGGAGGGACGGGACGCACTGCTGCGTCTGGCCCTTTCCCCCGACGGCGAGGTTCTGCCGGACATCGGCGCGCGCGCGCCGGGTCGCGGCGCATGGGTGAAGCCCGACCACGCGCTCGTCGCGGAGGCGGAAGCCAAGGGCAAGCTGAGGGGCGCGCTGCAACGCGCCTTCAAGGGCGATGTGAAGCACGTGCCCGAAGGCATGGCGGCGCGTATCGAAGCGGGGTTGAAGCGCGCCGCGCTCGATCGGCTGGGGCTGGAGCTGCGTTCGGGGAACCTGCTTCTGGGCAGCGACCGGATCGCGGCGGCGGTGGACAGCGGCGAGGCGCGGCTTGTGCTGCACGCCGCCGACGCGGCGCCCGACGGCGTGCGCAAGCTGGCGCAGCGGTTGCATTCGGCGGGCGGAAAGGCCAAAGCAATCGCGTTGCCGGCGGGCCGGGATGAATTGTCCTTGGCACTGGGGCAGGCCAATGTGGTACACGCCGCGCTTCGCGACCGGCAGGCCGCGCTGCGCGTGGAGTCTGCGGTCGGCCGTTGGCGCGCGTATCTTGGTCTGCATGACGGAATCGAAAACGCGGACGGTGCGCCGTCTGCTGGACTTGGGTTGTAAAGGGTACGAATGAGCGACGAGAACAAACCGACGCTGGGCGCGCGTGCGCCGCTTGGAATCAAGCGGACAGTCGATGTCGGCAAGGTCAAGCAGAGCTTCAGCCACGGCCGGACGAAGTCCGTCGTCGTCGAGGTGAAGCGTCGGCGCGTGCTCGGACGGCCCGACGGCGCGCCCGAGGAAACGCCGGTGGCGGACGCTGCGCCCGAGGCCCCCGCGCCCGCGCCAGCCGCGCCCGTTGCCGCGCCGCCGAGGCCCGCGGCCGAAGCGCCGAGGCCGCGCCCCGCCGCCGTGCCGAACGATTTGATGTCGCGCCAGGAACGGCAGGCGCAGCTGCTGCGCGAGGCCGACGAAGCGCGCCAGAAAATGCTGGAAGACCAGCGCCGCCGCGAGGAAGCGGAGCGCGCAGAGGCCATCGAGGCCGAGCGCCGCCGCACTGAAGACAAGCGCCGCGACGAAGAGGCGCAGGACGCCGCGCCGCCGGTTGCCGAACCCGAAGCCGCCGCTGAATCCGCAGCACCCGCGACATCCACATCGACGCCCGCGCCCGCGCCTGCGGCAAAGCGCGATGCCGCGCTTGCCGACGACGACAACGGCCGCGCACGGCGTGGCCCCGGGGTGCCGGTTCGCAAGGAAGCGGCGAAGCCCGCGCGCGGACGCGGCGAGGACCATCGCCGCTCCGGCAAGCTCACCGTCACGCGCGCGCTCGAAGGCGACGAAAACGGCCGTGCGCGCAGCCTCGCCGCGCTTCGCCGTGCACGCGAGAAGGAACGCCGTGCCCACATCGGCGGCGCCAACCAGGCGAAGCAGGTGCGCGACGTGGTCGTTCCCGAAGCGATCACCGTGCAGGAACTTGCGAACCGCATGGCCGAGAAGGGCGCCGACCTCGTGAAGTCGCTGTTCAAGATGGGCTCGATGGCGACGATCAACACGACGATCGACCAGGATACCGCCGAGCTGCTCGTCACCGAGTTCGGCCACAACATCAAGCGCGTGAGCGATTCGGACGTTGAAATCGGCCTCGAAGGCGAGGCGGACACGACGGGCGATCTGCTGCCGCGCCCGCCGGTCGTCACCATCATGGGCCACGTCGACCACGGCAAGACGTCGCTGCTCGACGCGCTGCGCGGCACCGACGTGGTTGCAGGCGAAGCAGGCGGCATCACGCAGCACATCGGCGCGTACCAGGTGAAGGTCGCGACCGGGGACATCGTGACGTTCCTCGATACGCCCGGCCACGAGGCGTTCACCGAGATGCGCGGACGCGGTGCGAACGTCACCGATATCGTCGTGCTGGTCGTCGCGGGCGATGACGGGCTGAAACCGCAGTCGATCGAGGCGATCAGCCACACGAAGGCGGCGGGCGTGCCGCTGATCGTTGCGATCAACAAGTCCGACAAGCCCGGCTCCAAGCCCCAGAAGGTGCGCGAGGAACTGCTCCAGCACGAAGTCGTCGTGGAGGACATGGGCGGCGACGTGCAGGATGTGGAGGTCTCCGCGCTCAAGAAGACGAACCTCGACAAGCTGCTCGACGCGATCCTGCTGCAGGCCGAGCTTCTGGAACTGAAGGCCAACCCGGACCGTCCGGGCGAAGGCGCCGTGATCGAGGCGAAGCTGGACAAGGGCCGCGGCCCGGTCGCCACCGTTCTCGTCAGCCGCGGCACGGTGCGTGTCGGCGACATCTTCGTCGTCGGCGCCGAGTGGGGCAAGGTGCGCGCGCTCGTCGACGATCGCGGCGTGCAGGTGAAGGAAGCCGGTCCGTCGAAGCCCGTCGAGGTGCTCGGCCTTTCCGGCACGCCGATGGCGGGCGACGTGTTCGCGGTGGTGGAAAACGAGGCGCGCGCCCGCGAGATCGCGGCGTACCGCGCCTCCGTTCTGCAGCGCAAGCGCACGACGCAGGCCCCGGCGAACCTGGAGACGATGTTCTCGGCGCTCAAGGAAAAGCAGGCGCTCGAATACCCGCTCATCATCAAGGGTGACGTGCAGGGTTCGGTCGAGGCGATCGTGGCGGCGGTGAACAAGATCTCCACCGACGACATCAAGGCCCGCGTGCTGCATTCGGGCGTCGGCGGCATCACCGAATCCGATGTGACGCTGGCGGGCGCCTCGGGCGCGCCGATCATCGGTTTCGGCGTGCGCGCCAACGCCAAGGCGCGCGAGATCGCCGAGCAGCGCGGCGTTGCGCTGAAATACTACGACGTGATCTATGATCTGGTGGACGATGTGAAGGCGGCGATGGCCGGCCAGCTCGGCCCCGAGAAGATCGAGCACGTCGTCGGCCGCGCCGAAATCCGCGAAGTGTTCCAGGCGGGCAAGCACGGCAAGGCCGCCGGTCTCCTGGTGCTCGAAGGCTTCATCCGCAAGGCGCTCAAGGCGCGTGTCATGCGCGACGATGTCATCATCTACAACGGGTCCGTCTCCTCGCTGCGCCGCTTCAAGGACGACGTCGCCGAAGTGCGCGCCGGGCTGGAATGCGGTGTCACGCTGGAAAGCACGACGGACATCAAGGCGGGTGATTACCTCGAGACGTTCGAGGTCGAGGAGCGCGAGCGGACGCTCTAGGGCGTTCGCGCGGGAACCCTATGCGGCAGATGCAAACCCCCGAAGGCAAATCGGTTCGTTTGCTGCGGATCGGTGAGCAGGTGCGCCATGTGCTCGCGAGCGTGCTCGGGCGCGGCGAGGTGCGTGATCCCGTGCTCGAAAAACACATCGTTTCGGTGAGCGAAGTGCGCGTCTCGCCGGACCTGCGCATCGCCACCGCCTTCGTGAAGGCGCTCGGCGGCGATGACGAAGAGGTGCTCGCGGCGCTTCGCCGGAACGCGAAGTTCCTGCGCGGCGAGGTGGCGCGGTCGATGTCCACCAAATACACGCCCAATCTGAAGTTCCGGCTCGACGAGAGCTATGAAGAAGCCAGCCGCATCGATGCGCTGCTGCGCGACCCCAAGGTGGCGCGCGACCTCGGCGACGATTGACGCCTGCCGAAGCCGCCGCCGGTTCCGATCGAAACGCCGGGCTGACGGCGAAGCCGTATTTCCACGCGTCGGCCTGAACGGGAACTGACCGCGCCGCTCAGTGGGCGTTCAGCCTCCGGGAGTGAAAAGCGGGGCGAAGGAGACAGAGCATGAAGACCCTTTTCCAGGCTGCCGGAGCGGGCGCTGTCGCCGCGCTCCTTTCCGTCGTTCCGGCGGGCGCGGCCGAACCGCAGGCGACGTTCGGCGAGGACGCGCGCATTCCCTTCGCCGACACGACCGGCATTCGGAACTTCCGCGCCGAAAGCGACCGCGCGCTCTATATCGAGGGCCAGACCGGCCGCTGGTATTATGCCGAGACGATGGGCCCCTGCACGGGCCTGAACTTCGCGAACGCGATCGGCTTCGTCACCAAGGGCGCGGGCACACTCGACAAGTTCGGGCAGATCCTCGTCGACGGGCGCACCTGCCAGCTGAAAAGCCTGGTGACGGCGGAAGACCCCGGCAAAAAGGCCAAAGCCGAAAAGGCCGCCAGCAAAGAAGACTGACACGCGCGGCGTGCAGCGTTAAAGCCGCACGCGTGAACGGCTGGATCATTCTCGACAAGCCGCTGGGGCTGACCTCGGCGCAGGGCGTTGCCGCGATAAAACGGCTGTGGCGTCAGGCGGGGTTGCCGAAACCGAAGATCGGCCACGGCGGTACGCTCGATCCGCTGGCGACCGGCGTGCTGCCGATCGCGCTCGGCGAGGCGACCAAGCTGACCGGGCGGATGCTGAACGGCGACAAGGCCTATGCCTTCACCGTGCGCTTCGGCGCGGCGACCGAAACCGAGGATGCCGAAGGCGCGGTGGTGGCGACATCGGACGTGCGCCCGTCGCGCGCGGCGATCGAGGCGATCCTGCCGCGCTTCACCGGCCCCATTTCGCAGCGCCCGCCCGCCTATTCGGCGCTGAAGGTCGATGGACAGCGGGCCTATGCGCGGGCGCGGGCAGGGGAGACGGTGGTGCTGCCGCCGCGCGCGGTGACGATCCACGCGCTGCGGCTTGTAGAGACGGACGGCGAGACGGCGACGTTCTCGGTTTCCTCCTCCAAGGGCACCTATGTGCGGAGCCTGGCGCGCGACATCGCGGAGGCGCTCGGCACGGTCGGCCACGTCGTCATGCTGCGGCGTACGCAGGCGGGGCCGTTCGGCCTGGAAGGCGCGATATCGCTGGACAAACTCGGCGAACTCGCTATGGAGCAGCGCCTTATAGCGGCACTGTTGCCGCTGACCGCGGGGCTGGACGACATCCCGGCTCTGGCGGTCAACCCCGGCGAAGCGGCCCGGCTCAAATCGGGCCAGACGCTCGCCGGACGTCCCGAACCGGACGGACTCGTGGTCGCGATGCTGGACGCAGTGCCTGTCGCGCTCGCCCGCGTTGAAGCGGGAACGGTCCGTGTGGAGCGGGGCTTCAACCTCTAGAACGAAGGAGTCACGATGTCGATTACAGCCGAGCGCAAGGAAGCGCTTATCAAGGAACATGCCCGCGCCGAAGGCGACACCGGCAGCCCCGAAGTCCAGGTCTCGATCCTCACCGAGCGCATCTCGAACCTCACCGAGCACTTCAAGAGCCACGCCAAGGACAACCATTCACGGCGCGGACTGCTGATGCTGGTGAACAAGCGGCGCACGCTGCTCGATTATCTGAAGCGCAAGGACGAGGGGCGGTACACCGACCTCATCGGGAAGCTCGGGCTTCGCAAGTAAAACAAGGTTCGTCTCGGGCGCCGCGCACGGCGCCCGTTTCGTATTCAAGGTACGGCATGCGAATTGGCTTGCCGCCGTGCGCAAACCGTTCACCGCGATAGGCGCGGGAACGGACGATGGAGGCCGGGCGGGCATAGGGCCCGTTTTTGACCGGCCGTGAAGGAAACGGAAAAACAGATGTTCAATATCCATAAAGTTGAAACGCAGTGGGGCGGCCAGACGCTGACCCTCGAAACGGGCCGTGTTGCCCGTCAGGCCGACGGCGCGGTGTTCGCGACGCTCGGTGAAACCGTGGTGCTCTGCGCCGTGACGGCTGCGAAGTCGGTGAAGGAAGGCCAGGATTTCTTCCCGCTGACCGTGCACTATCAGGAAAAGTTTTCGGCCGCAGGCCGTATCCCCGGCGGCTTCTTCAAGCGCGAAGGTCGCCCGACCGAGCATGAGACGCTGACCAGCCGTCTTATCGACCGGCCGATCCGTCCGCTGTTCCCGGAAGGCTTCTACAACGAGATCAACGTGATCTGCCAGGTGCTGAGCTACGACGGCGAGAACGAGCCGGACGTGCTGGCGCTCATCGCCGCGTCGGCCGCGCTGACGCTTTCGGGCGTGCCGTTCATGGGCCCGATCGCGGGTGGCCGCGTCGGCTATGTCGACGGCGAGTATGTGCTGAACCCCAGCCGTGGCCTCGAAGGCTCGAAGCTCGACCTCGTCGCCGCCGGCACGATGGACGCGGTGCTGATGGTGGAATCGGAAGCGCATGAGCTTTCCGAGGAAGTGATGCTCGGCGCCGTGATGTTCGTTCACGAGAACGGCAAGAAGGTCATCGATGCGATCATCCGCCTCGCCGAGAAGGCTGCCAAGGATCCGTGGGAGCTGAAGCTCGACGACGGTTCCGCCGCGAAGAAGGCCTCGCTCAAGAAGCTCGTCGGCAAGGATATCGAAGCCGCCTACAAGCTGACCGTGAAGCAGGAGCGCGTCGCCGCGCTCGACGCCGCGCGCGCCAAGGCGAAGGACTCCTATGCGGATGCGGAGCCCGCCGAGAAGATGAAGCTCGGCAAGCTCGTCAAGAAGCTGGAAGCCGACATCGTTCGCGGCGCCATCCTGAAGGACGGCCGCCGTATCGACGGTCGCGGCAAGGAAGACGTTCGCGCGATCATGGCCGAAGTGCAGGTTCTGCCGCGCACGCACGGCTCCGCGCTGTTCACGCGCGGCGAAACGCAGGCGATCGTCACCACGACGCTCGGCACCGCCGACGACGAGCAGATGATCGACGCGATCTACGGCATCAGCCACGAAAACTTCCTGCTGCACTACAACTTCCCGCCGTATTCGGTCGGTGAAGTCGGCCGCTTCGGCGCGCCGGGCCGCCGCGAAGTCGGCCACGGCAAGCTCGCATGGCGCGCGCTGCGCCCCGTGCTGCCGACCAAGGCGGAGTTCCCGTACACGATGCGCGTCATCGCCGACATCACCGAGTCGAACGGCTCGTCCTCGATGGCGACGGTGTGCGGCGGATCGCTGGCGCTGATGGATGCCGGCGTGCCGCTGAAGCGCCCGGTTTCGGGCATCGCGATGGGTCTGATCCTGGAAGGCAAGGATTTCGCGGTCATCTCCGACATCCTCGGTGACGAGGATCATCTCGGCGACATGGACTTCAAGGTGGCGGGCACCGAGCTCGGCATCACGTCGCTGCAGATGGACATCAAGATCGCGGGCATCACCGAAGAGATCATGAAGGTGGCGCTCAGCCAGGCGAAGGCCGGACGCGCGCACATCCTGAACGAGATGAACAAGGCGCTCGACGGCACCCGCAACGAGATGTCGGCGCACGCGCCGCGCATCGAGACGATGACGATCCCGAAGGACAAGATCCGTGAAGTGATCGGCACCGGCGGCAAGGTGATCCGCGAGATCGTCGCGGAGACCGGCGCCAAGGTGGACATCGAGGACGACGGCACGATCAAGATCGCGTCGTCGGACGTCGCCAAGATCGAAGCCGCGCGCAACTGGATCATCGGCATCGTCGCCGAGCCGGAAGTGGGCAAGGTCTACAACGGCAAGGTCGTGTCGATGGTCGATTTCGGCGCGTTCGTGAACTTCATGGGCGCCAAGGACGGCCTCGTCCACATCTCCGAGATCAAGGAAGAGCGCGTCGCGAAGGTTTCCGAAGTGCTCACCGAAGGCCAGGACGTGAAGGTCAAGGTGCTCGGCGTCGACGATCGCGGCAAGGTTCGCCTGTCGATGCGCCTCGTCAATCAGGAAACGGGCGAGGAACTGCCCGACACGCGCCCGCCCCGCGAGGAGCGTCCGCGCGGTGAGCGCAGCGACCGCGGCGGCGGCGATCGCGGCCGCGGCGGTGATCGTGGCCGTGGTGGTGGCGGCGGCGGTGGTGGCGGTCGTGACCGCGACCGTGGCCCGCGCCGGGATCGCGGAGAGGGCGGCGAGCGTCCGCGCCGCGAAGAGTCGAGCGAAGGTGAAGGCGGCGGTCTGCCGGACTTCATCGCCGGCGACCGCGACTGACAAACGGCATTTTCGGGGGATCCTCTTCGGAGGATTCCCCTTTGCCTATTTGGCGACCGGGTAATTTTTCTGCCCCAACAGCGCTCCGGTTGGTTTATAGCTCGGCGGGGGAGATGCGCCGGAGGGGCGCGAGCGGGCTGAGAAACGACAACAGGTATCATGAAGCTTTTGAATTCCATCCGCATGGGCGGGCGCGAACTTCTTCCGCTCGTTGAAGGCGGCAAGGGTGTTTCGGCGACTAACCATGCCTCGTCGGGTGCGTGGGCCGCCGCGGGCGGGCTGGGAACCGTGTCGGGGGTGAACGCCGACAGCTACGATGCCGCCGGCAACATCATTCCGCAGATCTATCACGGCCGCACGCGCGGCGACCGCCACGAAGAGCTGGTCGCCTACGGCATCGCCGGCGGTGTCGAGCAGGTCCGCCGCGCGCACGAGATTTCCGGCGGGCAGGGCGGCATCAACATCAACGTGCTGTGGGAAATGGGCGGCGCGCAGCGCATCCTCGAAGGCATTCTCGAAGAGGCAGGCGAACTCGTCGACGGCGTGACCTGCGGCGCGGGCATGCCTTACAAGCTGAGCGAGATCGCGGCGCGATACAGCACATATTATTACCCGATCATCTCGTCGGCGCGGGCGTTCCGCGCGCTGTGGAAGCGCGCGTACGGCAAGGCGCCCGAATGGCTCGGCGCGGTGGTTTATGAAGATCCGTGGCTCGCGGGCGGCCACAACGGCCTCTCCAACGCCGAAGACCCGCTCCACCCGCAAGACCCCTATCCGCGCGTGAAGGATCTGCGCGACACGATGCGCGAGGTCGGCATTTCCGACGACGTGCCGATCGTGATGGCTGGCGGGGTCTGGTATCTGCGCGAATGGGATCACTGGATCGACAATCCCGAACTCGGCGCGATCGCCTTTCAGTTCGGCTCGCGGCCGCTGCTGACGCAGGAAAGCCCGATCCCCGAGGTGTGGAAGCGCAAGCTGACGACGCTTGTGGAAGGCGACATCCTGCTGCAGGCGTTCTCGCCGACGGGGTTTTATTCTTCGGCGGTGAGAACCCCGTTTCTGGAAAGCCTTATCCACCGTTCCGAACGGCAGATCGGCATTTCCACCGAACCGCACGACCATCGCACGCACCTGCTGGATGTCGGCGTTCCGGGCAACAAGCACTATTATGTCACGCGCGACGACCTGCTGCACGCACGCGGCTGGCACGCGCAGGGCTATACCGAAGCGCTGAAAACGCCCGACGACACGCTGGTGTTCGAAACGCCCGGAATGGCGAAGACCGTCCGCAAGGATCAGGCCGACTGCATGGGCTGCCTGTCGCAGTGCCGCTTCAGCGCGTGGGCCGAGCACCTCGACAAGAACAGCACCGGGCGGCTCGCCGATCCGCGATCCTTCTGCATCCAGAAGACGCTTCAGGATATCGCGCACGGCTCACCGCCCGAAGACAATCTCATGTTCGCCGGTCACAGCGCCCACCACTTCTCGACAGACCCGTTCTATTCGAACGGTTTCGTGCCGACGGTGAAGCAGCTTGTCGACAGGATCATGACCGGCGACTGAGGTTTAAGGATCGAGGTTATCGATCGCGGCGACACAGATCATAGTCGCGCGAATTGCGCGGATAACGGTCGCGGCAATATTCCTTGCTGCCGCGCTTCGCCTTGCCGTCGGTCACGGCGCCGTAGATCGCGCCTGCGGCACCGCCGGCAATCGCACCTTCGGTGGTGCTGACGCCCGGCACGACCGACCCGGCGGCTGCGCCGACGCCGGCCCCGATAAGGCCGCTATCCACCGTGCGGCTGCCGGTGCAGGCGCCGAGCGCAAGCAACGCGCCTGATGCCAGAACAATCATAGACTTACGCATGGAATATCTCCCACAATTAACGCCCCATCGCAGGGTAAACGCCGTGTGGGGGCAAGCGGTTCCCTGCTTAGAGCCAACCTTCAAGAACCTGATCGGGCGGGCGATGCCCATCGGCCCAGGCGCGGATGTTGGTGACGACCTTGTCGCCCATCGCCTGCCGCCCCTCGAACGTCGCCGAGCCCATGTGCGGCAGCAGCGTTACGTTGCCCAGCGGAAGCAGGCGCGGATTGATGCGGGGTTCATCCTCGAACACGTCGAGCCCGGCGCCCGCGATGACGCCCTTTTCCAGCGCGTCCGCCAAAGCCTCTTCGTCGATGATCTCGCCGCGCGCCGTATTGACGAGATACCCGTCGCAGCCGAGCAGCGCGATTCGCCGTGCGTCGAACAGGTGGCGGGTTTCGTCGGTGAGGGGGCAGTTGATGGAAACGATGTCCACCGCCTCGATCATCGCATCGAGATCGTCCCAATAGGTCGCGCCCAGCATGCCTTCGACGGTATCCGCCAGAGGGCGGCGGTTGTGGTAGTGGATGCGGAGCCCGAACGCGCGGGCGCGCGCGGCGATCGCCTGGCCGATGCGGCCCATGCCGATGATGCCGAGCTTCTTGCCGGTGATGCGGTGGCCGTGCACGTCGCAGGGTTTCCAGCCGTCCCAATGGCCCGAATACAGCTGGCGGCTGCCTTCGGTGAGGCGGCGCGGCACCGAGAGGATCAGCGACATGGCGAGATCCGCCGTATCCTCGGTAAGCACGCCGGGGGTGTTCGTGACCATGATGCCCTTCGCGCGCGCGGCGACGAGATCGATGTGGTTCACGCCGGTGCCGTAATTGGCGATCAGCTTCAGGCGCGGCGGCGCGGCGGCGATGAGCGCCGCGTCGATCGTATCGGTGACGGTGGGCAGAAAGACGTCGCAATCCGCCATCGCGGCGGCAAGCGCATCCTGCGACATCGCCTTGTCTTCAGGGTTCAGAACCGAATCGAACAGTTCGCTCATGCGCGCTTCGACGGGTTGCGGCAGGCGGCGCGTGACGACGACGCGCGGGCGGCGGGGGCGATCTTCCATGTCCTGTCGCTAGGATTGACGTGCACCGACGTCAAGGCCGAGAGAGAAACGGAGGTGCTTGCATGGCGCGGCAGTTTCGATTCAATAGCGGTATGAAACGCATCATCGCCTTGCTGCTCACTGCGGCTTTCGCGGGAACCCCCGCGGCGGCGCAGGACACCGACGCCACCAAGGGGCTTTCCGGCCTACCGACCCCGCGCTGGGTTTCCATTTCCTCGGGCGAGGCGAACATGCGCGCCGGGCCCGGCGAGACCTATCCGGTGACGTGGACCTACATGCGCAAGGGGCTTCCCCTGGAGGTGATCCGCGAATGGGGCATCTGGCGGCAGGTGCGCGACCCCGACGGCGAGACCGGCTGGATGAACAAGAACCTGCTGTCGGGCAAGCGCACGGCGATGGTGCGCGGCAAGATCGCCAATCTCTATGCGCGCGCCGAATTTTCCAGCCCGCCCGTGTGGCGCGCGGAGCCGGGCGTGGTCGCCGACATTCAGGTCTGCGACGAAGGCTGGTGCCGCCTCTCGCTCGGCGGGCGCAACGGCTATGTGCTCGCGGTGGATCTGTGGGGCGTCTACAAGGGCGAGACGATCAACTGAGAGTCCTATATGAAGAGGAGTTCGTCGTTCCGTGCGTCGGCGAGGAAGGCGACCATGCCGCCTGTTTCGACGCCGGGGATGAGGTTCGGCGCGCTGAGGCCGCAGAGGTGAATGCCCGATTCGCACGCCATCATCGGCAGGCCGAGGCCGATGGCGTGATCGAGAAGATCGGAGAGCAGCGGTAAGCCGCCTGCCTTGTAGGACTTGTCCCCCGCCCAGTGCCGCCCGATCTGCAGCGCGCAGACGGCTTCACCCTGAAAGAACAGACGCACGGGCCGCCCGAGCGCGGCGGCTGCGAGGGCGAGACTGAGCCCGCCGTGCAGGCGCGCGTGATTCACCTCGGCAAACACGAGCGCAAGGCCTTGCTGTTTCACGCTTTTCCGCATGACGGGCATCGGGGATCCTTCGGCAGCCGCACGGTACGCATGCGGGCTGCGAGCGCATCATACAGCAAAACGCGCCCCGCGAGCGACTCCCCGAAGGGGGCGATCTCGCGGATCACCTCAAGCGCCTGCATCGCGCCCATCACGCCCGCGAGCGCGCCGAGCACGCCCGCTTCGGCGCAGGTCTCGCCTTCGCGGTCCGCGGCATCGCCGACGAAACAGCGCCAGCAGGGCTTGTCCGCCTCCCAGCCGCGATAGGTGGCGATCTGCCCTTCGAACGGCCCGATGGCGGCGGCGACGAGCGGGATGCGGAGCGTGAGCGCAGCACCCGCGACGGCGCGGCGGGTTTCGAAACTGTCGGAGCCGTCGGCGATGACCGTGTGGCCCGCAAGAAGCGTCGCCGCGTTCGTCGTGTCGAGGCGGACGCGGTGCTGCGCCACGGTCACGTCGGGGTTGAGGCGCGCGACGGCGTCTGCCGCGCTTTCCGTCTTGGCGCGGCCGACGTCGTTCGTGCCGTGCAGCACCTGCCGCTGGAGGTTGGAGAGGTCGACGGCATCGTCGTCGATGATCGTGAGATGCCCGACGCCCGCTGCCGCGAGATACTGGATGCAGGGGCTGCCGAGCCCGCCCGCGCCCACCACGGCGACGCGCGCGGCGAGCAGCCTGGCCTGACCCGCGCCGCCGATCTCTTTCAGGATGATGTGGCGGGCGTAGCGTTCGAGTTGCGGGTCGGTAAGGCTCACCGGCCCGTTGAGCCGAAGCCCCCGGCGCCGCGCGCGGTTTCGTCGAGGTCATCGACCTCGGCGAAGCGCGCCTGCTGCACGGGCGCGGCGACGAGCTGCGCGATGCGCTCGCCGCGCTTCACGGCGAAGGGCTCGGCGCCGAGATTGGCGAGGATCACCTTCACCTCGCCGCGATAGTCCGCATCGATCGTGCCGGGCGTGTTGAGGCAGGTGATGCCGTTCTTGAGCGCAAGGCCGGAACGCGGGCGCACCTGCACCTCATAACCTTCGGGGATCGCGAAGGCGAAGCCGGTGGCGACGGCGTGGCGGCCGCCCGGCGGGATGATGACGTCTTCTGCAGCCACAACATCCATGCCCGCCGCGCCGCTGGTCGCGAGCGCGGGGATCGGCAGCCCCTCGCCGTGGGGGAGGCGCTTGAGGCGGATTTCAATGGCTGAGTTCATCTGCGATCCTTTGTGCAAGGCGCCGCGCGACGGCGCCTTTTTCCATTTTCGGCCAATCCTCGACGCCGCCGTGGGTGACGAGGTGGATGCGATTGTCGGCGCCGCCCATCACGTCGCCGGACACGTCGTTGGCGACGATCCAGTCGCAGCCCTTGCGCGCGCGCTTCGCTGTCGCATGTTCGACGACCTTCTCGGTCTCGGCGGCGAAGCCGATGACGAGGCGGGGGCGACGCGGGGATTTCGAAAGGCCCGCGAGAATGTCCGGGTTTTCGACGAGCGGCAGCGCGTCGATGCCGCCTTTGTCCTTCTTGATCTTCTGGGCGGTAGCTTCGGCGCGCCAATCGGCGACGGCGGCCACCATTACGGCGACGTCGGCGGGAAGCGCGGCTTCGACCGCCGCAGCCATTTCGCGCGCGGTTTCGACGTTCACGCGGCGCACGCCCGGCGGCGTTGCCAGCGACACCGGCCCGGCGACGAGCGTAACGTCCGCGCCGAGCGCGGCGAGCGCGCCCGCGATCGCGAAACCCTGTTTGCCCGACGAGCGATTGGCGATGTAGCGCACGGGGTCGATCGGCTCGTGCGTGGGGCCCGCCGTGACGAGCGCGCGCTTGCCTGCAAGCGGGGGCGGGTTCTCTCCGAAGCGCGCGGTGGCGGCCTGCGCCTCGCCGAGCGGCGCGGCGAGCATCGCGCGGATCGATGCGAGGATCGCCTCGGGCGCGGGCAGGCGGCCCGGGCCGTACTCGCCGCAGGCCATGTCGCCTTCGTCGGGCTCCATGATGGTGACGCCGTCGGCGCGCAGCTGCGCGATGCTCCGCTGCGTTGCGGGGTGAGACCACATGCGCACGTTCATCGCGGGCGCGGCGAGCACGGGCTTGTCGGTCGCGAGCAGAAGCGTCGTGGCGAGGTCGTCGGCGATGCCGCCCGCCATCTTCGCGAGGATGTTGGCGGTCGCGGGCGCGACGACGATGAGGTCGGCCTGGCGCGAAAGCTGGATGTGGCCGATCTCGCGCTCGTCCTTCAGATCGAAGAGATCGGTGTAGACATTGTCTTCGGTGACGGTGCCGAGGCTGAGCGGCGTCACGAACTGGCGCGCGGCCTGCGTCATCACCGCGCGCACGGCGATGCCGTCTTTCCGCAGCAGCCGGACGAGTTCCGGCGCCTTGTAGGCGGCAATGCCGCCCGAGACGATGAGGAGGATGCGTTTGCTCACAGCAGAGACTTAAAGCGTCATCGCCAGCCAGCCAAGACCCGCGCCGAGACCGGCACCGAGCAGCAGCCATGCGGTACGCGAAATCCCGCGCCGCGCGGGCAAAGGGGCGAGCGGCGGCAACGGCGGAGCGGCACCGGGATTGGGCACCATCGCTTCCAGACGCCGGAGGAGATCGGGCAGGCCTGCGAGCGCCCGCGCGCCTTCCACCAGCCGGTCGGCGATGACGGCCTCGGGGCCAAGCTCGTCGCGCATCCAGTCCCCCACGAAGGGCCCGGAAATTTCCCACATGTTGACGTCGGGATCGAGCGCGAGCGCCACGCCCTCCACCATCACCATGGTTTTCTGGAGAAGCAGCAGGTGCGGCTGCGTCACCATGTCGAACTGGCGGGTGATCGAAAACAGGCCGTCGAGCATGTTGCCGATCGAGATGTCCTTCACCGGCAGGCCGCGAATCGGCTCGCCGACCGAGCGCAGCGCGGTTTCGAAATCCGCCATGTTGTGGTGCGCGGGAACGTACTGCGCCTCGAAATGAATTTCGGCGACGCGGGCGTAGTTGCCCGTGAGCAGGCCGTGCAGGATCTCCGCGAGCCACAGCCGGGCGCGCCGGTCGATGCGGCCCATGATGCCGAAATCGACGACGGCGAGGCGCCCGTCCGCCAGCGCGAACATGTTGCCCTGATGCAGGTCGGCATGAAAGAAGCCGTGCCCGATCGCCTGCCGCAGGAAGCTGCGGACAAGCGTTTGCGAGAGCTGCCTGCGGTCGATGCCCGCCGCGTCGACGGCGGCGAGGTCGGTGAGCTTGACGCCGTCGATCCATGCGATGGTGAGCACGCGGCGGCTGGTGCGCGCCCAGTCCACCTCGGGCACCACGAAGCCGGTTTCGGGGGTGAGCGCGGCGGCGAGTTCGGAGGCGGACGCCGCCTCCATGCGCAGGTTCAGCTCGCGCTCCACCCAGCGGCGGAAATAGGCGATGGTCGCGCGCGGGCGCAGCCGCGCGAACTCGCCGCCGATGGTCTCGATCTGGACGGCGGCCCATTCATAGGTCTCGATGGCGCGCGCGAAATCCGCCTCGATGCCGGGCTTCAAAACCTTTACCGCGACGGTGCGCCCGTCTGTGGTGACGGCGCGGTGCACCTGTGCCACGGAGGCCGAGCCGATCGGCACTTCGTCGAAACGCGCGTAGAGCGATTCGAGCGGAACGCCGAAGGCTTCCTCGATCGAGGCTTTCACGGCGTCAAACGGCGCGGGCGGCAGATTGTCCTGAAGCCGCGTCAGATCCTTCGCGGCCTCCGGCCCGACGAGATCGGGGCGCGTGGCGAGCGCCTGCCCGAGCTTGATCGCGGCCGGGCCGAGCACCTGGAAGGCGTCGGCATAATGCGGCGTCTTCGGCGCGCCGGTGCCCAGGCGCGCGAAACGCGCCAGGCGGCGCAGCAGCGGCGGCGCGGGCGGCGCGGTTTCAATCTCGCGCAGTGCGCCGTGCCGCGCGAGCGTTCGGCCCCAGCGCAGCAGCCGAAAGGCGTGGACGATGCCGGTGGTCAAATCTTCCAGCCGCTGTGCATGGCGACGACGCCGCCGAGAATGGGCCGCGCCGTGGTCTGCGCGAAACCGGCCTCGGCGATCATTGACCTGAACGCGGACATATCCGGGAAGCGGCGGATCGATTCGACGAGATACTGGTAGGCTTCCTCGTCGCGCGCGACGACCTTGCCGACCTTGGGCACGACGTTCATCGAATAGGCATCGTAGACGTCGGCGAAGACCGGCCATTCGCAGCGCGAGAATTCAAGGCAGAAGAAACGCCCGCCGAACTTCAGCACGCGGTACGCCTCGCGCAGCGCAGCGGGGATGTCGGTGACGTTGCGGATGCCGAACGCGATCGTGTAGCCGTCGAAGCCGGCACTTTCGAAGCTCAGCACTTCGGCGTTCTGCTCGGACCAGTCGAGGCCTTCGATACCGCGCTTCGCCGCGCGCTCCTTGCCCACGTCCAGCATCGCCGGGTTGATGTCGGCGACCGTCACCTGCGCGCCGCGCTTCGCCATGCGGAAGGCGATGTCGCCGGTGCCGCCCGCCATGTCGAGAATGCGCTCGCCGCCGCGCGGGTTCACGGCGCGGACGAAATCGTCTTTCCACAGCCGGTGCAGCCCGCCCGACATCAGGTCGTTCATCAGGTCGTAGCGCGCCGCGACGCGCGCGAACACGGAGCCGACGCGGCGCGTCTTTTCCTCGGGCGCGACCTCCTGGAAGCCATATGAGACTGTTTCGGACATGGTGTAGCCCTTAGCCCACGCTTGCCCCCTTCGTAAACGCGGCATAGAGCCTCTTGCGATGCCGGAGCTTCCCGAAGTCGAAACCGTGATGCGCGGCTTGCAGCCGGTGCTCGAAGGCCGCCGCCTGACGCGCGTCGAGGCGCGGCGGCCGGACCTGCGCTGGCCGATCCCCGCGGACCTGCGCCAGCGGCTGACGGGCGCGGTCGTCACCGGCGTTCGCAGACGCGCCAAATACGGGCTGATCGACACCGATCGCGGCGACACGATGATCCTGCATCTGGGCATGTCCGGCCGGATGCGCGTCGATCCCGATACCGACGAGAAGCACGACCATATCGTGATCGAGACCGACGAGGGCCGCCGCGCGGTGCTGAACGACGCGCGCCGCTTCGGATCGGTGCATCTGGTGCCGACGGATGCGCTCGATAGTCATTTCCTGATAAAGGGCCTCGGGCCGGAGCCGCTCGGCGCGCCGGTCGATCTTTCCGGCTTCAAGGGGCGTTTCGCGCCGGTGAAGGCGCTGCTGCTCGACCAGCGCCTGATCGCGGGGCTCGGCAACATCTATGTGTGCGAGGCGCTGTTCGACGCGGGGGTTCGGCCGACGCGCGAGGGCGGCAAGGTGAAGCGCGCGGAGCTGGCGAAGCTCGCCGCCGCGATCCCGCAGGTGCTGGAACGCGCCATCGCGGCGGGCGGCTCCACCCTGCGCGACTACCGGCAGGTGGCCGGTGAACTCGGCTATTTCCAGCACGAATTCCGCGTTTACGGCCGCGAGGGGGAGGCGTGCATGCGCTGCGCCGCGGCGGTTGTCCGCATCGTCCAGTCGGGACGATCCAGCTTTTATTGTCCATCCTGTCAGAAATAAGGGAGACCAGCCAATGTCCGAATACAAATGCCTGAAGGTGGAAACGCGCGGCCGTGTCGGCATCATCACCATGTACCGGCCCGAGGCGCTGAACGCGCTCAACCACCAGCTGACGAGCGAGATCACCGCCGCGCTGCGCGCTTTCGAGGCGGACCCGGATATCGGCGCGATGATCCTGACCGGCGACGGCAAGGCGTTCGCTGCGGGCGCGGACATCAAGGAGATGCAGCCCAAGACCTTCGCCGACGTCTATTCGGAAGAGTTCATCACCGCGACGTGGGAAGAGCTGACGCGCACGCGCAAGCCCGTGATCGCGGCGGTGAACGGCTTCGCGCTCGGCGGCGGCTGCGAGTTCGCGATGATGTGCGACACCATCTTCGCCAGCGAGAAGGCGAAGTTCGGCCAGCCCGAGATCAAGCTCGGCGTCATTCCGGGATCGGGCGGCACGCAGCGGCTGACGCGTTTCGTCGGCAAGGCGACCGCGATGGACATGATCCTCACCGGCCGCATGATCGATGCCGAGGAGGCGCTGCGCATCGGCCTCGTCGCGCGCGTCTATCCGCCCGAGCAGCTGATGGAGGAAACCATCAAGGCGGCTGAGCAGATCGCCGGCTACGGCGCGCTTTCGGTGATGGCCGCGAAGGAAACCGTGAACCGCGCCTACGAGACGACGATGTCCGAAGGCGTGCGCTTCGAACGGCGCCTGTTCCACGGCCTGTTCGGCACCGCCGACCAGCAGGAAGGCATGGCCGCGTTCATGGAGAAGCGCGAGGCGAAGTTCACGGGGCGCTGAGCCCTTACCCGAACAGCGCCACCATCTGCCGCCCGGCCAGAACGGGGCGGCCGCCCTCGTCCCACATGCCCATCCTTTGGGAGGTGTAGCCGTCTGCGCCGGTTTCCGCCGTGGAGCGGATGAGGTGCCAGCCTTCGCCGCTCGCCTGCGTGTCCAGCACCTCGATCTGCCAGGTCGCGGTGCTGATCGGCGCGAAGGCGGTGAACATCGGCATCACGGCGGGCGGCGGCGTGTCGGCGAGCGCGAGCAGGCGCACGGCGGGCGGAATGCCGGAGGGGTCGCGCAGACGGAACCAGTAGGCGATGTCGCCGTCTCCGGTGCCGTCGGCGGAGCGGCCGCCGTAGGCCATGCGTGCATCGAACTGCTGGAGGAAGTTGAGCGGTGCGCGCTTGCGCCACAGCAGCTCGCACGCATCGGGCGCGGGAACGACAGGCATCGGAAACCGGTCGAGGCGGATCACCGATTCGCGGGGGCTGCCGAACGCGAAGAGGCAGCGCGTCGCGAGCGCGTCGCCCTGGCTGAGGTCGGCCTCGATATAGGTCATCGACCTGCCTTGCCGCAGCACGCGGGACTGCACCGTCACATCGCCCCCCGCCGGGCCGATGAACGCGATCTGCGCCGAGCGGAGCGGCTGCAGGTCCGCGTGGGCCTGCAGCGTCCCGGCGAGGCACAGCGCCGCCGACAGGCCGCCGTAGGTGGTGCGGCCCTGCATCCATTCTTCCGTGATCGTGTAGCCTGCGCTTTCACGCGTTGCGGCGATCATGGCGCCGAGACTTGTTCCCACGGTTTCGTCCTTGCGGTTCATGGCGCCGGGAGACTATCGGCGGGGGCGCGGCTGTATATCCCGAAACTTGTGAGGAAGGCGGCGGCAAAGCGTGCTTGACGAGGGCGGCGCCGCCTAGTAGGAGGCCCGCTTTCCCGGTCGCGGGTTTCCCCGCGTCCAGCCGGCCGTGCGCCGGTGCGGATCAGGATCATTTGAGGACTCGATGGCGAATACACCGCAAGCGCGCAAGCGCATCCGTCGCAACACCCGCCGCCAGGCGATCAACAAGTCGCGCGTCAGCCGCATCCGCACCTTCGTGAAGGGCGTTGAAACCGCGCTCGCGGGCGGCAAGAAGGATGAAGCCGCCGCTGCGCTGCAGGCTGCGCAGCCCGAAATGATGCGGGGCGTCACCAAGGGCATTCTGCACAAGAACACTGTGGCGCGGACGATTTCGCGACTCAGCAAGCGCGTGAAGGCGCTCGCCTGAAAATCATTTGAATTCAAGGTTTAAACGCCGCCGGATTCCGGCGGCGTTTTACTTTGGGACACATTCGTGATTCGTTCCGCGCGCGTGACGGACCATGCCTTTCGAAGGGCCCGAAAGGGCGAATCGGCAGGCGTCCTTGTCAAATCTTTTATTTCAATTTCATTGCACGCGGAGCCCCTTGAAAGCCCGTCCACGGCCTGCCTAAGGTGCGCTTCGGCCTCGCGCCAATGGGGAGTTCGCTCCTTCCTGAAAGTGACGCAAGAGTAAGCCGCGTCCCGCCAGCTTCCCGGCGGGGCGATGCTTTTTTCGTACGTTTGGCGTTCGGCGAGTCGCTGTGCGTGCCTTATCTGAGGATGCTGGGTTTTGGGGGATATGACGCACGGCAAGCAGGCGGGGGATCGGGTCGTGCCGTCGGCGCAGACCGGTCGCGGCCCGGCGCAGGGCGTTTCCATGTTTCTGTCGGGCACCGATTCCGCCGAATCGATCTGGCAGACGATTCGCGCGCATCTGCGCGCCGAGTATGGCGCGCGCACCTACGACAGCTGGCTGAAGCCGCTTGCGCTCGTCAGCGTCGATGCCGACACGGTGACGCTGGGATCGCCGACGCACTTCACCGCGGACTGGATCCGCAATCATTTCGCCGAGCGGCTGCGGCTGCTCTGGTCGGCGCAGTCGGCTTCGATCCAGGCGGTCCGCATCATCGTGGAGAATGGCCTCAAGACGACGGCGGCCGCCGAGCCGGTGCATCCCGCGCCCGCGACCGTGCGCGAGGAGACGGCGTTCGGCGTCGCGCTGGAGCCGCGCTACACGTTCGACAGCTTCGTCGTCGGCAAGGCGAACGAACTTGCCTACAATGCGGCGCGTACGGTGGCCGAGGGCGGCCCGATCGATTTCAACCCGCTCTTCCTTTACGGCACCACGGGCCTGGGCAAGACGCATCTGATGCACGCCATCGGCTGGCATCTGCGGAACGCCGTGCCGGGCGCCAAGGTCGTCTACATGTCGGCCGAGAAGTTCATGGTCGAGTTCGTCTCGGCGATCCGCGACAAGGATACGCTGTCGTTCAAGCAGAAGCTGCGGACGGCCGATCTGCTGATGATCGACGACGTGCAGTTCATCGCGGGCAAGGATTCGACGCAGGAAGAATTCTTCCACACGATGAACGAGATCATCTCGGCGGGAAAACGGCTCATCATCACCGCCGACCGCTCGCCGCAGAATCTGGAGGGGATCGAGAACCGCATCCTCTCGCGCCTCGCGTGGGGGCTGGTCGCGGACATCAACCCCGCCGACTACGAGCTGCGGCTGAGCATCCTTCTCGAGAAGATCAAGCGCATGCCCGGCGCGAACGTGGGCGAGGACGTCATCGATTTCCTCGCGCGCAAGATCACCTCGAACGTGCGCGAGCTTGAAGGCGCGCTCAACCGGATCGTCGCGTATTCGACGCTGGTGGGCAAACCCATCGACCTCGATTTCGCGCGGCAGGTGCTTGCCGATGTGCTGAAAGCGCACGACCGCAAGGTCACGATCGACGAGATCCAGCGCAAGGTCGCGGACTATTATGCGATCAAGCTCAGCGATCTTCTGTCGGCGCGCCGCGCGCGCGAAGTGGCGCGGCCCCGCCAGGTGGCGATGTTCCTCGCCAAGCGCCTGACGCCCCGCTCGCTGCCCGACATCGGCCGCCGCTTCGGCGGGCGCGATCACACGACCGTGATGCACGCCGTGAAGCGCATCGAGGAACTGCGCGCCGACGACAGCGAACTCGACGCCGACATCACGCGGCTGACACGCATCATCGACGCCTGAGGGGTGTGTTGGCCCTCCCTGGAAGGGAGGGGTTGGGGAGGGTCATCAAGCGCCGGCGCCCGTCGACCCCCACCCAGCCTCCCCCTGGCCAGGGGGAGGGGATATGCTCAATCCGCCAGGTAGAATTCTACCGTCGTCACCACGCGTACCTTCTGTTCGGGTGAGGCCTCGGCGGGGCCGCCCGAGTCGCCGTCGCGGGACTGGATCGAGAAATAGCCCTGGCTTGCCGAGCGGATGCCGCCGACGCTGGCGCCGGAATCCTTGGCGAACTGTTCGGCGCCGTTGCGCGCGTCTTTCGTCGCTTCGGCGATCATCGCGGGTTTCACGTCGTTGAGCTTGGTGAAGCTGTAGGCGATCGACGGCCCGCCGTCTTCGAGCGCGACGCCGCGCGCGAGCAGCGCCGCCTGCCCGGCGTGCGCGGCCTTGGCGTCGGCGATCTTCGCGGTGCGCAGGCGAAACTGCTGGCGCACCTGGATCTGATCGATGCCGTTGTTGTTCCACTGGTTTACGCTGATGCCCGCGGGCTGGATGTCCGCGCCGCTGAAGCCGTGCTCGCCGAGATAGGCGCGGATCACGTCCGCGTCGCGCGCGGCGTCGGCCTGCACCGCCTCGAAATTGCTGCCGGTGGAAAGCGTGCGGAGGGTCCACGTCGCAAGGTCGGCGGTCACGTCGCGCTCGGCGAGCCCGCGCATCATCACGGCGCGATCGGCCAGTTTCGCGCGCTTCAGCCCATCGCCCATCAGATAGCCGCCGACGGCGAGGCCGAGGGCCAGCAGCAGCGCGGCTATGATGAGTGATGAGTTGCGGTTCGTCGTGTCAGCGGCCATGTTGCACCTTGATGTGTGACGGTCCGGCGCAGTCTATGACTGCGGGGCGCTGCACGATAGCTGAATGATGAAGAGGTCTCATGGCGCGCAGCGATTTCCGGTTCTTTTTCCCAAAACGCGTGCGCTATGCCGAATGCGATCCGCAGGGCATCGTCTTCAATTCGCGCTATCTGGAATATCTGGATATCGGCATCACCGAATACTGGCGCGCGACCGGCATCTACGCGCAGTCGCCGACACCGATGGGCCCCGATTTCCACGTGGCGCGCAATCTGGTGGAATACCGCAAGCCGGTGCTGCTCGACGAGATGATCGATATCTGCCTGCGCTGCAGCCGTATCGGCAGCAGCTCGATGACCGTGGATTTCGAAATCCACGGCGCGGGGGCGGACGATCTGCGCGCGGTCGGGCAGCAGGTTACGGTGAACGTCAGCGAGGCGCGCGGCGCGGCCGCGCCGGTGCCGGACTGGGTCGCGCGCTGTTTCGAAGACTATGAAGGGCGTTCCCTGCGGGCGGAAAAGGCAGCGGCATGAAATATCTCCACACGATGGTGCGGGTCAGCGATCTGGAGGCGAACCTCGCCTTCTATACGCTGCTCGGGCTCAAGGAAGTTCGCCGCTACGATCACGAGGCGGGGCGGTTCACGCTGGTTTTTCTCGCCGCGCCCGGCGACGAGTCGGCGCAGGTCGAGCTCACCTGCAACTGGGATCCCGAAGTCTACACGGGCGGGCGCAACTTCGGGCATCTCGCCTATCAGGTCGATGATATCTATGCCGCCTGCCAGCGGCTGATGGATGGCGGCGTCACCATCAACCGCCCGCCGCGCGACGGATACATGGCGTTCGTGCGCTCGCCCGACGGCATCTCCGTCGAGCTGCTGCAAAAGGGCGACCGGCTCGCCCCGGCCGAGCCCTGGGCCTCCATGCCCAATGTCGGGGCCTGGTAGCGCCGTGCTCGACGTCGTCCGCATCCCGGTGCTCTCCGACAATTATGTCTGGCTCGCCCACGATGCCGCGAGCGGCGAGACGGCGGTGATCGATCCCGCCGTGGCGGCGCCGGTGCTTGCGGAGGCGGACGCGCGCGGCTGGCGGATCACGCAGATCCTCAACACGCACTGGCACCCCGATCATGTCGGCGGAAACGCCGAGATCAAGGCGGCGACCGGCTGCCGCATCACCGGGCCCGTCGGCGAGCAGGCGAAGATCACCGCTATCGACCGCGCGGTGCGTGAAGGCGACACGGTTCGCATCGGGGCGTCTGAAGGGCGCGTCATCGATGTGCCGGGCCACACGGCGGGGCACATCGCCTTCAGCTTCCCCGAAGACGGCGTGCTGTTCTGCGGCGACACATTGTTTGCGATGGGCTGCGGGCGGCTGTTCGAGGGCACGGCGGACGAGATGTTCGACAGCCTCGGGAAGCTGATGGCGCTGCCCGATGACACGCGCGTTTACTGCGCGCACGAGTACACCGAATCAAACGGACGCTTCGCGCTGACGGCGGAACCCGGAAACGCGGCACTTGCCGCGCGGCAGGCCGACGTTGTCGCCATGCGGAAACGCGGCGAGGCGACCGTGCCCTCCACGATCGGCCTTGAGCGCGCGACGAACCCGTTCGCGCGCGCCGCCGATGCCGCCGAACTCGCGGCGCGGCGCTTGGCGAAGGACAATTTCCGATAGGGAGACAGGGCCATGAAGCGACTTGCCGCATTTGCGCTGGGGGCAGCCTTTCTGTCCTCGGCCGGTTTCGCTGCTGAGCCGATGCTGAAGGATCAGGGCGACCGCTATGCAGGCGCGCCCCACGCCACGCGCTCGGCGGTTCTGGGCCTGAACGGCATGGCCGCGACCAGCCAGCCGCTCGCAACGCAGGTCGCGCTCGACATCCTGAAGCAGGGCGGCAGCGCGGTCGATGCGGCGATCGCCGCGAATGCCGCGCTCGGCCTGATGGAGCCGACCGGAAACGGCATCGGCGGCGACCTGTTCGCCATCATCTGGGATCCGAAGACGGGAAAGCTCCACGGCCTCAACGCATCGGGCCGGGCGCCTTCCGGGCAAAGCCTCGCGCAGCTCAAGGCGCGGATTTCGAAAATGCCGCGCAATGCGCAGGATAGGGATGGGACGGTGCCGGACTGGGGGGCGCTTTCCGTCACCGTTCCGGGCGCGGTCGACGGCTGGTTCGAAATGCACGCCAAGTTCGGCGCGCTGCCCATGCAGCGCGTGCTCGCGCCCGCGATCCGCTATGCGCAGCAGGGGTTCCCGGTCTCCGAAATCATCGCCGCCGCATGGGCATCGGGCACCGCGAATTTCGAGGTGCTGGCGAAGGCGGGCGCGATCGAGGAAATCGAGAACATGCGCCGGGTCTACATGCCCGGCGGCGCGGCGCCGAAGGAAGGCGCGGTCTTCAGGAATCCGGACCTCGCGCTCACATTGATCGAGATTGCCGAGGGCGGGCGCGATGCGTTCTACAAGGGCAGCCTCGCGCAGGCGATGGACGGGTATTTCCGCCGCATCGGCGCGCCGATGCGGCTGAGCGATTTCGCCGCGCATAGATCCGAATGGGTCGATCCGGTTTCGGTGAACTATCGCGGCTACGACGTGTGGGAATTGCCGCCGAGCGGGCAGGGCATCGCGGCGCTGCAGATGCTCAACATCCTGGAAGGTTACGACCTGAAGGCGATGGGCCGCGCTTCGCCCGACTTCTGGCATGTGTTCGTGGAAGCCAAGAAGCGCGCCTTCGCGGATCGCGCGCGCTTCTATGCGGACCCGGCCTTTGCGAAGATTCCGCTGGCGCAGCTTCTGTCGAAGGATCGCGCCGCGCAGCAGCGCGCGACGATCGACATGGGCGCTGCGGCGAAGACCGACATGCCCGGCCTCGCGATCGAAGGCGCGGGCAAGGACACGATCTACCTGACCGTCGCCGACAAGGACGGTATGATGGTGAGCCTCATCCAATCGAACTATCGCGGTCTGGGCTCGGGGCTGGTGCCCGACGACGGACATGGCGACGGGCAGGGCCGCACGCTCGGCTTCATGTTCCAGGATCGCGGCGCGCAGTTCAATCTCGATGCGAAGCACGCCAACGCCTATGCGCCCGGCAAGCGGCCTTTCCACACGATCATTCCCGCGTTCCTCACCAAAGACGGCAAGCCGCTGATGAGCTTCGGCCTGATGGGCGGCGCGATGCAGCCGCAGGGCCATGCGCAGATCGTCGTGAACATGGTCGATTTCGGCATGGGCGTGCAGGCGGCGGGTGATGCCGCGCGCTTTCACCACGACGGCTCCACCGATCCCGAAGGCGGCGCGCCCATGACGGACGGCGGCGTTCTGGAAATCGAATCCGGCGTGCCTGCAGCCGTGGCCGAGGCGCTCGGCACGCGGGGCCACACCGTACGCTACACGACCGGGCCCTTCGGCGGCTATCAGGCGATCTGGCGCGATCCGGCTACGGGCGTCTACCGGGGCGCCTCTGAAATGCGGAAAGACGGGCAGGCGGGGGGTTACTGACGCATCGTGCCGAACACCCTAAACTGATCCTGTTGAACCGCCGCGCCTTCTGCTAGTTTCCCGCATGCCGGGGGGCAGAGACCACTGGAGGATCACCTCATGCGTAGCCTGATTCTGCTTACCGCCGCCGCGCTGGCGGGATGCGCCGCAAACGACGGCCCCGCCCGCCAGGAGGCGCTTGCCGCTGTGCCCGGCAAGGCCGTCGGCGAGCCGCTGACCTGCATTCAGCAGCGCGACGTCGATCGCGTCGAAGCCGTGAACGATTATGTCGCGTTCTTCCACATGCGCGGAAGCCGCGTTTACCGGATGGATTTCCCGCAAAGCTGCAGGGGCCTGAAGAACGACGCCTTCAGCCACAAATCGTCGATGGCGCAGTACTGCCGCGGCGACATCATCACGACGTTCGACACGACGACGCGGATGACGACGGGAAGCTGCGGCCTCTCCTCGTTCACGCCGTGGGAATTGCCGCCCAAGGGCGAATAGCTACTGCGGGTTCCTCAGCAGGGCGAGATCGGCCGCCTTGCCTGCGGGCGTGTCGGGCGCGGCCTTTGCGGCGGCGCTCCACAGCGCGCGGGCCTTGGCATAATCGCCGTCCATTGCGGCCATGTTGCCCGCCTCGACCTGAACGTCGGGATCGCCTGGCGCGAGTCTCAGCGCCGTGGCCAGCGCCGTGCGCGCCGGCTCCAGCCGTTCCTCCCGCCGGGCGAGCGCGCCGAGCAGCAGCCAGCCGGTCGCATTGTTCGACGCGACCTCCACCGCCTGTTCAAGATCGGAGCGGGCGCCCAGCGCATTGTTCTGCGCCTCCCGCGCCCGCGCGCGATCGATGAGCAGATCGCCCTTCAATGCGGGCCGCCGCGCCGCGAGCACGAGGGCATTGCCCAGCACCGTTTCGGCGCGGGGGTATTGCCCCGCAAGCAGCAGCGCGTTTCCGGCCTGGCCGTAAAGCTCCACGGCGGCCGGGTTGCCCTGCGCCTCCGCGACGCGCGCGGCATCCTCGAACGCGCGGGCGGCGTCTGCGGGGCGGTTCGCGCCCATGTAGGCTAGGCCCAGGCAATGCCGCGCCGGAACGCCGCCGGTGCCGTTTTTCCACTGCGTCGCCGCATCGATGGCGCCCGGAACGCCTTCGTTCGCGGCGCGCACGCAGTCTGCGTAAAGCGCCGTGTCGCTCGGCATGGCGGTCGTGCCCGGCATCGGCAGCGGCGCAACCGCCTGCATCAGCATAAGGGCTGCAAACGTCAGCATCTCAAAGATCCTCGATCACGCGCAGCAGCAGGGCGATATCCTGCGGCCGCGACAGGCGGTGGTCGCCGTCCTTCACCAGCAGCGTCTGTACGTCCGCTGAACCAAGCGCCTCGGCGAGCCGCAGCGAGACGGACCACGGCACATCCGGGTCGGCCTGCCCGTGCAGCAGCCGCACCGGGCAGGCGATGGGGATCGGCGCGTCGAGCAGCCGGTTGGCCTCGCCGGAGCGCCAGAACGCGGCGGTCGTGACATAGGGATCGTCCGAGTAGGCGGAGGGCTCCACAAGATCTTCGCCGCGCGCAAAGCCGGCCTTCTGCGCATCGCTGAAACCCCAGTGGGTGAAATCGGGCGCCGCCGCGATGCCCACCAGCGCTGAGACGCGATCGGGAATCGCCAGGGCCACGAGGAGCATCAGCCACCCGCCCATCGACGATCCGATCAGCACCAGCGGGCCTTCGGGCGCCGCAGCGGCGATGACATCGAGAACGTCGTCGCGCCAGCGCTCCAGCGTGCCCTCGCGGAAAGCCCCTCCGCTTGCGCCGCACCCCGAATAGTCGAGCCGCAGGCACGCGCGGCCAAGCTCTGCGCACCGCGCATCCACCGCGAGCGCCTTGCTGCCCTCCATGTCCGACATGTAGCCGGGCAGGAACACGAGCGCCGGGCCGCTTCCCGCGCGGTGCGCACAGGCAAGCGAAGGGCCGTGACGCGATGTGATCGATGAAACACGCATGGCTGCTTGACTCGGGCCTTTCCGTCCATAGGTTGCGCGCAGCATTAGCCCACCTGCCGCCTGAAAGCGAAGTTTTGACCATGTCCGAGATGATCCGCCTTACCCTGCCCGATGGTTCCGTGCGCGAGATGCCGCGCGGTACCACGGGCGGCGACGTGGCGCGCGCGATCGGGCCGGGGCTGGCGAAGGCGGCGCTCGCCGCCAAGGTGGACGGCGAGGTCATCGACCTTGAACGCCCCATCGAACGCGACGTGTCGCTGGCGCTCGTGACTGCGAAGGACGAGGCGGACGCGCTCGAACTCGTGCGTCACGATTTCGCGCACATCCTTGCCGAGGCGGTGCAGCGCCTGTTTCCGGGCACGCAGATCACCTTCGGCCCGGCGACCGACGATGGGTTCTACTACGACCTCGCGCCGGTGCGTCCGTTCACCGAGGAAGACCTCCCGGTGATCGAGGAAGAGATGCGCCGCATCATCCGCGCCGACCAGCCGCTGCGCCGCGAGGTGTGGGCGCGCGATGCGCTCATCGCGCGCTGGCAGGCGCAGGGAGAGACCTTCAAGGCGCAGTGGGCCGCGGAGCTTCCGGCGGGCGACGAGATCAGCGTCTACTGGTCGGGCGACGACTGGTTCGACATGTGCCGGGGGCCGCACCTCGCCTCCACCGGCAAGCTCGACCCGCAGGCGTTCAAGCTGACCCGCGTGTCGGGCGCTTACTGGCGCGGCGACCAGAAGAACGCGATGCTCTCGCGCATCTACGGCACCGCGTGGCTTTCGAAGAAGCAGCTCGACGCGCACCTCCACATGCTGGAGGAGGCGGGCAAGCGCGATCACCGCAAGCTGGGGCAGGAGATGGACCTGTTCCATCTGCAGCAGGAGGCGCACGGCAGCGTCTTCTGGCACCCGAAGGGCTATCTCATCTGGCGCCAGCTTGAGGCCTACATGCGCCGCCGGCTCGATGCGGGCGGCTATGAAGAGGTGAAGACCCCGCAGATCATGGACGCGCGCCAGTGGGAGCAATCCGGCCACTGGGGCAAGTACCGCGAGAACATGTTTGTCATCCCCGACGAGGTGCCGAACACCGAAGACGAAGGCCCGGTCGTTTCGAACGATGCGGACTGGATGGCGCTGAAGCCGATGAACTGCCCGGCGCACGTGCTGATCTTCCGGCAAGGCATCAAGAGCTACCGCGACCTGCCCATCCGCATGGCCGAGTTCGGCTGCTGCCACCGGAACGAGCCGCACGGCGCGCTGCACGGCATCATGCGCGTGCGCCAGTTCACGCAGGACGATGCGCACATCTTCGTGCGCGCCGACCAGCTCGTCGGCGAGGTGGCGAAGTTCGTCGACCTGCTCGACACGGTCTACAAGGATCTGGGCTTCGACACATACGCGATCAAGCTCGCGCTCCGCCCCGAAAAGCGCTTCGGCAGCGAGGAGATGTGGGACTGGTCCGAGCAGTCCATGCGCGACGCCGTCGCCGCCACGGGGCGCAACACCGCCGAGTTCGGCTGGGAAGAACTGCCCGGCGAAGGCGCCTTCTATGCGCCGAAACTGGAGTTCCACCTGACCGACGCGATCGGCCGCACCTGGCAGGTCGGCACGATCCAGACCGATACCGTGCTCCCCGAGCGGCTCGATGCGAGCTATGTGGGGGAAGACGGCGAGCGGCACCGCCCGATCATGCTGCACCGCGCGATCCTGGGTTCGTTCGAGCGCTTCATCGGCATCCTCATCGAGAACTATGCGGGCAAGTTCCCGCTGTGGCTCGCGCCCGTGCAGGCGGTGGTCGCGACGATCGTGTCGGATGCGGACGGCTACGCACACGACGTGGTCGAAAAGCTCCGCGCTGCGGGCCTGCGCGCCGAAGCGGACGCGCGCAACGAGAAGATCAACTACAAGGTGCGCGAGCACAGCCTCGCCAAGGTTCCGCATCTGCTCGTCGTCGGCAAGCGCGAGGCGGAGGAGGGCAGCGTCGCGATCCGCACGCTCGGCGAGGAACGCCAGAAGGTGATGCCGCTCGCCGAAGCTATCGCCTGGCTGCAGGCGGAGGCGACACCGCCCGACCTGCGCTGAGCCCTGCGAAATTTTTCCTTCGACCTGTTGCAGCGGCACCCTTTTCGAAAGCGCGGCCAGCGACTACATAGGCGCCTTCGATTCCCGCCAATGATTATGGAGAGACTGCTATTCGACCGCCTCTGACCCGGCGCCCTCCGGTGCCGCAAAACTTCTCGGGCCCTCGCTACAACGAGTTCATCCAGTCCCCGAAAGTCCGTGTGATCGACCACGAAGGTGAAAACCTCGGGGTGATGCTCACAGCAGAAGCGATTGAATCGGCTGCCGAAGTCGGCCTCGACCTCGTCGAGGTCTCCCCCAATGCCGATCCGCCCGTCGCCAAGTTCCTCGACGTGGGCAAGTACAAGTACGAGGCGCAGAAAAAGGCGAACGCCGCCCGCAAGAACCAGAAGACGCAGGAGATCAAGGAGATCAAGATGCGTCCGAACATCGATGACCACGACTACGACACCAAGATGAAGGCGGTTCAGCGCTTCATCGAGGAAGGCGACAAGGTCAAGATGACGCTGCGTTTCCGCGGCCGCGAGATGTCGCATCTCCAGCTCGGCATGAAGCTGCTGGAGCGCGTTCAGCTCGACACGGCGGAATATGCCAAGGTCGAACAGCATCCCAAGCTCGAAGGCCGCCAGATGCTGATGGTGATCGCGCCCAAGCTGTAGGCGCTTCGCCCCTCCTTTTCCTCTCCTGTCATGCTGAACTCGTTCAGCATCCATACCGCCGTGCCGCTGAACTGCCGTATGGACCCTGAAATGAGTTCAGGGTGACGATGGGGCAAAAGTAACCGCCGCCGGACGGCGAACAGCCTCTGAAACATGTTCAGGGTACGGAAAAGGGGAAGGGCCGGGGCTGCCCCGTCACGCCGCAGCCTGCGCCTGTTCCCACGTCGGATAGTCGGTGTAGCCTTCGGTGCCGTTCGTGTACCAGAGCTTGAAGTCTTCGGTCGCGAGCGAGTGGCCGTCCTTTATGCGCAGCGGCAGGTCCGGGTTCGCGATGAACGGGCGGCCGAAGGCGATGGCGTCGGCTTTGCCGCTCTCCACGAACGCCGCGCCCATGGCGGGCGTGATGTCGTTGTTCAGCACCAGCGGGCCGTCGTAGAGCGCGCGGAACGACGGCGATACGAGCGGCACGTCAGATTTGCCGAACGTGCCGTCGGGGCGCTGCTCGCGCAGTTCCACGAAGGCGAGGCCGCGCCCGGCGAGTTGCCGCGCGACGAGGTCGAACAGCGTGACGGGGTCACTGTCGTCGGTGCCCTGCGTGTCGCCGTTCGGCGAGAAACGGATCGCGGTGCGGTCGGCGCCGACCTCCGCGATCACCGCGTCCAGCACCTCGTTCAGGAAGCGCGTGCGGTTTTCCGGGCTGCCGCCGTATTCGTCGTCGCGCGTGTTCGAATTGTCGCGCAGGAACTGGTCGATCAGATAGCCGTTCGCGCCGTGGAGCTGGACGCCGTCGAACCCGGCGCGGATCGCGTTGCGGGCGGCGGCGGCATAATCGGAAACGATGCCGGCGATCTCGTCCTTCGTCAGCACGCGCGGGACGACATAGTCCTTCTTGCCTTCGTAGGTGTGGGCGTAGTGCGGCGCCTGGATCGCGCTCGATGATACCGACTCCATGCCGCTCACCGACGGATGGACGAGGCGCCCCATGTGCCAGAGCTGTGAAATGATCTTGCCGCCCGCGTCGTGCACGGCGGCGGTGATCCGCTTCCAGGCCTCCACCTGCGCATCCGACCAGATCCCCGGCGCGTTCGGCCAGCCGAGACCCTGCCGGGAAATGCCCGTCGCTTCGGCGATGATGAGCCCGGCACCCGCACGCTGGCTGTAATAGTCCGCCACGAACGCCTGCGGCACGCCTTCGCGGTCGGCGCGTGCCCGTGTCAGCGGCGACATGAGGATGCGGTTTGCGGCCGAAATGGCGCCGAGTTGAACGGGATCGAAAAGCGTCGGCATGAAAGACCTTCCATTCGTTTTGCTTCGTGCCGCCAAGGTGGGGATGCGGGATGGCGGCGACAAACAAGATTAGGTATTGCCGCGTCAATGAAAACTCCCCGCTTCGCCTTCCCGCTGTTTCTGACAGGCAGCGCCATGCTCTCGGCGGGGCCGCTGCTCGTGCGGCTGGCCGATGTGGGGGTGGTCCAGTCCGCTTTCTGGCGGCTGGCGCTCGCCGTGCCGCTGCTCTATGCGCTCGCCCGCCTTTCGGACCGGCAGGCGCCGTTGCTGCCGCCCCGGCGGAGCCTGCCGTGGCTCGTCCTCGCGGGCTTCTTCTTCGCGGCGGACCTCGTCGCATGGCATCTCGGCATCGGTTTCACGGTGCTTGCGAACGCCACCATCATCGCGAACAGCGCGGCCTTCCTGTTCCCGATCTGGGGCTATTTCGTGATGCGCCGCTGGCCGACGCCCACGGCGGCGCTGGCGCTGGTGATGGCGGCAATCGGCATCGCGCTGCTGATGGGCCAGTCGGCGAGCCTGTCCGCCGATCATCTGCTCGGCGATTTGCTCTGCTTCGTCGCGGCGGTGTTCTACACGGCCTATCTCGTCGTCATCGACCGGGCGCGGGGCGGCCTTTCGGCGATGGCGACGCTCGCCCCGGTAACGCTTGCGGGCGCGCTGTTCCTGCTGCCGCTGGCGCTGCTGGCGCCGGGCGTCTTCTGGCCGCAGGACTGGATGCCCGTCATCCTGCTCGCGGTCGGCAGCCAGGTGATCGGGCAGGGGCTCATCGTCTATGCGCTGCCGCACCTGCCGCCGCTGGCGAGCGGTATCGGGCTCCTGATCCAGCCCGTGTTCGCGGCGGTGTTCGGCTACGTGTGGTTCGCGGAGGTGCTGACGCCGGTTGCCGCAACGGGCGTCGCGATCCTGTTCGCGGCCATCATGCTCGTCCGGCGGCCGAGCGCCGCGCACCCGCCGGTGGAAAAGCGCGTGCCGCCGACCTGAACGGCGTTATTCGGTCGCGGCGGGGGCGGCGGCGCGGATCTCGTCTTCGCTCATCGCCTCGATGTTCGACATGAACATCCACGTGTAGCCCGACGGATCGGTGAACGTGACGCGGCGCTCGCCGTAGAACTGATCGGCGGGCTCGTGCGTCATGACCCCGCCTGCTTCGAGCGCATGGTTGGTGAAGGCGTCGACGTCGTCGACATACACGCAGAAGCTGACCGGCGAATGGTCGAGCGCTTCGGAACGCGGGCTGCGGATCGGGCTGCCGCCTGCGCCTTCGGGCGCACACATGAAGAGCAGTTGCCCTTTGTAGCGGAATTCGGCGTGGATCGGCATGTGGCCGGGGCCGTCGAGGACGAGACCGAGTTCGAAGCCGAACACCTTTTCATAATAGCGGCGGTTATCCGCCCAGTCGGTAAGCACCAGATAGGGGGTCAGCCACGGTGCATCCTGCGGCTTGGGGTTGAAACGGGTCATCGCTGGCTCCGGCGTTTGATCTGACCTTCAATCCTTGCACTGCCTTTGTGACGGATACGCGACACACAAAGAGAAGCGCCCGCCGGTTGTCCCGGCGGGCGCCTCCTCACCCTCCCCGGTGATGAGTTGGACTTACGCCGCGTCTTTCTTGAACTGGTCGGCTTCGGTCGATTCGGCGAGCGCGGTGGTCGAGCTTTCGCCGCCCGCGAGCGTCGTCGCGACCATGTCGAAATAGCCCGTGCCGACCTCGCGCTGGTGGCGCGTCGCGGTGTAGCCGTCCGCTTCGGCCGCGAACTCGGCCTGCTGCAGCTCCGAATACGCCGCCATGCCGCGATCCTTGTAGCCGCGCGCCAGCTCGTACATGCCGAAGTTCAGCTGGTGGAAGCCCGCCAGCGTCACGAACTGGTACTTGTAGCCCATGGCGCCCAGCTCGCGCTGGTACTTGGCGATGGTGTCCTTATCGAGGTTCTTTTCCCAGTTGAAGCTCGGCGAGCAGTTGTACGCCAGCATCTTGTTCGGGAAGACTTTCTTGATCGCTTCGGCGAAGCGGCGGGCATCATCGAGGTTGGGAACCGAGGTTTCCCACCACAAGAGATCGGCGTGCTCGGCGAAGGCGAGGCCGCGCTTGATGCAATGATCGACGCCGGTGCCGTCCTTCAGGCGGAAGAAGCCCTCGGGGGTGCGTTCGCCGGTGAGGAACTCGCGGTCGCGCTCGTCGATGTCCGAGGTGATGAGCTTGGCGCTCTCCGCATCGGTGCGGGCGCAGATCACCGTCGGCACGCCGCAGACGTCGGCGGCGAGGCGCGCGGCATCGAGGTTGCGGATGTGTGCCTGTGTCGGGATCAGCACCTTGCCGCCGAGGTGGCCGCACTTCTTTTCAGACGCGAGCTGGTCTTCGTAGTGAACGCCCGCAGCGCCCGCCGCGATGTAGGCCTTCATGATCTCGAAGCAGTTCAGCGGGCCGCCGAAGCCGGCCTCGGCATCGGCAACGATCGGCGCGAACCAGTCGCGCTTGGCGCCGCCTTCGGAATGCTCGATCTGGTCGGCGCGCATCAGTGCGTTGTTGATCTTGCGGGCAAGCTCGGGGCCGGCGTTCGCGGGGTAGAGCGACTGGTCGGGGTACATCGCGCCCGCCGTGTTGGCGTCGGCGGCGACCTGCCAGCCCGAAAGGTAGATCGCCTTCAGGCCCGCGCGCACCATCTGCATCGCCTGGTTGCCCGAAAGCGCGCCCAGCGAATTGATGTAAGGCTCGGTCTTCAGCAGATCCCACAGTGTGTTCGCGCCGCGCTCGGCGAGCGTGTAGGCGATCGGGAACGAACCGCGCAGGCGCTCGACATCGGCGGGCGTGTACGGGCGCTTGATGCCGTCGAAGCGGCCGGCGGGGGCTGAAGGGATCAGCGATTCGAAGGTCGGCTGGGCGCTCATCGTGTATGACTCCGTCGTTAACTATTCACAGCGTTTTTACATTGCAGCGCGGAAGCGGGGCTTCCAATCGGACCATTTCCGAATCGCAGGGTCTGTAAATCTGCTATTGATGCCATGTCGTCTTTCCCCTACTCGCAGCAAGGAAATCGTGTAAAAAACGTGTGTAACTGTCTGTAAATTTCGTGTCATTGTTGTAAAAAAGTAAAAAAGACGTACAAATGGCCAGCATCGCACTCGACCTCGCCGAACCGCGCGGGAAGCTCTTCGCAGGCCCGCGCGTGCGCCGCCTGCGTAGCCAGCTCGGCCTCACCCAGACCCGCATGGCCGAGGAACTGGGCGTCTCGATCTCCTATCTGAACCTCATCGAACGCAACCAGCGGCCCTTGACCGCGCCGTTTCTGCTCAAGCTGTCGCACCAGTATAATCTCGACCTCCGCCAGCTTACCGGCGCCGACGACGACCGCCTCGCGCTCGACGTTTCCGAGGCGCTCGCCGATCCGCTGCTCAAGGGGCTCGATGTCGGCCGCGCCGAAGTGCAGGAGTTCGTTGCAACGTCGCCGGGCATCGCCCAGGCGATCGTCCGGCTGCGCAGCGCGCTGCGCGATGCACGCAGCAGCGGCACCGAAGCCCCGCAAGGCGACGGCCCGCTCGAACTCGTTCGGGCGTTCATTCAGGATCGCCGCAATCACTTCCCGGAACTCGAAACCCGCGCCGAGGCCCTCGCCGACGAACTGCGCCTTGCCGCACCCGATTTCTATGCGGCGGTGAGCGACCGCCTGCGCGCGCGCCACGGCCTCACCGTTCGGATCCTGCCGGCCGACGTGATGCCCGAACTTCTCCGCCGACTCGACCTGCACGGCCGCCAGCTTCAGCTTTCCGAGCTGCTTGACCCTGCCTCGCGCAGTTTTCAGGCGGCATACCAGCTCGCGCTTTCCGAAGGCCGCGCCGAAATCGATGCGATCGTGGCGCGCGCCGGCATGCCCGATACAGCGTCCGAGCGTCTGCTCGTCCAGAACCTCGCCAACTATTTCGCCGCCGCGCTGATGATGCCCTACGGCCGGTTCCACACCGCCTGCGAGGCGACGGGCTACGATCTCGATCTGCTGCAGGCGCGGTTCAGCGCCGGGCTGGAGCAGGTCGCACACAGGCTCACCACGCTGCAGCGGCCCGGCGCGCGCGGGATTCCGTTCTTCCTCGTCCGCGTCGATCGCGCCGGCAACATCTCCAAGCGCTTCTCGGCGGGCGGCTTTCCGTTCTCGCGCCACGGCGGCAACTGCCCGCTGTGGACGCTGCACAAGGCGTTCGAGCGGCCGGGCCAGATTTTGCGCCAGCTCGTGGAAATGGAAGACGGCGCGAAATACGTATCCATCGCCCGCACCGTGCGCGCCTATGCGCAGCCCTACGGCGGCGTCCGCCCCGAATATGCGATCGCGATAGGCTGCGAGGCACGGCACGCGCACGGCCTCGTTTACGCGCGCGGACTCGACCTCGGCATCGGCGAGGCGACGCCGATCGGCCTCGGCTGCGAACTCTGCGAGCGCCCCCATTGCCGCCAGCGCGCCCGCCCGCCCGCCAACAGCAGCCTCATCATCGACGAAAAGCAGCGCGGCCCGAACCCCGTCCAGTTCGGCCACACGGGCTGAACACGGGCCGAGCCGTAACGGCGGCTTTGCATTTCACGGCAGCGCGGGTTAACCGCAGAAGTGTCTGCTGCTCAGGGGTCACTGAATGCGTATTGCGATGATCGGGACGGGCTACGTCGGCCTTGTTTCCGGTGCCTGTTTTTCAGAGTTCGGCCACAGCGTAACGTGCGTCGATCTGAACGCTGCGGTCATCGAGAGGCTGAAGGCGGGCGACATTCCCATTTTCGAGCCCGGCCTCGATGATCTGGTCGCGCGCAACGCCAAAGCGGGCCGCCTGACCTTCACGACCGACCTGACGGCGGGCGTACGGGATGCCGACGCCGTGTTCATCGCGGTCGGCACGCCGAGCCGCCGCGGCGATGGTCATGCCGATCTCTCCTACGTCTATGCCGCCGCGCGCCAGATCGCGGAGGCGGCGCCCGACACCTGCGTTATCGTGAACAAGTCCACCGTGCCCGTGGGCACCGCCAACGAAGTGGAACGCATCGCGCGCGAAGTGGCGCCCGGAAAGGCGATCAGCGTCGCCTCCAACCCCGAATTCCTGCGCGAAGGCTCGGCGATCGAGGACTTCATGCGCCCCGACCGCGTCGTCTGCGGCGTGGCGGACGACCAGGCGCGCGACGTGCTGAAGGCCATTTACCGTCCGCTCAGCTTGCGCGAAGTGCCGATCCTGTTCACCGAGCGGGCGACTGCCGAGGTCATCAAGTACGCGGCGAACGCCTTTCTTGCCGTCAAGATCAGCTTCATCAACGAGATCGCGGACCTGTGCGAAAAGGTGGGCGCGGACGTTCAGGGCGTGGCGAAGGGTATCGGCCTCGACAAGCGGATCGGCGCGAAGTTCCTGCACCCCGGGCCGGGATATGGCGGCTCATGCTTCCCGAAGGACACGCTCGCGCTGCTGAAAACCGCCGAGGATAATGCCGTGCAGCTGCAGATCGTGGCGGCAACCGTGAAGGTGAACGACGAACGCAAGCGCGCCATGGCCGACCGCATCATCGCCGCCTGCGGCGGATCGGTGGAAGGCAAGACGATCGGCATCCTCGGCCTCACCTTCAAGCCCAACACCGACGACATGCGCGATGCACCGAGCCTCGTCATCATCCCGGCGCTGCAGGATGCGGGCGCGACGGTGAAAGCATTCGATCCCGAGGGGATGAAAGCGGCCGCGCCGCTATTGCCCGGCGTGGAGATGTGCGAAGATGCCTATGCGGCGATCAAGGGTGCGGATGCCGCCGTGCTGCTGACGGAATGGAACGAGTTTCGGGCGCTGGATCTGGGGCGAGTGCGAAAACAGGCAAGGAGTCTAGTATTTTTTGATTTACGTAATGTCTATCCAGTGGACGAGATGTCAGCATACGAAATAAACTATATGTCTGTTGGTCGCTTGAGTTTGAACTAGACCGCGTTGACAAAAGACTCCAGCCATAGGTGTGCTGCGGCGAGGGTCAGGAAGCTCTCGAATGAGAGAACTGTCTTCTCGTAGCGGGTGGAGATGTAGCGTTGTTGTTTGAGCTTGCCGAACGTGCGCTCGACGCGGTTGCGATCTTTATAGTGCCGATAGTCGGGATGGACCGGCACCTTCCGGATTGAGCGTGGAGGGATGATCGGCAGAATGCCGCGCATGAGCAGGTTTTCAAGGAACCTGTCGCCGTCATAGCTCCTATCGGCCCGCTGTGCCTTGGTAATGGTAGGTACATCAGATCATCGGCGGCAGTTAGTCTGTGAATCGGCCTGCAATATTGACCCTCTGAACATGGACGGTTCACGCTTCCGGTTCGGCTGATGAGGCCGCGTTGTCATCGCTCGAGTTCAAGGTCTACCTGCACCATACGCTCAAGAGAATGGTAATAGGCCATGAACCCCGGCCCCTCGATAAAATCCCGTCCCGCGGCGCGATAAGCGTTCCAGCGATCCTCCGGCATTTTCTGGATTGCCAGCCACAATGCATCCCACGAGGGATAAGCGGAAACGTCGATGTAAGCTCCGCTTCCGACAAGCTGCGCAATATCATGAGCGCCCAGATAGAGAGGAACCACACCTGCATATAAGCAGTCGAAGATTTTTTCGGTAACATAGCCGGTCATAGGCATGTTCTCGAGACACAGCGAAAAGCGGTAACGGCTGAGTACTTCTGTCTTTGATTCGCAACTGCCCTGATAAGCCCGAGTGATCGCCCGGTAGTGACGCCAATAAGGTAGCCACATCGACTGCCGGCCCCATTTGCAATCCCAACCACGACCATAAAGGTCGACTGCATTGTAGCGATTCAGAGCGGAAACTGCCTCAATGCGCTTGCTGTAATATTCCGGGCGACGCCACAATGGATTATGGTTGCCGCTGATAACGACTGCCCTGTTCAGTCGATCATCGCGCTCCCATGAAGAAGCGACCGTATTATAAGGCTGTGGCCAGTAAAGCTTGCGCAGACGCCCGCAGTCAACACCTGCGAGCGAATAGCCATCGCCCAAAACATTATGGACGTGCACCTCTTCAAAGCGACGGGTCAATTCGGGCAACTTTTCATACATCTGCGGCAAGACCAGAGGCGGCTCCAACAGGATGAACCCACGCAGGCGCACGTCCGGGCGGGCACTCAGTGCTTGATAGGCGGAGAGCCGACCGAATGACCAATAATGATTCACCTCGCCCATGTAGCGAGCCTGCCCCAATCGGTCAGCGGTATGAACTGGGATGCCCTGTTCGTTCAGCCGCTCGCGCAAACGGATAAAAGGCAGCAGCGTGCCATCGCGGTTCAACCGGGAGTTCGTGGCGTCGAACAACCGGTCCTCAAGGAAATCGTCGCTCGATGGATCGATGAAGACAGCATGACGCGTCATACCTCGCGCCCCTCCAGTCCCATCTCGCAGAAGACGCGTGCGAAGCGACTGGCATAGCTGTGTTCGGCGAGCGTTCTAGCATAACCCGCTTCAGCGATTGCATGCCGTAGCCCTTCATCCTCAAGATAATAATAGAGTTTCCGAACCAGATCGTCGGGATCGAGATAGATGGCAATCTCTTCGCCGATTCGGTAACAGCGCTCCAGCCCATCAACATAATAGGATAGCTGGAAGGCCCGGCAGGCATTGATTTCGAATGCGCGCGCTTTTAACTGCTCGCCCATCTTGGGCGAGCGTAGACTGTTCAGCAGAGCACGTGGCGAAGAGAGCAGATAGCGCGCGTCCCAAGAACTAGAGTTAGATAGATTAAGGTTGATCCGGCTGCGGTTGAACCAGTCGACCATGTGCGTCTGCGAGAGAACGCCTGCCGGCCAGCCATAGCCGGCCGCCTCCACTTTCAGGCCGCTGCGGCGTAACCGGTCGACCAGCCACTGGCGATAGGGGTGCCAACCGCCGACGAAGGAGACATCAAAGTCCTTCCCCACCGCTGCAGGCAGGTGGAGCGCTTCATTGACCCCGAAGGGAAAGTAAATGACATTATGAAGTCCGATACGACGGTATTTATTCTTCGCTTCAGCGTCAGGCGAGGAAAACCAGTCGAAACGCGCAGCCCAGAAACGCGAGAAATCGATGCGCCAGGTGTCGTCATGAAAGAAGCAGAAGGTCTTGGTGGCGGCCCTTAGTTTCTCGACCGTTTCGGGCAATATTTGATCAGTATAGAGCGAAAAAATTGCAAGGTCGGGGCAAAAATCTTGCGCTGCCGTCAACAGCTTAGCATTCATTGCGTCTCGGTTCGACTGGCGCATCTCACCCATATAGTCGAACAAGCGCACTTCATGACCAAGGCTCTCGAGCGGCGGTAGGAAATTCCGATATTCATAAGAGTCGCCGCGCTCAGGATCGCCATAGTCATGGCGCATGATAACCAAAAGAATCTTCACTTGATCACCATCCGTGAGCGGTCCAATTCTACCACGCCGGTTGACGCTTCCTGAGCGCTGGCGCAATCCGCGCCAGCGCACGACGCCACGCCTCGCCGCTGGTCAGCAGCAGTTTAGGTCCTTTAAGGAGCAAATATTTCAGAATGATACGGTGTGTGCGACGTCGTGGCCCCTGGCCACGCCGACGCGACCGCCACCAGCTCAGATAAGCGAGGAAACGGAATTCCTCCATCGCGCGGTCGTGTCGGGCAATGCATGTGTTGTTACAGATGTAGCGAGCAAGCCTCATCTGCTGCACCGGGTCGACTGCGCCACTGTCGTTGCTAGCGTGGATTCGATAGGACATCAATATGTTGGGGAGCCAGAGGATCGGCAGGCGCTGTTGCACTTTCATCAAAAAAGCCACATCGGCATATTTCCCGCCGCTCGCTGCGTCCAGAAACAGGCCGGAAACAGCCTCCCGCCGGTACATATAGCTCGGAAAGGGTGCCGGTCGGGCACCCCTTATACCGATATAGGGACGTGCCAACGCCTCACCGCTGGTGATCAGCACCGGCGCCGAGATCCGACCCATGACCGTTTGGCGCGTCGGCTGATCATCGCGCAACACCCAAGCGTTGCAACCGACGGCTCCTACCCGGGCATTCATGTCCAGGGCAGCGCGCATGCGCTGGACATAATCTGGCTCCATGATGTCGTCGTCATGGAAAAGCGTGACATAGTCCGAACTGCATGCCTGCAGGATCGCCTTGAAATGAGTCAGAGCTTCGAGGGGCGGCGCACGCCGCACATAATGGATTGCCGGATAGTCGGCGCACATCATCCGCTCTACCGCGTCGCCCAACGAATTGTCCGAAACAATTAGCTCGAAATGGGGGTCAATTTGGGCGAGAATGGAGTCGAGCGCTGCCCGCAACATGTCCGGGCGATCGCGCGAAAGCACATAGATGGTCAGGCTAGCACCCATTTTGTCATCCATACTCAAGCCTAGGCCGGCGCGCCGGCCAGCAGGCCGCGCAGCCGCGCGGCGACCGCGTCGGCCGCCAGCCCATGTTCGGACAACAGATAAGCATGCGATCCACAGCGTTCGGAGAAGCGCTCGCCCATGCCGATACGCAGGAAATCGCCCGTATAGGTGCCGACCAGTGTCTCGGCGACCAGGCTCCCCAGCCCACCGACGACCGAATGCTCCTCGATCACCGCGACCAACTGCCGCCCCAGCGCCGCTGCCTTCAACGGCGCTGGATCGAACGGCTTGATGCAAGGGACCGACAGAATATCACCCTGCCCCAGCATTGCTACAACGTGTTGCGCGATACGCGTACCGGATCCCGTCGCCACGAGCAGGAGTGGCCCGCCGGCCTCGCCGAGCAGCAGTGGCGCGGTGATGTTCTGACCATCCAGCGGAGCGGCATGAACATCGCCCATGTCCGCCTTGCCCATGCGTAGATAGGCTGGCGCCTGGCCCTGTAACATATGCCGCATGCAGGCCGTCAGCTCATGCCGGTCGGCGGGCGAGTAAATCGAGATACCCGGCAGCGGCCTAAGCGCAGCAATGTCCTCGGTGCTCTGATGGCTGGCCCCGAGATGCGAATAGACTACACCCGCGCCGTCGCCGATGAAGCCCACGGGCAGCCCCTCATAGCAAACGTCAATCTTGATCTGCTCCAGAACGCGGATCGGAACGAAAGCGGCCAGTCCATAAACCAGCGGCCGAAAGCCGGCCTTGGCAAGGCCGGCCGCCACGCCCACCATGTTTTGCTCTGCAATGCCGCAGTTGATATATTGCTCGGGACATTCGCGGCGGAAGGCATCGAACAGCGCATAACCATGGTCGCCTGTAAGCAGCAGCACTCGCTTATCGGCCTCGGCAGCGGCTACCAGCGCGTCGGAGAACGCGGCCCTCATACCGCAATCACTTCACCAACGGCGCGCTCATAGATTTCTGGCGAGAGTCGCGTGTAATGCCAAAGGTTATTATGCTCCATGAAGGATACGCCCTTGCCCTTGACCGTGCGCGCCACCATTGCCTTCGGGCGGCCATCGGTGCGAGCACCCAACACTCGAAAACCATGGTCGATTGCCGCTTCGTCATGTCCGTCGACTTCGATTACATCAAAGCCGAAGGCGGCGAACTTGGCAGCTATATCGCCTAGAGCAATCACTTCGTCAGTGCTGCCCATCGCCTGAAAGCCGTTCTTGTCGATGATTACGATGAGATTATCGAGGCAAAACTGAGCGGCAAACAGCGCTGCTTCCCACACAGCGCCCTCGTTCAGTTCTCCGTCACCGACCAGCGCGTAGCATTTCTGTTCGGTGCTGCGGCGCTGGGCGGCCAGCGCAAGGCCGACCCCAACCGACAAACCGTGCCCCAGTGAACCGGAGGTAACCTCAACTCCTGGAACATGAGCATCGGCTAATCCCTTGAGGCGCGTGCCATCCTTGAAATAGTCACGCAGATCAGCGTCAGGCAGCCAACCCAGATGATGGAGGCAAGCATACTGCGCCATCACCCCATGACCTTTGCTGAGCACCATGTAGTCGCGCTCCGGGTGATCAGGGTTGTCGGCGGCCACGCGCAGATGCTTACGGTAGAGGACCGCTAGCAACTCGACGATCGAGAAAGCACAGGCAATGTGCACGGTGCCACCCGAATAAGCCATGTCGAGAATTGCCTTGCGAATGTCCGTCGCGCTGAAAGGCCTCAGAAGGGGGTTGATTTTCGGGTCCATGCAATCGTCTTGCCTATGGCAGTGTCAAGGTCGGTATATTCCGCAACGCCCAACGCGGCGCGGGCTTTTCCCGTATTCGGAACATAACGTGGTGGAGGTAACACAGATAGCCCTTGCGTCATTACTTCAACGGATTGGCCACTCCCCAGCACCACGCGCTGCGCCAGTTCAGCAATGGAAATAGCCTTTTCGGACCCCAGATTGTAGCACTGCCTAGCCCCAGACGGTGCTGCAGTAGCGATCATCCGCAATAACCAAATGCACGCGTCGGCCATGTAGAGATAAGAACGTAGCGATCGCCCGTCGCCCTTGATCCGGACAGGCATCCCGGCCAGAGCATCGCGAATGAAGTTTCCTGCCGCGAAATTGCCGTGCAACGGAAGGTTGGGCCCAATCAGTGCATAGATGCGGGCGATGGCGACCGAGAAGTTGGCCCGTGCCGCATAAGCCGAGGCAAGCCATTCGGCGGCACGCTTGCCTTCACCATAGCCGGAAGCCGGGTCGGATGTATCAGGGGCCCACAGCATTAACTCGGGCATGTTGTCGATGTTGGTAGGCTGCGTGCCGTAGACCGCACCACTCGACAATAGAAGAAAATGCCGTGCCCCGCCAGCGATGCAAGCATCAAGTATCCGCCGCGTGCCTGTCACGCAGCTGTCGAAAACCGCCAGGTGGTCAGCCGCTCGAACGGGCTCACCGACGTCGGTAGCGGCATGGATGCAGGCATCTATGCTACCCAGCTTCGGCTCGATCGTCGTGACGTCGCCGGCGATAAGTTCGACCGCTTCGTTTACGAAGGCATGAGGCGCAGTACGACACGCATGCTCTGGCGCGCGCGTCAATACCGCCAAGCGGATGTCGGCGCCGCGCTCTGCGTTAGCGCGCAGCACCGTCTCGACCAACCAAGAACCGATAAAGCCGGTTCCTCCCGTGACCAGAAGGCGCGCTCCCCGAAAGGCCTGCCAGAATGTCTCTGTCTCAGACAGGATGAGGTCCAAGTCTTCGACAGGAAGCGGCGGCCGCGTCATCGTGCGGCCTAGAAGTTCGCGCCGACGAAAGTCTCGACACAGCCGGCCATGTAATCCAGCATTTCCTCGGTCAATCCTGGAAAAACACCCAGCCAGAAGGTTTGGTGCATAATGGTCTCGGTGTTTGCGAGATCACCTACCACCCGATAGTTGCGCCCTTGCATGTAGGGCTGACGGATCAGATTGCCCGCAAACAGAAGGCGCGTCGCCACTTTCTGCTCTTCGAGATAGTTGAGAAGGTCAACGCGCCGCACGCCCGACTCAGGGCGCAGCGTGATCGGGAAGCCGAACCATGACGGGTCTGATCCCGGCGTCGCCTCGGGCAGCAGAAGATAGTCCTCGCAGCTGCGCAGCCGCTCCTTCAGGAAGTGGAAATTGTCCCTGCGCGCCTGAACGAAGCCCTCCAAGCGGTCTAGCTGTGCAAGAGCACAAGCGGCCTGCATGTCGGTAATCTTCAAATTATAGCCGAGATGCGAATAGATATACTTATGGTCATAGCCCTCGGGAAGCTGACCCAACTTCCAGCAGAAGCGTTTGCCGCAGCTATTGTCCTTGCCGGGTGCGCAATAGCAGTCGCGGCCCCAGTCACGGAACGACTCGGCGATCAGTTTCAGCTCTGAATTGTTGGTAAAAACCGCCCCTCCTTCGCCCATGGTAATATGATGTGCAGGGTAGAAACTCAGCGTTCCAATGTCGCCGAAGGTGCCCACTTTTCGGTCATTATAAGTGGAACCGAGCGCGTCGCAGCAGTCCTCCACCAGCCAAAGGCCATACTTGCGGCACAGGGCCGTGACCACTTCTAGGTTGAAAGGATTGCCCAACGTGTGCGCCAGCATGATCGCTTTGGTCTTAGACGTGATCGCTGCCTCGATTTGCGAGGCATCTATATTGTACGTCGTCCGTTCGACGTCCACGAAGACAGGCACTGCGCCAAACTGAAGGATTGGGTTGACCGTCGTGGGGAAGCCAGCAGCCACGCCGATAACCTCGTCACCGGGCAAAATGGCGCGACCACCCAAACGGGGCGAGGTAAGCGTCGAGAAAGCGACAAGATTGGCCGACGAGCCCGAGTTGACCGTAATCAAATAGTCGACCCCCAGATAGGCAGCCAAGCGCTTCTCGAACATCTCGTTGAAGCGGCCCGTCGTCAGCCAACCATCTAATGACGCTTCAACCATCATTTGCAGTTCGGTCGGGCCAATCACCTTGCCCGAGACGGGCACAGGCGTGTGGCCCGGCACGAAGGCTTTTGGCGCCAGTGTGAGGTTTGCGAACTCGGCGACCAACTGTGAGATTTGTGCGCGAAGCACGTCCGGGGTTTTCATGCAGCTTCCTATTCTTCCATGTAGCGGGCGATCTGTCCAACCGAGACTGCCCTCATGTCAGCGCCCGCAAGCCAGGATCGCTGCCATTCAACGATGTGCTCAAGAGTCTGACCCAACGACCAGCGGGGGCTCCAGCCCAGCCTGTGCCGCGCCTTGGAGATGTCCAGCTTTAAATAATTAGCTTCATGCGGGTGAGATGCTGTGTCGGGCAGCCATGCAGCCGCGTCGCCCCACAAGTCAACGATCTGCTCGACAATCCAGCGCACAGGGCGCGCGTCTTCGTCGACCGGACCAAAGTTCCACCCTTCGGCGACGGTCGTTCCATCGGTAGACAGTCGTTCGGCGAGAGCCAGATAGCCGCCCAGTGGTTCCAGAACATGCTGCCATGGCCGGATGGCTTGAGGATTGCGGACCACGATCGGTTGGCCCGCGGCCAAGGCGCGCAGTATATCCGGAACCAAGCGGTCTTCGGCCCAGTCGCCGCCGCCGATGACGTTGCCTGCACGCACTGAGGCCACAGCCGTGCCGCTCTGGAAGAAAGAGCGGCGATAGGCTGCCGTCACCAGCTCGGCGCACCCCTTACTGCTGCTATAGGGGTCATGGCCGCCCATCGCCTCATCCTCACGATAGCCCCAGACCCATTCGCGATTCTCGTAGCACTTGTCGGTCGTCACATTGATGATGGCTTGCACACTTTCGACGCGCCGCGCCGCCTCGAGCAGATTAACCGTGCCCATGACGTTGGTGGCGTAGGTCTCGACCGGCTTCTGGTAGGAAAGGCGGACCAGCGCCTGCGCTGCCAGGTGAATGACAATATCTGGCTGGAACACTTGCATCGAAGCCGACAGCGTCTCGAAATCGCGTATATCGCCGATGGTCGAGGTCATACCGTCGGCCACCCGCGCGATCTTAAACAGATTGGGGGTGGTGGGCGGGTCAAGGGCAAAGCCCTGCACCTCGGCTCCCATCGACTGCAGCCAAAGTGACAACCAGCTTCCCTTAAAGCCTGTGTGCCCCGTCAAGAAGACCCGCTTGCGACGCCAGAATTGCGAGTGCACGAGCATCAGCTCCAATTCCTCCAAGGGGCCTGACCCTCGTTCCACAGCTTCTCCAGCAGATGCTTATCGCGCAGCGTGTCCATCGGATGCCAGAATCCATGATGCTCATAGGCCATGAGCTGCCCCTCGTCTGCAAGCATCCGCAACGGTTCCTGCTCCCACACCGTTGTATCATCCGTCAGATAGTCCAGCACCGCGGGCGAAAGGACGAAAAAGCCGCCATTAATCATAGCTCCATCACCCTTCGGCTTTTCTGTGAAGCTGGTGACCCGCCCCTCATGCATGTTTAGCGCACCGAAACGACCGGGTGGATAGGTCGCGGTCAGCGTTGCCTTGCGGCCATGCTCCAGATGACGGCGCAACGTCGCAGTGATGTCAATGTCGCCCACTCCGTCACCATAAGTAAAGAAGAAGACATCCTCCTTCTCGACATAGCGTCCCACGCGTAACAGGCGGCCACCCGTCATCGTCGCGTCCCCGGTGTCGACTAGCGTCACCTTCCAAGGCTCGGCACGCTCCTGGTGCACGTCCATGCAATTGCCCCGCATGTCAAAGGTGACGTCAGACATGTGTAGGAAGTAATTGGCAAAGTATTCTTTGATGATATACCCTCTGTAGCCGCAGCAGATGATGAATTCGTTTACGCCGTGCGACGAATACATCTTCATGATGTGCCACAAGATGGGCTTTCCGCCGATCTCCACCATTGGTTTCGGTCGCGTCGCTGTTTCCTCGCTGAGACGCGTGCCGAGGCCTCCTGCCAGAATCACTGCTTTCATGCGTTTCTTCTTGCCTCGCTATTTTTCAGTCGGAGCTGACGAACGCGTCGGCAAAAAAACATCCCGGCGCAAGGCCCTCCGCTTCCAGCCGTGCACGCGCATCATCGATCATCAGGGGCGAGCCGCAGGCGTAGACAACCGTTTCGGCTAGGTCAGGGCGGATGTCGAGGAAGCGATCCTGCACGTGGCCTACCATGCCGGTCCAGCCAACATCCGGGCGTGACAGCACGGGCACGAACCGGATGTCGTACTCGGCGATGGCCATCCAATAGAGGTCGGGCAAGTACCGCCCACCCCAAAACAGCGTCACAGAGTTGGGCCGCTCCTCCGGCTTCATGGTCGCCAGTTGTTCCACCATAGCCTTGATCGGCGCCAACCCCGTGCCAGTTGCAAGAAATACCAGATGCCGATCAGCGATATCTCGTAGAAAGAAGGTCCCCTGTGGGCCATGGAGGTGCAGCAGATCGTTTCCCTGCGCCTCATCGAACCAGTAGCGGCTCATCTGCCCATCCGTGACATGCCGAATATGGAACTCCAGCATGCCGTCGTCACGCGGAGCATTGGCAATGGAATAGCTGCGCCGCACGCCAGCACGGGTCAGGTCGAGATACTGTCCGGGTAAATATTTTAACCGCGCGTTGGGTGGCAGACGCAACCTAACACCCACCACCGCGGGCGCCAGCCGCTTGATGCTGGCGATGCGGCAGGGCAGCGTTCGCGCCACGATGTCCGCTGGAAAACCGAGGTCAGAGACATTTAGGGCCACATCATCCTCGGCCTCCCGCGCACAAGTCAGTACATATCCTTGAGCGCGTTCCGCCTCGGTCAAGGCAATCTCGGGATACAGCGCGCGCGTTCTCCCTTCCAATACCTGCGCCTTGCAGGCGCCACAACGCCCTGTGCGGCAGCTATGTTCGAGAAGCAGTCCAGCCTCGGCGGCGGCGTCGAGGATTGACCTGCCACTTCCGGCCGCAAAGATCGTGGCGTTGGCCAGGCGAATGGTCGGCACCTCTGCTCCCGATATGCGCTCAACGCTCGCCGATCGTCCATGGCTAAAAGCAATTCTCTGACAGCGAGGCGGCGTAGCTAGCACGAACTAGCTCATTCCACAATGTGGACCGGCGTGCAAAAGGGACCCCGTTAGCGGGGTGATCGGCGTCCAATAGGGACCCCTCATTTCGATGGTTTAGGCAGCGGCCTGGTTTTC
>NZ_JACHNZ010000009.1 GCF_014199685.1 Sphingosinicella soli | reverse complement strand
GGCCTCACCCCATATGAATATGTCTGCAAAATATGGTCCGAGCAGCCAAAACGGTTTATCAGAGAACCGCACCATCAAAACGAGGGACTAAACAGGTAAGGGATAATATCGCGCGCTACGGCGGCGATCCCGAGCGAATTTCTCTTTCCGGTCATTCCGCTGGCGGACATCTCGCCATGGAGCTTTTGTTTACCGATTGGGTGGGCAGCTACGGGCTGCCGGAGGATGTCATAAAAAGCGTCTTGTCGATTAGTGGCCTCTATGATCTTCGCCCTTTGCGCGCGAGCTATGTGCAGTCGCATCTTGACCTCTCTGAAAGCGACGCGGTACGCCTGAGCCCGCTTCTCCATGTCCGGCCCACCGAGGTGCCCGTCACATTGGCCGTCGCCAGTAATGACCCTGCGGGGTTTCACGATCAGCTTGATGATATGGTGAAGGCGCTCTGCAGACCGACCTCGGAGCAGGTGCTTCACGTGCCGGCTGATCACCTGTCCATTCTTGACGCGCTTGTTCGCCCTGACGGCACGCTCCTGAAACATGTTCTCACTCACATGGTGCATGCGCGGACCTGATCCGCCTGTCGCGCTGGCCCGTGGCCGTGTTCCGTGGCTTGTCAATTTGAGATGCTCTGGGTAAACGGCAATCGTGCTTGAACTGTTCGCCTCTCGCGCGCATCGCCTTGTCGCCGCACTCTGTGCAGCGCTCATGCTGCTGTACGCCGGTGCGCTTCCTGCAAAAGCGCTGAATGACATCCAGCATGCGTCGTCTGCCACGATCGGCCATGAGCATGCGGCGCCTGGCGCGCTTTCATTCGATGCCGTTCATGAAGACCATGACGCACACCATGATCACGGTGGCGAGGCAGGGCGTGACCAGCCCGGTGATCATCTTGCCGGTGGGCATCACCATCATCACGGCGACAACGGCTCCAGTCTGATATTCCCAAGCCTCGCTCGCCATCTGGATATTGATTATTCGGGAAAAATGCACGGTCTCCACACGGATCGACCAATCGCCGGCCTTGGCGCGCTTGGACAAGAGCGCCCTCCCAGAACCCTGCTGAACGCCTGAGTTCCCGCGCCGCTTCGTGAGGCGTGGGCTGTTTCCACGCCTTTCAGCGAGGCCGTTATCTCATGTTTTTCCGATATCGAGCGTGCTCCGGCGCGCGTGCCGTCCGTAGAGCGCTGCTCTGCGGGGCCATTCTGTTGGCCGCCGCGCCGCAGCCCGCATGGGCGCAGACCTTAACTCTGGACGAGATTCTCTCCCGGGTCACAAGCAGCGACCCTGCGGTTGCTGCCAACGCAGCGAGACTCGAAGCCGTGGATGCCGGCATCTTGCAGGCCGACGTCCGCCCGCGCGACGTGATCGGCGTCGATTTCGAGGATTTTGCAGGCACCGGTGCCTATTCGTCGCTCGACCGGTCGCAAACGACGGGCTGGTACGAGCGGACCTGGGAGCGCGGGGGCAAGCGGGAAGCGCGCATCGGCGCGGCGCGTGCCGATGTCGAAGTCGTGGCGCAGCAGAACAGCGTCCGCCTGCTCGATCGCCTCGCGCGCGTGCAGGCGGCCTGGGTCGAGGCGCTGGCGGCCGAAGCGGCGATACCCGTGGCCGAAGCCCGCCTGGCCGACCTTCAGCACGTCGAACGCGATGTGGCGCAGCGCGTGCGGGGGGCGCTTGATCCAAAGTTCGCGGCCGAGCGGGCGCGGACCAATGTTGCACAAGCCGAGATCGCGCTGGAACAGGCGCGTGAAACAGCGCAGATCGCTCGCGCGAGCCTCGCGGCCTGGTGGGGCGGTTCGAGCGACTTCAAACTTGATCCGGCAACATTCCAGGCGCTGGACGTTCCTCTCCCGCCTCGCAGGGAGTCCGCCGATATCGCGTCTCTCCTCGCGGAACGCGCGGCAGCGGACGCGAAGGTGAAGCTCGCCGAGACCGGTAATGTCTCCGACCCGAACGGTCGCATCGGGCTGCGCCATTTCGGCGATGGCAATGATGTCGCCGTGATGATCGGCGGCTCGATACCGATCGGCGCCAAACGTGCCAATCGCGGCAATGTCATGCGGGCCGAGGCAGAGCGACGCGCGCTGGAAGCGGATATCGCCGTGACGCGCGTCGAGATCGGTCGGGAGATCGACAAGCTCGCCGCCGACCGCGGGCTGATCGCCGCCGAGGTCGGGCGTATCGACGCCGACGTGCTTCCCAGCGCCGAACGCGCGGTGCGGCTGATCCGAGACGGCCTCGCGCGCGGGGGCACGGCCTTCACCTTCCTTGAGTTCAGTCAGGCCCAGACCGTGGCCCACGACGCGCGCGCGCGTCGCGTCGATCTGCTTCGGCGCTTTCATCTTCTGAGCGTGCGCCTCGACCGGCTGGCCGGCCGTCATGCGCCCCTGCTTGCAACCCTGGAGACGGTTCGATGAACACGAAACACCTGTTGAGGGCGCTGCCCCTCGTGGCGGCCGTGCTGCTGGCGTCGTGCAGCGACGGCGCGCCGACTGAGGAAAACAACGAAAAAGCGGCGGTCGCCGCCGGCGAATATGAACGCGGCCCGCATCGGGGCCGGATGCTTCGCGACGGTGATCTTGCGCTCGAGATCACCATCTTCGAAGACGGCGTCGATCCCGAGTTCCGCGTCTATGCCTATCGGAACGACGAGCCGATCAAGCCGTCGGATGTCGAGCTGACGATCGAACTCGGCCGTCTCGGCAATAAGACCGATCGCTTCAGCTTCACCCCGCAGGAAGACTTTCTGCGGGGTAGCGGTGTCGTCACCGAACCGCACAGCTTCGACGTCCGCGTGCAGGCGTCGGAGGGCGGGCGCGATCACAAATGGTCCTACCCCTCCTATGAAGGGCGGACCATCATCACTCCGGAGGCCGCCGAGGCCGGAGGCATCAAGACCGAAGCGGCGGGGCCTGCAACGGTCAGTGATCTTGTCGACATGGGGGGGCGGATCGAGATCACGCCCGAGGGCAAGGGCGAAGTGCGCGCGCGCCTGCCGGGCCTCATCGTCTCGCTCAGCGGCAAGCTTGGGCAGCAAGTGTCGCGGGGCCACGTGCTGGCGCGGGTGGAGTCGAGTCATTCGCTCCAGACCTACGCGATCACCGCCCCGATCAGCGGCACGATCGTGGAGAAGAACGTCAACGTCGGCGATACGACCGGGGACCGTGCGCTATTCGTCGTCGCGGATCCGACCAGTCTGCATGCCGAATTCTTCGTCTATCCAAGGGATGCGGAAAGGATCCGCGTCGGTCAGCCGGTGAACCTCCGCAGCCTGTCGGGCGAGGCGCGCTTCGAAGGCGAGGTCGAGGCGATCCTGCCGACGGCCGACGTCGCGAGCCAGACGATGATGGCCCATGTGCATCTGCCGCCATCGGCCTCGCGTGTGTTCCGCCCCGGCATGGGCGTCGAGGGCAGCTTTGCCGTGGCGCAATCGAACGTGCCGCTCGCGGTGCGGACGAAGGCGATCCAGCGCTTCCGCGACTTCGAGGTGGTCTTCGCGAAGGTCGGCAACACCTACGAGGTGCGGATGCTCGAAATCGGGCGGCGCACGCCTGAGTGGACCGAAGTGCTCGGCGGGCTTGAACCGGGCGAGGTTTATGTCGTCGACGGCGCCTTCCTGATCCGCGCCGACATCGAGAAATCGGGGGCGAGCCATGACCATTGAGACAGAGCCGCTGCAGGGAAAAACGCCCTTGCTCGAGCGGATGATCACCGCTGCGATCCGGTTTCGCTGGGCGATTCTTGCGGTCGTCGTGCTGCTTTGCGCAATCGGCGTCTGGAGCTTCCAGCGGCTGCCCATCGACGCCACGCCCGACATCACCAATGTCCAGGTGCAGATCAACAGCGAGGCGCCGGGTTTCTCTCCGCTCGAAGCCGAGCAGCGCGTGACCTTCCCGGTCGAGACGGCAATCGCCGGTCTGCCGGGGCTGCAATATACAAGGTCGGTCTCGCGCTATGGGCTTAGCCAGGTCACTGCGGTTTTCGAGGACGGCACGAGCATCTATTTTGCCCGTCAGCTCATCAATGAGCGGCTGCAATCGGCACGCGAACAGCTCCCGCCCGGCGTAGCGCCGGAAATGGGGCCAATCGCGACCGGTCTCGGCGAGATTTTCATGTACACGCTCGAAGCCGAGCCGGGCGCGAAAAAACCCGACGGCACCGCCTATACGCCCGAGGATTTGCGGACGTTGCAGGACTGGGTGATCCGGCCGCAGCTTCGCAGCACGCCCGGCGTGACCGAGGTGAACAGCATCGGCGGCTACGAACGCCAGTATCATGTGACCCCGCTTCCCGCACGACTGTCCGCCTATGGGTTGACGCTGGGTGATGTCGTTCGCGCCCTGGAGCGCAACAACGACAATCGCGGGGCAGGTTATGTCGAGCGCTACGGCGAGCAATATCTCGTCCGCACGCCCGGCCAGGCCGCAGGTATCGACGACCTCGGGATGATCGTCGTCAGCAATCGCGGCGGCGTGCCGATCCGCATCGCCGACGTGGCGGACATCAATCTCGGCGAGGAACTGCGTACCGGCGCCGCGACCGAGAACGGCAAGGAAGTCGTGCTCGGTACGGTCTTCATGCTCGCGGGCGAGAACAGCCGCATCGTCGCGCGCGCTGCGGCACAGCGGCTTGAGGATGCCGCAAAGGCGCTTCCGGGCGGCGTGAAAGCCGTACCGATCTACGATCGCACCGATCTCGTCGAGCGCGCGATCTGGACCGTGGAGAAAAACCTTCTCGAGGGCGCGCTGCTCGTCATCGTCGTGCTCTTCCTGCTGCTCGGCAATGTCCGCGCGGCGCTCATCACGGCGGCGGTTATCCCGATCACCATGCTGATGACGATCACCGGCATGGTCCGTGGAGGCGTGTCCGGAAACCTCATGAGCCTCGGAGCCCTCGACTTCGGCCTCATCGTCGACGGGGCGGTGATCATCGTCGAGAATTGTCTCAGGCGCTTCGGCGAGGCGCAACACCGGCTCGGTCGCCTGCTTGATCGGGAAGAGCGCTTCCGCCTCGCGGCTTCGGCAACGTCGGAGGTCATTCGTCCGTCGCTCTTCGGCGTACTGATCATCGCACTCGTCTATGTACCGATCTTCGCGCTGACGGGCGTCGAAGGGAAAATGTTCCATCCGATGGCGATCACCGTCGTGATGGCGCTGAGCGCCGCGCTCATTCTTTCGCTCACCTTCGTGCCGGCGGCGGTCGCGCTGTTCGTCACGGGCAGGGTCGAGGAGAAGGAAAGCCGGCTGATGGTTTGGGCGCGGCGTCTCTATGCGCCCTCGCTCGACAGGGCGATGCGTCTGCGCACGCTTTTCGTGGCGGGCGCGGTCGGGCTCGTGCTCATCTCGGGCCTCGCCGCGAGCCGTATGGGGTCGGAGTTCGTGCCGAACCTCGACGAAGGCGATATCGCGCTTCATGCCCTGCGCATCCCCGGCACCAGTCTCAGCCAGGCGATCAGTATGCAGACCGCTCTCGAGGCACGCATCAAGCAGTTTCCGGAGGTCGACCGGGTGGTGGCGAAGATCGGCACGGCGGAAGTCGCAACCGATCCGATGCCGCCGTCGGTTGCCGACACCTTCATCTTCCTGAAGGACCGGAAGGATTGGCCCGATCCGCGCAAGCCCAAGGCGGAGTTCGTCCGCGAACTGCAGGCGGCCGTCGCCGAAATCCCGGGAAACAACTACGAGTTCACGCAGCCGATCCAGATGCGCTTCAACGAACTGCTCTCGGGTGTTCGGGCCGATGTCGCGGTCAAGGTGTTCGGAGACGATCTCGATACGCTGCTCGAAGTCGGCCAGCAGATCGAGGGCGTCGCGTCGGGCATCGAAGGGGCGCAGGATGTCAGCGTCGAGCAGGTCACGGGTCTGCCGGTGCTGCAGATCACGCCCGACCGCGCGGCGCTCGCACGCTTCGGTCTCAATGTCGCCGATATCCAGGACGTCGTCGCCATCTCCATCGGCGGCGTCGAGGCCGGACAGATATTCGAGGGCGACCGGCGTTTCCCGATCATCGTGCGTCTGCCGGAGGAAGCGCGGGAGCGGATCGACGAGATCGGCCGTCTGCGCATTCCGCTGCCTGCCGTCGGCGCCTCTGCGGCGGAGACGATGGGCGCGGCCTCCGATACGGGGCTGCGCGGCTTCGTGCCGCTTGCGGATGTGGCGAAGGTGGAGGTCGTCATCGGCCCCAACCAGATCAGCCGTGAGGACGGCAAGCGCCGTGTCGTGGTGACGGCCAATGTCCGCGGCCGCGATCTCGGCTCTTTCGTCGAGGAACTGCAGGCGAAGGTCGGCGCCGAGGTCGAGGTGCCTTCCGGCTACTGGATCAGCTATGGCGGCACGTTCGAGCAGCTCATCTCGGCTGCGAAGCGCCTCCAAATCGTGGTGCCGGCTGCAATGCTGCTGATCTTCGGCCTGCTCTATGCGTTGTTCCGTTCGGGCAGGGATGCCGCGATCGTCTTCTCGGGGGTGCCGCTGGCACTCACCGGCGGCGTTGCCGCGCTGCTCGTCCGCGACATGCCGTTGTCGATCTCGGCCGGTGTGGGCTTCATCGCCCTCTCGGGCGTTGCGGTGCTGAACGGCGTCGTGATGCTGAGCTTCATCCGCCAGCTCCGTGAAAGCGGTGCAGGGCTGGAGGAAGCGATCCGCGAAGGCGCGCTCACCCGTCTGCGTCCGGTGCTGATGACCGCGCTTGTTGCCAGCCTCGGCTTCGTGCCGATGGCCTTCAACGTCGGCGCGGGTGCGGAGGTGCAGCGGCCGCTGGCGACGGTCGTGATCGGCGGGATCGTCTCCTCGACGATCCTGACGCTGCTCGTGCTGCCCGCACTCTACCGCATGGTGCACGGCCGCGCTCCCAGGAAGGAAGCGGTCCCACCGATCGAGCCAGCGCGGTCCTTTCAGTAATTCAGGAGATTATTGCATGTTCACTCGCACGATCGCACCCCCGTGGATCTCCACCCGGAGACTCCTGCTCGCCGTCAGTTTGATCCTCCTCACCCTCGCTGCGGGCGCGGAGGCCTGGGCGCATAATGTCGCCGAGGGCGACAAGGGCTATATTCAGGAAAGCACCGGCTTTCTCTTCTGGCCCTTCGTCTATCTCGGCGCCAAGCATATGGTCACCGGCTACGACCATCTGCTCTTCCTCTTCGGGGTCATCTTCTTCCTTTACCGGATGAAGGACATCGGCCTCTACGTGACGCTGTTCGCGATCGGCCATTCGACGACGATGCTGTTCGGCGTCCTGAGCGGCATCAGCGCCAACGCCTATATCATCGATGCGATCATAGGCCTGTCGGTCGTCTACAAGGCGCTCGACAATCTCGGCGCCTTTCAGCGCTGGTTCGGCTCTCAGCCGGATACCAGGGCTGCGACATTGATCTTCGGATTCTTTCATGGCTTCGGCCTGGCAACGAAGATCATCGAATTCCAAATCGCCGACGAAGGGCTGATCCCGAACCTCATTGCGTTCAACATCGGGGTCGAGATCGGGCAATTGCTTGCGCTCGCCGCAATTCTCATCCTCATGGGCTACTGGCGCCGGACCTCGAGTTTCATGCGCCACGCCTTCGCCGCCAATGTGCTGCTGATGACTGCGGGCTTCGTGCTCGTCGGTTACCAGCTCGCCGGCTACGCAATCAGCTAATTCAAAGGAACTCCAATGTTCAATTCCCAGCGCCCCCGCCTCGAAGATTTGCCGACCACCCGCCAGCTCCTTCGCGCAACGGGCCTCGCCATCGTCGGTGCCGGTGCGATTCTGGTCGCGATCGTTCTTCCCGGCGAATATGCGATCGACCCGACCGGCATCGGACGACAGCTCGGCCTGACGAAGATGGGCGAGATCAAGGCCCAACTCGCGGAAGAAGCGTCGCGTGATGCCGTGTCCGAAACCATCGCGCCCGCGACCACGGCCGCGCCGGATGTGGTCGAAGCCGCAACCGCCGCTGCGCAGCGGTCAGACACGATGACGCTTAGCCTTGAGCCCGGCCAGGGCGCCGAGATCAAAGCGAAAATGGCGAACGGTGCGCGCCTTGCCTTCGACTGGTCGGTGGAAGGCGGTCATGTCAATTTCGACACGCACGGCGATCCTGAAAATGCACCGCGCGGTTTCTATCACGGCTACGGCAAGGGCCGTGAGTCGACCGGCGAGAAGGGCGAACTCGTCGCCGCTTTCAACGGCACACATGGCTGGTTCTGGCGCAACCGCTCGGGAAGACCCGTGACCATCACCCTGCGTACCGAAGGCGCGTACAGCGAAATCCGCCGCGTCGTCTGAGGACGCAGGCCTGACCTCGCTTGGCATGGCCATGCCGGGTCGATTTCGATAGATGGACTGCCGACGCGTGGCACTTTAAGCAGGATTATGGCGCGCAAACATTCCAAACACGGCTCGTATGAAGACCCGCCGAGTGAAGAGGAGTCCTCGGCGGAGCCGGTGACGTGCTGGCTTTGCAGCCGGCCGAGCGGCAAGACCATTGTGTGGCATCACCCGGTGCCGAAAAGTCGCGGCGGGCGCGATGTCGTGCCGATGCATGCCATTTGCCAGCAGACGCTGATCGCCAATTTCACCAATGCCGAACTGCAGCGTCACGGCATGGACGTCGAAGCCTTGCTGGCCGATCCCGGCGTTCGCAAATTCGTCGATTGGGTGAAGAACAAGGATCCCGATTTCACAGCGACCATCGCCAAGAAACAGCGTTGACGGACTGCTCTTTTGACCGATTCACCTTCTCCCGTTCGCGTCGCCGCGCTCTACAAGTTTGCTCGGCTGGATGATTGCGACGCCGTTCGCCGCGAACTGGCAAGACTGTGTTGTGCCGCCGGCATCAAAGGTACGCTGCTGCTCGCCGGTGAAGGAGTGAACGGCACGATCGCCGGATCGGACCATGCGATCGAAAACGTCCTGGCGTTCATCCGTAGCCTGCCGGGCTTCGCCGATCTTGAGGTGAAGTATTCGGCCGCCGAGACGATGCCGTTCCGCCGCATGAAAGTGCGCGTGAAGCGCGAGATCGTCACGATGGGGCAAGAACACGTTGATCCGCTCGCCGGGACGGGGCACTATGTCTCGCCGCAGGACTGGAACGCGCTGATCAGCGAGCCCGGCACCATCGTGATCGATACGCGCAACGACTACGAGGTCGCGATCGGCAGTTTTGCCGGTGCTATCGATCCGAAGACCGCCAGCTTCCGCGATTTTCCTGCCTGGTTCCGCGCCGAACGTGAACGGTTGCTCGGCACCGTCGATCGACCGAAGGTCGCGATGTTCTGCACCGGCGGCATTCGCTGCGAGAAATCGACCGCCTTCCTGAAGGCCGAAGGCATCGAGGATGTCTATCACCTCCAGGGCGGCATCCTCAAATATCTGGAGACTGTTCCGGCCGACGAGAGCCTTTGGGAAGGGGAATGCTTCGTGTTCGACCAGCGCGTCGCGGTCGGCCATGGCCTCGAAGCCGGCACCCACGTGCTGTGTCATGGTTGTCGACGGCCGGTCAGCTCCCTGGATCGCGCTTCACCGCTTTACACTGTCGGCGTGAGCTGTTCTGCCTGCCACGCGGCGCGAAGTGACGCTCAGCGCGCCGGTTATGCCGAACGCGACCGGCAGGAGCAGCTCGCCAAACTGCGCGGCACCGCGCATATCGGCGCCCGCCTGGCCGATCAGCGTGAGCGATAGTCCGATCCTCTACAGCTTCCGGCGCTGCCCCTACGCCATGCGCGCCCGCATGGCGCTGCTGGTCAGCGGCACCGTCTGCGAAATCCGCGAAGTGAAGCTCTCGCGCAAGCCCGAGGCACTGATCGCCGCGTCGCCCAAGGCGACCGTCCCGGTGATCGTGCACGCCGATGGCGTGATCGAGGAAAGCATCGAAATCATGCGCTGGTCGCTGGAACGCAACGATCCCGAAGGCTGGCTGGAGCGCGAGGACCGCGCGCTGATCGAAGCCAATGACGGCCCGTTCAAGCACCACCTCGATCGCTACAAATATCCCGATCGCCACATCTCGGACCCGGCCGAGCATCGCGCGGCGGGATTGGCGCTGCTCGGGGTGCTCGAAGCGCGGCTCGCCGGGCAGGCTCATCTCTGTGGAGACGCGCGCGGCATGACCGATGTTGCGATCTTCCCCTTCGTGCGGCAGTTTGCCGAAACCGATCGCGCCTGGTTCGACGCGCAGCCGCTTCCCCGCCTTCAGGCATGGCTCCGCGGTCATCTCGCATCGGCACTGTTCGCCGCGATCATGCTTCGCTTCGATCCGTGGCGACCGGGCGACGCGCCGCTAAGGCTTCAGTGATATCTTGCCAGCCGGTCGGCTGGTCGTTCTGGACCCCTAGAACGAGCGCTCCAGCCTGCCGAGGAGCGCGCGAGCGGGGGAGAGGGGGACTTCGGTGGCGAACTGGTCGTCGAGGCGCTTGACGCGCTCGTAGAGGTCGCGGCTTGCATCGATGATTTCGCGGGCGCGCGGCGGAAGCTGGCCCAGACGCAGCGAATCGAGTTCCGTATCCCCCGCGCGGCCGAGGCGGCGTTCCGGCGCCTCGCCTTCAGCTTCGGTCATTTCGCCCGCCGCCACGGCCTTGCGGACCAGCAGCCATGAAACGACGTGCATCAACCGCGTCGTGACGCGCAGCGACTCGCACGAATAGGCGACGCGCAGCACCGGATCGAGCGCGGCGCGCTCCATCTGGCCTTCGGTATCGAAATAGCCGCGGGCCTCGTCGGCCAGCAGCATCGCTTCCGTATACAGCGCGGCCACCAGCTTGGGCGTTATCAGCGTGTGTTCGTTCATCGTCATGGTCGCGACTGCATCGCGCCTCATTGGTCCCCGGTCAACGCCCATCTTGAAACAAGAGGGGTTAACAACCACCTCACCGTCGTCGGCGAAGGGATGCCCGGTTTCGGGGTCCGATTGTCCGGCAAGGTCCAGCCACATGGTGGGCCGAGGAACCACATATTGCTTTGAACAGAGAAGGATATGGCTATGCGTACTTTCGATCTTTCCCCGCTGCTTCGCTCGTCGATCGGCTTCGAGAACCTCAGCCGACTGGCGGAATTCGCCGCGCGCGGCGATGAAGGCGGCGGATACCCCCCTTATAATATCGAGAAGACCGGCGAAAACGCGTATCGCATCGCGATGGCGGTCGCAGGCTTCGCCGAGGACGAGCTTGACATCACGGTACAGGAAAACACCCTGACCGTGATCGGCAAGAGCGCCGAGACGGACGGCGAAGGCCGCGAATTCATTCATCGCGGCATCGCCAAGCGCGCCTTCGAACGCCGCTTCCAGCTTGCCGACATCATCAAGGTGACGGGCGCGAGCTATGCGAACGGGCTTCTGAATATCGATCTCGTTCGCGAAATCCCCGAAGCGAAGAAGCCGCGCAAGGTCGTGATCGGCGCCGACGACTCTCAGCCGGTCATCGAGGGCGTGCGCAACGCCGCCTGAACCGGAGGACTGAAAACGAAGGGCCGGAGGTTCGCCTCCGGCCCTTTTTTCATGCGGCGGCGCGCGCTGCCGGGCCGCTCAGCGCCGCGACGAAATCGTCGCGCCAGGCGATGACGTCTTCGTCGCGGACGGAGCCGATCATGCCCTGCCAGCGGCGGATGCGTTCTTCCTTCGGCATGGCGAGCGCGGTGGCGATCGCTTCGCCGACCTCCTCGCTGCTGTGCGGGTTGACGAGCAGCGCATCGGGCAGCTGCAGCGCCGCGCCCGCGAAGCGCGACAGGATGAGAACGCCCGGATCGTCTGGATCCTGCGCCGCGACATACTCCTTGGCGACGAGGTTCATGCCGTCCCGCAGCGGGGTGACGAGGCCCACGCGCGCGGCGCGGTAGAAGCCCGCCAGCTCGGCGCGCGAATAGCCCTGGTTCACATAGCGGATCGGCACCCAGTCGATGTCCGCGTGGGCGCCGTTGATGTGCCCGGCCGATCGTTCCAGCGTGTTTCGGATATCCTGATAGGTATGCACGTCCTCGCGCGAGGGCGGCGCGATCTGAAGCAGCACGACGTCTTTCGCCGCCTCGGGATGGTCGGTGAGGAAGCGGTGATAGGAATCGAAACGCTCGACAAGGCCTTTCGAATAATCGAGGCGGTCGACGCCGATGATGACCTTCTTGCCGTCGGCGCTTGCGCGGAGGCGGTCGTGCGCGCGGTGCGCCACCTCGGTGGCTCCGGCCTCCACGAACTCCGCATAATCGATACCGATGGGAAAGGCGCGCGTGACGATGCTGCGGCCCTGCCATTCGATGGTGCCGCCGTCCGCCGCGACCCGACCGCCAAGCTCCTTTTCGACATAATGACAGAAGGATTCGTGCCACTCCTCCGACTGGAAGCCGATGACGTCGTAGTGGAGCATGTGCTCGACCAGCCGCTCGTGGAAGGGCAGCGACACGAACAGCCGCGTCGGCGGCCAGGGGATGTGCAGAAACAGGCCGATGCGGTTGCGGATGCCCCGATCCTGCAGGAACTTGCCGAGCGGCAGCAGGTGGTAATCGTGAACCCAGACAAGGTCGCCCGGCTCGATCAGCGGCGCGACGCTGTCGGCGAAACGCCCGTTCACGCGCTCATAACCTTCGCCGAAGCTGCGTTCGTATTCGGTGAGATCGACGCGGTGGTGGAACAGCGGCCACAGCGTGCGGTTGGCGTAGCCGTTGTAATATTCGTCGATGTCCTGCGATTCCAGATCGATCGTTGCGGTGGTCACACCGTGCTGTCGCTGCAGATCGAGATGGCCGGTGAAGCTGTCGGTTTCCTGTCCCGACCAGCCGAACCAGATGCCGCGATGCTCGCGCAGCGCGGCACCGAGCGCAACGGCAAGTCCGCCCTGCGCCCCGCTTGCATTTTCCGTCTTCGGAACCGAAACCCGGTTCGAGATAACAATCAGCCGGCTCATCGAATCGTGCTCCACGAACGGGATAACAAACCGGCACAGTTAATGATCCCGACGAGCGAGTAGGTTTGCGGGTAATTGCCCCACAGCTCGCCCGTTTCGAAATCCATGTCCTCCGAAAGCAGCCCCGCCTGCGTCGCGTGGCCGAGCATGCGTTCGAACAGCGCGCGGGCTTCCTCGCCGCGCCCGGCGACGTGCAGCGCCTCGATCAGCCAGAAGGTGCAGATGTTGAAGGCGGTTTCGGGCCGTCCGAAATCGTCTTCGCTGGCGTAGCGCAGCATGTGCTCGCCGCGCCGCAGCGCCTTCTCCACGGCCGCGAAGGTGGCGACCATGCGCGGGTCGTCTGCGGGCAGGAAGCGCAGGTCGACGAGCTGGAGCAGGCTGGCGTCCAGCTCCTGCCCGCCGAAGGACGCGCCGAAATGGCCGGCGTCCTCCGACCACGCGCGGGTTTCGATCGCCTCGCGGATGGCTGCGGCGCGTCCGGCCCAGTAGCGCTCGCGCGCTTCCAGGCCGAGGATGCGGGCGGCGTTTTCCAGACGGTCGCACGCGGCCCAACTCATGACCGCGCTGTAGGTGTGGACGGCGGTGCGGGTGCGGAACTCCCACAGCCCCGCGTCGGGCGTATCGTGCATGCGCCACGCCATCTCGCCGATCGCTTCCAGGCTGTGGAAGTCGTCGAGGTTGGCCATGCGAAGCAGGCGCCGGTCGATAAACGCCTGGATGTTCGGCAGCACGATCTGGCCGTAGACGTCGTGCTGCACCTGAAGGTAGGCGGCGTTGCCGACGCGCACGGGGCCCATGCCGCGATACCCCGCGAGCCCGTCCGCCACGGATTCCTCAAGGACGCGCTCTCCCGAAACGGCATAGAGCGGCTGCAGGCTGCCCTGCGCGTCATCGACGATATTGCGCAGGTATGAGAGATATTTTTCGAGCACGTCGAGCGCGCCGAGCCGGTTCAGTGCCTGCACGGTGTAATAGGCGTCGCGGATCCAGCAGTAGCGATAGTCCCAGTTCCGTCCCGAACCGGCGGACTCGGGGATCGAGGTGGTGAGCGCCGCGACGATGGCGCCGGTTTCCTCGTGCTGGCAGAGCTTCAATGTGATGGCCGCGCGGATCACATGGTCCTGCCATTCGAGCGGCGTCGCAAGCCCGCGCACCCAGTGCTGCCAATAGCTCTCCGTGCGTTCGAGCATGGTGGCGACCTCGCGCGAGACGTTGCCGGCAAAGGGCTCGTCGGGGCCGAGGAAGAAATGCGCGGGGCGCTCCAGCCGGAACGGGCGGCTGTCGAGGATATTGCCGACGGGCGCATCGGTGGTGAGCCGCAGCGTCTGGTCGCCGAGCAGGAAGCGGATGTGGTTGGTGCCGCTCGTGCGCGGCGCGGCCTCGCGGCCGTAACCGCGCATCGGCGCGAGGCGGACGCGCAGGCGCGGCGAGCCGGAGACGGGCTGCACGATGCGCACCCACGCCACCGGGCGATACATGCGGCCGGACCGCTCGAAGCGCGGGCAGAAGTCGATGACATCGACAGCGCCGCCCTCCGCGTCCTCCAGCCGGGTGACGAGGATGGGCGTGTTGCGGCGATAGGCCTGACGCGCCGAGATCTGGCCTTCGAGCGAGAACATCCACGCGCCGGGCGCCGCGCCGCCGTCGTCGTTGTTCAGCAGCGCGCAGAACACGGGATCGCCGTCGACACGCGGCGCGCAGCCCCAGACGAGGCGGGCGTCGGCATCGACAAGGCCGCTCACCTGACAGTTGCCGATCGGCCAGAGTTCGAGCGAACTCACAGCGCGCCCAGCCAGGCATGCACCGCCTCGACATCGGCAAGGCGGGCGGCGGCGGCGGTGGGGCGGGGCGCGCCGACGAGCACGCCGAAACCTCGCGCGGCGGCGGCGGCACTGAAGCCGTCTTCGTCGGTCACGTCGTCGCCGATGAAAACGGGGGTGGAACTGCGGAATGCGGGCATGGCCATAAGCGTTGCGACGATCTTTCCTTTGTCGATGCCCGGCGGCATCAGTTCGGTCACCATCTTGCCGGCCTTGACGGCGAGGCCGTGGCGTCCGCCGAGTGCGTCGGCAAAAACCTGCACCGCACGTTCGGCGTCCGGCGCTTGCCGATAGTGCATTGCGAAACCGAGCGGTTTGGCTTCGACGAAGAGGCCGTGCGCGGCGGCGAAGGCAAGCGCTTCCAGATGAGCGGCCTCGGGGAAGGCTGATCCCGCCGCGTCCGCCGGAACCGCCGCGAGGCGGAGTTCCCCGCCATGAGAGCCGGAGAGCGTGAGCGCGGGGGCGGGGAGATGGCCGGCGAGATCGGCAAGTGCGCGCCCGCTCACGATGGCAAGGCGCCCTTCAAGGCGCCGGCCGAGGGCTTCCAGCAGCGGCATGAGGTGCGGGGCAAGGCGTATGGCGCCGGGCTGCGGCGCCAGATCGACGAGTGTTCCGTCGAAATCGAGAAAGAGCGCGGGGCGTTCGATCGCCGCCAGCGGTGGCGGCAGCGACGCCGCATGCGAAGGATTCGCGTTTCGGAGAGAGCCGGTGCCCATGCGATGTCCGATAAGAACGTCTCCTGCCTGCCTCTGGTTCCGCGCCTTGTGCCCACATGCGGGAGGTCGGATCAACCCCGCGCGTCCCCCGAACGATAGGACTTGCACCGCCAAAGCCCGCCGATTATAGACGCGGCTCCCGGGCTCTAGGAGTGTAGCTCAGTTGGTAGAGCATCGGTCTCCAAAACCGAGGGCCGTGGGTTCGAGTCCCTCCACTCCTGCCAGTTTCTCCTGAAAAGGGCGGATTTGGAGGCTCGGGAGCGAGTAGAGGTTCACCAGTCAACCGGCGCCGCCCGGAAGAAAAGGGCGCGGCCGGTCGGCTGTTTTTGTTTGGGAATTGAGCGCGTTAGATGGCTAAGATGACCAATCCGGGTACGTTGGTGCGGCAGGTGCGTCAGGAGACCGCCAAGGTCACCTGGCCGACGCGCCGCGAGACGATCGTGACCACCATCATGGTGCTCATTATGACCACCATTCTGTCGCTGTTCTTCCTGGGCGTTGATCAGGTGCTGGGCCGAATCGTCCAGTTCCTGCTCGACTTCGCGAAATAACGGGAAGGTTCGAAACGGGCATGGCCGCGCGCTGGTACATCATTCACGCCTACTCGAACTTCGAGAACAAGGTCCGCGATTCGATCCTCGACGAAGCGAAGCGCCTGGGTCTTGAGGCGCTTGTCGAGGAGGTCGAGGTTCCGACCGAGACCGTCACGGAAATCCGCCGCGGCAAGAAGGTGCAGGCCGAGCGGAAGTATTTCCCCGGCTATGTGCTGGCGAAGCTGCACATGACCGACGACGTGTTCCACCTCGTGAAGAACACGCCGAAGGTGACGGGTTTCCTCGGCGCGAGCGGCAAGCCCTCGCCGATCAGCGAGGCGGAAGCCGCGCGCATCCTTTCGACGAAGGGTCACCACATCGAGGCGCCGAAGGCGAAGATGAAGGTGAACTTCGAGATCGGCGACGAGGTTCGCGTGCTCGACGGTCCGTTCGCCAGCTTCAACGGCCTCGTGGAAGAGATCGATTACGATCGCGCCCGCGTGAAGGTTTCGGTGTCGATCTTCGGGCGCGCGACGCCCGTGGAACTCGATTTCGAGCAGGTCGAGCGCACGAAGTAGTTTTTTACCCCTCGCTGTTAAGGGGAGGGGCGTTGCCTGCGGGAGGCTGCCTTCGGGTGGCCGTCTGAACCGCTAAACTTGAAAGAGAGTGAGAACGATGGCCAAGAAGATTACGGGCTATATCAAGCTGCAGGTGCCGGCTGCCGCCGCCACCCCGTCGCCGCCCCTCGGGCCGGCGCTCGGTCAGCGCGGCGTCAACATCATGGAATTCTGCAAGGCGTTCAACGCCCAGACGCAGGAAATGGAAAAGGGTGCTCCGGTGCCGACGGTCATCACCGTCTATGCCGACCGCAGCTTCTCCTTCGTCACCAAGACGCCGCCTGCCACCTTCCTTCTGAAGAAGGCTGCGAACCTCAAGTCCGGCTCCAAGACGCCGGGCAAGGACAGCGCGGGAACCATCAAGCGTTCCGCCGTCCGCGAGATCGCACAGGTGAAGATGGTCGATCTGTCGGCGAACGACATCGACGCGGCAATGAAGATCATCGAGGGCTCCGCGCGCTCGATGGGCCTCGAAGTGGTGGAGGGCTGAACATGGCCAAGCTGACGAAAAAGGCCAAGGCGCTGGCCGGCAAGGTCGACCGTGAGAAGCTCTACGGCATCGACGAAGCCATCGCGCTGGTGAAGAGCCTCGCAAGCTCCAAGTTCGACGAGACCGTCGAAGTCGCGCTCAATCTCGGCGTCGATCCCCGCCATGCCGACCAGATGGTGCGCGGCGTCGTCCGCCTGCCGAGCGGCACGGGCAAGGACGTTCGCGTCGCGGTGTTCGCGCGCGGCGACAAGGCCGAGGATGCGCGCAAGGCGGGCGCCGAAGTCGTGGGCGCCGAAGACCTGATGGAAGAAATCCAGAACGGTCGCAGCGATTTCGACCGCGTCATCGCGACCCCCGACATGATGGGTGTCGTCGGACGCCTCGGCAAGGTGCTCGGCCCCAAGGGCCTGATGCCGAACCCGAAGCTCGGCACCGTCACGCCGAACGTCGCCGAAGCCGTGGAAGCGGCCAAGGGCGGCCAGGTGGAATTCCGCGTCGAAAAGGCCGGCATCATCCACAGCGGCATCGGCAAGGCGAGCTTTGACGACGCGGCGCTCCGGGCGAACTTCGACGCTTTCGTCGATGCCATCGTCAAGGCGAAGCCGTCGGGCGCCAAGGGCAAGTATGTTCGCAAGATCGCCATCAGCTCCACGATGGGGCCGGGCGTGAAGATCGATACGGCGACCGCAGGCGCGGCCGCCTGAACAGCATCGCGGGGCGGGCCGGAAACGGGCCGCCTCAAGATACCGTCCGAGATTGCAGGCGTTCCTGAGAGGGAACTCAAAACGCCAGCCTGCATGAGACGGGGACAAGTTTTACCGGCTTCCGCTGTGCGATGGCGAACCGGGTCTGCCGAAGGGCTCCATGCCCGGCACGCAGTCGACGACCCCGCGGACGGGCCGAGACCCCCGGAATGGTCCGGGATTTCGGCTCAACCGTTCCGAAGGCGAGTGATCGCCTGAGGGACAAACCAGGAGTGAAGCATGGATCGCGCTGAAAAAAAGGCGCTCGTCGCATCGCTCAACCGTGTCTTCTCGGAGACCGGGGTTGTCGTCATTACGCGCAACCACGGCCTTACCGTCGCCCAGGTGACGGCTCTCCGCGGCAAGATGCGCGAGGCGGGCGCGGGCTATAAAGTCGCGAAAAACAAGCTCGCCCGGATTGCACTGGAAGGTACGCCGTACGCAGCGATCAGCGACATGCTGGTCGGTCCGACGGCGATGGCAACGTCGAGTGATCCCGTTGCCGCCGCCAAGGCTGCCGTCGATTTCGCGAAGACCAACGAGAAGTTGGAAATCGTCGGCGGTGCCATGGGGGATACCATCCTCGATGCAAATGGCATCAAGCAACTGGCATCGCTGCCGTCGCTTGACGAACTGCGCGCCAAGATCATCGGCCTTCTCAATGCGCCGGCGACCAAGGTTGTTCAGATCGTTCAGGCGCCTGCTGCTCAGCTTGCGCGTGTCATGGGTGCCTACGCCGTGAAAGACGCTGCGTAAGCCAATCCGGACAGCTGTTCTCGACCAATACAGAAACATTGGGCCGCGTGGCCCGCATGGAGACTTAAAATGGCAGACCTTCAGAAGATTGTAGACGACCTTTCGGCCCTCACCGTTCTCGAAGCCGCGGATCTCGCGAAGCTCCTCGAAGAGAAGTGGGGCGTTTCGGCGGCCGCCGCTGTTGCGGTTGCGGCAGCCCCCGGCGGCGGCGACGCCGGCCCGGCGGTCGAAGAGAAGACCGAGTTCGACGTGATCCTCACCGGCGACGGTGGCAAGAAGATCAACGTCATCAAGGAAGTCCGCGTCATCACCAACCTCGGCCTCGGCGAAGCCAAGGCGCTTGTCGAAGGCGCTCCGAAGCCGGTGAAGGAAGGCGTGAACAAGGAAGAAGCCGAGAAGATCAAGAAGCAGCTTGAAGAAGCCGGCGCGACCGTCGAGATCAAGTAAGCCTCAAGGCTTTTCGAACAAAAAGGGGCGGTTCCGAAAGGGGCCGCCCTTTTTCGTGCGGCGGAGGCGTCCGATTCCCAAACGGCGCGTTTAATGTATGTTGGGATAACAGGGACCGGGCGGGCAGCCATGCGCAAGATCGAAGACAGAACATTTCTCGCTCTCATCGTTATCGTATCGCTGGCGTTCGCCTGGGTGCTGCTGCCGTTCTTCGGCGCGATTTTGTGGGCGCTCATCGCCGCCATTCTCTTCGAGCCGCTGAACCGGCGGCTGCTGGCGAAGTTTCCGGGGCGTCCGAACTTCACCGCGCTGCTTACGCTGCTCGTGATCCTGGCCATGGTCATCCTGCCCGCGATCACGCTCGGCATTTTCCTGCTGCAGGAAGCCACGGCGATCTACACCCACATCGAAAGCGGGCAGATCGACGTGAGCGGCTATTTCCGGCAGGTGCAGGCGCTGCTGCCGGATTGGGCGATCTCCATGCTCCGCCGCCTCGGCCTCGGCAATATCAGCGCCATTCGCGAAAAGGCGGCCGACGGCATCGCCGACAGCTTTCAGGTGCTGGCCGCGCAAACCGTGGTGATCGGCCAGCGCACGTTCGGTTTCCTCGTCGGGCTCGGCGTGATGCTGTACCTGACCTTCTTCCTGCTGCGCGACGGCGATGCCATCGTTGAAAAGCTGCGGGGTTCGATGCCGCTGCACCCCGCGCAGCGCAATGCGCTGATGACCAAGTTCGTCACCGTCATCCGCGCGACGGTGAAGGGCAGCATCATCGTCGCGATCGTGCAGGGCGCGGTGGGCGGCGTGGTCTTCTGGAGCCTGGGCATCCAGGCGGCAGTTCTCTGGGGCGTGCTGATGGGCTTCCTGTCGCTGCTGCCGGCGGTCGGAACGGGGCTCGTCTGGGTGCCGGTGGCGATCTATCTGTTCGTCACCGGGGCGGTCTGGCAGGGCGTCGTGCTTGTGTTCTGCGGCATTTTCGTCATCGGCCTCATCGACAATATCCTGCGCCCCATCCTTGTCGGGCGCGATGCGCGGATGCCCGACTATATCGTGCTGATCTCGACGCTCGGCGGCATCGAGCTGTTCGGGCTCAACGGCATCGTCATCGGCCCGGTGATCGCCGCGCTGTTCATGGCCGTGTGGGAAATCGTCGCGGCGGGCCGCAGGTCGGGCTGGACGTCTGCCTGACGAAGCGGGTTCGCACGACAGGGTTTGACAGCGCCGCCTGCGGCTCCTATATCCCGCTTCCTTCCACAGCCTTTCGGGAAATGATGTGCCTTCGCGCAGCGCATCGTACGAATGGATCGGCTGCGGCTTGATGCGGAAAGCTGCGGTTCTCTCGAATGTGGGAGAGCCTGCGGCTTTTTTCGTGTCAGCGCCTGACGACATTTGAAGAGCAAGGGCGACAAACAGCATGGCCACCCAGGCGAAATCCTTCACCGGTAAAAAGCGTATCCGCAAGGTCTTCGGGCATATTACCGAAGTCGTGCAGATGCCGAACCTCATCGAGGTGCAGCGCGAATCGTATGAGCAGTTCCTGCGCTCCGATCCGTCGCGCGGTTACGTCTCGGGCCTTGAAAAGACGCTGCGGTCGGTGTTTCCGATCCGCGACTTCGCCGGCACCGCCGAGCTGGATTTCGTCAACTACGAGCTTGAAGCGCCGAAGTACGACACCGACGAGTGCCGCCAGCGCGGGATGACCTACGCGGCGCCGATGCGCGTGACGCTGCGCCTGATCGTGTTCGAAATCGATCCCGATACGGAAAGCCGCTCGGTGCTCGATATCAAGGAGCAGGACGTCTACATGGGCGACATGCCGCTCATGACCGAGAACGGCACGTTCATCGTGAACGGCACCGAGCGCGTCATCGTTTCGCAGATGCACCGTTCGCCGGGCGTGTTCTTCGATCACGATCGCGGCAAGACGCACTCTTCGGGGAAGTTCCTGTTCGCCGCGCGGGTGATCCCGTACCGCGGTTCGTGGCTCGATTTCGAGTTCGACGCCAAGGATATCGTCAACGTCCGTATCGACCGCAAGCGCAAGCTGCCGGTGACGACGCTGCTTTATGCGCTCGGCATGAACAGCGAGGACATCCTCAACCAGTTCTATGGCCGCGTGACCTACAAGCGCGCCGAAGGCGGCTGGAAGGTTCCGTTCCTCGCCGACCAGTGGCGCGGCAACAAGCCGATGTTCGACATCGTCGACGGCAAGTCCGGCGAAATCGTGTTCGAGCAGGGCAAGAAGATCACCCCGCGCGCCGCCAAGAAGGCGGAAAACGATGGTCTCTCCGAGCTGCTGATCCCCACCGAGGAGATTTTCGGCCGTTATTCGGCGTTCGATCTCGTCAACGACAAGACCGGCGAGATTTATATCGAAGCCGGCGACGAAGTGACGGAAGAGAATCTCGCCAAGCTCGACGGCGCGAACATCACGGACATCGCCCTGCTCGACATTGACCACGTCAATATCGGCGCATGGATGCGCAACACGCTGATGGCCGACAAGGTCGAGGAGCGCGATCACGCGCTTGCCGAAATCTATCGCGTCATGCGCCCCGGCGAGCCGCCGACGCGCGAAACCGCCGAAGGCATGTTCGCCGGTCTGTTCTTCGATCCGGAGCGCTATGACCTCTCGGCCGTGGGCCGCGTGAAGATGAACATGCGCCTCGATCTCGATGCCGAAGACACGGTGACGACGCTCCGCAACGAAGACATTCTTGCGGTGGTGAAGACGCTCGTGGAGCTGAAGGACGGCAAGGGCGACATCGACGACATCGACAATCTCGGCAACCGCCGCGTGCGTTCGGTCGGCGAGCTGCTGGAAAACCAGTACCGCGTCGGCCTGCTCCGCATGGAGCGCGCCGTGAAGGAGCGCATGTCGTCGGTCGATATCGAAACGACGATGCCCAACGACCTCATCAACGCGAAGCCGGCTGTTGCGGCGGTGCGTGAGTTCTTCGGCTCCTCGCAGCTCTCGCAGTTCATGGACCAGACGAATCCGCTGTCCGAAGTGACGCACAAGCGCCGCGTTTCGGCACTCGGACCGGGCGGTCTCACCCGCGAGCGCGCGGGTTTCGAAGTCCGCGACGTTCACCCGACGCACTACGGCCGTATCTGCCCGATCGAGACGCCGGAAGGCCCGAACATCGGTCTCATCAACAGCCTCGCGACCTTCAGCCGCATCAACAAGTACGGCTTCATCGAAACGCCGTACCGCAAGGTTCTCGACTGCAAGGTGACGAACGACGTCATCTATCTGTCGGCGATGGAAGAGGCCAAGCACACGATCGCGCAGGCGAACGCAGGGCTCGACGGCGAAGGCCGCCTGGCCGAAGATCTCGTCTCCGCGCGTGAAGCGGGCGAGTTCCTGATGGCGCCCAAGGCGCACATCACGCTGATGGACGTCAGCCCCAAGCAGCTCGTGTCGGTCGCCGCGTCGCTCATTCCGTTCCTTGAAAACGATGACGCGAACCGCGCGCTCATGGGATCGAACATGCAGCGTCAGGCGGTGCCGCTGCTCCGCGCCGAGGCGCCGTTCGTCGGCACCGGCATGGAAGGCACCGTGGCGCGCGATTCGGGCGCTGCGATCGCCGCGCGGCGCACGGGTATCATCGATCAGGTCGATGCGACCCGTATCGTCATCCGCGCCACGGAAGAGGAAGATGCCGGCAAGTCCGGCGTCGACATCTACACGCTGCACAAGTTCCAGCGTTCGAACCAGAACACCTGCATCAACCAGCGCCCGCTGGTGAAGGTCGGCGACATCGTCGGCCGCGGCGACATCATCGCCGACGGTCCCTCGACGCAGCTGGGCGAACTCGCTCTCGGGCGCAACGTGCTCGTCGCGTTCATGCCCTGGAACGGCTACAACTACGAGGACTCGATCCTCATCTCCGAGCGGATCGTGAAGGACGACGTCTTCACCTCGATCCACATTGAAGAGTTCGAGGTGATGGCCCGCGACACCAAGCTCGGGCCGGAGGACATCACGCGCGACATCCCCAATGTCGGCGAGGAAGCCCTGCGCAACCTCGACGAGGCGGGGATCGTCTACATCGGCGCAGAGGTCGAGCCGGGTGACATCCTGGTCGGCAAGATCACGCCGAAGGGCGAAAGCCCGATGACGCCGGAAGAAAAGCTGCTTCGCGCCATCTTCGGCGAGAAGGCCAGCGACGTTCGCGACACCTCGCTGAAGCTGCCGCCGGGCGTTGCCGGTACGGTGGTCGAGGTCCGCGTCTTCAACCGCCACGGCATCGACAAGGACGAGCGCGCGCTCCAGATCGAACGCGAGGAGATCGAGCGTCTCGAGAAGGATCGCGACGACGAACGCGCCATTCTCGACCGCGCGACCTACACGCGTCTGAAGGACATGCTGATCGGCCAGGCCGTGACTGCGGCGCCCAAGGGCCTCAAGAAGGGCACCGTGATCGACGACGCGATTCTCGCCGAGCAGCCGCGCCGCGAATGGTGGAAGTTCGCTGTCGAGGACGACAAGCGGCAGGCCGATCTCGAAGCGATGAAGGCAACCTGGGAAGAGGCGCTCAAGAGTCTCGACCGCCGCTTCGCCGAGAAGGTCGACAAGCTGCAGCGCGGCGACGAGATGCTGCCGGGCGTGCTGAAGATGGTGAAGGTCTTCGTGGCGGTGAAGCGCAAGCTGCAGCCGGGCGACAAGATGGCCGGCCGTCACGGCAACAAGGGCGTCATCAGCCGCATCCTGCCGATCGAGGACATGCCGTTCCTCGACGACGGCACGCATGCGGACATCGTGCTCAACCCGCTCGGCGTGCCTTCGCGCATGAACGTCGGTCAGATCTTCGAGACGCATCTGGGCTGGGCCGCACGCGGTCTCGGCAAGCAGATCGGCGCGCTGCTCGACGACATTCAGGCAAAGGGGCTCGGCGGCGGCGATGCCAAACATATCCGCGAGAAGCTGAAAGCCATCTACGGCCAGCAGTACAACACGGAAATCGACGGCCAGTCCGATCCCGAGATCCTGGAGCTTGCCTCCAACCTCGCGTCGGGCGTGCCGATGGCGACGCCGGTGTTCGACGGCGCCCGCGAAGCGGACGTGTCGGACATGCTGGAACTCGCCGGTCTCGACCGGTCGGGCCAGGTGGAGCTGTACGACGGCCGCACCGGCGAGATGTTCGATCGCAAGGTCACGGTCGGCTACATCTACATGCTGAAGCTGCATCACCTTGTGGACGACAAGATCCACGCGCGTTCGATCGGGCCGTACAGCCTCGTCACCCAGCAGCCGCTGGGCGGCAAGGCGCAGTTCGGCGGTCAGCGCTTCGGTGAGATGGAAGTATGGGCGCTGCAGGCTTACGGCGCTGCGTACACGCTTCAGGAAATGCTGACGGTGAAGTCGGACGACGTTGCCGGCCGCACCAAGGTCTACGAGTCGATCGTCAAGGGTGACGACACGTTCGAGGCCGGCATCCCCGAAAGCTTCAACGTGCTCGTTAAGGAAATGCGTTCGCTCGGCCTCAACGTCGAGCTGCGCAACAGCGAGGACGACGAAGCCGAGGCGAAAGCCATCGCGGCGGAATGAATGATCTCTCCCTCTCCCGCTTGCGGGGGAGGGTCGTGAGGGCCGGAAGCGGTTTCCTCATCCGCCTGCGCCGATTGGCGCGGGGCAGAAATTCGGAGGCGGTATGAACCACGAACTGATGAACTTCTACAACCCGGCGGCGAAGCCGGAGACTTTCGACCAGATCCGCATCGGGCTCGCGAGCCCGGAGCGCATCCGCTCGTGGTCGTTCGGCGAGATCAAGAAGCCGGAGACGATCAACTACCGGACCTTCAAGCCGGAGCGCGACGGCCTGTTCTGCGCCCGCATCTTCGGTCCGATCAAGGACTACGAGTGCCTGTGCGGCAAGTACAAGCGCATGAAGTACAAGGGCATCGTCTGCGAGAAGTGCGGCGTCGAGGTCACCGTCTCCAAGGTGCGCCGCGAGCGCATGGGCCACATCGAGCTGGCCGCGCCGGTCGCGCACATCTGGTTCCTGAAGTCGCTGCCGAGCCGCATCGGCATGCTGCTCGACATCCAGCTCAAGCAGCTGGAGCGCGTGCTTTATTTCGAACAGTTCATCGTCATCGAGCCCGGCCTCACGCCGCTCGAGAAGTATCAGCTCCTCACCGAGGATGAGCTTCTCGCCGCGCAGGACGAGCACGGCGAAGACGCCTTCACCGCCGGCATCGGCGCAGAGGCTATCCAGAAGCTGCTCGAAAGCCTCGATCTCGAAGGCGAGAAGAAGATCCTTCTCGAAGAGCTCGCGGTTACGAAGTCCGAGCTGAAGCCCAAGAAGATCATCAAGCGCCTGAAGGTCATCGAGAGCTTCCTGGAATCCGGCAACCGCCCGGAGTGGATGATCCTGAACGTCGTTCCGGTGATCCCGCCCGAGCTGCGTCCGCTCGTCCCGCTGGACGGCGGCCGCTTCGCGACGTCGGATCTGAACGATCTCTATCGCCGCGTCATCAACCGCAACAACCGCCTCAAGCGGCTCATCGAACTGCGCGCGCCGGACATCATCGTCCGCAACGAAAAGCGCATGCTTCAGGAAGCCGTCGATGCGCTGTTCGACAACGGCCGCCGCGGCCGTGTCATCACCGGCGCCAACAAGCGTCCGCTGAAGTCGCTGTCCGACATGCTGAAGGGCAAGCAGGGCCGCTTCCGCCAGAACCTGCTCGGCAAGCGCGTCGACTATTCGGGCCGTTCGGTCATCGTCACGGGTCCGGAGCTGAAGCTGCATCAGTGCGGCCTGCCCAAGAAGATGGCGCTCGAACTGTTCAAGCCCTTCATCTACTCGCGCCTCGACGCCAAGGGTCTGTCCATGACCCTGAAGCAGGCGAAGAAGTGGGTCGAGAAGGAACGCAAGGAAGTCTGGGACATTCTGGATGAAGTCATCCGCGAGCACCCCGTCCTCCTGAACCGCGCGCCGACGCTTCACCGTCTCGGCATCCAGGCGTTCGAACCCGTGCTCATCGAGGGCAAGGCGATCCAGCTTCACCCGCTGGTCTGCTCCGCGTTCAACGCCGACTTCGACGGCGATCAGATGGCCGTGCACGTTCCGCTGAGCCTCGAGGCGCAGCTGGAATGCCGCGTCCTGATGATGTCCACGAACAACATCCTGTCGCCTGCCAACGGCAAGCCGATCATCGTGCCTTCGCAGGACATGATTCTCGGCCTTTACTACCTGTCGATGGAGCGCAAGGGCGAGCCGGGCGAGGGCATGCTGATCTCCGACATGTCGGAAGTGCACCAGGCGCTGAACGCCAAGGCGGTCACGCTGCACTCGAAGATCATCAGCCGCGTTCCGCAGACCTCCGAGGACGGCAAGACCTACATGAAGCGGGTCGAAACCACGGCGGGCCGCATGCTGCTCGGCGAGTGTCTGCCGAAAAACCACAAGGCGCCGTTCGAAATCGTCAACCGCCTCCTCACCAAGAAGGAGATCGCGGACGTCATCGACACCGTCTACCGCGAGTGCGGTCAGAAGGAGACGGTGCTGTTCGCCGATGCGATCATGGGGCTCGGCTTCCGCCACGCCTGCATGGCCGGCATCAGCTTCGGCAAGGACGACATGGTCATCCCCGACGAGAAGGAAGCGATGGTCGATGAGACGCGCGGCCTCGTGAAGGACTTCGAGCAGCAGTATCAGGACGGTCTGATCACGCAGGGCGAGAAGTACAACAAGGTCGTCGATGCGTGGGCACGTTGCGGAGACCGTGTCGCCGACGCGATGATGGCGCGCATTTCCGCGCGTCCGGTCGACGAGAACGGCCGTGAAATGCAGATCAACTCGATCTACATGATGGCGCACTCCGGCGCGCGTGGTTCGCAGGCGCAGATGAAGCAGCTCGCGGGCATGCGCGGCCTGATGGCCAAGCCGTCGGGCGAGATCATCGAAACGCCGATCATCTCGAACTTCAAGGAAGGCCTCACCGTCCTTGAATACTTCAACTCCACGCACGGCGCCCGCAAGGGTCTGGCCGACACCGCGCTCAAGACGGCGAACTCGGGCTACCTGACCCGCCGTCTCGTCGACGTCAGCCAGGATTGCGTGGTGATCGAGGACGATTGCGGCACCGAGAACGCGCTGACCATCAAGGCCATCGTCGAGGGCGGCACCACCATCGTCTCGCTCGGCGAACGCATCCTCGGCCGCACGCTGGCTGCGGATGTCGTCGATCACAAGACGAACGAAGTCGTCATGCCGTCCGGCACGCTGCTGACCGAAGCCGAAACGGCGATCGTCGAGGCGGCGGCGCCGCAGTCGGTGCTGATCCGTTCGCCGCTGGTCTGCGAGACGCGCCAGGGCGTCTGCGGCGCCTGCTACGGCCGCGATCTCGCGCGCGGTACACCGGTCAACATCGGCGAGGCCGTGGGTGTCATCGCGGCGCAGTCGATCGGCGAGCCGGGCACGCAGCTTACGATGCGGACCTTCCACATCGGTGGCGCGGCGCAGGTCTCCGAGCAGTCGACGCTGGAATCCAGCTTCGACGGCACGATCGAGCACCGCAACCTCGACACGATCACCGACAGCCGTGGCCGTCACATCGCGATGAGCCGCAACGGTGAACTCGCGATCATGGACATGGACGGACGCGAGCGTTCGACGCACCGCATCCCGTACGGCTCGATCCTCGCGAACGCGCCGGGGCACATCGTGTCGAAGGGCGATCGTCTGGCCGAGTGGGATCCCTACACGCTGCCGGTCATCACCGACAAAACGGGTACGGTGAAGTACCAGGATCTGATCGAGGGCATCTCGCTGACCGAGAACGTCGACGAGGCCACCGGCATCACCAACAAGATGGTGGTCGACTGGCGCAGCCAGCCGAAGTCCGGCGATCTGCGTCCGCGCATCACGCTGCTCGACGAGACCTCGGGAGAGGCCGGCCGCTACATGCTGTCGGTCGATGCCATTCTCTCGGTGAACGAGGGGCAGAAGGTCGAGGCCGGCGACGTCATCGCGCGTATTCCGCGCGAGGCGGCGAAGACCCGCGACATCACCGGCGGTCTGCCGCGTGTCGCCGAGCTGTTCGAGGCGCGCAAGCCGAAGGACAATGCCGTCATCGCGCGCTGCGACGGTCGCATCGAGTTCGGCAAGGACTACAAGACCAAGCGCCGCATCATCATCCACCCGGAAGATGGTTCGGATCCGGCCGAGTACATGATCCCGAAGGGCAAGCACATCTCGGTGCAGGAAGGCGACTTCGTGCGGCGCGGCGACTATCTGCTCGACGGCAATCCCGATCCGCACGACATTCTCGACGTGCTCGGCGTGGAAGCGCTGGCCGAATATCTCGTCTGGGAGATTCAGGAGGTCTATCGTCTCCAGGGCGTGAAGATCAACGACAAGCACATCGAGGTGATTGTCCGCCAGATGCTGCAGAAGGTCGAAATCACCGATTCGGGCGGCACCACGCTGCTCGTCGGCGAACAGATCGACATCGAGGAGCTGAACGAGGAGAACATCAAGGCGACGAAGGAACGTCGTGATCCGGCGGTGGGCAAGCCCATCCTGCTCGGCATCACCAAGGCGTCGCTGCAGACGCGTTCGTTCATCTCGGCAGCCTCGTTCCAGGAAACGACGCGCGTGCTCACCGAGGCTTCGGTGCAGGGCAAGTCGGATACGCTGATCGGTCTCAAGGAGAACGTGATCGTGGGCCGCCTGATCCCGGCCGGAACCGGCGCGGCGCTCTCCCGTGCCCGCATTGCGGCATCGAGCCGCGATGCGCAGATCCGGGCGCGGCAGAAGCGGGCGCTCGATGCGGCGCAGTCCGCAGAGGCTGCGGCCGCTGCTGCCGAGGCGGCGACCGTCTAGGGCCTGAAGCCTGTTTGATGAACAAGGGCCTCGCCGGGAAACCGGCGGGGCCCTTGTCGTTTCAGGGCGGATACGTCGGCGTGCTTTACACCGCCTCCGGCAACGCCTGGCCGGGCGGAGCGGGAAGGTCGGATTTCCGCCCTGCGGTCAGGATGGCACGATCCGTGCGTGTCTCATCATGGGACACGGGGATTTGGAGGTCGGGCTATGCTCTGGTGGGTCGCGGGCGCAGTCGGCGCGCTGCTCTTCGTCGCCTTGCTGGCCCCGCCGGCGCCGGGCAAGCGCTCGCTGAACCGTATCGATTTCAGTGAAGACGCCCAAGACAGCGACGAGAACAGCGACCGCAGGGATTGAACGGCGCACTGTTGCCTGCATCCCTCACCTGCCGGTCCGATGTGACTTTCGGGGTTGCATCACGGCGCCCAAGGGCTGAAAGGCGGGCGAACACGGAGCCTGCTGAAATTCATGTGCCTTTGTTGGAATTTGCTCCGCGGATCGACTAACGTCCGGCACGTTCACGATGCGGAGCGACATATTGCCTAGCAGCGATCTCAGGGTCGCCCTGTTTTCGGGCAACTACAATTATGTGAGGGACGGCGCCAATCAGGCGCTGAACCGCCTGGTCGGCTATCTGCTGCGGCAGGGGGTCGCGGTGCGAATCTATGCGCCGACCATCGAAAACCCGGCGTTCGAGCCCACCGGCGATCTGGTTTCGATTCCGTCCGTGCCGATTCCGGGGCGCGGCGAATATCGGCTGGGTTTCGGCATCGGCGGCGTGAAGGCGGATCTGAAGGCCTTCGATCCGCACATCGTTCACATCGCCTCACCCGATATCATCGGGCATCGCGCGGTTGCGTGGGCGCGCGCGCGCGGCAAGCCGGCGGTGGCGTCGGTCCACACACGCTTCGAGACTTATTTCCGGTACTACCGCATGCACTGGATGCAGACGGTGATCGAAACGCTGCTCCGCCGTCTCTACCGTCGCTGCGTCGAAATCTACGCGCCTTCGGAAAGCATGGCGGCGGTGCTGACGGACCAGCGCATGAGCCGCAATGTGCATATCTGGAGCCGGGGCATCGACGGCGAAATCTACCGCCCGGACCGCCGCGATACGGACTGGCGCCGCAGTCTCGGCATCGCCGACGAAGAGGCGGTGATTCTGTTCGTGGGCCGTCTGGTGCTTGAAAAAGGCCTCGACACGTTCGCGGCGACGCTTTCGGAACTCGATGCGCGCGGCGTGCCCTACAAGGCGCTGTTCGTCGGAGACGGCCCTGCGCGGCCCTGGATCGAGGTGCAGGCGCCGCAGGGCATTTTTCTCGGGTTTCAGGCGGGCGAGGCGCTCGCGCGCGCTTATGCCTCGGCGGACGTCATGTTCAACCCGTCGTCCACCGAGACCTTCGGCAATGTGACGCTCGAAGCGATGGCGAGCGGGCTTCCCGTCGTCGCCGCGCGCGCGACCGGAAGCCTCAGCCTCGTCACGCACGGCCTCAACGGACGCCTCACCACGCCCGACGACGTGCACGAATCGGCGGATGCGCTTGCCCACTACATCGCGCACCCGCAGGCGCGCATCGCTGCCGGAAATGCGGGGCGGGAAATCAGCAGACGTTTCGACTGGGACACGATCAACGGTGCCCTTTTGCAGCGCTATCGCACGATTGTTGCACGGCACTCTTCAAAAGCGCGGCGATAGCGTCTATATGGGTGTTGCCGTCTTCGGACGGCTATGGCGATAAATGATGCCGTGAAATAGGTACAGCGGACCCGGGGGCGGTACCCGGCGGCTCCACCAATTCACCGGGCAGGCATAACCAGCCTGTCCGGACATGGGGCCGAACTAGGATCGACGTGTGCTGAAAGACGGTTTTCTTTGCCCGGCCTGAATGCGCCGCAAAACCGTTCAAAACCTACAAATGCCAACGATAACGAGGCATTCGCGATCGCTGCGTAACTGAAGCCCTTCGGGGAACAGGTTACAAGGCTTAGCGCGGTTCGGGCCGCACCGGGCAACAGAAGCGGACACCAGCGGCACGGGGAGCGCCGGGCAACAGAAGCTCCCCACTTTCACGTTCCCGCAAGCTCGGGCTTGACCGCGCCGCGGCGCCGCGCCACCAAGTGCCCTTGTGACGAAGAGGGCCGCATGAACGCCGAAACTCCCGAAAGCCTGATCCCGTACGACGAGATCGTGCAGGATGCCCTGCGCGGCGTGGTGTACGGCGTTCTGAAGCGGGTGGAGGCCGATGGCGGCCTGCCCGGCAACCATCACTTCTACATCGCCTTCAAAACGACTGCGCCGGGGGTGGAAATCCCTGCGCACCTTCGCCAGCGTTATCCCGACGAGATGACGATCGTCATCCAGCACCGCTACTGGGATCTGAACATCGGCCGCGAGCACTTCGAAATCGGCCTCTCGTTCAACCAGGTGCCGACCAAACTTTCGATACCCTATTCGGCGATCACCGGCTTTCACGATCCCTCCGTCGAGTTCGCGCTGCAGTTCCCGACGCCCGACGGCGTCACGCCGCCCGCGCCGGAGCCCGAACCCGACGCGGCGCCGCCCGAGAGCGGCGACGGTTCGAACGTGGTGACGCTCGACGCCTTCCGGAAGAAATGACCGGCACGCGCCTGGAAACAGACAGTTTCGGGCCGATCGAGGTGCCCGCGTCCGCCTACTGGGGCGCGCAGACGCAGCGCTCCATCGGCAATTTCCCCATCGGCGGCGAGCGCATGCCCGTGCCGCTGGTGCGCGCACTCGGGCTCATCAAGCAGGCCGCAGCCTTCGTGAACGCCGAACTCGGCGCGCTCGACAACAATCTCGCCCCCGCGATCATGGAGGCCGCCGCCGAGGTCGCGGCAGGCACGCGCGACGATCAGTTTCCGCTCGTCGTCTGGCAGACCGGCTCCGGCACGCAGAGCAACATGAACGCCAACGAGGTCATTGCCGGCCGCGCCAACGAGATTCTCACGGGCACGCGCGGCGGCAAGGTGCCGATCCACCCCAACGATCACGTCAACGCCTCGCAAAGCTCCAACGACACGTTCCCCACCGCGATGCACGTTGCCGCCGCGCGCGAGGTGAACGAACGCCTGATCCCGGCGCTTGCGCACCTGCAGGCGGCGCTCGCGGCGAAGGCGGAGGCGTTCGCCGATATCGTGAAGATCGGCCGCACGCATCTTCAGGATGCGACACCGGTCACGCTGGGGCAGGAATTTTCCGGCTACGCGCAGCAGCTGACAGACGGCATCGCGCGCGTGGAGGCGGTGCTGCCGCGGCTCTACCGGCTGGCGCAGGGCGGCACGGCGGTCGGCACCGGGCTCAACAGCCCGGAAGGGTTCGCGCAGGCCGTTGCAAAGGAACTCGCGCGGCTTTCGGGGCTGCCCTTCGAGCCTGCGCCCAACAGGTTCGAAGCGCTCGCCACGCACGATACGATGGTGGAGCTGTCGGGCGCGCTCAACGTGCTTGCGGTCAGCCTCAACAAGATCGCCAGCGACATCCGCCTGCTCGGCTCGGGCCCGCGTTCGGGGCTCGGCGAGCTTGCACTCCCGGAAAACGAGCCCGGCAGCTCGATCATGCCGGGAAAGGTCAACCCCACGCAGGCCGAGGCGCTGACGATGGTTGCCGCGCAGGTGATGGGCAATCACGTCGCCGTCACGGTGGGCGGCGCGCAGGGGCATCTGGAGCTGAACGTCTTCAAGCCCGTGATCGCGTACAACGTGCTGCAGTCCATTCGCCTCATCGCCGACGCGTCCGTCAGCTTCGCCGATCGCTGCGTGGCCGGGATCGAACCGAACCGCGACCGCATCGCCGATCTCGTCGATCGCTCGCTGATGCTGGTGACGGCGCTCGCGCCGGAGATCGGCTACGACAATGCCGCCGCCATCGCCAAGCACGCGCACACGCACGGGCTGACCCTGCTGGAAGCCGCAACAGCGCTCGGCCTCATCGACGAAAAACGCTTCCGCGCCCTCGTCCGCCCCGAAACGATGCTCGCCCCGGGCCGGTAGGCAAGTTCTCCAACAATCGACGGTTGCCGACGCCTTGAAGGTGCGCGGCGCACCCGGTTCATTCGGGGCAAGATTATACTGTAAAGTATATAATTTTACACGTGCGGCCGTCCGCCTCGTGTTCAGCATTGACACATTGTTATACTCAAGAGTAGATAAAATCATGTGCGGGATCGTGGTGCCGTGCAGTGGGAGAACGCGAGATTGGAAAAGATCACCGACAGGCCTTCAGCGGACACAGCCGTCGATCTCGTCCGGCTTCGCGCGGGCGTCGATCAAGGCAATATTCCGTCGCTCCTCATGTGCCTTTACCAGATGACAGGAGAGGCGAAGTGGCTGGCTGAGCCGTTTGTGCCGAGGCGTGGCAAGGGTCTCGACGATAATGATTCGGCCGGGCTGCCTGAAGACATTCAACAGCAGATTCGGGATGCCGCCTACGATGCGATAGTCGGGTGGTTGAACGGGCGGGACTTCGTCTTGCCGCGTCCGGGAAATGCCGAACTCGCGCGCATGCTGAGCATTGCGATGGTCGAAGATGTTCCGCCCGAATATGGTGACGTCGTCGCTTCGGCGATGCGGCTGGAAGACGAAATGCCGGCGCCCGTGCCGCCGAGGCCGCTGAGCGCGATTGTCATCGGCGCGGGCGTATCGGGAATATGCGCGGCGATCAATCTCGCTGCGATGGGCATAGACTGCCGGATCTTCGAAAAAAACACGCAGTTCGGCGGCACATGGTGGGAAAACCGGTATCCCGGCTGCGGCGTCGACACGCCGAACCTCACTTACACATTTTCATTTCGCGGCGCCGACTGGTCCAAGTATTTTCCGCTTCGCGACGAGATTTCGTCCTATCTCGTCGATACGGCGCGGGAGCACGGCCTCGAAGGCCGCGTCAGTTTCGAAACGTCGGTGCAGAAAGCTGAATGGATCGAAAGCGAGAACCGCTGGAAGGTCACCGTCACCAACAAGGGCGGGCAGACCGAATATCACCACGCGGACATCATCTTCAGCGCCGTGGGCATTCTGAACACGCCGCTCGTTCCGAAGATTCCGGGGCTGGAGGGGTTCACGGGCCGCGTGGTTCACACGTCGGACTGGCCGGAAGATCTGGATGTATCGGGCAAGCGCGTCGCGGTGGTCGGCAATGGCGCGTCGGCCATGCAGGTGGTCCCCGCCATCGCCGGGAGCGTCGCGGAACTCACGATTTTTGCGCGCTCGAAGCAGTGGGCCGCGCCGTTTCCGCAGTTCAGGAAGCCGGTTCCGGAGGGGGTGCGCTATCTCCTTCAGGTCGTGCCGCTCTACAGGGCGTGGTACGAACAGCGGCTGTCGTGGACGTTCAACGACAGGGTGCACGGAACGCTGTTCAGAGACCCCGATTGGCACGATCCCGCGCGTGCGGTGAACGCGATCAACGACGGTCACCGCGAGTATTTCACCCGCTATGTGATGGATGAGCTTGGCGACCGGCAGGATCTGCTCCCGCATGTTCTGCCCGATTATCCACCGTTCGCGAAGCGCATGCTGCTCGACAACGGCTGGTATCGCACGCTTCGGCGGGACAATGTCCGTCTGATCCCCGAGCGGCTTGCCGAAATTCAGGGAGACAGGCTCGTCGCAGACAGCGGCGAAGGTGTTTCAGCAGATATCCTGATCCTTGCAACGGGATTCCAGGCCGCGAACGTCCTCGGCTCCTACGAGGTTGTGGGGCGCGGCGGGCGCGTGCTCAGCGATTTTTGGGACGGCGACAATGCCGCCGCCTATCTTGGTACGGTTGTCGCCGGCTTTCCGAACTTCTTCATTCTGCTCGGCCCCAATGTCGGGGCGGGTCACGGCGGCAGCATGATCCGGTCGATCGAAAACCAGACACATTATGCGCTGCGCATCGTCGAGGAGATGATCCGGCAGAACGCGGCCGCAGTTGAAGTGAAGGAGCAGGTCTACGCGGACTATTCGGATCGGGTGGACGCGGCCCACGAAAAGCTGGTGTGGACGCATCCCGGCACGGAAAACTGGTATCGCAACACGCGCGGGCGCATCGTTGCGATCACACCGTGGCGGAACGATGCCTTCTGGCGCATGACGCGAAAGGCCGATCCCGCCGACTTTCTGTTCAAGCACACTGTAAATTCCTGACCAACAAGTGCGTACCAGTCAGTATGGCAGATCGAAAGTTTCTTGCTTAAAAAACTACTCGCAAGTATATTCATTGCGGAATAAGTCATAAACAATCGGGGAGGTGCTGAAATGCGACGGAACTCTTGTGTTTTTGCGTTTGGGGTCGGCCTTCTGGCGACGGCATCGTTTTCCGGCATGGCCTGGGCGCAGCAAGCTGCCGACACGGACGGCGCAGACGCCGCGCAGGGCGCCGAAATCGTTATCACCGCCACACGCCAGAACACGTCGCTTGCCGACACTGCTGCGGCCGTATCCGCCATTTCCTCGCAGGATCTCGGCCCGGGCGGCATCCAGGATATCGGCGACCTGCAGTCGTCGGTTCCCAATGTCTCGATCGGCGACCAGTTCGGCGTGAACCGCACCTTCATTCGCGGCATCGGCATGACAAGCATCGATCTTGGTGCCGACGGTGCCGTCGCGTTCCTTCAGGACGGCGCCATGATCTCGCGGCCGGCGGCGCAGCTGGCGGGCTTCTATGACCTTGCGCAGATCGAGGTGCTGCGCGGCCCGCAGGGCACGCTCTACGGGCGCGGCGCCACCGGCGGTGCGATCAATCTCGTAACCGCGAAGCCGACGGAAGACTTCTCGGGCTACATTCGTGGCACATACGCAAATTACGATGCCGTAACGCTGGAAGGTGCCGTCGGCGGACCGATCGTGGCGGACAAGCTGCTCTTCAGGGTCGCGGGCAAAAAGGAAACGCGCAACGGCTTCGGCAAAAACCTGTTCACGGGCTCCGACGTCGATGACCGCGATGCCTTTGCCGTGCGCGGTATCCTCGAAGCGCGCCTGTCTTCCGAACTCACCGCCTCGCTGATCGTCGAGCATTATGAGGAAGACGACAACAATTATGCCTTCCATTATTTCGGCCCGACGATCGTTCCGGCCGAGGGGCTTCCGCACAAGCTGCTGGGCGGCGAAACGATCTTCGATTATTATACCGCGCGCGGCGAAAAGCCGAACCTGCGCAACGTATATTCCGATGAAGACCCCATAAACATCCGCAATGGCGAGAATTACACGGCCCTCGTCGAATGGGATTCGGGCAATTTCAATTTCAAGTCGATCACCGCCTACCGCGATTTCTACCGGTTCAACAGGACCGACCTCGATGTGTCCGATGTCTGGATGTTCGGCCAGAACAATTATATCGAAGACGCCAGCTCGTTCAGCCAGGAAGTGCTTCTGAACTACAAGAGCGGCGGGCTCGATATCCTTGCCGGCGCCATGTATTTCGAAGAAGAGTTGTACGGCGAGGTCAAGGTTCCCACCATCAATCTCGGCCTTCTGTTCGGCCTGCCCGCTGATACGTTTAACGACGGCAATTATTTCCAGCGCGGCACGGTGGATACAAAGTCCTACGGCGTCTTCGCGCAGGCCGCGTTCGACCTGACCCCGCAGCTGCGCGTCACGGCCGGCGCGCGCTACAGCTACGAGCGGCGCAAGGGTGTCGGGCGATTCAGCTTCGAAGCCGCCGGAATCGACATTCCCACTGATAGGTCAAAGGGTTGGGGAGCGATCACACCAAAACTGCTCGTGGAATGGCGTCCGGGCGATGAGACGCTGATCTACGGCACCGTCACCCGCGGCTTCAAATCCGGCGTCATCAATGTGGGCAGCGCGAACTCGGTCATCGATCCCGAATTCGTGTGGAATTACGAGGCGGGCTTCAAGCAGCAGCTTGCAGACAATCGGCTTCTGCTCAGCGGCGCCGTGTTCTATTACGATTACACCGATCTGCAGGTCGGCTTCGTGAATGCGCAGAGCATTGTCGAAACGATCAATGCCGGTGCGGCGAAGAACTATGGCGCGGAGCTTGAACTGAGCGGCCGCGTGAACGAAAATCTCACGCTCAATGCCTATGCCGCCTATCTGAATGCCAAGTTCCAGGATTTCTGCAACGGCTACTACGGCGCTGCGGTCAGCCGTCCGGGCATTTCCTACGATGCATGTCCGTCCGATCCTGCGCTTGCGGATCTCGACGGCAAGCGCCTGCCGAACGCGCCGAAGTTCTCGTTCGGTGCCGGATTCGATTATACCGTCGAGGTCGGTTCGGGCGACCTGACGCTCGGGGCAGACATGAGCTATCAAAGCAAGGTCTACTTCACCGAGTTCAACAACAGCGATGCCGAGCAGAGCGGATACGCGCTCATCAACGCAAACCTCACCTACAAGCACGAAAGCGGGCTGTCCGCGAGCCTGTGGGCGCGCAACCTTACCGACAAGTTCGCCATTTCGAACAATATCGTGACAGCGCCGACATTCGCGCTGGTGCGCGTCGGTTCGGTGATCCCGCCGCGCACTTACGGGTTCACGCTCGGCTACACGTTCTGATCGCGTCAGCGTGGTCCGGGTGCCGGAGGCTCCGGCTCCCGGCACCCGGAAAGCATCTGAGGTGCAGGGAATGGACAGGTTTCGCGTAGGGGACATGACGCTCCACCGCATCGAGGAGTGGCAGGGCGGTTTCGCGCCGCCCTCGAAGATGTTTCGGGGCTTCGAGGAGTCGCGCTGGCAACCGCATGAACATGAACTCGTGCCGGATTATCACCAGGCCGAAACCGGGTTGATCTACGGCTTCCTGCAAAGCTGGCTGATCGATACGGGAACCGAAAAAATCCTGTTCGATACCGGCGCGGGCAATGACAAGGAACGGCCGGGCATTCCGATCTTCGGGGGGCTGCAGACCGATTTCCTGAGCCGGCTTCGGGCGGCGGGTTTTGAACCGGGCGATATCGACACGGTTGTGTGTTCGCATCTGCATATCGATCACGTTGGCTGGAACACGGTTCGCGACGAGGGAGGCTGGAAGGCGACGTTCCCCAATGCGCGCTATGTCCTGCCGCTCGGCGATCGCGCCTGCTGGGATCCCGAAGATGAGACCGCCGAACCTTCCGCCGTGGGCAAGGCGGTGAATGCCGGCGTGTTTGAAGACAGTGTCCGGCCGCTGATCGATCAGGATCGTGTCGTGTGGGCGGAGAGCGGCTTCGAAGTCCGGCCCGGTATCGATCTGTTCGCGGTGGCTGGGCACACGCCGGGGCACCTCGCCATGCGCGTTCTGGCGAAGGATGATGCGGCGTTGTTCGTTGGCGATGTGCTTCACCACCCCATTCAGATTCACAACCCGGATTGGAACAGCCAGTTCTGCGAGGATCAGGATACGGCGCGTGAAAGCCGTTATTCGGTGTTGCAGGAAGCGGCGCAGCGCGGCGCGCTTCTGGTGCCCGCGCATTTCGGCGGCGTTCATGCCGTTCGCATCGCTCGGGAAGCAGGAAGGTTCAGGCCCATTTATCACCCGGAAAGACTTTCATGACGGCGGATGCCGCACCCGAGCGCTGGCTTCGCGATTTCGCGATGGATCCCGGCGATGCTGATCTGCTTGCCGATCCCTATCGCGCCTTCGCCATCTTGCGCGAGCGCGATCCCGTGCATTGGTCGGGGCATGGTTACTGGGTGGTCACGCGCTACGATGATATCCGCGCGATCGTTATGGACCGTCAGAATTTCGGCCAGGGCGATTTCGAACGCAACATCCGGCTTCTCTACGGTGATGATTTCGATGTTCTCTCGCATCCCGCCTATCGGTGGCTTGCCGACGTCTTCGTGTTTCAGGATCCCCCCAGGCATACGCGGCTTCGCGGGCTGGTCACGCAGGCGCTCACGGCGCGCCGCGTCCAGTCCATGCGCCCGCGAATCCAGGAAATCACCGATCGCCTGATCGACAATGTCATCGCAAACGGGCGCATGGAGTTCATCCATGAATTCGCCTACAAGCTGCCCACTGCGGTCATGTGCGACATGCTTGGTATCGATGCGGATGAAGCCGACGACGATCTGCTCGCCGCGCTCAACAAGGCGATACAAGACAGTTTCCTCGTTCTGGAAATGCGGCCGCTTCCTGAAGCCGATCTGAAACGTGCCAACGATCAGATCCTGTTCCTCGAACGCTTCTTCAAAACCATATTCGATCGCAGGCGCAGCGCGCCTCGCGATGATCTCGCAACGGCGCTGCTCAATGCGCGCGACGGCGGAAGCGGGCTCACCGAGTGGGAAATGACCACGGTCGCGATCGCCTTGTTCGGCGCGGGGTTCGAAACCACGGCTCACATGCTCGGAAACGGGCTTTTCACTCTGCACCGGCATCCCGAACAGTGGGAAAAGCTTGTGAACGATCCGGCGCTCGCGCTTTCGGCGTCGGAAGAAATTCTGCGTTTCGAAAGTTCGCTGACCATGACCTATCGCAAGGCCTTTGCCGATACGGTGCTCGGCGGGCACACGATCGCCGCGGGCCAGCGCGTCATGGCGATGCTTGGCGCGGGCAATCGCGATCCCCGAGTTTTTTCCGATCCCGATGTGTTCGATATTACACGCGATGGGCCCCGGCATCTGACCTTCGGCGGCGGTATTCATTTCTGCGTGGGCGCGGAGCTGGCGCGGCTTGAAGGCGAAATCGGGCTCGCAACGCTTGCGCGGCGCCTGCCGAATGTGCGCGTGGAAACACGCGATCCGCACTGGCGCGGGGTTCACTTCCGGGGGCTGACCGAGCTTCAGCTCAGCTGGTAGGGTATCCCGCGGAAAAGTGAGGGCCGGTTTCTGCGCGAAAAAGATGTCCCCGCTCGGCTTGCTTGCCGGCAATCATTCAACCACAAGGACACCGCGAGACACGAGAGCCTCGATTTCCGCCTCCGCGATGCCCCATGCGCTCAGCGCGTCGCGGCCGCCTTCGCCCGGCAATGTCGGCGGGCGCCTGATCTGCGCGGGTGTGCGCGAGAAGCGCGGCGCAGGGTTGGGCTGCGCGTCGCCGCTGTGCGTAAAGACATCGCGCGCGGTGTTCGCGGGGTGGGTGATGGCCTCGTCCTGCGTCAGCACGGGTGAAACACAGGCGTCGAACGGCTCGAATGCAGCAACCCAGTCGTCGCGCGTCCGCGTTTTGAACAGGGTTTCCAGTTGCTTTGTTCGTGCGGGCCAGAATGCCCTGTTCATGTGGTCGGGGAAGTCTTCGAGGTCGAGGCCCAGCCCCGCGATCAGCGCGGCGTGGAACTGGGGTTCGATCGCACCGACAGCCACATAGCCGGCCGCAGTTTCATAGCATCTGTAGAAATAGGCGCCGCCGTCGAGAAGGTTTGCGGATCGCTCGGAGGACCAGAACCCCATGGCCCGCCAGGCGTAAAGCTGGGTCAGCAGCAGGGCCGCGCCGTCGATCATGGCAGCGTCGACGATCTGGCCGCGTCCACTGGATTGCCGCTCCACGAGTGCCGCCAGAATGCCGGAAACCATCAGCATGCCGCCGCCGCCGAAATCGCCCACGACGTTGAGCGGCGGCGGCGGCGGTGCGTCCGCGCTGCCCATCATGTGCAGCCCGCCGGTCAGCGCGACATAATTGATGTCGTGTCCGGCCTTGTGCGCCAGCGGGCCGGTTTGCCCCCATCCCGTCATCCGCGCATAGATCAGCCGGGGGTTGAGCGCGAAAGCCACGTCCGGACCGAGCTGGAGCCGTTCCATGACACCGGGCCGATAGCCTTCGAGCAGGATGTCCGCCTCGCCGATCAACTGTTTCGCGAGCGCAAGTCCCTCGGGCGATTTTATATCGAGCGCGATCGAGCTTCGGCTGCGGCACAGAAAGTCCTGGCGGCCATCGCCCGGAGAGAGGCCGGGCTGGCCTTTTCGATCGATGCGAAGTACGTCCGCGCCATAATCGGCGAGCAGCATTGCGGCAAAGGGTGTCGGGCCGAGGCCGGCAAATTCCACGATGCGGATGCCGGACAGGGGCCCTGCATCGCGCTTGTCGTTCCGCACATCCACGACTGCGTACTCCCCAAAAGGATCCGAAAGGCTGCTCGTCCACGCCTACTCATGAGTATAATATTAGTCAAGGTCCGGATCGTCGCCGACGCGCGCGTGGGGCTTGAATATACTGGACAGTAGAAATTTGTTGTGTCAGCATCAGCGGAAATATGGAGGATGACATGGCTGGAACGACAATGGGGTTCACGTCGACCGAGCGCGTGATTATCGGTCGGCCCGCTGCGGAGGCGATCGCCGAGCAGGCCGCGCTTCTGGGCGCGGAGCGTGTGTTCATCCTGGCCGGAACGACGCTTGCCGATACAACCGACGCCGTGCGGAACGTCGAGGCGGCGCTCGGGAACCGTCATGCGGCGACGTGGACCGGCATCCAGCCGCACGCGCCCAGGTCGGGCGTGCTGGCGGGTGCGAACGCGGCGCGCGCTGCAGGCGCCGATCTTATCGTCACGATCGGCGGCGGATCGGTCACCGACGCGGGCAAGATCATCGCGCTGCTGCTGAAGCACGACGTGCGGACCGTCGAGGCGTTCGAGCCACTCAGAACCTATGTCACCGACGACGGCCAGGTCATCAATCCCATCACCGTAGGCCCTGATGTTCGGGTGATCTGCGTACCGACGACGCTTTCGGGCGGCGAGTTCAACGCTCTGTCAGGCGCGACCGACGAGGCGCTGATGCACAAGCAGGGGTACGAGCACCGTAACATGGCCCCCGTCGCGGTTGTTCTGGATCCCGAACTGACCCTGCACACACCCGAATGGCTGTGGTTCTCGACCGGCGTGCGGTCGGTCGATCACGCCGTCGAAACGCTGGCGTCCTACGAGTCCAATGATTTCGCCGATGGCCTTGCAGACAGCGCGCTGCGTCTCCTTGTCGAGGGGCTGAGCCGCGTGAGGCAGGATTTCGGGGACATCGAGGGGCGCCTGAAGTGTCAAGTCGGCGCCTGGCAGTCGATGATCTCGATCATCGGCGGGGTGCCGATGGGGGCGAGCCACGCGATCGGGCACATCCTCGGCGGCACCTGCGATGTGCCGCACGGCTACACGTCTTGCGTCATGTCTCCGTATGTTCTGGCGTGGAATGCTGAATATGATGCCGCTCGGCAAAAGCGTATCAGCGCCTGCCTCGGCGAACCCGACAGCACGGCCTCGGACGCGCTCGACAGGTTCATCCGCAAGCTCGGCATGCCGCGCACGCTCTCTGAAGTCGGTGTCGGTGAAGACCGCTTCCAACAGGTTGCTGAATATACCATGCTTGATATCTGGGGGCGGACCAATCCACGTCCGGTACGGTCGCCAGCCGATATACTGGAGATCCTGAGAAGGGCTGCATGAAGAAAGCAACGCGAAGCAAACCGACCGAAGCCGTTCCGGCGACCGTCTCGCGTCAGACGCGGCCGCGCGGTCGGCGCATGTCGAAACCCGATGTCGTCGCCCTGAAGCGGCAGGGCATCCTTGAGGTTGCGAGCCGCCTGTTCCACGAAAAGGGTTACGAGATCGCGACGCTCGACATGGTGGCCGACGAGCTTAACGTCACCAAGCCGTATCTCTATACCTACTACAAGAACAAGGCGGAGATACTGGCGTCGGTCTGCGCTGTCGGTGTCACGGAATCGCTGGATGCGCTCGACCGCGCTGCGGCGGCGCCGGGCAATTCGGTCGAGCAGCTTCGGGTCGCGCTGAGGGAAGTGGCTGCGATCATCATCGATCGCATGGAATATATCGTCGTCTACCAGCGCGAGATGAAGAACCTCACAAATATCGATGCCCAGCAGATCCTGCGCCTGAGGCATGAGTTCGATCTCAGGATCGCGCGCCTGGTCGAGCAGTGCCGCGCCGACGGGCTCGTCACCCTGCACGATGCCGCAGCGATGTCGGTGTGGATGGGCGGCCTGCTGTCCTGGATTCCGAACTGCTACTGGCGCGGGAGCCGTCGCCGGAGGAGCGATGTCATCGAGCAGGTGGTCCATGCCTGCATGCGCTTGATCGGCCTCGACTGAGGTCAGGGCCCGCGCGGGTGATGCGTGCACATCGGCCGGAGCTGTCTCGGGCCGCAACGACGAGCATTGTACGAGGGGAGTTTTTGCGATGGCTGACGGCAAGGGCGCCGCGCGCGATTTTCACGATCCGCGCATTCCCGACAGGAACCAGTGTGTCCTGCGTTATCTGGTTGATCGGTGGGCGGTGGAGCGCCCGGCAAAAACCCATGTGATCTTCGAGGACGGAGAGGAATGGAGCTTCCTCGATCTGCGCAGGCGCGTGATCGAGAAGGCGGCCGGTCTACAGAAGCTCGGCATCCGGCAGGGCGATCATGTCGCGCTGTGGCTTCCAAACGGGCCGGATGCCTTGCTGGCGTTCTACGCGATCAATTATATCGGCGCCGTTTTCGTGCCGTTCAACACGGCCTACCGGGGCGCCCTGCTGGCGCATGTCGTCGCGAATTCCGGCGCCCGGGTTATTATCGTTCACCCAGAACTCGCGCCGAGGCTTTCGGAAATCGAAAACGCGGGTCTCACGCACGCGGTGCTCACGACCCGGCTTGAAGTGCCGGATTTCGGTCTTTCCACGTCGCGTTTCGAGGATCTCTCGGGCACCGAGGCCGAACTGCTTCCGCTCGATCGGCCGATCGATCCGTGGGATATCCAGTCTATCATCTACACCTCGGGTACCACCGGCCCTTCGAAGGGCGTGCTGTCGTCGTATCTCCACATGTTCTCCAACGCCGGGCCCGAAAGCTGGCCGATGGTGACGCAGGACGACCGCTACATGACCGTCGCGCCCATCTTCCACATCGGCGGCATGGGCCCGCCGTTCGTCATGCTCGCGCGCGGCGCGTCGGTCGCGGTGGTGAACAGCTATTCGACGGACACGTTCTGGGATGTCGTGCGCAAAACGGAAACGACCGTGGTTTTCCTGCTCGGCGTGATGGCGACGTTTCTCATCAAACAGCCCCCTTCGGACCGCGACCGCGATCACAAGGTGAAGCTGGCCTTCATGGTGCCGTTCACCGATGATGCGCCGGCGTTCAAGGCGCGCTTCGGCATCGATATCTACACGATTTTCAACATGACGGAGATTTCCTCTCCGATCGTGTCGGAAGCAAACCCGGTGAAGCGGGGCACCTGCGGCCGCCCGCGCCCCGGCGTCGATGTCCGCCTTGTCGATCGCAACGATTGCGAGGTTCCCGTCGGCGAAGTCGGCGAGATGATCGTGCGTACCGATCGGCCCTGGGGCATGAACAGCGGCTACAATGCCAATCCGGTCGCAACGGCGGAGGCGTGGCGCAACGGCTGGTTCCATACCGGCGATGCCTTCCGCATGGACGAGGACGGCTATTTCTATTTCGTCGACCGGATGAAGGATGCCATCCGCCGCCGCGGCGAAAACATCTCGTCTTTCGAGGTCGAGGCAGAGGTCTGCGCCTATGCTGCCGTGCGCGAGTGCGCGGCCATCGGCGTGCCGAGCGAATATTCCGAAGACGAGGTCATGGTGGTTGTGGCGCCCGTTCCCGGCGCCACCCTCGATATGGTCGCGCTGACAGAATTTCTTGTCGCCCGCATGCCCTATTTCATGGTGCCGCGCTACATACGGGTGATGAGCGAGTTGCCCAAGACGCCGTCAGCGAAAGTCCTGAAGGGGGATCTCCGGAAAGAGGGCGTGACGGTGGACACCTGGGATCGCGAAAAGGCGGGCATGCGCGTTCGCCGCGAGTCTCTGACGCAATGACCGCGCACACAGCGCATCCCGTCTATTCGGCAAACCGCCTCAAGCTCGGTGTCTTCTGCGCCAACACCATGCCGGCGCTGACGACGGTGCCGGAGCTTTTCTCCCCGAACTGGACCGAATGTCTGCGGATCGCGCAGATGGCGGACGACGCCGGGCTTGAAGCGATCGTGCCCATCGCGCGGTGGAAGGGCTATGTCGATGGCGACTTTCACCATGCCTCGCACGATGTCATCGAACCGTTCACCTATGCCGCCGCGATCGCGCAGGCCACGCGCCGTATCGGCGTTTTCGCCACCACGCATGCGCCCACCGTGCACCCGCTGATCGTCGCGAAACAGGCCGCGACGATCGACGCCATTTCCGGCGGGCGCTTCGGCATGAACGTGGTCGGCGGCTGGAACCGCCGCGAATTCGAGATGTTCGGAATCGAAATGCTCGGCCATGAGGAGCGTTATCAATATCTCGCCGAATGGTTGGCGCTGATCCGTCGCCTCTGGTCTGAAACGCGTGAGTTCGATTTCGAAAGCCGCTGGTTCTCCATGAAGGGCGCGCTCTCGCGCCCGCAGCCGATCCGGGGCGACGGCGTGCCGATCATGAACGCCGGTTTTTCCGACACGGGCATGCGTTTTGCCGCGCGCCATTCGAACATGGGCCTCATCGGCATTTTCGGTGAAAGTACGGATCAGTGGCAGGCTCAGGTCGCGAAATACAAGGCGCTCGCGCGCGATGAATTCGGGCGGGATATTCAGGTCTGGACGAATGCTCAGCTCGTGCTGAAAGATACGGACAGGGAAGCCGCGGACTATCTGCGCCACTATTCCGAAGACCGCGCCGATCACGCGGCGATCGACGGGTTCATTTCCACGTTGGCACGCGAAAACAACGTGGCGGAGGATTCGGATCAGATGCGCTTCATGCGCCGCACGGTGGCGCTCGGCTCGGGGATGCCCGTTGTCGGTGATGCGGAGGCAGTTGCCGCAAAACTCGCGAGCATGGCCGCCGCCGGTATCGATGGCGTTATTTTCAGCGCGATCGACTATGTCGATGCCCTGCACCGGCTTGCGCGCGATGTCCTGCCGCGCCTTGTCGCGTCGGGGGTCAGGGAACGCGACCGGGCCATGTGATGGTGATGCCGGCGGCGCGTTCAGCAGCAGCGGCCGCCGTTCCTGCCTCCGTACCGGGCTTCCTGTCGGTTGCGGAAGAACTCGGCCTCGTTCATCGGTTTCTGATCCGGGTGACGCGCGGTCATGTGGCTCAGATAGGCGTCATAGCTGGGCAGGCCGACCATCAGGTGCGCGGTCTCGCGCAGGCGTGCGAGGAAGCCGGTCATTCGGCGGGCACCGCAGATGGAGGGATTTCGCGCGCGGTGGGTTCGTTGCTGCGCCGCGCCGCGATGCACGTCTTCACCGCGAAGTAGAGCAGCGCGAGGACCACCGCGAGGAACAGCGCGCAGAGCGCGGCATCGATGCGGTCGTTGAAGATGATGCGGTTCATCTCCGCCATGGATTTCGCGGGCGCAAGCACCTCGCCGCGTGCGGCGGCTTCCGAAAATACCGCGGCGTGCGACAGGAAGCCGATTTTGGGATCGGGTGAGAACAGCTTCAGCGAACCCGCGCTGATCGTGCAGATCAGCAGCCATGCGGTGGGCACCGCCGTCACCCACGCATAGCGCTCCCGCTTCATGCGGAACAGCACGGCGGTGCAGAACATCAGCGCCATCGCCGCCAGCATCTGGTTCGATATGCCGAACACCGGCCACAGCGTGTTGACGCCGCCGAGCGGATCGGTGACGCCCTGATAGAGGAAGAAGCCCCAGCCCGAAACGCAGAGCCCCGTGGCGATAAGGCCCGGCAGCAGCGCCTTCGTGTCGCGAAAGCGCGGCGCGGCAAGGCCGATCAGATCCTGGATCATGAAGCGCCCGGCGCGCGTTCCGGCATCGACGGCGGTGAGGATGAACAGCGCCTCGAACAGGATCGCGAAATGATACCAGAAGGCCTTCATGCCCGGCCCGCCGATCACGTGGCTGAAGATTTCCGCCATCGCGACGGCAAGCGTCGGTGCGCCGCCCGTGCGCGAGATGATCGTCGTTTCGCCAACGTCCTTCGCGGCCTGCGTCAGCGCGTCGGCCGTGATCGGGAAGCCCATGTTGGTCACGGCGGCGGCGGCGCTTGCCGCGTCCGGGCCGAGCACGGCGGCGGGGCTGTTCATGGCAAAGTAGATGCCCGGATCGAGGATGGATGCGCCCACGAGCGCCATGATCGCAACGAACGCCTCCATCAGCATCGCGCCGTAGCCGATCAGCGGCGCGTGCGCTTCGTTTGCGATCAGTTTCGGCGTCGTGCCGCTGGCGATCAGTGCGTGGAAGCCGGAAACCGCGCCGCAGGCGATGGTGATGAACAGGAACGGAAACAGCGTTCCCGACCACACCGGCCCGCTGCCGTCCACGAACTGCGTCAGCGCGGGCATGCGCAGCGGCGGCGCCATGATGACGATGCAGACGGCGAGCGCGGCGATCGCGCCGATCTTCAGGAAGGTGGAAAGATAGTCGCGCGGCGCGAGCAGCAGCCACACCGGCAGCACGGACGCGACCGCGCCGTAGCCGATCAGCAGCCAGCAGAGCTGCTCGGGCGTGAAGGTGAAAAACGGGCCCCACACTGGCGATGCCGCGATCTGCTGACCGTAGATGATCGCGAGGATAAGCCCCACGAAGCCGATCAGCGACACCTCGCCCACGCGCCCCGGCCGGATCCAGCGCGTATAGACGCCCATCGCCATCGCAAGCGGCACGGTCGCGGCCACGGTGAACATGCCCCACGGGCTTTCGGCGAGCGCCTTCACGACGATCAGCGCCAGCACGGCGAGCAGGATGATCATGATCATCAGCGTGCCGAACAGCGCGATCGTGCCTGCAACCGCGCCCATTTCCATGCGCACGAGTTCGCCGAGCGAACGCCCGTCGCGGCGCATCGAGATGAACAGCACCATGAAGTCCTGCACCGCGCCCGCCACGACGACGCCCGCGAGAATCCACAGCGTGCCGGGCAGATAGCCCATCTGCGCGGCGAGCACCGGCCCCACGAGCGGCCCCGCGCCCGCGATCGCGGCGAAGTGATGCCCGAAGAGAACGGTCTTTTCGGTCGCCACATAGTCGAGCCCGTCGGCGCGGCGCACCGCAGGCGTTGGCCGGCCGGGGTCGAGCCGCATCACATGCTTGGCGATGTAGAGCGCGTAATAGCGGTAGGCGACGATGAACAGGCAGACCGCCGCCGTCACGATCCACAGCGCGTTGATCGGCTCCCCCCGCTGCGTCGCGATCACTGCCAGTGCAAACGCGCCCGTCAGCGCAAATACGATCCACGGCAAATGACGCATCTTACCTCCCCGCCACACTCTGTTTGCGCGTGCATCTCATCTTTGCGCGCGCTGCGCCAGAGGCAGAAAAGGGGTCAGTCGGCGGACAGTCCGGCGAGCGCCTGCCGTACGGCAAGCAGCGACTGGCCCGCGACCATGCCCTTCCAGTCGTCGGCGTCACCGTAGAAGGCGTTCCGGATCGCGTCCTTGATCGGTTTCGCGTCGGGGGAGGCCGGGTCGCCGTGCGCGTGGAGACGGCAATCCGCCTGCAGCGCGGCAAGGATATGGTCGGTGGGATGCGTGCCGACCTCGATCGCCATGCTCGTCACGTCCGCGCCGGGCAGCAGCGCGGGGGCGGCGCTCAGCCCGTCGCCTTCGATCCGCACGGATGCGGACTGGCCGTCCGCGACCGAAGCGAGCGCGGCGCCGTACCAGCGCGCCGCGCGGCGGAAACCGTCGCTCTCCCGCGCGCTCACGATGATCTGCTCGGCAAAGCCCCAGGGGCCGAGGCCCGTGTGGTAATCGATGATGCCGATCTTGGCGGCGTTCGCCAGATAGTGCGTCAGGATCGCGCTCTGCGTGGTGCGCGACCAGCTCGGCGCGGTGCCGCCGTAGAACAGCCCGTCGGCGTGCGTATATTGTCCGCCCATCATCGCCGCGCGCATGGCGAGCGCGCCGTGCGCGTCGGCGTAGCGCGTGGTCGCAAGCGCCGATGCCGCCTGCGCGGCGTCGTCCCACACCGGCGGGCAGATCGCGGAATGCAGCAGGTCGTAGCCGGGGTTGGCGGGCAGGGGCTTCGAAAAATCGATCCAGTTGCGGTTGAGGTCGATGTTCTCGTGCGTCACGCGGCGCAGCCAGGCGAACCCGTAGGGGTTCACCGCATGGATCATCAGGATGCCGACGCCCTCGGGGCGGCGCGCAGTCTCGCCGCGCCGCAGCAGATCGACCTGCGCGCCCGAGCCGCAGAAACCCTCGACGCCGTGCGTGCCGGAAATCAGCACCAGCACGCGCTCGGCGCCCTCGACGCCGAACGCCGCGACGTCGGTGAAAACCTCGCCGCCGTCCGGTCCGCGCTCGGGGTGCGTGATGGTTTCAAGCGATCCGCCTGCCGCCTGGGCGTCCTCAAGAAATTTGGCGCGCGCGCCGCGATAATCGGCGCTGAAACTGTCGGCGGAATTCATCAGTTCAGCCGCGCGCGTGCCAGACGCGGCGAATAGCCGAACGTGCGTTTGAAGGCGGTGGCGAAGTTGCTGGGATGCTCGTAGCCTGCGTTGAACGCCACCTCGGTGATCGAGGCGTCGGTATCGCAGAGCTGCCGCCGCGCATTGTCCATGCGCACGCGCTGGCGGTAGGTCGAGATGGTCGTGCCCGTCACCTGCTTGAAGCATTCCATCATCTGCGTTTCGTTCCACGCCAGATGGCGGCACAGGTCGGCGATCGAGTAAGATGCCTGCGTGTCGTCGCCCAGGATCCGGCAAAGCTCCTCGATCTTGCGCCGGTCGCGCGGACGCACCGTCTCGGTCGTTCGCGAGCTGCCCAGAATCTGCTTGATCGCGAAACACAGCAGCTCCAGCGCTTTCGCTTCCATCATCAGATTGCCCAGCGCCCCGGTATCGGGCGGGCTCAGGATGTCCTCCACGATGGGCCGCATCTGCGGGTGCATCGGCAGGCTGTCGTAGGTGAAGTGCGAAGCCCGGGCGCGCAGGAAATCGGCGATCGAAGCGGGCAGGTCCGGCGTACCGGGCGAAAGCAGCCCCGATACGAAGTCCTTGCTGCAGATCATCGTGATCGAACGCTCGTGGCTCTCCCCCACGATGCGTTCGTATTTCACGCTGTCGGTGGGCTGCACCAGAAACGACATCAGCCCCGGCAGCACCGGCACATCTTCTTCCTGCTCGCTGCCGATGACGCTCGTGCCGTCCAGCTTGAAGTGCAGCTTGAGGTATTCGCCGCACTCGTGATGGTAGACGCACTGCTCGGCATAGCGGAGGTCTGAAAGCACCAGCGAGAACCCCGGCCGGATCGTCAAGCCGTTGTACCAGCCGCGCACGGTTTCGGTTTCGGGCTGCAGCAGGAACGCCTTGCCGACCGGCCCCGGCCTGCTTTCGATACGAGCCTTCATGGCTTCGACGACGGACTGGAGCGTGGGATCGAAGCCGGTCCCGGCGGTGTCGAGGCTGTTGTTCAACGCGCGCGTCCCCGAAAAATGCAGGTTCCCGACTATACGTTTGCCCGTCGGCGTGTCCAGAGAGCCGCCCTTTTCCGCAAGCGCGTGTCGCGCGAGCATCAGCTTACGAACTCGACGGATTTGAAACGGCAGTACGATCGCAGCCCTTCCATGCCGCCCTCCACGCCGAAGCCGGAGGCGCCCCACGGCTCGGCGCTCAGCGCAAAGCCCGAGTGCTCTCCCGCCGCGGCACTGGCGCGCACGGTCACGCGCCCGGCGCGGAGCGCTCGCGCCGCCTCGTGCGAGCGCCGGGCGTCGCGCGTCCAGATGCTGGCGGCAAGGCCGTAGCGGGTGTCGTTGGCGATCGCGAGCGCTTCGCCAAAATCGCGGAAACGCATCACCGAAAGCACGGGCCCGAACACTTCCTCGCACGCGACGGTCATGTCGGCGCGCACGTCCGTCAGGATCGTGGGCGCGGTCGATGTCTCGCCCCACGGCCCGCCGTTGAACGCGACGGTCGCGCCTTCGGTGCGGGCGTGGGCGACGAAATTGCGGATCTTCTCGAGTTGCCCGCGCGTGGCGATCGTCCCGAAATTGGTCGCGGGATCGAGCGGATCGCCGGGCACAAGCCGCGCGGCCGCCGCGATCACGGCGTCGACCAGCCGGTCGTGGAAGCTGTCCTCCACGATCAGGCGCGTTTTCGCGGCGCACCACTGGCCCTGGTTCCAGAAGGCGTCGTGCGCGACCCGCGCGGCGACGGCGTCCAGATCGTCCGCCATGTCCGCGCAGACCAGCTGCGGCGACTTGCCCCCGCATTCGAGCAGCAGCGGCTTGCCGTTCGATTGCCCTGCGTAGGTCATGAACAGGCGGCCGGTCGCGGTGGAGCCGGTGAAGCTGATGAAGTCGATGTCGCCGTGGCGTCCGATCGCCTGCCCGACTGTAGGCCCAAGTCCCGGCACCACATTGAACACGCCGCCCGGCAGGTCTGCTTCCGATGCGATCTCGGCGAGCCGCAGCGCCGAGGTCGAGGCGATCTCGGAGGGTTTCAGGACGACGCTGTTGCCCGCCGCGAGCGCGGGCGCGGCCTTCAGCGCCGCGTTGATGAGCGGGAAGTTCCAGGGCACGATGGCGCCGACGACGCCGCGCGGCTCCAGCAGCCCGAGCGACAGCGTGATGCTGTCCGAAGGGGCGACCGCGCCGTAAAGTTTGTCGGTCGCTTCCCCGTAATAGCGGAAGAAGCCGGACGCGAAGGCGATCTCGGCGCGCGCGGCGGAAATCGCCTTGCCCATTTCCAGCGAGTCCATCAGCGCCAGATCGTCGGCGTTCGCCTCGATCAGCTCGGCGATGCGCAGCAGCACAGCCTTGCGCTGCAGCGGCGTCGATTTCGCCCAGCGCCCGTCCTCGAAGGCGCGGCGTGCGGCGGCAACCGCGCGGTCGACATCGTCGTCTGCGCCCACGGAAAGCGTGCAGACCGCGCCGTTCGTCGCGGGATTGATCGATTCAAAATGCGCGTCTGCGGCGGAATCGACGAAACGGCCGTCGATGAAGGGGCGGACGGGCACGCTGAGCGCGGCGGCGCGGGCGTGCCAGTCGATAGGGGGCGTGGTCATGGCGTCCTGCTCTTTGTGCTGTTTCCCCGAGCATGAAAGATGTTGCGTTTCCGCGCTTTTGCGGCACCGCGAAAAATCTGTGAGCGCGCGGCAATCTGCATTGCGGCAGGCCGGGTTCGGGGCGGCGCAAACAAAGTTCGGGAAAATGGAAAGGACGTTGCTGCGCCCCCGTTGCATGGTGCCGGCTCAATTCCGCCCATCAGAGGCAAAAGGCCCGGCGGCGAAGAAAAAAGGGGTAAGCATATGAACGCCAGAGCATTTTCCATCACCGTTCGCCGCAGCATGCTCGCGCTCGGTGTCTCGTCCGTAGCGCTCGGCGCGCCGGCGCTTGCGCAGGAGGCCGCGACCGCGCCGCTCGTGGATGCGGGCGAGATCGTCGTGACCGCGCGCAAGACGAACGAGCGGCTTCAGGACGTGCCCATCTCGGTGAGCGCGCTCTCGGGCGATCAGCTTCGCGAAAACGGCGCGGTCGATGTGAAGGATGTCCTGCGCAATGTGCCGGGTCTGTCGTTCTCGAACGTCGAGCGCGGGCTCGGCAACTACAACATTCGCGGCGTCAGCACTGTCGCGTCCTCGCCCACGGTCGGCATCTATCTCGACGACATCTCGCTGGTCACCGTCGCAACAGGGTTCAGCGGCGCCTTCGATCCGATCTTCTTCGATATGGAGCGCCTCGAAGTGCTGAAAGGCCCGCAGGGCACGCTCTACGGCGGCAGTGCGATGGGCGGCGCGATCAAATACGTAAGCGCCCGCCCGGACACCGCGCTCCTCTCGGGCAGCGCCGCCGCCGGCTTCGCCGCGACGGCGCACGGCGCGCCCTCCTACAATGTCGAGGGCATCCTCAATCTCCCGCTCGTCACCGACACGCTGGCGATGCGGACCGGCTTTCTCTATCGGCGCGAAGGCGGCTACATCGACAATGCGCCCGGCACCGTGCGGAACTCGAACTATTCGAGCACGCCGTCGCCCGATTACACGCCGCTCGTGCAGGATGCGCTTTCAAGCCGCACCGTATCCAATCACAACAAGGCGGACAGTTTCGTCGGCCGCCTGTCGTTTCAGTGGGAACCGGACGCGACATGGTCGATCCGCCCGGCGCTGTTCTATCAGCGTTACGAGCAGAAAAACCCGTCGCAGTTCTTCCTGGGCGACCGGGAGGAATTGACGTCGTCGTTCCGGCTTCCGCAGTCGACGGTGGACAAGGCGGGCATCTACAGCCTCGACGTCGGCAAATCGCTCGGCAACGTGGATTTCGCCTCGCTGACCGCCTATTTCGACCGCACGCTCAACTGGGAGCGTGATTACAGCTTCTTCATCGGCGGGCTCGTGCCGCCGCTTTATTCCTTCACCAGCCCCAATCTGTCGCGCAGCCGCACCACGCAGTTCAGTCAGGAACTGCGTCTGTCTTCCGGCGGCCCCGGCGACCGCTTCAAGTGGGTGGCGGGCCTCTATTATTCCCATCAGGACGATAACCTCTACCAGATCGCGAGTACGCCGGGCGCAACGCCGATCATCGGCACCGAGGTCGGCTATGTCGGCGATACGACGACCAAGGCGAAGCAGTATGCGGCGTTCGGCGAGGCGACGTTCTCGATCACCGACCGGCTCGATGTCACCGCCGGCGTCCGCCTGTTCCAGATAAAGCAGGTTGTCGATATCCTGGGCGACGGCCCCTTCAACGGCGGGCTGACGCTCGTCGAAGGCCGCAAGAGCAACGAGAAGGGCGTCAACCCCAAGGTCGGCATCTCCTACAAGGCGACCCCCGAAAACATGATCTTCGCGTCGGCGGCGAAGGGCTTCCGGCCGGGCGGCCCGAACCGCTTTCAGGTGAACCCGGTGCTCTGCGCGGCCGATCTCGATCGACTCGGCCTCACCGCCGCGCCGGACAGCTTCGATTCCGACAATCTCTGGAGCTACGAACTCGGCACCAAGAACCAGTTCGCCGACGGCCGCGTGACGCTGAACGGCGCACTGTTCTTCACGGACTGGAAGAAGATCCAGCAGCAGCTCAATCTCATCAACTGCGGCTTTTCCTTCACCGGCAATGCCGGCAGCGCCGAGGTGAAGGGCGCCGAGATCGAAGGGCGCGTCAATGTGGCGGGCGGCTTCCAGATCGGCGGCAACGCGACCTACACGAGCGCGAAGATCACCGATGCCGCGGTCGGCACCGCCGTGCAGGACGACGATCAGGTGCTCGCCGTGCCGAAATGGATGGCGAGCGCGTTCGCAAGCTACGGCTTCGACGTCGGCGCCGATTGGCGGGCGCAGGTCCGCGCCGAGTATCAGTATCAAAGCAGCGCGCGTCGGATGTTCGATCGCGTGCAGGCCGTCACCTTCTCGGATGCAGAGGGCGGCCTCGTCCCCAACCTGGCGGAGTTCCGCGAAAGCTACGACGTTGTGAACGCTTCGATCTCGGCGGATAACGGCGCGACCGTGCTGCGGCTCTACGTCAATAATCTCCTGGATGCGCAGCCCTGGCTCGACGTCAACCTCGGCGCGGGCAATGATGCGGCAACGACGCTGCGTCCGCGCACGATCGGGGTCGAGGTTCGCCAGAAGTTCTGAGGGCGATTGCAGGGGGGGACAGGGTGATGATTGCCACGCGTGCCGGGTCCGCATGGGTTCGTTCGGCCGGGATGATGAATTCTGCCGTTCGGATGGCTGCGATCGCCGTCCTGTCCCTCGCTGCGGCCTGCGGGACGCAGAAATCGGGTGGTGAAGCCTCGACGCCCGACTGGAAGCGCGCCACCGCCTATTATTACACGGGCACGAAGATCACGGCCGAAAACGCCGCCCAGCTCGGTGTTGCGTGGGAATTCAACGATTTCGTGGTGCGCGGCCGCACGCACCGCGGCGTGGAATCGACGCCCATCGTCGTGGACGGCACCATGTATTTCACCGGCCCCTGGAGCGTCGTCTACGCGCTCGACGCGAAGACCGGCGCGCAGAAGTGGCAGTATGATCCGCAGGTCGACGGCCAGTTCGCCCGCCGCACCTGCTGCGATGCCGTGAACCGCGGCGTCGATGTCGCGGACGGTGTCGTCTACGTCGCCACGCTCGACGGCTATCTCGCCGCCGTCGATGCCGCGACCGGCAAGGAACTCTGGAAGACCGACACGATCACCGACCGCACGCGCAGCTACGCCATCACAGGCGCCCCCCGCATTTCAGGCAGAAATGTCGTCATCGGCAACGGCGGCGCGGAGATGGGCGTGCGCGGCTATGCGAGCGCCTTCGATCGCAAGACAGGCAAGCTCGCGTGGCGTTTCTTCATCGTCCCCGGCGCAGGGCCGGACGAGCATCCCGAAGTCACCGAGGCCCGCAAGACATGGAGCCCGGACTCGCGCTGGGATCTCGGCGGCGGCGGCACCGTGTGGGATTCGATCGTGTACGATCCCGACACGAACATCGTCTATCTCGGCACCGGCAACGGCATGCCGCATCCGCTGTGGTCGCGCAGCCCCGGCGGCGGCGACAATCTGTATCTCTCGTCGATCGTCGCGGTGAATGCCGATACCGGCCGCAAGGTCTGGCACTATCAGACGACGCCGCAGGATAGCTGGGATTATACGGCGACGCAGAACATGGTGCTCGCCGACATCGAATTCGGCGGCAAGCCCCGCAAGGTCATCATGCAGGCGCCGAAGAACGGATTCTTCTATGTGCTCGACCGCGTCACCGGAGAGCTGCTTTCGGCCGAGAAGTTCACGACCGTCACATGGGCGGAACGCGTCGATCTCAAAACCGGGCGACCGGTCATCACCGCGCAGTCCGACTATTCGAAGGAAACGAAGCTCGTCTGGCCGTCGGAGGCGGGCGGGCACAACTGGCCGCCGATGGCGTACAGCGAAAAGACCGGCCTCGTTTATATCCCGGTGCTGCAGGCGCCGATGACCTTCCAGATGTACGATCAGCCCTACAAGCCCTACACCGGAATTCAGGGCTCGATCGCCTCGTTCCCGGCGTTCGGTGCGTTTGGCAAGGGCGGCGCCGATTCGGAAGACGCGTTTCCCGGTCAGCCCAAGCCCCGCTTCGATGCGGTGCTGACGGCCTGGAACCCCAAGACCGGCAAGATCGCGTGGACCAGCAGCGAACTGCCGTTCTGGAGCGGCGGCGTGATGGCGACGGCGAGCGGGCTCGTCATGCAGGGTTCGGCCGACGGCTATCTCACCGTCTACGAGGGCGTTACCGGAAAGGTGCTCCACCGGATCAACGTGGGCACCGGCATCATGGCCGCGCCCATGTCCTACGAGATCGACGGCGAGCAATACGTGGCCGTGAACGCGGGCTTCGGCGGCGCGCTCAACGTCGCGTATCCGCCCGGTGCGGTCGCTGCCGAGCGCGAAAATCTCGAGCGGCTGATCGTGTTCAAGATCGGCGGCAAGGCGCCCGAACTGCCGCCGCTACGCGAGGAGATCGCCTTCACCGATGCGCCCGCCCAGTATCGCGGCGATGCCGAGGCGGTCGCGCGCGGCGGCGCGCTCTACGGCGCTTACTGCGGCCGCTGCCACGGCGGCAGGGACGGGATGGGCGGCTATCCGAACCTTTGGAAAATGGCCCCCGAAACACACGACGCCTTCAACGCGATCGTCCTCGAAGGCGTGTTCGCGGACGCAGGCATGGCAGGCTTCGCCGATGTGCTCAGCGAAGCCGACGCGCGCGACCTCCACGCCTTCCTGGCCGAACCTGCCGAGGCCCCTTCAGAACGCTCCGGCCTGCATTGAGCAACCCGTAAAAGCCCCGCCCCTTCAGGGGAGGGGTTGGGGAGGGGCGTTTCCGCCAGGCACGGCATTGAAGGATAAAGCCCTCCGCTCTGCCCCTTCAAAGGCGGTGAGAAAGGATCAGATCGCCTCGCCTGCGGCCTTGCCGCTCGCCCACGCCCACTGGAAGTTGTAGCCGCCGAGCCAGCCGGTGACGTCCACCGCCTCGCCGATCACGTAGAGGCCGGGAACGCGCGTCGCCATCATCGTGCGTGACGAGAGGCCGTCCGTCGATATGCCGCCTGCCGTCACCTCGGCCTTGGCGAAACCTTCCGTGCCGGTGGGCGCGAAGCTCCAGTCCGCAAGGCGGGCCTCCGCTGCGCGAAGCACCTTGTCGGAGAGGTTGCCGAGATCGCCTTCAAGTCCGAGACGCTCGGTGAGAGCGTCGGCGAGACGCGCGGGCAAAAGAGAGGCGAGGGTCCGTTTCAGCGCTGTGCGCGGCTGTTCCTGCTTCCGCCGGATCAGCCAGTCCGGCGCGGCATCGGGCAGGAAGTTCACGCCGATGGGCGTGCGGTGCTGCCAGTACGAAGAAATCTGCAGCATGGCCGGGCCGGAAAGCCCGCGATGCGTGAACAGCGCGGCCTCGCGGAAGCGCACCTTCTCCCAGCGCACCTCGACCTCCGCCGACACGCCGGAGAGCGACCGGAACAGCGTATCGTCGGGCCCTAGCGTCAGCGGCACCAGCGCCGGGCGCGGATGCACGATCGAAAGCCCGAACCGGCGCGCGACGTCGTAGGCAAAGCCGGTTGCGCCGAGTTTCGGAATGGAAGGCCCGCCGGTGGCGAGCACAAGCGCGGGCGCCGTATATTCGCGCCCTCCGATCGTGGCGACGAACCGCCCGTCACGGTGTTCGATGGCGGTCGCAGCGTGATCCGTCATCATCGTGACGCCCGCCTTTGCGCATTCCTGCACCAGCATATCGACAATCTGCCGCGCGGAGCCGTCGCAAAAGAGCTGGCCCAAGGTCTTTTCATGCCACGCGATGCCATAGCGTTCGACGAGCCCCAGAAAATCCTGCGGCGTGTAGCGCCCGAGCGCCGACTTGGCGAAATGCGGATTGCCGGAAAGATAGCGGTCGGCGGCGGTGTGAATGTTCGTGAAGTTGCAGCGCCCGCCGCCCGAAATCAGGATCTTCTTGCCCGGTTCGTCGGCATGATCGACGAGGAGCATTTTTTTGCCCCGCGCGCCCGCCGTCGCGGCGCACATCAGCCCCGCCGCGCCCGCGCCGAGGACGATCGCGTCGCTTTCAGCGTTCACGGGTGATGCTGGCGGCGACAGCCTCCGCAGCCTTGATCCCGTCGATGGCGGCGGAAAGGATGCCGCCCGCGTAGCCCGCGCCTTCGCCGGCCGGGAACAGCCGCGCGGTGTTCAGGCTCTGGACGTCCTTGCCGCGCGTGATGCGCACGGGCGAGGATGTCCGCGTCTCGACACCTGTCATCACCGCGTCGGGATGATCGTAGCGCGCGAGCTGGCGCCCGAACACGGGCAGCGCCTCGCGCATCGCGTCCACCGCGAAGCCGGGCAGGCAGGCGGAAAGATCCGTCATGGTGACGCCCGGCTTGTAGGAGGGCGTCACGCTTCCGAGCGCGGTGGAGGGCCGCCGGGCCAGAAAGTCGCCGACGGTCTGGCCGGGAGCATGATAGTTCGAGCCGCCTGCGGTATAGGCGAGCGATTCCCAGTGCCGCTGAAAATCGATCCCTGCGAGCGGCCCGTCCGGGTAATCCCGCGCCGGATCGATGGCGACCACGAGCCCCGCATTGGCGTTGAACTCGGCGCGCGAATACTGGCTCATGCCGTTGGTGACGACGCGCCCTTCCTCGGACGCCGCCGCCACAACCCGCCCGCCGGGGCACATGCAGAAGCTGTAGACGGTGCGTTCGTTCGCGCAGTGATGCGCAAGGCTGTAAGCCGCCGTACCGAGGATCGGATGGCGCGCGAACTTTCCGTGGCGGGCCTCGTCGATCCACGCTTGCGGATGCTCGATACGCACGCCGATCGAAAAGGGCTTGGCTTCGATATGGACGCCGCGACGATGCAGCATCTCGAAGGTCGTCCGCGCGCTGTGGCCCACGGCGAGAACGACGTGGTCGGCCTCCAGGAAGTCGCCGTCCTCAAGGTGAAGCCCGCGCATCCGCAGGCGACCATCGGGCGCGCGATCCAGTTCCAGATCCTCCACGCGCGTCTGCCATCGGTATTCGCCGCCCAGCGCCTCGATCGTGCTCCGCAGGCTTTCGACCATCGTGACGAGGCGGAACGTACCGATGTGCGGATGCGCCTCGAACAATATGTCGTCCGGCGCCCCGGCCTTCACGAATTCCTCGAGCACCTTGCGGCCGAGGAATCGCGGGTCTTTCACGCGGCAGTAAAGCTTCCCGTCCGAAAACGTGCCCGCGCCGCCTTCGCCGAACTGGACGTTGGATTCCGGATGCAGCTGCGCGCGGCGCCACAAGTCCCACGTATCCTTCGTGCGTTCGCGGACCACCTTGCCGCGATCGAGGATGATCGGCCGGAAGCCCATCTGCGCCAGGATCAGTCCTGCAAATAGCCCGCAAGGCCCCGCCCCGACGACGACGGGCCGCAGCCCCGACCACCCCTCGGGCGCGCGCACGGGAAAGCGGTAGGCCATGTCCGGCGTCGGGCGGACATCATGGTCCTTCGCAAAGCGCGCGAGCACCTCCGCCTCGTCCGCGACGTCCGCATCGACCGTATAGGTCAGCAGGATCGCACTTTTGCGGCGCGCATCGTTGCCGCGGCGAAACACCGTGAACCCGCGCAGCCGCTCCGGCGCGATGCCGAGCCGCGAACAGATCGCGGGCGCCATCGCGTCATCCGCATGGTCGAGCGGCAAGGAGAGTCCGGAAAGGCGCAGCATGGGCGAGCCCTTTAACGGCAAGCAGCCCCAGCGCCAAGGCACCGAGGGATGATCCGAACCTTCGTCAAGTCGTCCTAGAAGTGTAACACTCGATTGCTACCGACCACGGCGCAGACTGCCGGCAACTTTCGGTGCACGGTCCAACCCTCAGGGTTCCTGTTCCAAGGGCCCGGACCGAACGCGAACCAGGGCTTAGAGGCTGCCCATCGCCAATCGCGGAGGGTCCGCATCAGCCATGCCGGCACATGTCGGCATGAGGGGGAAGTCATGTCAAAATTCTGTTCCGTCACCCGTTTAGCGACCAGCCTGCTCTGCGGCGGCGTAACCTTCGTAACCTTGCCATCCATGGCGCTTGCCCAGACCTCCCCGACCGCAGAAACAGCGGATGCGGGGCTTTCGGGACGTGTCTGGCAGGCGGGCGGCGATGCGGCGCTTTCGGGCGTGATCGTACGCATCGCCGAAACCGGCCAATCCGTCACCACCGACGCGCAGGGCGCCTACCGCTTCGGGGGCCTCCGTGCGGGCACTTACACGCTGCGCTTCGACTATCTCGGCTACCCCGCGCGCACCGAAAGCGTGCGGATCGCACCCGGAATGATCGCGGCGCACGATGTCGTGCTCGGTGAGGACGAAAGCACCATCCTCGTCGTCGGCCAGCGCGGCGCGCAGGCGCAGGCGCTCTCCAGGCAGCGCGCCGCCGACAACGTGCGCAACGTGGTGTCTGCCGATCAGGCCGGGCGCTTCCCGGATTTCAACGCCGCCGAATCGCTGCGCCGCGTGCCCGGCGTTTCTGTGCAGCGCGAGGTCGATGCGGGCGAGGGGCGTTACGTCTCGATCCGGGGCCTCGACAGCGGGCTCAACAACACCAAGATCAACGGCATGAACGCGGCGCAGCCGGAGAAGGAGAACCGCCGCGTCCCGCTCGACATGATCCAGACGAGCGCGCTGTCCAGCATCACCGTCCACAAGACGCTGGCACCCGATCAGGATGCCGACGGCATCGGCGGTGCCGTCGTGCTGGAGACGGCGACGGCCTTCGATTATCGCGGCCCGGTGATCGATTTCACCGCAAGCGGTTTCTATCACGACCTTGCCGACAGGCTGCAGCCGATGGTGGAAGGCACGCTCGCCACGCGCTTCGGCACGGACGACCGCTTCGGTATCCTCGTGTCCGGCGCATGGTCGAAGCGCAAGACGCGCGGTTTCGTCTTTTATCAGGACGAGGACTATCTGAGCTTCGTGGAAGACGATCCCGCGAGCGGTGTGACGCCGCTGCAGTACCACCTCACCGAATACGACAATGAACGCGAGAACATCTCCGCGAACCTCGCGCTCAACTGGGCGGTGAGCGATGCGACCGAACTGACCTTCAAGGGCAGCTACAACCGGCTGTTCGACAAGGAACTGAGCCACGCGCTCTATTTCGAGGCGGGCACCGACGAATATGACGACGACGGCAATCTCGTTCTGTCGGAGCCCGGCACCGCGAACATCTTCAACCAGTACGAAGAGACGGAGCTGACGCAGCAGTCCTATGTTCTGAACGGAAAATCACGCGCGGGCGCAGTGACCTTTGATTATGGCGTCGGCTATTCGACCGGCAAGCGCGAGGAGCCGTTCGACAACGAGGTCGCGTTCACGAAGGAACTGCAAAGCAACCTGCTCGGCTACGACTATTCCGGCCGCTTCCCGATCCCGAACCTGACGCCCGCCGATGTCGCCGCGATCGCCGATCCGGACGGCTATGTGCTCGGCTACAACGATATCGATCAGGATGATTCGAAGAACACGCGCTGGGCCGCGAATTTCGACGTGACCTGGGAGCCTGCGGGTTCATGGCTGCGCACGGTGAAGGCAGGCGTGAAGGTCGAACGCTCGCGCCGGACGCTGTTCGAGGCGAACGTCATGGAGCTGACGGGGCCGCTGACGATGGAGGAATTCGGGGTCGGTGGGTTCATCGATCCGTCCGTGGTCGGCGCGCCCTATGCGCCGTGGCTGTCGCTCGACATCGGCAATCTGATGCGCTGGCGGCAATATTCGCAGGAACTCATCGACGGCAATCCCGACTTCGTGAACGAATATGTCGAGGATGGCGGCATCGCGATCGACGAGGACAGTTACACGAGCGACGAGGATACCTACGCCGGATACGTGATGGCAAAGGGCGTGTGGGGGAACTGGGACGTCGTGGGCGGCGTGCGCATCGACCACACGCGCGTTTCCTCCACGAACTGGGAACTCGTCGAGCTGGAGGATGAAGACCCCGTCTACAACCGCGTGAAGGGCAAAGCCGATTACACGAGCGTGCTGCCCCGCCTCCAGATCAATTACCGGCCCTCGGATAATTTCGTCGTGCGCGGCGCGTTCTACACCTCGATCGCGCGGCCGGAGCCGCTCTACATTTCCGGCGCCACGGAGATTTCCGAGGAAGACGGCGAGGTGGACGTCACGATCGGCAATCCCGGTCTGAAACCCGCTTATGCCTATAATTTCGATCTCAGCATCGAGCGTTACTTCGGCTCGATCGGCATTCTTTCGGCCGGCGTCTATTACAAGAAGATCGACCGCTTCATCTTCAGCGAGATCGCGCCTGAAACCGAAGCCGACCGGGCGCGCTTCGAGAACGATCCTAGGCTGGCCGGCAAGGTGATCGACGACGTCATCACCTACACGAACGGCAAGAGTGCGGAGATCTACGGCGTCGAATTCAACCTCGTGCGTCAGTTCCCGGAACTTCCGGGGGCGCTCGGCGGGCTCGGGCTTTATGCCAATGCGACGTTCCAGAAGAGCAAGGCGGACACGGGCCTCGACGGCGTGCCGAAGGGGGACTTCTTCAACGCGCCCGAAGCCATCGTCACCGGCGCGCTGACGTATCAGAAATACGGCGTCGAGGCCTCGCTCGCCTACAGTTGGCGAGACCGGCAGACCGCGCGCTTCTCAAGCTACAACACGCGCATCGTGGAGGAAGCGCACGGCTCGCTCGACGGCCAGTTCAGCTATCAGTTCGCGGGGCGCTTCAAGCTGTTCGTGAACGCGGTCGATATCCTGAACAGCGGCAAGGATCCGATCCTCGACGAACGCTACGGTGCCGGGTCGCCCTATCTCGAAGGCGCCAGCTACACGGGCCGCACGGTGACATTCGGCATAAACGCGAGCTTCTGAAGCGGCACGTCAAACCCCGCGTCGCTGCGAGGGGGGCGGGCATCAGCGCGTTTCCCGTGGCCCGGATCAGTCGACCGCAGGCATGCGGCCGAAGACTCCGGGCCGCACGGCGCCGGTTTGACCGTTGAGGGGCTCGGCAGGGTGCGCTAACGGGGAAACGTGATCGAAAATCCCGTTATCAGGCAACTCGGCATTGTCGGGACAGGCAGAGTTGCCCGCGCGCTTGCGCGCGGTCTCGGCGTTCGTTCGCAGGCGCCTGCGCTGATCTGGGGTCGCGCGCGGCTGAAACGCCAGGAGGCGGCGGAACGCGGCGGGTGCAGCGCGGCCGAGTCTCTTGAAGCGATGGTCGAGGCCTGCGACGTCGTCGCGGTCGCCGTTGCAGACGACGCGATCGCGGAGATCGCGGGGCAGATCGCGGAGGCGGGGATGGCGGAAGGTTCGCTCGTCTTCCACGTCAGCGGCGGCACCGGCACCGGCGTCCTCGATCCGTTGCGCAATGGCGGGGCGCTTACGGCTGCAATCCATCCCGCGATGACGTTCACGGGCGATCCGCAGCTTGAAGTCGCGCGCATGGCGGGCGCCTGCTTCGCGATCACCGGTTCCAGCCCCGAAGCCACCCGGCGGGCCCGACTTATCGTCGAGGCGCTGGGCGGCACTCCCATCGAGATCGCGGAAACGCAGCGCGCGCTTTATCACGCGGCGCTCTGTCACGCGGCGAACCACCTCGTCACGATGTTCGACGGGGCGTCTCGCATGCTGCGCGCTGCGGGCGTCGAGGAACCCTCAGCCGTTCTCGCGCCGCTTGCGCGCGCGGCGCTCGACAACAGCATCGCACAGGGGTTCGGCGCGCTTTCGGGGCCGATACTGCGCGGAGACGCGAACACGATCCGCGATCATCTGGCGGCGCTCGCGATCGATTGCCCCGAGGTGCTTCCGGCCTATCGCGCGATGGCGCTCGCGACGGTGAGCGCGTTGGGCGACACCGACGCAGCGCGGGCCGTGCGAAGTCTTCTGGACGAATAGCAGCGCGGCAACGGCCTCGTGCTTCCGCGCGCCCGATATGCTCACGACTGCCGGGCCTGAACTGTTCGCGATGATCGAGGGCGCGCGGCGCAGCGGCACGTCGCTCGCCTTCGGTATCGACGTTTCGAATTCCATCATTCGACGAAGGTGCCGCCGGCAAACTGAGGACCGGCCTTGATCCTCTGAAAGAAGCGTGACTATGACATCGTCCATGTTCAAGATTTAGGGGCTTTTTCCTTATGCGCCGTATTGCTGCCGTCACCCTCGCCATGCTCTCGTCCACGCTGCTCGCCGCGCAGCCCGCGCCCACCGGCGGGGCCGTGACGTTCGTTTATGCCGGAACCCTGCTTGCCGAGCCGGGCAAGGCGCCGCGCGGGCCGAGCACCATCGTCATCCGCGACGGCAAGATCGCCGAGGTGCGGGATGGTTATGCGCAGCCGCAGGCGGGCGCGAATGTGGTGGATCTGAAGGATCGCTTCGTGATGCCGGGCCTCATCGATCTTCACGTGCATTTCTGGGGCATCGGCGCCGATCCGCTGCGCGCACGGCTTGCCGGAATGACCAATGATGACGGCGATGACATGATGTACGCCGTATCGAACGCGCGCGTCACGCTTGATGCGGGCTTCACCACGGTGCGCGACCTCGGCGGCGACGCACGCGGCATCCGCGCGCTTCGCGACGGCGTGGAGCGCGGCGATATCGCCGGGCCGACGATCGTGAACGCAGGCGCGCCCATCTCCGTTTCGGGCGGCCACGGCGATCCGTCCAACGGCCTTGCCGCGACGTTCTTCGACGCTGTTCACCAGCATCAGATCAACACCTGCGACGGCCCGGACGATTGCCGCCGCGCGGTGCGCCAGCAGGTCGCGCTCGGCGCGCAGGTCATCAAGTTCATGTCGACCGGCGGCGTGCTCTCCAACGTCTCGGGCGGTCTCGGCCGCTCGATGACCGACGCGGAGATCAAGGCGGTGATCGATACGGCGCACGGCCTCGGCCGCAAGGTCGCCACGCACAGCCACCATGCCGCAGGCACCAAGGCGGCGGCTCCGGCGGGTGTCGATACGGTCGATCACGGCACGTTCCTCGACGACGAGGCGATCAAGCTGATGAAGACGCACGGCACCTGGCTCGTGCCCACGATGCTCGCGGCGAACACTGCCGTGGAGCAGGCGCGTGCGGGCGCGCTGCCTCCTGCCGTGGTTCCGAAGGCAGAAGAGGCCGTCACCGCTGCGTTCAACAGCCACAAGAAGGCGTTCGCGGCGGGCGTGAAGGTCGCGTTCGGCACCGACAGCGGCGTTTCGAAGCATGGCGAAAACGCCCGCGAGTTCGCGCTGCTGGTGAAGGCAGGCATGTCTCCCGCCGCTGCGCTCCAAACCGCGACCGTGAACGCCGCCGAGGCGCTCGGCCGGTCAGCGGCCATCGGCTCGATCACGCCGGGCAAGGACGCCGATATCATCGCGGTTGCAGGCAGCCCGATCGAAGACGTGACCCGCATGGAAAACGTGGAGTTCGTCATGCGCCGCGGCGTCGTTCACAAGGCGGGCGGCAAGCGCCAGGGCTTTCCGGCGGACTGAGTCTGTCGCCGCGATACGCGAGGAGAGGGTAGTTTGAGCATTGCGGGGATAGCGCTTCCGCGCGTGCTGCGAATCGGCGGCGGCGCCTCGCAGCAGCTTGCCGAGGTGCTCGGCGTTCTCGGCGTATCGCGGCCGCTCATCGTGACGGACGCGTTTCTGGCCGGGCAGGGCATGGTCGATCAGGTGCTCGGCGGGCTGGTCGCAGCGGGCATAGCGGCGCGCGTATTCACCGGCACGGTGCCGGACCCGACTGTCGCCTCGATCGACGCGGGCCTCGCCTTCCTGCAGGAAGGCGACCACGACTGTGTCGTCGGCTTCGGGGGCGGCAGCCCGCTCGACAGCGCCAAGGCGATCGCGATGCTCGCGGTCCACGGCGGCGCGATGGCGGATTACAAGGTGCCGCACCTGCAGGACGCGCCGGGCCTGCCGGTGATCGCGATCCCGACGACCGCAGGCACGGGGTCGGAGGCGACGCGCTTCACCATCATCACGGACGCCGAGACCGACGAGAAGATGCTCTGCGCGGGCCTTGCCTATCTGCCGGTCGCAGCGCTCGTGGATTATGAACTCACGCTCGGCAAGCCTCGGCGGCTCACCGCCGACACGGGGATCGACTCGCTCACGCACGCCATAGAGGCCTATGTGTCGCGCAAGGCCAACGTGTTCAGCGACGGCATGGCGCTTTCCGCCATGCGCCTGCTTGCGCCCAATATTCGCCGCGTCTGCGCCGACCCCGGCGATCGGCCCGCGCGCGAGGCGATGATGCTCGGCGCCATGCAGGGCGGCATCGCGTTCTCGAACAGTTCCGTTGCTCTCGTTCACGGCATGAGCCGCCCCGTCGGCGCGCATTTCCACGTTCCGCACGGGCTTTCGAACGCCATGCTGCTCCCGGCCGTCACGGCCTGGAGCGCGCCCGCCGCGATGGGCCGCTATGCCGAGTGCGCGCGTGCGATGGGTGTCGCCCGGGAGGGGGAAGGGGATCAGTCTGCGGTTGCGCGGCTGCTCGATGAACTCGCCGCGCTCAACCGCGATCTTGATGTGCCCTCGCCCGCGGCCTGGGGCATCGACGAAGCGCGCTGGAACGATCTCGTGCCGCTGATGTGCGCGCAGGCGCTGGCATCGGGGTCGCCCGCGAACAATCCGCGCGTTCCCGATGAAGCCGAAATGGCCGCGCTTTACGCGCGTGTCTGGGACCGTGCCGACTGAGCGCCGACAGAGGGCGCGTCATCTTCGAAGCCGAAATGATCGAGAAAACACGCAAGGCGCCAGATAATGTCTTCTCGCGACGTTCCCCCGGGCGGCTTGCCGAGCAGAGAGCGTACCGGCACGTTGCACATAAGGATGGCGAAATACAGTTCTGCCGCCTGCCATGGACGGTCGATGCGCGCCCGGCGCTCGGTATTCCAGCGTTCGAACAGCGTCGCCATGCGCGCAACAAAGCGAGTCTGCATATCACGGTCGAAGGCCGCGCCGAACGCGGGGTCCGTCAGGCTTTCGGCGATCACCAGACGCAGGAATGCAATGGCGCGCGGCGAAGCCACGAACGCGAGGTAACCAACCGCGAACGCCTCCAGGATCCGGCGCGGCGACTGTTTGCTCGTGAAGAGCGTTTCGAGTTCCTTCAGGCTCTCGTCGCTGCTGCGATCCACGACGGCGCGGAGCAGGCCCTGCTTGTTTCCGAACATCTGGTAGATGGTGGCGAGCGAACCCCCGGATTGCTGCACGATCGCGCTGAGGCTGACGAACGGGTAGCCGTTTTCAAGAAACAGCGCCTCCGCTGCGTCAAGGATGGCTTGCCGCCGGATCGTGCGGCGTTCGTCCTGCGTCATGCGCGGCGCATCCAGCTGCTCTGGTTCAACATTCATGCTATCCTGACGATCCCCGTACCGACCCTATTCTTTGGTGGTTGACCTGTAATGTACGTTACACTACACGCCTTGGCAAGATCGGTATCCCGGTTTCATCCCCGCGACGGAGTTTTCATGCGTAACAACCGATGGCTGGCGGCAGCGGCACTGGCCGCCTGCATAGGGCTCGCGGCCTGTTCGGACGGAGCGCCCCCGCCGCCGCCGCCGCCCGAAGTCGAGGTTGTCACGGTCCGACCCCAGCCGATCGCAAACGTCATCGAATTGCCGGGCCGGGTGCAGGCCATTCGCACGGCGGAGGTGCGGGCGCGCGTCAACGGCATCATCGAACGCCGCCTTTTCAGCGAAGGCACGGATGTGAAAGCCGGGCAGGCCTTGTTCGCCATCGATCCGCGCGAGATGACCGCATCGCTGAACGCCGCGCAGGCCGCACTCGCCCGCGCGCAGGCGACCTCGGCGAACGCTGCGCAGGATCTGCAACGCTACCAGGGGCTGATCGCGGACCAGGCGATCAGCAAGCAGGAATATGATGCGGCCGTCGCGCGGCTCGGCACGGCGCAGGCTGATGTGGCTCAGGCGCGCGCGCAGGTCGAATCGGCGCGTCTCAGCCTCGGCTACGCGACGGTGCGTGCGCCCATCGCGGGCCGCGCGGGCCGGGCGCAGGTCACCGAAGGCGCGCTCGTCAGTGCGTCGCAGGGGACGCTGCTCACCACGATCGAGCAGATCGATTCGATCTATGTGAACTTCGCGCAGTCGAGTTCCGATCTCCTCGCGGTCCGCCGCGGTGTCGAGAGCGGCGAACTGAAAATCCCCGATATCGGCCGTCTGGATGTCGAACTGATCCTGGAGGACGGCACGCCGTATGATCAGGTCGGCCATATCGATTTCCTCGACCTTTCGATCGACGAGGCAACCGGCACCGCTGCGCTTCGCGCCGAATTTCCCAATCCGAAACAGGCCTTGCTGCCCGGTCAGTTTGTCCGCGCAAAGATCGGTGCCGGAACGCGCGCGGATGGAATTCTCGTGCCGCAGCGGGCGGTATCCGTCACCGAAGCCGGCGGCAGCGTTTTCGTCGTGGGTGCCAAGGATACCGCTGCGGTGCGCGCGGTGAAGCTCGGGCGTCTTCAGGGCGGAAACTGGGTGATCGAGGACGGGCTGCGCGCGGGAGACCGCGTGGTGGTGAGCGGCCTGCAGGCTGTTCGCCCCGGCCAGCCGGTGCGCATTGCCGGCGCCGCGTCCGCGAAGGCGGCCGAGAAGGCTTCCGGCTCGAAATGACCCCGCGTTTCTTCATTGATCGCCCCGTCTTTTCGTGGGTTCTGGCGCTGTGCATCACGCTTGCGGGCGTGCTCGCGCTTCGGGCGCTGCCGATCGAGCAGTATCCGTCGGTTGCACCGCCTTCGCTCAGCATAAGCCTGACGTACCCCGGCGCCGATGCAGCGGTGCTCGAACAGAACGTCACGCAGATCATCGAGCAGCAGCTGAACGGCGTCGAAGGCTTCCTCTACATGTCGTCGACGAGCCTTTCGAACGGCACGGCCTCGATCACCGTTACGTTCAGCACCGGCACCGACATCAACGAAGCACAGATGGAGGTGCAGAACCGTCTGCGCCGCGTCGAGCAGCGGCTTCCCGAGGAGGTTCGCAGGCAAGGCATATCCGTTGCGGAGGCCAACGCAGGCTTCCTGCTGATCGTCGGGCTCCAATCGAAAAGCGGCGAAACGGCGGCCCTTGATCTCGGCAATTTCGCGAACAGCCGCGTCGTCGACGAGCTGCGCCGCGTACCGGGTGTGGGCGAGGTGCAGGTGTTCACGCCGCCCTACGCCATGCGCATCTGGCTCGATCCGCAGAAGCTCGCGAACTACCGCCTTTCGGCGGCGGAGGCGCTTGCTGCGGTTCGGGAGCAGAACAGCCAGTCGCCCGGCGGCGCGCTCGGCGACCGGCCGCTTGCGAACGGCAGCGAGCTGAACGCCACGATCGTCACGCAAAGCCGCTTCACGAGCCCGGAACAGTTCGCGGCGATCATCCTGCGCGCCAATCCGGACGGGTCCGCCGTGCGTCTGCGCGATGTGGCGCGTGTCGAACTCGGCGCCCAGAACTATCTGTTCGATTCCGAACTCAACGGAAATCCGGTGGCGGGCATCGCCGTGCAGATGACGACCGGTGCGAACGCGCTCGCCACGGCGCGCGGTATCAACGAGCGGATGGAGGCGCTGGAGCGCAGCTTCCCTTCCGACATCACCTGGTCGATTCCCTACGACACGACGCCGTTCATCAATGTCTCGATCGAGGAGGTGGTGAAAGCGCTCGGCGAGGCGATGGTGCTCGTCTTCCTCGTGATGTTCCTGTTCCTGCAGAACTGGCGTGCGACGCTCATTCCCACGATTGTCGTTCCCATCGCGCTGGCGGGCGCGTGTCTCGGCCTCTGGCTCTTCGGGTTTTCGATCAACGTGCTGTCGCTGTTCGGCATGGTGCTCGCCATCGGCATTCTCGTCGATGATGCCATCGTCGTCATCGAGAATGTCGAACGCATCATGGCCGAGGAAAAACTGTCGCCCTACGACGCGACGGTCAAGGCAATGAGCCAGATCACATCGGCGATCGTCGGCATCACGCTGGTGCTGATGGCGGTGTTCATTCCGATGGCGTTCTTTCCGGGTTCGACCGGGCAGATCTATCGCCAGTTCTCGGTTACGCTCATCGTGTCGATCGGCTTTTCCGCGCTGCTCGCGCTGACGCTGACGCCTGCGCTTTGCGCCACGTTCCTGAAACCGCATACCGACGTTGCCGATCGGCAGGGCCGGTTCGCCCGGGCGACGAACGGATTCTTCGATCGGTTCAACCGCTGGTTCGCTCGCTCGACGGATCGCTATCAGGGCGTGGTCGGAAAGGTTCTGTCGCGGCCGCTGCGCTGGCTCGCGGTGTTCGTGCTGCTCTTCGGTCTCACTGCGATCATGTTCACGCGGCTTCCCGGCGGATTTCTGCCCACCGAGGATCAAGGCAGCATCATCACCGTGGTTCAGGCGCCTGCGGGCGCGACACGCGAGCGCACCGAGGAAGCGATTGTTCAGGTAAAGGCCTTCTATGCCTCGCAGCCGCAGGTGCAGAACGTGTTCGTCGTTCGCGGGTTCAGCTTCTTCGGGCAGGGGCAGGGCAACGCCATCGTGTTCGTGACCCTGAAACCATGGGGCGAGCGCAAGGGTGTCGAGAACAAGGCGGATGCCATTGTCGGGCGCGCCATGGGCGCGTTCATGCAGATCAAGCAGGCGATGGTGTTCGCGCTCAATCCGCCTTCGATCCAGGAACTCGGCACGGCGGGTGGTTTCACCTTCATGCTGCAGGATCGCGGCGGCAACGGGCACAAGGCGCTTACCGCCGCGCAGGGCCAGCTTCTCGGGCTCGCGGCGCAGAGCCCGATTCTGGCGGGCGTGCGGCCCGATGGGCAGCCCGAAGCGCCGCAGCTTCGCGTCCTCATCGATCGCATTCAGGCGCGCGCGCTCGGGCTCTCGATCGGCGACGTGAACGATACGCTCGCGATCTCGTTCGGCAGCGCTTATGCGAACGACTTCACGCGCGACGGCCGCGTGCTGCAGGTGTTGCTGCAGGCCGATGCACCGTTCCGGATGACCCCGCAGGACATACTCGATCTCAAGGTCCGCAGCGCCTCGGGCGACATGGTGCCGTTCGGCGCCTTCACGCAGGTGGAATGGACCGCAGGGCCCCAGCAGCTTCAGCGCTACAACGGCTACCCGTCGATGACGATATCGGGCGCAGGTGCTCCCGGCCGCTCGACCGGCGAAGCGATGGCCGAAATGGAGAGGCTTGCCGAGCAGCTTCCCGAAGGTTTCGCCTACGAATGGACCGGCATCTCCTACGAGGAGAAGCAGTCCGCAGGCCAGATCGGCATGCTCCTCGGCCTGTCGCTCGTCGTCGTGTTCCTGCTTCTGGCGGCGCTTTATGAAAGCTGGGCGGTGCCGCTGTCGGTTCTGCTCATCGTGCCGCTCGGTGTCCTCGGCTCGGTGCTGCTGACGGCGATGCGCGGGCTTTCGGCGGATATCTATTTCAACGTCGGCCTCGTCACGATCATCGGCCTTGCCGCGAAGAACGCCATTCTGATCGTCGAGTTCGCGATCGAGGAGGAAGCGAAGGGCAAGTCGCCGCTCGATGCGACGATGGAGGCGGTGAAACTTCGCCTGCGCCCGATCATCATGACCTCGCTGGCGTTCATCGGCGGCATGTTCCCGCTGTTCATCGCCAGCGGCGCAGGCGCGGCGAGCCGCCGTGCGGTCGGCACCGGCGTGATGGGCGGCATGATCTCGGCGACGCTGATCGGCATCTTCCTGATCCCGCTGTTCTATTACGTGGTGCGCCGCTGGGTCAGCCGCCGGCGCCCGCCCGCCCCCGGCGAGCTTCGCGATCGGGGTGCCGCCGATGCGTAAGCTGCTGATCCTGTCCGCGCTTCTCGTTTCCGCGTGCCAGATGGCACCCACGCACGAACGCCCCGCACTTCCGACCGCGGCGGCCTATCCGCTGTCGCCGGACCCGGAAGACGGCGCGCGCGCGCAGGCCGTGGGTTGGCGTGATTTCTTCGCGGATCCCGCGCTGCGCACGCTGATCGGTACGGCGCTCGAGCGAAACCGGGATCTCGCCGTCTCTATCGGCCGGATCGAGGAAGCGCGCGGCCTCTATCGCATCCAGCGCGCCGACCGGCTGCCCACGATCGCCGCGAGCGGCGATACGACGCGAAGCCGGGGCCAGATCGTCACGCCTGCGGGCGTGGCGGTGGGGGAGCAGGACCGCTTTTCCGTGGGCGTCGGCGTTTCGGCGTTCGAGCTGGATTTCTGGGGCCGTATCCGCAACCTCTCCGAAGCGGCGCGGTTGCAGTATCTCGCCACCGTGCAGGCCGAACGGTCCTTCCGGCTCAGCCTGATCCGCGATGTCGCAACGACATGGTTCGCGCTGCGCGAAACCGAAGAACGCATCACGCTTGCCGAGGCGACCGTGAAAAGCCGCCAGGACGGCGTCCGCATCGCAGAGCGCCGACTCGACGCGGGCGTCACCTCCGCGCTCGATTTCCGGCAGGCCGAATCGCTCCTCACGCAGGCCGAAACAGAGCTTGCAGGCCTCCGCCTGTCGCGCAGCCGCAACGCCAATTTCCTCGCCGTGCTCGTCGGCGGTTCGCTTCCGGAAACCCCGCCGCCGCTCGCCCTCGCCGAGCAGGACGGCTTCCCGCGTCTGGCGGCTGGCCTGCCGTCGGATCTGCTGACGCTGCGGCCCGATATCCTCGGTGCCGAAGAAACACTCCGCGCCGCGCGCGCCAACATCGGTGCGGCGCGCGCCGCGTTCTTCCCGACGATCTCGCTCACCGGCACGCTTGGTTTCGCGTCGAACGAGCTCGATTCGCTCTTCGATGACGGCAGCTTCAACTGGAGCGTCGGCCCGGCACTGAACCTGCCGATCTTCGATTTCGGCCGTCGCAAGGGCAACCTCACCGTCGCCGAGGCGCGCGAGGACATCGCCGTTGCGCAATACGAACAGACGGTGCAGCTTGCCTTCCGCGAGGTTGCCGACGCGCTCGCCGGGCGCCGCTTCCTTGCCGAGCAGATGCTCGCGCAGATGCGCGCGACCGAAGCGCAGCGCCATATCGCGCAGCTCGCCCGCACCCGCTACCGCGAGGGCGTCGTCGGCTATCTCGAAGTGCTGGACGCGGAGCGCAACCTGTTCGATGCCGAACAGGCGCTCATCACCGCAAGCCGCGCCGTGCTCGACAATCGCGTCACGCTCTACGTCGCGCTCGGCGGCGGTCTGGTCGAGGGCGGCGGTTCCTGACTTTGGGGGCTTGCACGCGGTGCGTGTCCTCTCCCAAAGAGAGGGTATGACGGTCACCATTGATATCGGTAACGATCGGTCCGGACAGTCCGTGCCGATCGACCTCCAGGAATTGCTTGCAACCCGCCTGCTCGTTCAGGGCAACTCGGGCTCGGGCAAGTCGCACCTGCTGCGCCGCCTGCTCGAAGAAAGCGCCGGCAGCGTGCAGCAGGTGGTGATCGATCCCGAGGGCGATTTCGTCACGCTCGCCGAACCGTTTGGCCATTCGGTGATCGAGGCGGCGGACTACGGCGAGCGCGAGATCGGCCATTTCGCCGCGCGCGTGCGCGAGCACCGCGCGTCGGTCGTGCTCAATCTCGAAGACCTGGACGTTGAGGCGCAGATGCGCTGCGCCGCCACCTTCCTCTCGGGCCTGTTCGATGCCCCGCGCGAGCAGTGGTATCCGGTGCTCGTCGTCGTCGATGAGGCGCAGCTCTTCGCGCCCGCAGGAGCAGGCGACGTGTCCGACGATGTCCGCCGCGCCTCGCTCGCCGCCATGACCAACCTGATGTGCCGGGGCCGCAAGCGCGGTCTTGCGGGCGTCATCGCGACGCAGCGCCTGGCCAAGCTCGCCAAGAACGTCGCCGCCGAAGCCTCGAACTTCCTGATGGGCCGCACCTTCCTCGATATCGACATGGCGCGCGCCGCCGATCTGCTCGGTATGGAGCGGCGTCAGGCCGAAGCGATCCGCGATCTCGATCGGGGTTCGTTCCTTGCGCTCGGCCCTGCGATTTCGCGGCGTCCGGTGCCCGTAAAGATCGGCGCGGTGCGCACGCAGGCGCGCGGCAGCGGGCCGTCTCTGGCGCCGCTGCCCACCGATGCGGCGGAGGTGCGCGGGCTCATTTTCGCGCCGGTGCCCGAGGATGCGCCGCTCCCCGCGCCCCCGCCGCGCACGCCGGTTCCCGCAGAAACGCTGCTGCGCCGCGTCGCGCAGGAGCTTCGCCCGGCCGCGCCCGTCCCCGAGGGCCCGCCGCCTGACCCGCAAGCCGTGGGCGCCATCATCGCGGACGTGCTCGCGGCCATGCTAGAGGAAGAGGGCAGCGAGCACCGCACCCCGAGCGTTCTGTTTCAGGATTTTCAGGTCCGCTGCCGCATGGCGGGCCTCGCCTCGCCCCCGCTCGATCTCGACGGTTTCAGCCGCCGGCTCTCGTGTGCCCGCGCGGGCATCGCGAACCCCGAACATGAAGACTGGCGCGATGCAATGGCGCTCGCCGACACGCTCCCCGCCGAAATGGTCGGTGCGTTCCTGCTCATCGCGCATGCGGCCCGCGAACGCCTGCCGTGCCCCGAAGACACGGCGATCGCCGCCGTCTACGGCACAAGCTCACTCGGCCGCGTCCGCCGTCTTCTCGGCTACATGGAAAGCACCGGCCTCATCGTCAGCCGCAACGACCTCTCCGGCAACCGCACGATCAGCATCCCGCAACTCAGCTGCGCAACCGCGCCCTCGGCAACCTCCGGCCCGCGCGCTGCACGGCGGCGACTCGCGAACGGCTGAGAACGCTCAGGCGAGCGGCCAATTCTCCAGCACCTCGACGAATTTGCTCAGCCACGTGTTCGTCTGATGCCCGTCGACGACGCGGTGGTCGATGGTGAGCGACACGTAAGCCATCGGGCGGATCTGGATCGTGTCCACGCCGCCGACCTCGCGCACCACGACGCGCTTCTCGGTCTTGCCGATGCCCAGGATCGCGGATTGCGGCTGGCTGATGATGATCGGCGCGGCGAGCAGCGAGCCCGAGACGCCGTGGTTGGAAATCGTGAAGGTGCCGCCTGAAACGTCGCCGCCGGTCAGCTTGCCGTCACGCGCGCGCGCGATCATGTCGGTGAGGCGCTGTGCGATCCCGAGCAGCGAGAGCGCCTGCGCGCCCTGCACGACCGGCACGATCAGGCCCTTGTCGCCAAGCGCTGTCCCGACACCGATGTTGATGTCGTCGTAGATCTCCAGCCGGTCGTCGAACCAGCGGCTGTTGATCGCGGGCGCGGCGCGCATCGCCTCCACGCACGCGGCGATGAAATAGGCGGTGAAGGTCAGGCTCGCGCCCGAAGCGGCGAACGCATCCTTGTTCCGCTTGCGGTGCGCCATGATTGCCGAAAAGTCGCACTCGAACACGGCGGTGACGTGCGGCGCGGTGGTGACGGAGCCGAGCATGTTGCGCGCGATCGCGAGACGCATCCGGTCGTGCGGCACGCTGGTGACGCCGCCGCTCTTTGCCGGTGGCGGCGGTGGTGCGGCGGGTTTGGGTGTTTCGGTCTTCGCCGGGGCCTTGGCGCGCGCCTCGACATGGCGCTCCACGTCGTTGCGTGTGATGCGACCGCCGCGCCCGGTTCCGGTCACGTTGACGGGATCGACATCATGTTCCTGAACCGCGCGGCGCACGGATGGCGAAAGCCAGTTGGCGGGGGCAGGGCGCGCATTGTCATCCGCTGCGGTCTTCGGCGCCTCGGCGGCTTTCACCTCCGGCTCCGGCTCCGGCGCCGGCGGCGCGGCTTCATCCGCCGGGCGCAGTCGCCCGAGCAGCGCGCCGGGCGTCGCCTCCGCGTCGGTATCGAGCATGATTTCGCCGAGAATGCCGTCGGCGGGCGCAGGCACCTCCTGCGTCACCTTGTCGGTTTCGAGTTCGACGAGCGGCTCGTTTTCCTTCACGGCGTCACCGACCGCTTTCAGCCAGCTCCGTACGATGGCCTTGGTCCCCTCCTGTTCGTAGGGAACGAGAATATCGATCATGGGTCTGTCCTTCAGAAGCCGATGATGTCGTCGATCTTCGCGCGGATGCGCTCGACCGAGGGCACCGCCCAGTTGAGCAGCACCGGATTGTGCGGGCTGGGGATGTCCGGCATCGTCAGCCGCGCGACCGGCGCGTCGAGGTGCGTGAAGGCTTCGTCGGCCACCACGGCGGCGATTTCCGCGCCGAAGCCCGCCGTTTGCAGGTCTTCATGCACGATCAGGCAGCGTCCGGTGCGGCGCACGGAGGCAAGCACTGCGGCCTTGTCCCACGGCATCAACGTGCGCAGGTCGATCACGTCGGCGGAGCGGCCCTCGGCTGCCTCCTCGCAGCGCTGCACCATCGCGCCCCACGTGATGATCGTGATGTCGCTGCCTTCGCGCGTGTGTTTCGCCTTGCCGAACTCCAGCACGAAATCGTCGCCCGGATATGGCCGCCGCGCCCACGCATGGTCCAGCATCGCGCGGTGTTCGAAGAAGATCACCGGGTCGTTGCCGCGCAGCGCGCCGCGCAGCAGCCCCACGGCATCCTCGGCATTCGAAGGCACCGCGACCTTCCAGCCGGGGTTGTGGATGAACGCCACTTCGTTCGTCTGGCTGTGCCACGGATCGCCGCATTTGAAGAAGCCGCCGGGAATGCGCAGCACCATCGGCGCGGCGAAGCGGTTGTTGGTGCGCCAGCGCATCGTGCCGCAGTCGTTGATCTGCTCGGTGGCGGGCTCGGCATATTTGCGGAACTGGATTTCCGGCACGGGCATCAGCCCGGCGAGCGCCATGCCGACGGCGCGGCCGATGATACCTTCTTCCGAAAGGCTGGTGTCGAACACGCGCGCCTCGCCGAAGCGGTCCTGCAGGCCCAGCGTCACGGCATGGACGCCGCCCTTGGGGCCGATGTCCTCGCCGAACAGCACGACGCGCGCGTTGATCTCCAGCTCGCGCTCCAGCGTGCGGCGGATCGCCGTCACCATGTTGATGCGCTGGCCTTCGGGTCTGGGCTGGTCGGTGGAGGCAGGCGGCGTGTAGCCGTGTGCCCACTGTCCGCCGACGGTCTGGATGTCGCCTTCGAAGAAGACGTTGCGCATCACGGTTTCCGGGTCCGCCACCGGCCGCGCCTCGGCGCGCTCGCGCGCGGCTTCGGCATCGGCCTGCGCCTCGTCCTCGATCGCCGCCCACTCGCTTTCGGAAAGCAGAGCCGGAACGAGGTACGACTTCAGCTTCGGCAGCGGATCGCGCGCCCATTCCGAAGCGACGAAATTCTCATCCTTGTAGGTCTGCGTGTCCTGGAAGCTGTGGCCCTGCAGGCGGGGCACGGTAAGGCGGAGTAGCGCGGGGGCACGTTCTTCCCGCACATAGCGAACGGCTTCCTCGGTCAGCCGCGCGGCTTCCGCCGGATCGGTGCCGTCGCCGTCGATGATGCGCAGATCCTGCCACGACGCGAGATTGGCGGCGATGTTGCCGCCCGGCGTCTGAAACGACGAGGGCACGGAGATGCCGTAGCCGTTGTCCTCGATGTAGAACAGCATCGGCAGCTTCTGCGTGGTGGCGATGGTCAGCGCTGCCCAGAAACCGTTCGAGGCGACCGAGCCGTCGCCGCCGAGCACGACGGCGAGCGCGTCGTCATAGGCGGGATCCTTGATGACATCGCGGTAGTATTCGATCGCCTGCGCCCAGCCTGCGGTCGGTGTGTACTGCGCGCCGACGCCGCCGCACATCGGCAGCGCCGAGGCGCCGTCCGGGTTCGGGTAGTTGAACACCACGCCGATGTCGCGCCCGTCCGAATAGCCGCCCGCGCGGCCCATCGACGATCCGAGCGCGTCGGCCACATCGACGCCGAGCGCCAGCAGCAGGGGCCGCGAGCGGTAGTAGCCGCAGGTCGCGTCGCGGGGATTTTCCAGTTGGCTGCCGAGCAGGATCTGCGCCATGTCGTGCCCGCGCGCGGAGAATTGGTAGAGCACCTTCTTCTCGGGCACGAGCCGCTGCTCCTCCATCGCGTCGAGCGCGCGCGACAGGTTCAGCAGATAGGTGACGCGCCGCCAATCGACACGTTCGTCGGGTGCGTTGCGGAGCGGCGCCTTGAGTGCGGTTGCCTGGCCCATGATGTTTTCCTCTCAGCGAACGGCAGCAACGGCGGCGGCGAACGCGGGGATGGCGTCCGGCGTCAGTCCCGCCACGTTGATCCGGCCAGATCCGGCCATGTAAACAGCGTGAACTTCGCGCAGCGCGCGGATCTGTTCGGTGCTCAACGACAACATTGAAAACATTCCCGATTGCCGAGTCAGATCGATCGCCGGGTCATGCGCTGCGACAGCTTCGCGAACGCCGAGGATACGCAGCCGCATCGCATCGAGTTCCGCGCGCCAGCTTGCCGTCAGTTCGGGGCTGTCGAGAATGGTGCGCACGATGGCGGCGCCGTGATCGGGCGGCATCGACCAGTTGGCGCGCGCGAGCGCCAGCAGGTTGGACTGGATCAGTTCCGCTCTGTCCGAGACCACGAACAGGGCGCCGACACGCTCCCTGTACAGGCCGAAATTCTTGTCGCAGCTATACGCGACGAGCACTTCGGGATTGTGCGCAACGACCGCGCGCAGCCCGGCCGCATCGGCATCAAGCCCGTGTCCGAGGCCCTGATAGGCGAGGTCGACAAAAGGCAGCAGCCCCCGTTCTGCGATCAGCGGCGCAAGCGTGTTCCACTGCTCCACCGTGTAGTCGGCGCCCGTGGGGTTGTGGCAGCAGCCGTGCAGCAGGATCACGTCACCCCGTTCGGCGGCATTGATCGCGGCCAGCGTCTCGTCGAAGCAAAGCGCCTGCGTGGCGACATCGAAGTGCTTGAACGGCACGAGCTTCAGCCCGGCCGCCTCCATCAACGGCACGTGGTTCGGCCACGTCGGCGTGCCGACGAGGACACGCGTCCCCGCGCGGCCGCGCGCCAAAAGCTCCGCCCCCAGCCGCAGCGCGCCCGTGCCGCCCGGTGTCTGCACGCCGCAAAGCCGCGCGGCGTCCACGTCGCCGAAAATGATGGGCGTCAGCAGTTCGGCAAAGCGCGCATCGCCTTCCGGGCCAAGGTACGATTTCGTCTGCTGGTCCTTCAGCAGGATGGCCTCGGCGGCCTTCACGGCGGCCATCACCGGCGTCTTGCCGTCCGCATCGCGGTAGACGCCGACGCCCATATCGATTTTGCCGGGCCGGGGGTCGTCGCGGAACATGCCGATTAGCGCGAGCAGCGGGTCGGCGGGCTGGGCGCAAAGTCCATCCAGGATCGATCCGGTTTGGTGTGCTGTCGGTGTTTCGCTCATCCCATCATCCCCAATACGGTGTGTGAACAGGATAAGCGTAAAACGGCGAATACTTCTTTCAATATTCAACCGTTTTCGTGTATATGTGATGAGTTATCGCGAATTTGCCGGTGATTGTGAAATGAACGTGTCACATGGATGAAGTCGACCGCCAGATCGTCCGAATCATGCAGGAAGACGGCGGCATCAGCAGCGCCGCGCTCGGTGAACGCGTCGGCGCGTCCGCGGCGTCATGCTGGCGCCGTATCCGCAACCTAGAAAGCGGGGGCGTGCTGGGGCCGGTCGTGCGCCTTGTGAACCGCGACGCGGTCGGCAAGGGGCTCGATGTCGTCTGCCAGGTCCGCATCAAGTCGCACGAACGCGGCGCCCGCGAGGAGTTCGAGGCGTGGGTGCTGGCGCGCGAGGAGATCATGGAGTGCCTCTCCATGTCCGGCGAGTGGGACTATCAGCTGCGCGTCGCCGTCGCGGACGTCGGCGCCTACGAGGCGTTCCTGATGCGCAAGCTCTTGAACCACGCGGCTGTCGCCTCAACCGCCTCGCATTTCGCGCTCAAGCGGATCAAATACACGACCGCCGTCCCGGTCTAACCTTTGTAACCTTCGTGATCGGCATAGACGCGTGCGATCACGGCGCAGGCGATCAGCTGGATCTGGTGGTAGATGAGCAGCGGCAGCATGAGCATGCCGACGACCGGCGCTGCGAAAAGCGCTGCGGCGATGGGAACCCCGCTCGCGAGGCTCTTCGTCGAACCGCAGAACAGCAAGGCGACCTTGTCGGCGCGGGACATGCCGGTGATGTGTGCCATCCACAGCGAAAGCGCCAGAATCGCGCCGAGCATCACGACGCTGAGACCCGCGACGACGGCAAGGTCGAAGCCGGATACGCGCGACCAGAGCCCGTCCACGACCGCCGCGCTGAACGCAGTATAAACCACAAGCAGGATCGCGCCCCGGTCAACCTTGCCGATGATCGCCCCATGGCGCGCGATCAGCCCGGCGGTCAGCGGCCGCGACATGTGCCCGACGACAAAGGGAATGAGGACCGTGACCACGACCGAACGGATCGCCGCGAGCGTGTCGATCGCGCCCGTCGTCCCCTGGGCGTGGATCAGAAGCCCGGCGAGAACGGGGGTCAGAAACACGCCTAAAAGGTTGGAAAGCGAGGCGCTGCATATCGCGCCTGCGACATTGCCGTGACTGATCGAGGTGAAGGCGATCGCCGACTGGACCGTGGACGGCAGCACGGCGAGGAACATGATCCCCGCCTTGATATCGGCGCTCACCAGGCTTTCCGGCAAAAGCGCGATCAGCAGGCCGATACCGGGAAACGCGAGATAGGTGAGGCTGAGCCCTGCGACATGCAGTTTCACCGCGCCTGCGCCGCGCACGATTGCTTCGCGCGAGAGCTTGGCGCCGTGCAGGAAGAACAGCAGCATGATCGCCGCCTTCGCCGCCCAGGCGAAGGCGATCGCGGCGTCGCCACGGCACGGCAGCACGGTCGCGACGAGCACCGTCGCCACCAGCGCGATCGTAAAGGTGTCAGGGCGCAGCTTGCCGAGCATCCCGGTATCCTGAAATGACGACAGGTGCCCTACCGCACTCGGGCGCCGCGAACACCTAGTTTGCGGCGTCGGAAACCGTTTCGCCGGCCGATTGCAAATCCTTGCCCACGCCGCCGATCGTATTGCACGCTGCAAGCAGCAGCACCGCAGCCACCATTACGTAACGCATACCGCCTCCTGAAACCCTGCCTGCCGAAATCCCTGTGATCACGGCGATGCAATGCAGCTAGCCCCGCATCACGGGGAAGACAACTCGCTGCTTTCATCTGAACGCAGAATTTACGAACGAAGCGCTGCCCGGCGGGGTTGATGTTGTCGATGTAGTCGAGCGCGACCTGCATTGAAGTATCGGTCTTCTGTATGGCGTGATCTTGTCAATGGTTCGAAGCCGTCCTATCTCCCGGGGCGGTCAGAGGGTCGGACGGCCGCCGCGCCAGGGTTCGAAAGAACGGCGGGGAGGAAAGTCCGGGCTCCACGGATAGACGGTGCCGGGTAACGCCCGGCGGGGGCGACCCCAGGGAAAGTGCCACAGAGAGCAGACCGCCCGATGGCCTTGCGCCGGACGGCAAGGGTGAAAGGGTGCGGCAAGAGCGCACCGCGCGACCGGCAACGGAAGCGGCACGGCAAACCCCACCGGGAGCAAAACCGAATAGGGGCGGCGCATGGCTTATCCGGCCGGACCGCCCGGGTAGGTTGCTGGAGGCGGCGCGCAAGCGTCGTCCTAGAGGAATGGTCGTCGCTGCCTTTGCGGGCAGTACAGAACCCGGCTTACAGACCCTCTGACCGTTTATACGGGTTCGACGCGGAGCGTCGCGCCGTCGATGCCGGTGATGCGGACCATGCTGCCTGCGGGCGCGTCGGGGCCGGTTGCGAGCCAGGGCGAATCGCCCACCTGCACGCGGCCGCGTCCGTTTGCGATGGCTTCCACCACCTGCACATTCTGCCCCACCATGCGTTCGCCGCGCCGGTTGAGCCCGCTGTCGGTCGTTTCCACCGGATTGCGCTTCAGGAAATTCCGCCCCGCGAACACGGCGACGACCGAAAGGATGGCGAAGACCGCAAGCTGCAATTCCCAGCCGAAGCCGATCGCGAGCGTTATCACGCCGGTCGCGACGGCGGCGAGCGCGAGCCAGATCATGAAGATGCCGGGGGCGACGATCTCCATGATCGCGAGCACCGCAGCGGCGGCGAACCAGACCCAGTAGGTCATCTCGAAGTTCTGGAAATCCGGCATGGCCGCCTCCTCACGCCTGTTCGAACGGACCCGGACGGCGCGGGCGGGGCGCTGGTGCGGGCGGCGGCGGCGTATCGCCGCCGTCGCGCACGGCCTTCACCAGTTCGCCGATGCCGCCGATCGTGCCCACAAGGCTCGTCGTTTCCAGCGGCATGAAGATCGTCTTGGCGTTCGGCGAGTTCGCGAAGGCGTGCATCGCCTCCACGTACTTCTGCGCGACGAAATAGTTGATCGCCTGCGCGTTGCCCCCGGCGATGGCGTTCGACACCATCTCGGTCGCCTTGGCTTCGGCCTCGGCCTCGCGCTCGCGCGCCTCGGCGTCGCGGAAGGCGGCTTCGCGGCGGCCTTCGGCCTCCAGGATCTGCGATTGCTTCTGGCCCTCGGCCTTCAGGATTTCCGAGGCGCGCAGGCCTTCGGCTTCGAGAATCGCGGCGCGCTTCTCGCGCTCGGCCTTCATCTGCCGTCCCATCGCGTTCACGATGTCCTGCGGCGGGCGGATGTCCTTCACCTCGACGCGCGTGATCTTCACGCCCCACGATGTCGTCGCGTCGTCGACGACATGCAGCAGTCGCGCGTTGATCTCGTCGCGGCGCGACAGGGTTTCGTCGAGATCCATCGAGCCCATGACGGTCCGCAGATTGGTCGTCGTGAGCTGCAGGATGGCGACATAGACGTCGGACACTTCATATGCCGCCTTCGCGGCATCGAGCACCTGGAAGAACACCACGCCGTCCACCGAGACCATGGCGTTGTCCTTGGTGATGATCTCCTGCCCCGGGATATCGAGCACCTGCTCCATCATGTTGACCTTGCGGCCGATCCTGTCGATGAACGGCAGGATCAGCGTGAAGCCCGGTTTCGCCGTCTGCGTGAAGCGGCCGAAGCGCTCGATCGTGTACTCATAGCCCTGGCGGACGACGACGACCGCGCTCCAGACGAACACGACGGCAAGCGCCGCCAGAAAGATCACGAAAAGCCCGCCGCCCATATCCATCCCCCATAAATCGTTTGCCCACAGCGATATTGGACCGCCATAGCACGAATTCCACAGGGAATCTTAATGCCATGACCGATTTTCGTGCTTACCGCAGCGTTCTCTATCTTCCCGCCGCCAACGCGCGCGCTGTCGAGAAGGCGCGGACGCTTGCTGCCGATGCGGTGATTCTCGATCTCGAAGACGCCGTCGCGGCCGATGCGAAGGCAGGCGCCCGCGCCGCCGCCGCCGAGGCGGTGACGGCGGGCGGATGGGGAAGCCGCACCCTCGCGATCCGCGTGAACGGCATCGGCACGCAGTGGTGCGAGGCGGATTTCCAGGCGGTCGCCGCCGCGCGGCCCGACGCCGTCGTCGTGCCCAAGGTGAACAGCGCCGCAGAGGCGGCGGAGGCGGTTCGCCTTGCGGGCGGTGTGCCGGTGTGGGCGATGATCGAGACCCCGCGCGGCGTGCAGGCGGTCGATGCGATCGCCGATACGCCGGGCGTCGCCGCGCTCGTCGTCGGCGCCGCCGATCTCGAAAAGGATCTCGGCTGCCGTGTCGGGCCCGCGCGCGGGGAAATCCAGTATACGCTGCAGCGCGTCGTCATTGCGGCGCGCGCCGCCGGCATCCGGGCTTTCGACGCGATGTATCCCGACATCAAGGACATGGAGGGGCTGGAGACGGTGACGCTGCAGGGCCGTGCGCTCGGCTTCGACGGCAAGACGCTCATCCATCCCGCGCAGATCGAAACCGCGAATCGCGTCTTCTCGCCCTCCGCTGCCGAGGTCGAGCAGGCCCGCCGCATCGTCGCGGCGTTCGAGGCGGCGAAGGCGGAGGGGAAGGGCGTCGCGACGCTCGACGGCAAGCTCGTCGAAGTCCTCCACGCCGCGCAGGCGCGCGATCTGATCGCCTTTGCAGAAAGCATCGCTGCACAGTAATTGACAAGATATAACATTACATTCTAAACGGCCTCCCAACAGATAAAAGGGAGTTCGTGGTCATGCGTTCGATGCTTCTCGCCGCGTGTGCGGTTCAGGTTCTTGCGCTTCCGGCGCTTGCGCAGACGTCCGGCGAGCAGAGGCGCGACGATCTGCATGCGATCGGCGACGATATCGTCGTCACTGCACCTTACGCCCGCTCGCGCGCCGACCTGCTGTCGGGCACATCGGTGATGACCGAGAGCGACCTGCGCCAGGCGCTGCAGCCGCAGATCGGCGAGGTGATCGCGCGCCAGCCCGGCGTTTCCGCAACCAGCTTCTCGCCCGGCGCCTCGCGCCCCGTACTGCGCGGCATGCAGGGCGAGCGCATCCGCGTGCTGACCGACGGCATCGGCTCGATCGACGTTTCCAACACATCGGCCGACCACGCCGTGACGATCGATCCGATCACCGCGCAGCGCGTCGAGATCATTCGCGGCCCGGCCTCGCTGCTTTACGGCTCCTCGGCGATCGGCGGCGTCGTCAACGTGCTCGACAAGCGCATACCGCGTGCGGTTCCCGAACACGGCGTGCACGTCGATGCGATCGGCAGCGTCGCGAGCGCGGCCAATGAGGTGAGCGTCGCGGCGGGCATCGACGCCGCGCTCACCGACAAGATCGTCGTCCATCTGGACGGCAGCTGGCGCGATACGAACAACCTGCGCATCGGCGGCTACGCGCTTTCCCCCGATCTGCGCGAGCATGCGCTTGAGGAGGCTGCGGAAGGCGACGAGGAAGCGGCCGAGGCCGCCGGCATTCGCGGGCGCCTGCCGAACAGCTTCACGCGCACCAAGACGGCGGGCGGCGGATTGTCGGTGATTACCGATCGCGGCATGCTCGGCTTCTCCGTCGGCTATTTCGAGAGCCGCTACGGCGTGCCCTCGCGCCCCTCGGTCGGCGGACATGACGATCACGACGACGACGACGACCATGACGACGATCACGACGATCACGACGACGAGGAAGGGCACCATGACCACGGCGATGTCAGCATCGGGCTGAAGCAGTGGCGCGCCGATGTGCGCGGCGAGGTCGAGCTCGGCGAAGGCTTCCTTGACATGCTCCGCGTGCGCGTCGGCTACGCCGATTACACGCACACCGAATTCGAAGGCGACGAGGTCGGCACCGTGTTCGACAACACCGGCGTCGAAGGCCGCGTGGAGATGGTGCAGGCGAAGCGCGGCGTATGGAACGGCGCGTTCGGCGGCCAGTTCTACATCCGCGATTTCTCCGCCGTGGGCGCCGAGGCGTTCCTGCCGCCGAACGAAACCGAGCAGCTTGGCCTCTTCACCGTGCAGGAACTCGATCTCGGCGCGCTCGGCGTCGAAGCGTCGGGCCGCTACGAGCGCACGAACGTGAGTTCGAACGCCGTGGGCATCAGCCGCCGGTTCAACGCGCTCTCCGCCGCGCTCGGCGCGCGTTACAAGCTGACGGACGACATCAGCATCGGCATCAACGGTTCGCGCGCCGTGCGCGCGCCGTCCGCCGAGGAACTCTTCTCGAACGGGCCGCATATCGCGACGCAGGCGTTCGAGATCGGCGATCCCACGCTCGAAAAGGAAAAGAGCTGGGGGCTGGAGGCGTTCCTGCGCGGCAAGTCGGGCGGGTTCAGCTTCTCGCTCGGCGCGTTCGCCAGCTGGTTCAAGAACTACATCTACGAGATCGACACCGGCCTCGAGGAAGAGGAACTGCCGGTCTTCCAGTACGCGCAGGGCGACGCCACGTATTATGGGCTTGAAGCGGAAATCACCGCGCCGCTGTTCGATGCGGGCAATTTCCGCGTCGTTGCCGACGGCGTTGCCGATTATGTGCGCGCCAAGATCGATTCGGTCGGCGCGGCGCCGCGCATCCCGCCGCTGCGGGTGCTCGGCGGGATCGAGGCGCAGTCGGATCTCGTCACCGGCCGGGTCGAGGTGGAATGGAGCGACAAGCAGACGCGCGTTGCCGCGTTCGAAACGTCCACGGGATCACACACGCTCGTCAACGCCGCGGTGTCGTGGCGCGTGCTGGGCGCGGAAGGCCCCGCGACGCTGCAGCTTTCGGCGAACAACATCTTCGATGTCGATGCGCGCCGCCACGCCAGCTTCACCAAGGATTACGTGCCGCTTGCGGGCCGCGACGTGCGGGCGACGCTCAGCTTCAGCTTCTAGCCGGTTGCGTCCGGCGGTCACGCAGGGCTAAGGGCCTTCTTCGCAGATGCAACATGCGGCGAAGGAGGCCCAGATGATCGGACGCTTGAACCATGTCGGGATCGCAACCCCGTCGATCGACAAGGCCGTCGCCGTCTACCGTGATCTGCTGGGCGCCACGAAGATCGGCGAAAAATTCGCGCTGCCCGCGCAGGGCGTGTGGGTCTGCTTCGTGGATACCCCCAACAGCCAGATCGAACTGATCGAGCCCTACGGCGAGGATTCGCCGATCCACGGTTTCCTGAAAAAGAACCCGGCGGGCGGGCAGCATCACGTCTGCTTCGAAGTGCCCGACATCATCGCCGCGCGCGACGACATGCGCGCGAAGGGCGCGACCGTGCTCGGCACCGGCGAGCCGCGCATCGGCGCGCACGGCACGCCGGTGATCTTCATTCACCCGAAGGACATGGGCGGTGTCCTTGTCGAGCTGATGGAAACCCCGAAGGACGCGCACTGATGCGCCCGGAAGAGATGGTCGCCGATCTCGTCTCGGCGCTCGATCTCGAACGGATCGAGGAAAACCTGTTTCGCGGCAGCAACATGCCCGAAGGCTTTCGGCGTCTGTTCGGCGGGCAGGTGATCGCGCAGGCGCTGGTGGCGGCCAGCCGAACCGTGGCGGCGGACCGTCCGGCGCACAGCCTGCACGCCTATTTCATGCGCGAAGGCGATGCGAGCGTTCCGGTGGTTTATCAGGTCGAGCGCGACCGCGACGGCAAGAGCTTCTCGACGCGGCGCGTGATCGCGATCCAGCACGGGCGGCCGATCTTCAACATGGCGGCGTCGTTCCAGATCGAGGAAAAGGGCCTGGAGCACCAGTTCGACATGCCCGACGTTCCGGACCCCGAAACGCTGATGAGCGACGCCGAGTGGCGCCGTCAATTCATCGATCAGGTGCCCGAAGCGCATCTCGAACGCTTCCTGCAGGAGCGCCCGATCGAATTCCGCCGGGTCGAGTCTTCGGTTTCGGGGAATAGCGCGCCGCGTCCGCCGCGCCAGAACATCTGGTTCAAGGCGATGGCGCCGGTGCCGGACGATTCCGCGCTGCACGCCTGCATGCTGGCCTATGCGTCCGACATGACGCTGCTTTCGACTTCGCTGCTGCCGCACAACGACGCCGGGTGGGATGACCGGATTCAGGTCGCCAGCCTCGACCACGCGCTGTGGTTTCATGCGCCGTTCCGGATCGACGACTGGCTGCTCTACGCGCAGGACAGCCCGCGCGCATCGGGCGCGCGCGGCATGAATCGCGGGCTGATCTACAACCGGGACGGGGTTCTCGTCGCCTCGGTCGCGCAGGAAGGGCTGATCCGGAAGCGCGATCTCGCCTGAGGCTATTCGGTTTTCGCGTCTTCAACCGGCTCGCGGCGCGCGAATGTCAGCACCAGCGCACCAAGAGCGCCGGACAGCAGCGATCCGCCGAGCACGCCGAGTTTCACCTCGTCGAGATAGATGTCGGAGACATATGAAAGGCCGCCGATGAACAGGCTCATCGTGAAGCCGATGCCGCAGAGCAGCGCAACGCCGTAGATCTGCGCGCCCGAGGCGTGAACCGGATAATCGGCGAGGCCGAGCTTTTTCAGCACCCAGATCACGCCGAAAACGCCGACCTGCTTGCCGACGAACAGGCCGAGCACGATGCCGAGAACGATCGGGCTCACGAGCATTTCGGCGGTGACGTTTTCAAACGACAGACCGGCGTTGGCGAAGCCGAAAATGGGCACGATCGCGAAGGCGACCCACCCCACGATGGCATGTTCGAGCCGGTGCAGCGGCGAATGTTCGTCGTCGATATGGGTGGCGGTCTGTGTCAGCGGGATGGTGAGCGCCACAGCGACACCCGCGAGCGTCGCATGAATGCCCGACAGCAGCATCGCCGTCCACACGCCCGCACCCACGATCATGTAGGGCCACAGCGACCGGATGCCGAAGCGGTTGAAGCCGTAAAGCACCGCGATCAGCGCTGCGGCTGCGGCAAGCGCGACCAGATTGAGCTGGGCGGTATAGAACAGCGCGATGATGATGATGGCGCCGAGGTCGTCGATGATGGCGACCGCGGTGAGGAACACCTTGAGCGAAACCGGCACGCGCGAACCCAGCAGCGTCAGCACGCCGAGCGCGAAGGCGATGTCGGTGGCCGAAGGGATCGCCCAGCCGCGCACCGTTTCGGCATCGCCGATATTGAAGGCGACGAAGATAAGCGCCGGCACGATCATGCCGCCCGCCGCCGCCGCGCCGGGAAGAATGCGCCGTTCCCACGTCGAAAGCTGGCCGTCGAGAAGCTCGCGCTTCACTTCCAGTCCCACGAGCAGGAAGAAGATCGCCATCAGCCCGTCGTTGATCCAGTGGCTGACCGACAGCGGCCCGATATAGGTTTTCAGTGCGCTGAAGTAGGCGTCGGACAGCGGCGAATTGGCGACGATGAGCGCGGCGACGGCTGCAATCATCAGCACGATGCCGCCTGCGGATTCGGCGCGCAGAAACGCGCGAAGCGCGGAACGCGGGCGTTCGATCATCATCCTCTGCAGGTCGTTTATCATTCCGCTTCGTCCGTTGTTTTTTTCTTCTGCGTCCGAACGGGTTACAGGAGCGGGCCGGGGGCGAAAACCCCAAACCGGACTGCGGACCTGCGGAAATATGCCACTTGCCCCCGCACGCGCAGTGTTCGAATATCGGACCGGGGAGGATCAGAATGGGGCTTTGGAACCGCTATGCCGTACCGGCGATCGTCTCGTGCGCCTGCGCGACGAAGCCTGCCATGCGGCAGCGCGCGAAAATCGTGCCCGCTGCGGCCGGAGAGGTGCTTGAACTCGGTTGCGGATCGGGAACGAACTTCGCTTTCTACGACCCTTCGCGCGTCACGCGGCTTCATGCCGTGGAGCCTGCGCCCGGCATGGTGACGCGCGCACGCGCGGCGGCGGCGCAGACCGCGGTTGCGGACCGCGTGCGGTTTCACCAGACGGGTGCGGAAAACCTGCCGATGGAAGACGCCAGCATCGATACTGCGGTCATCACCTTCGTGCTCTGCACGATTCCCGATTGGCGCGGTGCACTTCGCGAGGTGCGCCGCGTTCTGAAACCCGGTGGGCGCGTGCTCTTCTCGGAACACGGCCTCGCGCCCGATGCCGATGTCGCGCGCCGGCAGCATCGCTTCGAGCCGGTGTGGAAGCGCCTGCTGGGCGGCTGCCATCTCACACGGAGCCCTGCGGACATGCTGGCTGCGGGGGGATTTCGCGTGGAACGGATCGAAACCATGTATCTGCCCTCGACGCCGCGCATCGCGGGCTTCGCGAGCTGGGGCACGGCGGTGCCCGCATGACCGACGGCACGGCGAACGTCTCCCGGCTGGTGCCGCGCGGCGAGGAAACGGTCGATGGCCGACGGCTGCGCAGCGAACGCAGCCGCGCGCAGATCGTCGCCGCGATGCACGCCGTGATCGAGGGCGGCGACATGGATCCCAATGCACCCAGCGTGGCCGAAGCTGCGGGTGTATCGATCCGTACCGTGTTTCGGCATTTCGAGGAGATGGACAGCCTCTACCGCGAGCTGAACGCGACGCTCGAAGCGGAAATCCTGCCGATGGTGATGACGCCCTTCGAAGCACTGGACTGGCAGGGCCGGGCGCGCGAGGTCGTGGTACGCCGGGCGCGCATTTACGAGCGGTTGTTGCCGTTCAAGGTTGCCGCGTACGCGCGCCGGTTCCAGTCCGAATATCTGATGGATGCGCACCGGCGCTTTGTCACGATGGAACGTGCGGCCTTGCAGGCGATTCTGCCGCCGGAGGTCCAGTCGAACCCGGCGCTGTTTGCGGCGATCGAAATGGTCACGGGGTTCCAGTCCTGGCAACGTCTGCGGCACGATCAGAAGCTGCCGCCGGAGGAAGCGGAAGCGGCGATGCGCCTCGCCGTCGAACGGGTGCTCGGCCTGTGAAGCGCGCTGTTCTCGTGCTTGCTTTGCTCGGCGCGTGCGATGCGCGCAGCGACGAGACGGCGTGCGGGATCCCCGCAGGCGCGCTCGGCACGTTCGTGGAGGTGCCGGAGGGGCGTTTCATCAAGGGCGCGGCGCCGCGCTACCCCGAAGAGAGCCCCGAACTCTCGCTGCATGTCGGCGCGTTCCGCATTCAGGCGCACGAGGTGACAAACGATCAGTTCGCGGCGTTCGTGAAGGCGGCGGGTTACGTCACCGATGCGGAGCGCACGGCGGGCGATGCCGATGGCGGATCGGCTGTGTTCACGGCGCCGGAGGGCGGGGAGTCGCGTCCGTGGAAGCTGGTGCGCGGCGCGACATGGCGCGCGCCCGAAGGACCGGGTTCGGATATCGCCGGGCGGGGCCGCGATCCCGTGGTGCATGTCTCTCCCGCCGATGCGGCCGCCTATGCCGCGTGGGCGGGCGGTCGGCTGCCCACCGAGGTCGAATGGGAATATGCCGCCTCGCTCGGTCTGCCGAAGGGCGGCGATCAGGAAGCGGGCGCCTACGGGCCGGAAGCGCGGCCCGTCGCCAACACATGGCAGGGTCTGTTTCCCGAGGAGCAGAAAGCCGCAGACGGTTTCGCGGCGCGCGCGCCGGTCGGCTGCTTTCCGCCGAGCCGGATCGGCCTTTACGACATGATCGGCAATGTGTGGGAAATCACCGACACGCCCTACGGCGAGGGCGCGCGCACGATCAAGGGCGGCTCCTATCTCTGTTCGGAAAACTTCTGCCGCCGCTACCGCCCCGCCGCGCGACAGCCGCAGGAGGATCGCTTCTCGGCAAGCCACGTCGGCTTCCGCATCATCAAGGACGCACCGTATCAGTTGGACCAGTAGATAAATTCATCCCCCGGGCGAACCCGCTGCGCAAGTGTCCTGTCGATCGCCACCGGCGCCTCGATCGTATGCGGATAAAGCGGCCCCCGCCCGCCCTTGCGGTGCGCGTCGAGCAGCGCCGTCAGCGCCGCGACCTTCGCGGGCGCCTTGCCTGCAAGATTGGTCTTCTCGGTCGGGTCCAGCGCAAGGTTGAACAGCCACGTCTTCTTCGGCCGCTCCGTCACCTGCAGTTTCCAGTCGCCCTGCCGCACGACCCGGTAATGGTCGCTCTGCCAGAACAGCGCGTCGTGGGCGCGGGCCGGGGGTTCGGCCGCGAGCAGGTCGATGCCGTCGATCGCGACCCCGGCGGGAAGCGCCGCGCCCGCCGCCGCCGCGAATGTCGGCATCAGGTCGATATGCGCGGCCGGTCGCTCGATGCGCGTCCCCGCCGCGATCCCGGCAGGCCAGCGCATGAACAGCGGCACGCGCAGGCCGCCTTCGAACATGGTGAGTTTCCAGCCCCGGTAAGGCGCGTTGATGTCGGACAGGCCGACATAGCCGGCGCCGCCGTTGTCGCTTGAAAACACGACGATCGTGTTCTCGTCGAGGCCTTCGTCCTTCAGCGCGGCGAGCACGCGCCCGACGCTGCGATCGAGCGCGCGGACCATCGCGGCGTAAACGCGCAGCCGGTGCGGCCTGATGTCTCCCACCGCTTCATAATCCGCGCGCGTGGCCTGGAGCGGCGTGTGAACGCCCCAGTGCGCGAGATAAAGGAAGAAGGGCCGGTTGCGGTTGGCGCGGATCACCTTCACCGCTTCGTCGGTCCAGTAATCCGTGAGATAGCCGCCGGGCGCAAACTTCGGCCCTTCGTTGAAGGACGCCGCATACTGCATCCGCGCCCACAGGAAGCGGTCGATCGGATCGAAATCGAGCTTCGCATTGACGACGCCGGGGTCATCCTCCGGCAAATAGAGCGCGCTCGCCATCAGCAGGCTCTCGTCGAAGCCCTGTGCGTTCGCCCCGAATTCCGGCCCGCTGCCCAGATGCCATTTGCCGATATGGGCGGTGTGATAGCCTGCGGTCTTCAGGACTTCGGCAATGGTCACTTCCGAACCCGGCAGGCCCTGTTCATCGAAGCTCGGGACTTTGCCCGCCGCATCGCTGTTCCACTCGGTCGGCGGCAGGCCCGAGGCGCCTTCGGAAAACATCGACACCATCCGCCCCATACCGTCGGGCGTGGGCGTGAATTCAAAGCCGGTCCGTGTGGGATAACGGCCGGTGAGGATCATGGCGCGCGAGGGCGCGCAACTGGCCGTTCCGGCATAGGCCTGCGTGAACAGCGCGCCTTCGGCGGCGAGTCGATCGATACTGGGTGTCGGTACCCGCCCGCCCGCGACGCCGCCGCCGAACGCGGTGATGTCGTTGATGCCGAGGTCGTCCGCGAGGATGAAGATGATGTTGGGCGGCCGGTCTCCCTCCGGCGCGGTGGCCGGACCCTGTTGCCACGTGATCGGCGAGTACGCCGCGATGTCACGATCTTTCGCGAGCGTCGTGACGACCCAGAGGATCACGTCCTTGCGGTTCACCCAGCCGAGCGTGCCGAGCACGACCAGGGCTGCGACGCCGACGAGGATCGCGCCCCGTTTCACGGCAGCAGACGCTCGCATCCCGTGCCGTCGAGAAGGCTTCGCACGAAGGTCTGGTCATCCGGGACGAGCGCCGCGAAGGCCTCGCGAATCCATTGCAGGCACTTCGCCTGATACGGGAAAACCGGCTGCGCCCAGGGCCGCCCGTCGATTTCGGTCTGCACGGTCTCGGCGCCCGCCATCACGGCCTTTTCGTTGGCCATCAGAAACGGGGCATAGACGCGCCCGATCTCGCTGAGCAGGGGCCGCAGCGCGGACATTTCAGCGCGCGAAAACCAGTCCGACGGCCCCGGCTCGACGCCCGAAAGATCTTCGACGCGGTCGAGCCATGCGCGCACGCGCGGCGCTGTCTGCGCCGCGATCGCGGTGGAGGTCGGCTCGATCACGGCAAGCTGCGCGAGCTGGCCGTGGATGGCGAAATCGGCTGAAGACGGCCGCGCGCCGAGCACATAACCGCGCCCCGCAATCAGCGCATCCAGGATGCCAAGGAAACGGCGATAGCTGTGTTCGATCGTTTCCCCGGTCGCCTCGTTCGAGCCGACGACGTAGAGGCGTCTGATCTGGCGGTCGGCGAACATGTCCGCCGCCTGCGCCGCAGCCTCCGTCGGCATCGTGGGCGCCATCCAGAAGACGAGCAGCGGGGCGGCATTTGCAGCATCCTCCGCGAAGGCCCAGCGATAGTGGAACATGGCCTTGGTCAGCCACTCGTCCGCATAATCCTCGATCAGATGATTGAGGAACGCCAACACGGCATTTGCGGGAACAGCCTCCCGTCCGCTGTGCTCCGCTTCGAGCCGCCGGATGATCGGTGAGGAATCCACGACAGGATCGAGCGTGCCGTCGGGCAGGGGGAAATACGCCGTCGGCAGCAATTTCACCTTCGGCGCGGGAAGGTCTGCGGGCGGCTGCACGTGGCTGCCCCAGAGGATCGCGTAGGGAATGCGCCTGTAGCGGAGCAGCGCGATCAGTTTGCGCGTGTAGGGCGAGCCCGGCGCCCCCAGCAGTCTGAGTGGTTCGGTCAAGCGGGTCTCCGTTTACGTTTGATGTAAAGCCGCCCGGCAACGGCGAGGATAGCCACGAGCGAAAGCAGGGCGCCGCCGAGTGCCCAGCCATGATGCTTCAGGATCTTGATGCGGGTGTTGAGCGTGATCTGCCGGAACGGATCGTAGCCTTCGGGACTATCGAGCACGCCCATGGTCTTCGCGTACGCGCGGTAATCCGCGAGCATCGACCGGACCCGTGCCGGATCGGCGGCGCTGAGATCGCGCGTCTCGCCGGGGTCGCGGCTGAGGTCGTACAGCTTCCATGTGCCGTCGCCGTGGGGAGGCAGATTGCGCAGGAGCTTGTAATCGCCGCGATAGAGCGCGGCATTTCCCGCAACCTCCATCCCGATCGGGGTATCGGGCGGATAGATAGCATCGGCAGCCCCGCTGAGGACGGGGCGCAGGCTGCGGCCGGTCATCGCCATGCCGCCGCCGCCGCCGACACCGGCGATGTCGAGCAGCGTCGGCGCGACATCGGTGACGAACGCGGCTGCGGACACACGCGGCTGCACGGCAATGCCGGGGCCCGACATGATGAACGGCACGCGCAATCCGCCTTCGGAGGCGTAGAACTTGAACAGGCTGTGCGGCGCTGCCGCAGCCACCGCCCATTCCGGGCCGATCGAGACGAAGGAACCTTTCTCGCCGAGCCGGTCCAGATCCTGATCGTAGCCGTTCAGCCGCATCCATAGCGGAAAGCCGCGCTGACTGACGGGCTCGTTGGGCTCCGGCCCATTGTCGGAGGTGACGACGAAGACGGTGTTCGCGAGGCGGCCGCTCTTTTCGAGATAGGCGATGAGGCGGCCGACATGGTGATCCATCGCTTCGATCATGCCCGCGCTCACGGCCATGCTCTTCGCGAGCAGGCGCCGCTCGGGCTCGGCGAGTGTTTCCCATTGCCGCAGGCCGGGGGGCCTGGCCGCGAGCGGTGCGCCGCGCGGGATCAGGCCCATCGCCTGCGCGCGCTTCCACCGGGTTTCGCGCACGCTGTCCCAGCCGCGATCGTACACCTTTTCGTAGTGCGCCGTGTAGGCGCGCGGGGCCTGAACAGGAATATGGATCGCCTGAAACGCAACATAGGCGAAGAACGGATCGCCCTCTCGGTCGGCGTCCAGATAAGCGATCATGCGATCGACGATGAACTCGGACGAGTAGAAATCGGCGGGAAGCGTGGCCGGTTTGCCGTCCTCGAACCAGGGCGCCGTGTCGTAATACGGGATATAGGGCTTCTGTTCCCAGTTGTCGGCGCCCGAGGCGTCGAGCGCGAAGGATCTTTCGAAACCATGCGAGGGCGGCAGATCGCCCTTGCCGCTGCCCAGATGCCACTTGCCTGTCATGTAGGTGCGGTAACCCGCGCGCCGCAGCTGCTCGGCGACCGTGATCGCATCGGGTGCAAGCCGCAGCGCGTAGCCGGGCTTGCCCGCGTGCTGCGGCGGCAGCACCTCCGGGATGGTGGCGACGCCGTTTCTGTGATTGTCGATCCCCGTCAGCAGCATGGCGCGGGAGGGCGCGCAGAGCGGCGAGGTGCGATAATGCGTAAAAAGCGTCCCGGCCCCGGCAAGACGATCGATATTGGGCGTGCGCGCTTCGCCCCCATACGCGCCGAAATCCATCAGCGCCGCGTCGTCGACGAGAATGAGCACGAAATTGGGGCGAACGGCTTCGGATTGGGCGCGAGCAGGTGCGCAGGTCGCTGCGATTGCAGCAAGGCCCGCCCAAAGCCAACGCCGCAGCCTGCTCAGCCGCATCAACCCCCTCCTGTTTCGATAACCCCTGGTTCCGAAGCACCCTTTCGCCCGGCCGTCAACAATATGACACTAAGACTGTCAATTTACGACAGCTATTGCGCAAACTTTGAGGGGCTGCCGAGGCAATAGAGCGATCCGCCGCTCATATTGAGCTGCAGATGCGGGAGCAGGCGCGCGCCGCGCCTGCGGCTTCCGGGATCGGAACAGAAGGGGCCTCGGTCATCGGATGCCCCGCTTTCTGCGTAGCCGCTGAGTGTGTGCAGCGTTGCCGGAGGCGCGATAGACACCAGCCCGCCGAAGCCGTCGCTGCCGCTGAGGCTGCCGGGCACATGCTGGATCCGATCCAGATCGTACGGCGGGATCAGATGACCGGTGATGGTCAGCGTGCCCGGCGTGTAGGAGAGGCTGTAATTTGCCGCCGATCCCCCGGTCGCTTCGATCGTATAATGTCCGGCGAGCGAGCTTTCCGTCGCATCCGTAAGGAATGTCACACCGCTTACCACCGAAGCGTCGTCGCCCTCGGCGAGACCGACGAGGTGATAGGTGAATGCCGCGCCGGGCTGGAAACGCGCGCGAGACTGATCATCGACCGCAACGGTCAGCTGCTTTGCGGCGACATCGACGGTCAGGTCGCCAAGCAGGCCGTCGTCCAGCACGAGGTCGTAGTTGTCCGCGTCCGCGCCGGACAGGGACACGGCACCGACCGTAACGGCCTTGCCTGTTCCGGCGTTGCGATCGGCCGCCAGCGCCGCGTAGTCGAAGCCGATGCGATCGCCCGCGATGATATCGTCCGTACCGAAATCGAGTTCGGCGTTGCGGCTGCCATCGTAGGTTTTCGCGATGGTGGACACGTCGGTGACGACGAGGCCCTTCTTTGAAATGTTGCCGCTGAGTCCGCTGAGCAGTGCCGGATCGACGACAAGAACGTAATTTCCTCCGTCCATACCGGAAAGCGAGATGTCGGATGCAGACACCGCCTTGCCCGTTCCGGCATTCTTGTCGTCGAAGTCTGCCGCGTAGGAGAATGTGACGACGTCGCCGGTCAAGATGTCTGCAGTCGCGAACGAAAGGTCCGCAGACGTGCTGCCGTCATATGTCTTGTCGCGCGTTTCAACCGCGTCCACCGTCAGCGTTCGCGCGAAAATGTCCGCCGCGAGGCCGGACAGGACGTCCGGTTCGATCGCAAGCGTATAGTTTTCCGCCTCGGCTCCGGTCAGCGTTATGCCTCCGATGAGGCTGACGGCCTTGTTCGTTCCGGCATTCCTGTTCTCGAACTTCGCCTCGTAGTTGAACGCCACGACATCGCCGGTCACGACGTCATCGGCCGAGAAGGAGAGGGTGGCATCGCGCGTGGCGTCGTAGATCTTGTCCAGCGCGGTGACGCCCACATTCAGGACGCGCGGCGCGATCGTTGCATTTGCCACCGTCGGCTGCGTAATCACATAGTTTCCGGCATCGCCGCCCGTCAGCCCGTAGCCTGAGGCGCTGACGGCCCATGTCCCGGCATTCCTGCTAGAAAAGCTGCCCGTGCCGACCGTGAACTCTACATGATCGCTGCCGACGACACCGACCAGGGCGCCGCCGTGCAATACCGCGCTGGTGTTGCCGTCATAGTCCTTCCCGGAGGCCAGGACACCGCTGAGTGTGAGTGTTTTCGCCGTGATCGCGGCATCCGTCACAATCGGTTGGGTCAGCGTGTAGTTTCCGATGTCGTCACCGCTGAGCGTGTAGCCGCTGGCGGTGATCGTCCACGTTCCGACATTCTTGCTGCCGAAGCTGCCGGCGCCTGCGCTGAATGAAACATCCTCGCTGCCGACGATGCCGACGAGGCTGCCGCCGGAGAGATCGGCATCGGTGCTGCCGTCATAGGCGCGGCCCGCCGCGCTGACGCCGGTGAGGGTGAGCGCCTTGGCGGAGATCGTCGCGTCGGCGACGGTCGGCTGGACGAGCGTGTAGTTTCCGATGCCGTTACCGCTGAGCGTGTAGCCGCTGGCGGTGATCGTCCATGTTCCGACGTTCTTGCTGCCGAAGCTGCCGGTGCCCGCCGAGAATTCGACGTCGTCGCTACCGACGATGCCGACAAGTGTGCCGCCGGAGAGGGCGGCATTCGTGCTGCCGTCATAGGCGCGGCCCGCTGCGCTGATGCCTGAGAGCGTAAGGGCCTTGGCGTCGACGGTCAGTGTGCCCGTCGATGTCGGTGCTGTGAACTGATAGCCTGCCGTGTTGCTGAGCGTGCCGATGGCGGCGTCGATATCATAGGGCGACCCGGCGACGTTCGCGCCCGCTGCCGTGCCTGCGGATGTGAGCGTGAGCGCACCGGCGAGGCCGATGTTCGCGTCGGTTTCCTGCGTCCAGACGCTGCCGTAGGTGAGCGCAGTGACGAAGCCTGAAACCGTGTAGTCGGTGCCGAGGGTGAGCGCGCCGAACGTGTAGGCGCTGCCATAGGTCTTGCTGTCGCTGAATGTGGACGCAACCGAAAGCGTCGGTTGGTTGGCGAAGATATACCGGTTTCCGGCGGGCACCGACGCGGGCGCAAGGGTCGACAGAGTCTCTCCCCACGTCGGCAGGCTCTCGCTGTCGAGTTCGCCGAAAACACTGTTGGTGTGCGTGGGCAGATAGATCAGCCAGCGCCCGCCTGTGCTGATCGCCGCGTCGCCGCCCTGATTGAAGAAATCCCGGTTGGTGGACCCCACCATCCCGGTTCCGCTCCTGGCGTCAACGACCACATCACCGCTGTCGCTTGCCATCTCCGTGCCTGCGGTCAGCAGAATAAAGCCATGATTGGCGGTGCCGGCGGTTGCGCCGCCTTCCCCGGTGATGAAGATATCACCCGCGACGGTTTCCAGAACCGGGATGCCGCCCGCGAAATAGATCCCGTAATTGCTGTCGGATGCCGCGTCGGACTTTCCGCCGCCCAGCCCCCAAAGCGAGATGTTGCCGGTGTCTGCGCCGGCGCCGCTCGATTCGATGATTGCCGACCCGGTGAGCGTGATGCCGTGGTTATTGATGCCTTCCGCGTCGGTTCCGCCCGATCCGGTGATGGCGATGTCGCCAGCGTTGCTGAGAACCTGCGTGCCTGCACCTGTGATGAAGACGCCGTAGTTGGTGGCGGAGGCCCCCGTCCCGCCGCCGGTGCCTTCGAGCCCGATGCTCGCGGCATGCTCGCCGGTGCCGGTGGATTCGATCCGTGCGCCGCCGCCGATCTGTATTCCCGGGTTGGTGTGGCCCTCGGCATGCTGGCCGCCGTTGCCCTCGATAAGAATATCGCCATCGATGCTTTCGATGGCGGTTCCTGTATTGGCCAGAAAGACGCCGTTGTTGCCGAGCGATGCGCCGGTGCCGCCGCCGGTGCCGGTGATCGTGATTTTCGCGGCGTTGGCGCCGGTGCCGACCGATTCAACGACCGAGCCCTGGATGAGCGCAACACCGCTGTTGCTGCCTGCTTCCGTGAAGCCGCCGCCGGTGCCGGTGATGCTGATGTCGCCGAGGTTGCCGGTGATGCGTGATCCGGTGGATGTCGCGGCATCCTGGATGAGCACGCCGTACTTGATCCCGCCTTCGGTGCCGTCCCCGCCGAAGCCGGTCAGCGTGACCGTTCCTGCGCCAAGGGATTCAATGACGGCCTTGGTGATCTGGATGCCGATGCCGTTCAGTGCACCGTCTCCGCCGCGGCCCCACAGCGAGATGTCGCCGTGCCCGCCGAGCGCGGTTCGAATGACCGCATTGTTCTCCAGATAAAGGGCCGAGTTGCTGGTTGACGGGTTCAGCTGCGCAAAGGGCGTATCGTCCCTGTTCGCGTCGAGGATGATGGCGTCGAACGCCTCGTCGTCGCCGGAATAGGTGTTCTCCAGAATGCCGTTGAGGATGCTGATCTGCTCCCCGGCCTTTAGGTGCATCGTCGCCTTTCCGGTAACGGTGAGGTGGCCGGGCGCAGCGACCTCGATCTTTCGCAGCGCTTCATAGGATTGCGCGCCGGTGGTGGTGATCGCGCCGAAGAGCCTGAGATCTCCGCCGCCCCCGGCATGGCTGACCTCCACGGATCCGGCGGTGATGTCCCGAAGCGTGATGTGACCGATGCCGTTGTTGGTCTTGCCCGGATCGTCGCGCAGATGGACGGTGACCTTGCCCTCGCCCGCATCGATGGCTGCCCCCGTCATCGTAACGACGGCGCTGCCCGCATCGCGGTAGGCATCGACGACGCCGTTCGCGAGCGTGTCGTTGGCGATGATCGTGAGGTCGCCGTTGTCGGTGGTGATGTCCGCGTTCACGAGCACGCTGCGCCCGGCCTGCAGCGTCAGGTCGCCGCCGTCGCCCGATGCATTGTCGACCGTGATCGCGGCGGCAACGGTGATGTCGTTGGAGGCCTGGAGCGTCAGGTTCGTCCCCGCCGCGAGCAGTGCCGCAAGCGAGGTCGCCGACACGTTGATGGTTGCGCCCGGATGGTCGGCATAGGCCAGTCCGCCGGCGGCGGTGAGGTCGGTCGCGAACAGATAGACGGCGCCGGCGTTTCTGATGCCGTCGCCTGCACTATCGTCGCCGATTGTCCCCGCCGCGAGGCGGTAGCCGTTTGCGCTGAGCGCAGCTGAAAAGCCGAACTGATCACTCGCGCCCAGTGCAAGAGCAGTGTCGAATGTTCCTGTGTATCCGCTGCCGATCGTCCCCTTGTGCTCGCCTCCCGTGAAACTGGTGTCGGCGAAGGTGAAGAGATAAAGTGCGCCTGCGCCGACAAGAGCGTTTCCCGCGCCATCGTCGCCCGGTGCGCCCGCAACGAGATATTTGCCGTCGTTTGTAAGGGCCAGCGAGCGGCCGAACAGGTCGGCTGCCTCCAGCCCCGTGATGTCGCGGCTGTTGCCGCCGCTGTAACCCTTGCCGATGATGCCTGCGAGCGTACCGCCTTCGAAATCTTCGCTATCGAACGTAAACAGATAGACCGCGCCGACGGTCGAAGTGCTGTTGTCCGCACCATCGTCGCTGAGCGCACCTACGGCCATTCTGTCGCCTATGCCGCTCAGCGCAACGGTCGAGCCAAAATAGTCGCCGGTCTCTAGTTGTTTGATCCCAGGCTTTGATGGTGCATTATTCAGCCAGCAATGGAAGGATGCGCTATGGGACAGATACTCCATGGGAGCGCCACAACGACTGA
>NZ_JACHNZ010000008.1 GCF_014199685.1 Sphingosinicella soli | reverse complement strand
AGGCCTCACCCCATATGAATATGTCTGCAAAATATGGTCCGAGCAGCCAAAACGGTTTATCAGAGAACCGCACCATCAAAACGAGGGACTAAACAGATACAAAAGTCGCGAAGTCGCGGCGTGATGCCGCGCGCCCCATAGAGATGCCGATCGGCAAACCCCATGGCCTGTGAATGCCGGTCATGCGCGGCGTTCTCGCTGGCCGGCCGGGTCAGCGAGGCCAAGGCGCTGCTTGATGCGATCAACGTCGGCGGGCTGCTCGATGCGGGGCAGGGCGAGGATGCGCAGATGGCGGGGCGCGCCATTCTGGATGTCGTGCTGAAACGCCTGACCGACGGCGTCGAGGACGCGCGCCGGCTGCCTGCGTGCGGTGCGCTCAGCCGGGAGGACCGAGCGTCTTGAGATAGGCGACGAGGTCGTTGATCTGCTCGGGCGAAAATTCGAACGACGGCATGTCGCCGTGTCCGACGAAAACCCCCTCCGCGAACGCTTCGGCGATGTACTCGGGCGGATAGTTCGTGAACAGAGTCGCGAACGAAGGCGCCGAGGCATCGGCGCTTTTCTGCCCCGGCTGCGTGGCGTGGCAGCGCGTGCAGTTCGCTTCGGCGAGGGATTGGCCGCGCGTGATGGCGGGAACGTCGCGCGACAGCTCGGAGGGGGGCGGCGGGTTGCCTTCGGGCAGCCGCAGAGCGGGGGAGGGCTGCGGGATCAGCGGGTCGGCCGTCTCGCTTGTTTCGCTCGGCGCCGGAGGCTCCGGCTCTTTCTTCTTCTCGCACGCGGCAAGGACAAGCGTGCCCGCCGCCGCTACGATTGCAAGCCTTGCCGTAACGCCCCGAATTCCAAAACGCATACCTGTCTCCTCGCGCCTACAATGCCGTCTGCGCGCGCCGCGTCAACGGGGCGTTTGATATCGCCCGCGCTGAACCGCACCGGTCGCCGGACGGTTCGTCGCATCGCGCGGAACTCCCCGGACCCGGCCTCGTTGGTTGGGCACAGGAAAAGAAACGGAGGATTTCCATGCAGACAGCAACATCAGAAACCAACGACCTGATTTCTTCGGGAAAGGTCGACGGCACTGCGGTCTATGATCGCGAAGGCGAGCGCATCGGTTCGGTGAAATCGCTGATGATCGAAAAGCGCGGCGGCCGCGTTACCGACGCGGTTGTTTCCGTCGGCGGCTTTCTCGGAATCGGCGAAAAGTATCACAGCCTGCCGTGGCAGACGCTGAAGTACGATACCGATGTCGACGGCTATCGCCTCGATGTGACCGAAGACCAGCTTCGCAGCGGCCCGACGTTCGACGAGACGAACAGCGATTCGGCGCTCGATCGCGACTATCAGACCCGGGTCTATTCGCACTACGGCGTGAACCCCTACTGGTAAGCGCCGCAATGGACTGGAACAGTCCGTTGAAATGAACAGCGGCTCGCAGGCATCGCCTGCGGGCCGCTGTTTGCATTCGCGGCCGACGCCGCTTATTCCGCTGTCTCATGCGTGTTCCCGTCCTGCTGCTGCTCGCCATCGCCGCCTGCGGCAATACCGCTCCACCCGTCATCGAACCTGTTTCGATCGAAAGCACCGCCGTCCCCTTCGACGCGCGTGATGCTGCGCGCTTGGGGGAAGGGCGCCTGCGCTATGCGGGCGGTGTCGTGCTTCGGTCCTCCGCGTCGTGGTTCGGGGGCCTGTCCGCGCTTCGCTGCCCGGATCGCTGCTACGCCGTGGGCGACGTTGGCATCATGCTGAGCTTCGACCGCGTCGAGCGCGAGGGTCGGCTGGTGGGCATCGAGAATGTTCGCGGCGGCGCGCTTCTCGATCGCGACGGCGACCCCGGCGACAAGGCTTCGCGCGATGCCGAATCGCTCGTGCTCAGCCCCGGCGGGGCCGAAGCGCTTGTCGGGTTCGAGCGCACGAACGCGCTGTGGATCGTTCCGCTGGGTCAGCCGGAATGGCGCGCCCGGCAGGTGTATGCGCTGCCGGAAATGAAGGACTGGCCGAACAACGGCGGCCCCGAGACGCTCGTGATGCTGCCCGGCGGCGTTCCGCTCGTCATCGCGGAGGAAGCGGCGGACGGCGGCGACCGCCCCGGCATCGCCATCGGCGCGCTGAAGCGGCCGGACGGCACGCGCGCCAACCTCGCCTTCCGCTACCGCCCGCCCGAGACGTTCTCGCCGACCGACGCGGCGCTGCGCGACGACGCGCACCTCATCATCCTCAATCGCGCCTTCTCGCCGCTCACCGGCGTGGCGATGGCGCTTGTCGAGGTGCCGCTTGCCGACATCAGAGAGGGCGCCACCGTGCAGGGCCGCGAGATCGCCCGCCTGCGCCCGCCCGTCAGCATCGACAACATGGAAGGGATCGATATCCGCCGCGAGGGCGACCGGACGTTCCTCTACCTTGTCAGCGACGATAATTTCAACGCGGCGCAGCGCACGCTGCTGCTCAAGTTCGAGTTGCTGCCCGAATAGAAAAAGGGCCGGCGGAGTGTATCCGCCGGCCCTTTTCGAATGTCTGGAGAGCGCTGCTCAGGCGGCGACGGCCTCGGCGCTCAGCTTTTTCTTGATATCGCGCTTCAGGCGGCGCGCCTTCAGGCTCAGCTTCTCGTCACGGGTCTTGATCAGCCAGTTGTCGAGCCCGCCGTTGTGCTCGACAGAGCGCAGGCCGTGCGTCGAAACCTTCAGGCGGACGGTGCGCCCGAGCGAGTCGGAAATCAGCGACACGTTCTGAAGGTTGGGCAGGAACACCCGTTTGGTCTTGTTGTTGGCGTGGGACACATTGTGGCCCACCTGGCGACCTTTGCCGGTCAGTTCGCAAACGCGCGACATCGTTTTCGTCCTCGAATCTCGTGTTTCAGCCGTGGCTTGAAAGTGGGCACCTATAAGGTAGCGGCGGGAGGTCGTCAACCGCGCTCATCCGCCGCCGAGCTTCGAAAGCACGAAGGCGAACAGAAAGCCGATCACCGCTCCCCGGTGCTGTTCCGACATATCGCAGCGCGCGGCGAAAGTCTCGCGGGGCAGTGCGCGCGAAGCGCTCTTTCATCGCCCGCGCATCCGTTCTAGACGGGTGCGCATGCCTCTGTTCGCAATCCACTGCATCGACAAGCCTTCGAGCGGCGATCTCCGGGCGGCGACTCGTCCCGCGCATCTCGAGCACCTGGATCGCGCCGGCGACCGGATCCGCATCGCGGGCCCCCTGCTCGACGAGGAAGGCCGCCCGATCGGATCGCTGGTCATCATCGATTGCGGGGATCGCAGGGCCGCGATCCAGTATGCGGCGGATGATCCCTATGCGCTTGCCGGGCTGTTCGCTTCGGTGGCGGTGACGGCCTGGCGGCAGGTTCTTCCGAAATAACCGCCGCGCTGCGGGGCGGGGCCAGAGACGAATCGTGACGTCATGACGTTGACGCTACGGGCGCACTACGGCACATGCGCCCTATCTGGTCTGTAAGCGTTTCTCTTTCATCAGCCCCACGACGCAGCGGATCTTCATGGACGTCCTTCGTCATTTCGGTTTGAAGCACGTGCTGTTCCGGCAGGAACCGCACGGCCAGCTCTATCTGCATCATGCCTTTGAAACGGCGCTGTCCGCGATCGTGGAGTCCGTGCTGGCGTGCGAGGGGGTGGTCCTCTCCGGCGCGGCGGGTATGGGCAAGTCGCAGCTGCTCGCGGCGGCGTCGCGGGAACTGGCGGCGCGCGGGGTTTCAACCGTCAGCTTTGCAGGCCCGGCGCTTGCCGCGCAGGCCGATTTCACCAATCGCGACGCCGTGCTGATCGATGAGGCCGACGGCGCTGCGCCGCGCGCGCTCGATGCCGTTCTCGATCGCGCCGCGCGGCACCGCGCCACGGTGGTTCTGGCCGGGGTTGACGGTTCCCGGCTACCGCAGCAGGCGCGGAGCGTCCGTCTTGCGCCGATGGCGGCCCGCGAAGCTGCGGATTTCCTCGTCGATGCCTCCGCCGCGGCCGGACGCCCGGATCTGTTCACGGTCGCCGCGCAGGAAGCGATCGTGGAGGCGGTTTCGGGCAATCCGCGCGTGCTGAAGCAAATCGCGGGCGCCGCGCTTCTGGAGGCGATGTTCGAAGGCGGGCTCGTCGTCGAGCAGCGCCATGTGCTGGCCGCGATCGCCGGGCGCCTGCCGCTGCCCGCCGCCGAGCCTGATTATGTTCTCGATGCGCCGCGCCCCGCGCCCCGCGCCGCGCCGCCTCAGCCCATTGCGCTCGCCGATCCGGCGCCCGCGCCGCAATCGCCGCCGCAGCCGATGATGCCGTGGGTGGAGGCGAAGCCCCGCCGCCGTTTCGGCGCGCGCGGTTTCGTTGCGGCGACCGGCGCGCTCAGCCTGCTGATCGCGGCGGCGCTGGCCTATGCCGTCGATACGTTCGGCTGGGACCGGATCGCCGCCTTCCTGCATCTTCCCGACGTCGCGAAGCCTGCTGCGGTCGACCGGAGCCCGGTGATGGAGGGGGCGGTGATCGAGGGCCCCGTGGCCGGCTTCTCGGAGCCTGAACTCGCCGTGCTGCCCGAGGCCGCCGACATTATCGACGAGCCCGTTCCGCTTCCCGAGCCGCTCCCTGCGCTCACCGAGAGGTTTCCCGACGGCAGCGTCGTGGTGGCGCCGCCGCTGCCCGATGCTGCGACGCCGGGCTACCGTCCGCCCTCGGCCACACTCCCCACGATATCCGCAGCCGTCCGCGCGGGGATCGCCAACCCGTCCATCGGCAGGACGCCGAGCGCCGCCGCAGCGCTGCCCCGGGAAGGTCCGGCCATCGAAGGCCGCGAGTCGCTCGCCGATCCGGCCGGGCACGCGATCGAGGCCGCACCGCTCCCCGCGCTCGACGATTAGAAAAAGTTAACAAAAGGTAAATTTCGCCTTGGCCACCGCGATCGCGGTGGTATCAATGCACCATGCACATGCTGCACCGCGTCGGACGTTTTTTCAGGATCACCAACGGCTTCGAAGCGGGGGTCATCATCTATGCGCTCGCGCTCGGCGCGGCGATGCGCGGTGAAGCCTATCTCAAGACATATCCGGGCGGATTGGGCTGGGCGCTCTTTGCCGCCTGCCTGCTCGCCGTGCTCATGGCCGGTGCGGCGCTCGTCGATGGGGTTCGCGCGGCAAATCTGGAACTGGCCGTCGAGCGCCGGCTGCGGCGCGTGACGCGGTCTGCGCGCGGCCTACGGGGCTGATCGCAAGCCCGTCGGTTTTCCGCGCCAGCACGAAGTGAATGCCGCCGAGCGCGGGCAGCAGCCGTGTCAGCGGCCGGTCCAGCCATTTAAGTCCGCGCACCGGCGGCGCCACCAGCGCGGTTTTCCACGCGACCGGCTCGAACATCGCCTCGCGCAGCACCGCGCCCAGACCGTTTCGGCCGAACGGATGCCCCTGTCCGAACGGGGTCGATTCGAAGTGCGTCCACATGCCCGCGCGGTTCGGCACGATCAGGATGAGTTCGCCCGCAGGCGCAAGCACGCGCCAGAGTTCGCGCAGCAGCTTCGGCGCGTTCGTGAATTCAAGCGCGTGGACGAGCAGCGCCTGATCGAAAAGCGCCTCGACGAACGGCAGTTCGGTCTCGCGCGCGCTCACGGCGCAGGAAGGCCCGCGACGCGGCCACGCCCGCGCGCCCTGATCGGCGGGCATCACCATGCACAGGCGCTCGATGCGCGCGGGGTCGAGGCCCTGCAGCAGCGGCGCGGGATAGCCGAGCGCCAGCAGCCGGGCAGAGGCGTCGGTGCGCACGACAGGCGCGATGATCTGCGCGAGCAGCCGCGCCGTCCGGCGCCCGTCCGCTCCGCCGTAATAGGCCCTCAGCGTATCGAGGCCCGGTCTCATCGATCAGCGTCTCATCACGGTGTCGGCGTCACCGCTCCACGCACAGCGCGATGCCCATGCCGCCGCCGATGCACAGCGTGGCGAGGCCCTTTTTCGCGTCGCGGCGCTGCATCTCGTGGAGCAGCGTGGTGAGGATGCGCGCGCCCGATGCGCCGATCGGGTGGCCGATGGCGATGGCGCCGCCGTTGACGTTCAGTTTTTCGGGATCGAAGCCGAGTTCCTGCCCCACGCACAGCGCCTGCGCGGCGAAGGCTTCATTGGCTTCGATCAGATCGAGATCGCCGACGCTCCATCCGGCCTTCTCCAGGGCCTTGCGCGAAGCCGGAACCGGGCCGATGCCCATGAACGCGGGGTCGACGCCCGCGCTCGCCCACGATGCGACGCGCGCCAGCACCTTCGCGCCGCGCTTCGCGGCTTCGTCGGCCGACATCAGCACCAGCGCCGCCGCGCCGTCGTTGAGCCCGCTGGCGTTCGCCGCCGTCACCGTGCCGTCTTTCTTGAACGCGGGCTTCAGGCCCTGCAGGCCTTCGATGGTGGCGCCCGCGCGGATATATTCGTCCTCGCTCACCACCGTGTCGCCCTTGCGGCCCTTGATCGTGACGGGCACGATCTCGTCCTTGAAGCGGCCCGCCGCGCGCGCGGCTTCGGCCTTGTTCTGCGATCCCACGGCGAAGGCGTCCTGCGCGTCGCGGTTCACCTGATACTTCTCGGCGAGGTTCTCGGCGGTGATGCCCATGTGATAGCCGTTGAAGGCATCCCAAAGGCCGTCCTTTATCATCGTGTCGACGAATTCGATCGCGCCCATCTTCTGCCCGCCGCGCAGGTACTGCGCGTGCGGCGACAGGCTCATCGATTCCTGCCCGCCCGCGATCATGATGCTGCCGTCGCCGTTCTGGATCGCCTGCGCGGCGAGCGCGACGGCGCGGAGCCCCGATCCGCACACCTGGTTGACGCTCCATGCGGGCGTTTCCTGCGCGATGCCCGCAGCGATCGCGGCCTGCCGCGCCGGGTTCTGCCCCTGCGCGGCGGTCAGCACCTGCCCGAGAATCACTTCGGAGACCTCATCGCCGCCGACGCCCGCTTCGGCGAGCGCTGCGGCAATGGCGATGCGCCCGAGTTCGTGCGCGGGGGTGCTCGCAAAGCTGCCGAGAAAACTGCCGACCGGGGTGCGTTTGGCGGCGACGATGACTGCGTCCATGAGGAATCCTTTCCGATTTCCCGGCCTATGTAGTGCGCCTCAGCCTGTCAGCCAATCGGCGAGCGGTTGCCAGAGCTGCGCGCGCGCGTTTGATCCCACCATCATGCCGACATGCCCGGCGTCGATCAGCCGCGTCTCGCCGAAGGGTTCGACCGTGATCGCGGGCACCAGCCGGTCGGTTCGCGAGACGATGTTGAGCGTCGGTTTCACGGGCGGGCCGATGGTTTCCCCGCCCACGCGCCAGCCGCCTTCGATGGGCACGTTGGCGCCGAAGAAGTCCTCGAAGCATTCGCGCGCCGCCGGAATCGTCAGCGGCGCGCCGGTGTTCGCCCAGTCCTCCAGCGCGATGAACAGCCGCGCGGCCTCCGAATCGGGGTCGAGCGCGGCGAAGCGCTCGTACTTGGCGACCGCCCCGGCCGCATCGAGCGACCAGAATGCGGGCTGGATGAGATCCATCGGCATGCCGCGCAGCGCAGGCAGCGAAGGCGCGATGCCCTGCCAGTATGCCGAAAGCGCCTGCCGCCGCGCCGCCGGATAGCCCGCGAAATCCCAGGGTGCGGCAATCGTCGCCACGCGCCGCACCAGCGGGTGCGACGCGGCGGCAAGCGCCATCGTGCCGCCGAGGCAATAGCCGACGAGATCGAGCGGCTCGCCGATCGCGTCCAGCAGCGGCCGCAGCCGCGCGATCACGTAGCCGCCCACTGAAAGCGGGGCCTCCGCCGCGCCCGGCGCCTGCCAGTCCACGAGCAGCGGCCGCACGCCGCGCCCGGCCAGATGCCGCAGCAGCGAGCGCTGCGCCGTCAGGTCGAGCACGTCGGCGGTGTTGATGAGCGAGGGCACGAACACGGCAGGCCTGCCGCTGCCGCCGTAGTCGCGCAGCACGGCGCTGCCCGAGGATGCGACCACGGGCATGTCCGGCAGATCGCGCCGCCAGCGGGCGTTCTGGTAGGCGGCAAGCGCGCCGAGGAAGCGTTCCATGCGCGCCCGGTCCGCGCCGATCGCCTGCCGGGCATGGTCAAGGAACAGCGGCAGCGGGTGCGGTCCGCGCGCGCTCGATGCCGCGTGTTGCTGCGCAGCATCGCCGCGTGCTATGGATTTCGCACGCGCAGCATCGAGGTCGTTCATGTCCGACGAAGAATCCAAAGCCGACCCGATCATCATCAAGAAATACGCCAACCGGCGCCTGTATAACACCGGCTCGTCGAGCTACATCACACTCGATCACCTGGGCGAGATGACGCGCGCGGGCGTGGACTTCAAGGTCGTCGATGCGAAGTCGGGGGATGATATCACCCGCTCGGTGCTCACGCAGATCATCATGGACGAGGAAAATCGCGGCCAGACCATGCTGCCGACGCCGTTCCTGCGCCAGCTGATCTCGATGTACGGCGATTCGATGCAGTCGATGGTGCCGCCGTATCTCGAAGCGTCGATGGCCGCGCTGCGCCGCAACCAGGAACAGTTCCGCAAATCGATGGCAGGCGCGTTCAATCCCCTCGAATCCATCGCCAAACAGAACATGGCGATGTTCGAGGCCGCCGCCACCATGATGACCGGCAAGGTCGGCGCCGAGAGCGCAGCGCCTGCCGACGAGGCCTCCGAACTTTCCGACCTCAAGCGCGAAATGGCGGCACTTCAGGCCAAGCTGGACAAACTCGCCAAGTCTTAAAGTTCTCCTCCCCCTGGCAGGGGGAGGCCGGGTGGGGGTCGATGGCGCGGCGCCTGCCAGACCCTCCCCAACCCCTCCCTGACAGGGAGGAGCGAGGTGTTACCGCCCCATCGCCAGGAACTTCGCCCGCCGGTCGTCGCGCACGGCGTCCGCGCTGAGGCCGTCCATCGTGGCGAGCTGGGTTTCCACTGCATCGCCGAGCATCTTGATCGCCGCCTGCGGGCTCCTGTGCGCGCCGCCCACGGGTTCGGGAACGATCACGTCGATCAGGTTCAGGCCCTTCAGATCCTGCGCGGTCTGCTTCATCGCCGCCGCCGCGTCCGCCGCCTTGTCGGACGTGCGCCACAGGATGGAGGCGCAGCCTTCGGGCGAGATCACCGCATAGACGGAGTGTTCGAGCATGATGATGCGGTTTGCTGTCGCCAGCGCCACCGCGCCGCCCGATCCGCCTTCGCCGACGATCGCGGCGACCATCGGCGTGCCGAGCTTCAGGCAGGCTTCGGTCGAGCGTGCGATCGCTTCGGCCTGGCCGCGCTCCTCGGCGTGGATGCCGGGAAAGGCGCCGGAGGTGTCGACGAAGCTGATGACAGGCAGCCCGAAGCGGTCGGCCATGTCCATCAGGCGCACCGCCTTGCGGTAGCCTTCGGGCTTCGCCATGCCGAAATTGTGCTTCAGGCGGCTCGCGGTGTCGGAGCCTTTTTCGTGCCCCATCACCATCACCGGGCGACCTCGGAAGCGCCCGGGACCGCCGATGATCGCGCAGTCCTCGCCGAACTTGCGGTCGCCCGCGAGCGGCGTGAAATCGGTGATGAGCGCGGCGGTGATGTCTTTCAGGTGCGGCCGCGCCGGGTGTCGGGCGACCTGCGTTTTCTGCCACGGCGTCAGCTTGGCGTAGATCGCCTTCAGTTGCGCCTCGACCTTGGCTTCCAGCTTCTTCACCTCGGCATCGATGTTGACCGCGCCCTGGCCGGCCGATGCCTTCAGTTCCTTGATGCGCGTCTCCAGTTCGGCGACGGGCTTCTCGAATTCGAGATACGTAATCATCGCCCCCGCCTAATCGTCTTGGCGCGCGCCCGCAAGCGGATGCGCGCGGTTGACGAGTTCAACGAGATGCGCGGACTGAACATGCGTGTAGATCTGCGTGGTCGCGATGTCGGCGTGGCCCAGCATCGATTGCAGCGCGCGAAGGTCGGCGCCGCCTTCAAGAAGATGCGTCGCGAAGGCATGGCGCAGCACGTGCGGGCTGACCTTCAGGGGCGAAATCCCGGCGGCGGCGGCAAGGCGTTTCACGATCTGGAACAGCCGCACGCGCGACATGTGCGTGCTGCCCGAAGGGAACAGAAACTTCGCCCCCGGCGCCAGCGTCTTCGCCCACGCGTCCACGGCCTCTCCGGCGCGCGAGGACACGGGCACCATGCGTTCCTTGTCGCCTTTGCCTTTCAGCACAGCATAGGGCGTCCCCGGCTTGATCGCGGCGCGGGGGAGGGAGACGAGTTCGGTCGCGCGCAGTCCCGATCCGTAGAGCAGTTCGATGAGCGCCTTCTGCCGCAGTCCTGCCGGACCGGTCGCAGCCTCCTCCTCGACGACCGCGAAGATACGGTCCACCTCTTCGCGCGACAGCGTTTTGGGAAGCGGCCGGCCTTTGGCGGGCGCGCCGAGATCGCCTGCGGGATTGTCGGCGCGCAGCCCTTCGGAAACGAGGAACGCGAAAAAGCGCCGGACCGCCGAGAGCTTGCGGGCAAGGCTCGTTGCCGCAAGATCGCGCCATTCGTGGATCAGCGCTTCGAGCGCGCGGGCATCGGCCTCGGCGAATTTGCCGCCGAGCGCTTCGCTCGCCTGCGCAAGATCGCGGCTGTAGGCGGAAATCGTGTTGGCTGCCGCGCCCCGCTCGGCGGCCATCATGTCGAGGAACAGCGCAATCGCGCGCCGATCGTCGGGCAGGCTCAATTCCGCGTGACCGCCTCGACCGCCATCATCCGCGCCTCGCGCGCGAACCCTGCGCGGTTCAGCGCGCCGACGACGACCGAAAGCTGCGCGGGCGATACCCCCGCCCAGCTCGATTGTAGCCCGATTCCGGCCAGGATCGCCACCTCGCCGCGCCGTTTTTCAACGGCGGCGGAGGCGATCCGCCGCGTGTAGCGATTGTCGAGCGACCCGACACCGAGGTCTTCGGCAAGGCCGCTCCAGCCGCCGCCGGGTTGCAGGGCCTGCATGGCCGCAGCGAACATCGCGCCCTTGCGGTCGGCAGACTTGCCCGAAAGCGCACCGTGCCAGTCGCGCGCTTCGCCGACGTCGCCGTTCGCGATGCGTCCCGTGCTGTCGGCAAGCGCCAGATAGGGCCAGGCTTCGCGCCGCGCCTTCTCCGGGCCGTTCGCCAGCACCGGCCACCATGCGAGCGCCTGGCGTATATAGCCGGCGGAGAGCATCGATTCGATCAGTTCAGGCGCATCGTCCGCCTGCGCGGCGGCGGGCGGAATGCGCGCGGCGGCGGCTGCCGTGCGCACAAGCGCGCCGTAGCGCGCCTGCGGTGTTTCCGCGGCCTCCCAGATGCGCCGCATCGCGGCGATGCGCTCCTCGGCGTTCCGTCCCGCATAGGCGGCGCGGATGTCGGCGATGGCATCTTCGCCGTCGGCGCCCGGCTCGATCGCGGCGATTCGCGCGGCGGCGAGGGCGGCAAGCTCGCGCGCCGATGCGATGCCGTAGGCGGCGGCGATCGGTGCCGCCTCGGAACGCTGCGCGATCGAAAGCCCCGGCGCGCGCATCATCCAGCCCGCAAGCATGGCGGAGGGGCGGGCCAGCAAGGGCTCGGGAATTGCGATGCCTGCCCCTGCGGCAAGGCCGAATCGATAGGCGCTCAGCGATTTCGCCTCGTCCCAGTCGATATTGGCGCCGCGACCTTCGCCCGACACCACGGTTGCTGCGCGCTCGGCGAGCACGATGTCGATCATCGGCATGGCGCGGCGGGCGCGCAGCCGGTCGAACTGCGCGGCGGCGGTGATGTCGTCGCCTTCAAGGCCGGCGCAGATCGCGTTCGCGGCGTCCCAGAACGGCAGCTTCGAAAACGCCCTCGCATTCGGCGCGAGCGGGCACAGCGCGGGAATGTCGGCGGCGGCCAGATGCACCTGGCTCGCCACCGCATACAGCCGGGGCGTGTAGCGATCGAGCGGCAGCGCATCGACGAGCAGCTTGGCGCCGTCCACCTCGCCCATGCGCAGCAGCAGCAGCGCGCGCTCGGCGAGCCAGTCGGCGGGGCGCACGCCGTCGGGCGTCGGCACGCGCGAAAGCAGCGCGCGGCGCAGAACGATATGCCCCCAGCGCGAGGCGAGGGGCGGCCTGGTGCGCTGCAACAGCCCGTTCAGAAAGCGCCCGTCGCTGCCCTCGAACGCGCCCATGCCATAGCCGCCGAGCCGCGCGGTGAGCGGCCCCGCGATATCGAAGCTGCCGGCCCGCGCAGGGCCGCTGGCGAACGGATCGACAGTCGCGGGGGTTGCCGCGATCGGAAGCCCGGCGGCTGTTCCGTCGGGGTTCTGCTGCGGCGTGTCTCCGCCGGGCGTGTCGGCCTGTGTGTCCGCCGGACGCGGCGGCGGCGGCGCTTCGGGCGGCGCGGCGCCGAATACGTCGGGCAGCAGCGATTTCGGTGCGTCCTGTCCGAAGGCCGCCGTTGCCGCCAGCGCGGCGAGCGCGCCGCTAAAGACCCAGGGTTTCATTCGAAACCGGTTGCTCTACGCGCTGTGTCTGATGGGGAACATCGATGAACATCAGAATGGCGCCGCCGATGACGACGATGGCGGCAATGATGACAAACAGCCAGAATAACAGGCGGGACAATCGCATCTCCGGGGCAGTCGCGTTGGTTTCATTCCGCTGCAGGCCTGAACGCGGCGGAGCGCGCTTGGCCTTCGGCGAGGCGCCTGTGTATAGCGAGTGCGATGAACGCTTGCGAACCAAAAAACGCCGCCCCGTCGCAGGGTCGCCGCAGGCGCGGTCTCAGCCGTTCGGTTGTGCTCGTGGGGCTGATGGGCGCGGGCAAGACCACGATCGGCCGCCGCCTTGCCAAGCGTCTGGGCCTCGATTTCGTCGATGCCGACGAAGCGATCGAAGAGGCTGCGGGGCTTTCCGTGTCGGAAATTTTCGCGCGCTACGGCGAGGCGCAGTTCCGCGAAGGCGAGCGCCGCGTGATCGCGCGGCTGATCTCCGGCCCGCCCAAGGTGATCGCGACGGGCGGCGGCGCGTTCGTCGATGCCCAGACACGCGCGCGCGTGCTCGAAAGCGCGATTGCAGTCTGGCTCGATGCCGACATCGACACGCTTGTCGAGCGGGTTTCCAAGCGCGATCATCGCCCGCTGCTCCGGGACAAAGACGCCGGGCAGGTGCTCCGTGATCTCGCGGCGGTGCGCAATCCCTTCTATGCGCAGGCGCAGATCCGCATATCGAGCGAACCGGCGCCGCATCATGTTGCTGTCGATGCCATTGTGGCGGAACTCCGCCGTCTGGGGGAATCCGCGTGAAGGAAGTGGTTCGGGTCGAACTGGGCGCGCGCGCCTATGATATCGTCATCGCGCCGGGCATCCTCGCCGATGCGGGGCGGGAAATCGGGCGTCCGAAAAGCGGTCGGCCGCAGCTTGTCGTCACCGACGAAACCGTCGCCGCCGCGCATCTGGAACGGCTGGCTTCCGCTCTGGATCGCCCGCTCGATCCCGTCATCTTCCCGGCGGGCGAGGCGACGAAAACCTGGCGCTCGCTCGAATCCCTCGTCGAGCGCATCCTGTCGGCGGGCGTGGAGCGCGGCGATGCCGTCATCGCCTTCGGCGGCGGCGTCATCGGCGATCTCACCGGCTTTGCCGCAGCCGTGGCGCGGCGCGGCTGCGAATTCGTGCAGATTCCCACCACGCTGCTCGCGCAGGTCGATTCGTCGGTGGGCGGCAAGACGGCGATCAACGCGGCGGCGGGCAAGAACCTTGTCGGCGCCTTCCACCAGCCCTCCCGCGTGCTCATCGATCCCGAACTGCTCGACACGCTCGGCCCCCGCGACATGCGCGCGGGCTATGCGGAGGTCGTCAAATACGGCCTCCTCGGCGACGCAGCGTTCTTCGCTTGGTGCGAGGCGAACGCCGCCGCGCTCCTCGCCGGAGACCGCGCCGCGCAGGTTCACGCCATCGCGCACAGCTGCCGCATGAAGGCCGCGATCGTTGCGGAAGACGAGCGCGAAACGAGCGGCCGCCGCGCGCTCCTCAACCTCGGCCACACCTTCGGCCACGCCTTCGAGGCGGAAACCGGCTTCTCCGATCGGCTGCTGCACGGCGAAGCCGTCGCGATGGGCATGGTCATGGCCTTCGCCTTCTCGGCGGAACGCGGCATCTGCAGCGCGCAGGACGCCGCCCGCGCGCAGGCCCACCTCGCCGCGTCAGGATTGCCCGTCAGCCCGGCAGGCTTCGGCTTCACCGTCGAAGCGCTCGTCCACCACATGCAGCAGGACAAGAAAGCCGCAGGCGGCACCACCCCCTTCGTCCTCGCCCGCAGCATCGGCGACGCCTATCTCGACAAAACCATAGCGCTGGCGGACGTGGAGGCCTTCCTCGCGCCGAGGCTGTAGGAGAAATGCAACAGCAATAACCGTCACCCTGAACTTGTTTCAGGGTCCATACGGCGGTTCAGCGGCGCTGCCCTATGGATGCTGAAACGCGTTCAGCATGACGGTGACGGGGAACGACGTCTGCGCTGTCACTCCAGCGCCTCCCGTCCTATTTTGCAAGCCCCGTCACGCCATCCGGTTCGTGCCCGGCCGCACCGTCGCGCTGTGCGTCGCCGCGATCGCTGTCGATCGCGTTCGGATCGTGTCGAGGAAGTGCCAGTCGCACTGCGCGGCATCGGGCGTCAGCGATAGCGTCATGTAACCCCGGCGTTCCGTCTCGCACCATTTGAGTTCGGGGTTCGCGGCGACAAGTGCCGCTGCAACGTCGCTGGGCGCCGCGCCGCGCATATAGCTCTCCATGCCCGGAGAGGTCACGCCCTGCACGCCGAACTCGACGCCCGCAGGCGATCCGTTGTTGGCAAGGTCGAAGGCCCAGGCGTTGTGCGTGTCTCCGGCGAGGTTCAGCAGGTTCGCGCCCGCCGCCTGCGCTGCGCCGAGATAGCGCGCCCGCGCCGCCGGATAGCCGCCCCACGCGTCGAAGTTGAAGGGCAGGCCGATCTTTCCGGCCAGAACGCCCGCATCGAAACGCTGCTTCACATAGTCGGACGGCGTCCCGCCGAGCCACGACGCGTTCGCGCCCGCAGGTGTCTTCGTTTCGCCCGCCAGCACTTGCTGGGCGACCACCTGCCACCGCGTGCCCGCCTTCACCGAACGGCCGAGCGTGTCCCCGAGAAACGCTTCCTGCGGCGCGCCGAGCAATTGCCGCGCGGGGTCCGCCCAAACCGTGTCGCGAAACGCCGCGAGCGCCTTGGCCGGATCGTCCGCCAGCGTGAAGGCGTCGGCAAGCTCAAGCTGCCGGTCGCGGCCCTCGACGCGCGTATCGAGCCGGATCAGCGTCGCGAGGTCGCCGATCTCATAGGCTTCGTAAGCTGCGTCCGACATCGGCAGCCAGTGGCGGTACGCAGCCTTCGCCGCCGCCTTGCGCGTTTCCCAGGGGCCTTCGGTTTCGCTCTGGTGGTTCTCCGCGCCGTCCTTCCACGCGTCGTTCGTGAACTCGTGGTCATCCCAGATCGAGATCATCGGAAAGCGCTGGTGCAGCATCTGAAGATCGCGGTCGCGGCGGTAGGCGGCGTAGCGGGCATGGTAGTCGGCGGGCGTCACGATTTCGCCCGCCGGGTCGATGATGCGTCCGGGCATCGCTTCGGAAGCGCTCGGATAGGTGCCGCGCGCGTATTCGTAGATATAGTCGCCGAGGTGGACGACAAGGTCGATGTCCTGCCGCTCCGCCGCGTGCGCATAGGCGTTGAACAGGCCGAAGGGCAGGTTTGAGCAGGAAAAGACCGCGATGTTGAAGCGCCCCGTGCGCCCTGCGGGCAGCGTCCGCGTTCGGCCCGTCGGGGATGTTTCGCTGCTCGCCGTGCGGAATCGGTAATAATACCAGCGCCCCGGCTCCAGCCCTTCGGCAAGCGCGCGAACGCAGTAATCGCTCGCCGCGTCCGCAACCGCCTCGCGCCGCGCGACGATCCGCGTGAAGCCCGAATCCTCGGCGATTTCGGCGGTCAGTGCCGCAGCGTCGCCCGCAGGCACATAGCGCGTCCACAGCAGGATGCTGGTCTGCGAGGGCTCGCCGCTCGCGACATTGTGCGTGAAGCCGCGACTGAGCGCTGCGGCCCAGGCGCGTCCCGGAAGCACGGCGCCTATACCGGCGATGCCGGTGAAGAGATCACGGCGGCGAAGGTGGATGCTCATGGTGGCGCGTTCCCCTATGGCGGTCGGCAGCCTGTTAGGCCCGGAATGTGACAGGCAGATCACGGTATCCAAGCTCCGAAACCTGCTGGCTTTGAATTCCGGCCGTGCTGGGGCACACTGCGCAAAAGGCGAACGTGCCGGGGAGAGAGAGAATGGCCACCGCGATCCAGATGCCGTCGGTGCAGAGCACGGTTTCGGATGAAGAATGGAATGCCCGCGTGGATCTTGCCGCGGCATACCGCCTCGTCGCGCTTTACGGCTGGGACGACATCATCTTCACGCATCTGTCGGTGCGCGTGCCGGGGCCGGAACATCATTTCCTCATCAACCCGTACAATCTGATGTTCGAGGAGATCACGGCATCGAGCCTCGTGAAGATCGACATTCACGGCAACGCCGTAGGCGATACGCCCTACATCACGAATCCGGCCGGGTTCGTGATCCACTCGGCGATCCACATGGCGCGCGAGGACGCGAAGGCCGTGGTGCATCTCCACACGCCCTACGGGCAGGCGGTTTCGGCGATGGAATTCGGCCTGCTGCCGCACACGCAGACCGCGATGGCCGTGTATCACGATATCGCCTACCACGACTATGAAGGCATCGCGACCGACCTCGAGGAACGCGAACGGCTGGTCGCGGACATCGGCACGAAGAAGGCGATGATCCTGCGCAATCACGGCACGCTCACCGTGGGTGAAACCGTGGCCGATGCGTTCATGCGTATGTATATTCTCGAACGCGCCTGCGAGGCGCAGGTCCACATGCTCTCGGCGGGCCGGGAGAACCTGAACGCGCCGCCGCAGGGCACGCCCGAGAAGGTGAAGGGCCAGTCGAGCGGGGAGGGGATGACGATGCTCAACCGGATGCTGGCGTGGCCTGCGCTGCTCAGAAAGCTGGACCGGATCGACCCGTCCTTCCGGAACTGACGCTGCGGCGTTGAATGCGGGGCCCGCGCCCCATAAGGTGCGCCCGGCATGGACAATCTCACACACTCGCTCGCCGGATGGGCGCTCGGCGAAGCGGGCCTGAAGCGCAAGACGGGGCTCGGCGTCGCCACCCTCGTCATCGCGGCCAACCTGCCCGACGTTGATATCATCGGGCTCGCCTTCGATGAAAATCTGGCGTTCCGCCGCGGCATCACCCACGGGCCGCTGGCATGGGTCATCATGATTCCCGCCCTGGCGCTGGCCATGCAGGCTTTCGATCGCTGGCAGACGCGGCGCGGCACACGGCCGGCCGCCCGCCCGCCCGTGCATTTCGGCTGGCTGCTCGCGCTCTCGGCCATCGGCGTGCTGTCGCACCCGGCGCTCGATTTTCTGAACGTCTACGGCATCCGATTCCTGATGCCGCTCACCGAGCGCTGGTTCTACGGCGACACGCTGTTCATCATCGATCTCTGGGTGTGGATCGCCCTCGGCCTCGGCGTGTTTCTGTCGCGGCGACGAAAGCGCGAAGCCCCGGCGCGTGCGGCGCTCGTCGCGGTCGCGCTCTACATCGGGTTCATGGGCTACGGCAGCCATGTCGCCGAGCAGCGCACGGCCGTCGCGGTGCGTGAAGCGGGCTACGGTTCGACCCGGCAGGTGGTGGCGAGCCCGCCGCCGATCAATCCGTTTCGCCGGGATATGATCTACGACGTCGGCGGTCGCTACGGCCACGGAGAGGCGAACCTTCTCCCGTTCAGCCTGTCGATCGACGCGCCGTTCGAAACGAACATGGATGATCCGGCGATCGCTGCGGCGGCGCGCACCAGCAAGCAGGCTGCGGATTTCCTTTACTGGTCGCGCCTGCCGTTTGCCGAGGTGACGCGCAGCGACGGCACGGCGCGTGTCACGCTCGGCGACGCGCGGTTCACCGATCAGCGCGGCACGAGCATGTTTCGTGTCGAGGTGGACGTGCCGGAAGACGCGCAGTGACGGAACTGCCGCCTGTCCCGCTCGGCCCCGTTGTGCTGTGGGCCGATCTGGCAGGCATCTTCGTCGCGGCGCTGGGCGGGGCGCTGCTCGCCGTGCGGCACAAGCTCGATGTGTTCGGCGTGTTCGTTCTGGCGATCGTGACCGGCCTTGCAGGCGGCATGGCGCGGGACGTGCTGATCGGCGCGACGCCTGTTGCCGCGCTCTCGCACCCCGGCTATCTGCCCGCCGCGCTTGCCGCAGGGGCCGTGGTGTTCTTCGGGCACCGGCTGATCGAACGCGCGAGCCAGCCTGTCATGCTGTTCGATGCGATGGCGCTCGGCTTCTTCGCCGTGGCGGGCGCGCGCAAGGCGCTGACGTTCGGCCTCGATCCGCTGGCCGCCGTGCTGCTCGGCGTGCTCACGGCCGTCGGCGGCGGCGCACTTCGCGACGTTCTGCTCGCCGAGGTGCCGAGGGTGCTGAAAGTCGGGGAGCTCTACGCGCTCGCCGCGATGTTCGGCGCGGCGATCGTCGTCGGGGGCGATGCGCTCGGCCTGCCGTCCGCCGCCGTGGGGATCGTCGGCGCGCTGGCGACCTTTGCGCTGCGCATGGTGAGCGTCCGCTTCGGGGTCACGGCGCCGCGTGCGCCGGGGAGCGAATAACGTCCGGGCCACCAAGATTTAGAGAGGGAGGCGAGCGTGCGGAACATCGATTTCAGTTCGTGGGAAAGCCTGCTCGTAACGCTGTTCGGGCTCGCGATCGTCACGCTCCTGGGCGTCGGCATCCGGCTCCTGATGATGGTCACGATCCAGCAGCGCCGGGAGCGCATGAACCGGCAGATCAACGAGCGTCTGCGCACATTGATCGCGGCCTACAAAGTTCTCGGTGGGTCGTTCACGGGCACGCTGACCGTCGATCCGGCGCATCTGCGCGAGCTGCGCAATCGCGAAGGCGCCGATGCAACCGGCGGGTCGGACCGCGCGCGGCGCATTCGCGATGCCGTGGAGGCCGCGCTGTCGGATATCATCCTGCTCGGCACCGAAGACCAGGTCGGCCTTGCCGAGCACGCGGCGCGCGAGCTGGTCGCCGGACGCCCCGTTCACACGCATGATCTTGTCGTATCGCTTCGGAGCTTTATCCGCGAGGCGCTCGACCTTGATGCCATTCCGGCGGGGCTTGTCATCCCGATGCAGGGCCCCGCGCGCCCATCAGGCTCCGGCGGGCGCGGCGGCAAGGATGGCGGCGGACGCGGCGGTGGCGGCGGCGGAGGGATGGGCGGCGGCGGCCTTGCCGACGACACGCCTGCAACCGGCGACCCGTCCCGAACCTGAACCCGCCGCAGCCTTGTCGCCTAATCGGCGACCTTCACCACGGCCTTGCCGAAATTCCTGCCCTCAAGAAGCCCGATGAAAGCCTCGGGCGCGTTCTCCAGGCCTTCGGTTATATCCTCGCGGTAGACGAACGGCGTCTCGCTCTGCCAGCGGGTCATGTCGGCGGCGAATTTGGGCATGGTTTCGGCCCAGTAGTCGCTGACGATGAAGCCTTCGAGGTGGAGGCGCTTCACGAGCACGGCGCGCATCAGTTCGGCCATCAGGATATCGCCGGAAAGCTCATCGCGGCTTGCGGCGTTGTAACCGGCGATGAGGCCGCAGACGGGGACGCGAGCGAAGTCGTTCAGGCGCGGGAGCACGGTTTCCCAGACCTTGCCGCCGACGTTTTCGAAATAGATGTCAATGCCCTTGGGAGCGGCGGCTTTCAGGGCGGCGCCGAGGTTCGCGTCGTGGTGATCGAGGCAGGCGTCGAAGCCGAGTTCGTTCACCGCGAAATCGCACTTCGCCTTGCCGCCCGCGATGCCGACGACGCGACAATCCAGACGCTGCGCGATCTGTCCCACGACCGATCCGACAGCGCCCGAGGCGGCGGCGACGCAGACGGTTTCGCCCGCCTTCGGTTGGCCGATCCGCATGAGGCCGGTGTAGGCGGTGAGGCCGGGCATGCCGAGCAGCCCGAGATGGTAGGAGAGCGGGAAGGGGCCTTTGGGCAGCGCGCGCAACTCGGCGGCGGGGAGCACCCAGTGCGATTGCCAGCCGGAGCGGCCCGCGACGATGTCGCCGGGCTTGAAGCGGCTGTCGCGCGATTCGATGACCTCGCCGACGGTTTCACCCTCCATGACACCGCCCACCGGCACCGGCGCGGCGTAGGAGGCGCCTTCGGACATGCGACCGCGCATGTAGGGATCGAGCGACATCCACAGCGTGCGGGCGAGCACCTGGCCATCGGTCGGCGCGGAAACCTCGGCCTCCACCAGCCTGAAGTTCTCTGCCGTCGGCGCGCCTTGCGGGCGGCTGGCGAGTGTCCATTGCTGCGAGATGGTCATGGCGGGTCTCCCTAAGGTGTTCGGGGCACCGTAGCGGAATTCGCCGCGCCTCGCCGCTAGCGATTTTGACGCCTCAGGCGCGCAGGAAATGCCAGATGAGAAGCGCCCAGCCCGCGATCATCAGCACGCCGCCGATCGGCGTCACCGCGCCGAGCCAGCGCGGGAGGCCGAGCGCCATCAGGTAAAGCGTGCCCGAAAAGACGATCGCGCCGGCGGACATCGCCCACGCGGCGGTCGGCGCGCGGGCCATCACGGTGAGCGCGGCGGCGGCATGGCCAAGGCCGTAGAGCGCGCCGGTCGCCACCCACGCCTTCGCCTGCGCGTCGGTCATGGCATGCGCGCCGAACGCGCCGACGATCACCGCGAGGAGACCGTTCAGCGCCGCCAGCGCGCCGAGCATCAGTTGGCGGCCCGCATCAGCTCGCGCGCGATGACGACGCGCATGATCTCGTTGGTGCCTTCAAGGATCTGGTGGACGCGCAGGTCGCGGTACAGCTTCTCGATCGGATAGTCCTGCAAATAGCCGTAACCGCCGAACATCTGCAGCGCGCGGTCCACGACCGACATGCCGGTGTCGGTGGCGAAGCGCTTCGCCATTGCCGAGAACTTGGTCTTGTCGGGCGATTTCGCCGTCACCTTCGCGGCGGCGGCGTAGAGCAGGATGCGCGCGGCTTGAAGCTCCGTCTCCATGTCGGCGAGGCGGAACTGCGTGTTCTGGAAATCGGCGATGGCCTTGCCGAACTGGCTGCGCTGACGTGTGTAGGCGATCGCCTCGTCGATCGCGCGCTGCGCGCCGCCCAGGCTGCACGCGCCGATGTTGAGGCGGCCGCCGTCGAGGCCCGCCATCGCGATCTTGAAGCCGTCGCCCTCGCCGCCGACGAGGTTTTCCACCGGCACGCGCACGCCGTCGAAATTGACCTGCGCGGTCGGCTGCGCGCGCCAGCCCATCTTCTTTTCGTTCGCGCCGAAGCTGACGCCCGGCATGTCCTTCTCGATGACGAGGCAGGAAATGCCCTTGGGCCCCTCGCCGCCGGTGCGGACCATCGTGACGTAAACCTCGTTCTCGCCCGCGCCCGAAATGAAGGCCTTCGATCCGGTGACGACATAGTGGTCGCCCTCGCGCACCGCCTTGGTCTTCAGCGCCGCCGCGTCCGATCCCGAACCCGGTTCGGTGAGGCAATAGCTCGCGATCCGGTCCATCGAGACGAGGCTCGGCAGATACTTCGCCTTCACGGTGTCGCCGCCGAAGCCGTCGATCATCCACGAGGCCATGTTGTGGATGGAGATGAAGGCGGAAACGGCGGGGCAGCCATAAGCCATCGCTTCCATGATGAGCGCGGATTCGAGGCGCCCGAGGCCGATGCCGCCGGACTCTTCGGACACATAGATCGCCGCGAAACCAAGCTCGGCTGCGGATTTGATCGTGTCGCGCGGGAAGACGTGGTCTTCGTCCCACTTCGCCGCGAAGGGCGTGATGGCGTCGGCGGTGAAGCGCTGCGCCATTTCCTGGATCGCGCGCTGGTCGTCGGTGAGGTCGAACTGGGTCATAGGCTGGTTCCTATAATGGCCTCGGCCTCGATTTCCACCTTCCATTCCGGGCGCAGCAGCGCGGCGACCACGACCATCGTGGAGGCAGGGCGGATATCGGAGAAAACGGCCCCGTGAGCGCGGCCCACGGCATCGGCATCGGCGGCATCGGTAAGGTAAATGCGCGTGCGCACGACGTCCGCCGCACTGCCGCCGAGCTGCTCGATCGCGGCAACGATGACCGCAAGGCAGCGCGCGGTCTGCGCCTCCGCGCCGCCCGGCGTGGAACTGCCGTCGGGCTCGACGGGCGCGGTCCCCGAAACGAGAATGCGGTCCCCCACGCGCACGGCGCGGGAGAAGCCGATCGTGGCCTCGAAGGGAGAGCCTGAGCTGGCTTTGGTTCGTATCGTCATGGTTCCTCGCTTGCCCCTCTCCCCGGCGGAGAGAGGGAGCCTTCTACTTCCCCCTCGCCCCTTTGGGGAGAGGGCCGGGGAGAGGGGGCTCAGGGCTTACCCCATCGTGGGGATGACGAAGGCGTTGCTGCCGTCGGGCGAGCCGTCGGGCCAGCGCTGGGTGATGGTTTTCACCTTGGTCCAGAATTTCACGCCTTCCATGCCGTGCTGGTTGGTGTCGCCGAACGCCGAGCGCTTCCAGCCGCCGAACGTGTGGTAGGCGACCGGCACGGGGATCGGCACGTTGATGCCGACCATGCCGACGTTGACGCGCGCCGCGAACTCGCGCGCGGCGTGGCCGTTGCGCGTGAAGATGGCGACGCCGTTGCCGTACTGGTGCTCCGCCGCGAGCGCGAGCGCGTCTTCGAAGCCGTCGGCGCGGACGATCTGCAGCACGGGGCCGAAGATTTCCTCCTGATAGGTGCGCATGTTCGTCTTCACGCGGTCGAACAGGCTCGGCCCGACGAAGAAGCCGTCCTCGTGGCCCTGCAGGCTGAAGCCGCGCCCGTCGACGACAAGCTCCGCGCCTTCATCGACGCCCATCTGGATATAGTTCTCGATCTTCGCCTTGTGCGCGGCGGTCACGACCGGGCCGTAGTGCGCCTCGGCATCGGTGGAAACGCCGACACGCAGCGCGGCGATCGCCGGGAGCAGCTTTTCGCGCAAGGCCCCGGCGGTCTTCTCGCCCACCGGCACCACGACCGGAAGCGCCATGCAGCGCTCGCCCGCCGAGCCGAAGGCAGCGCCCGCGAGATCGTTCACGACCTGGTCGAGATCGGCGTCGGGCATCACGATGCCGTGGTTCTTCGCGCCGCCCATCGCCTGTACGCGCTTACCGGCGGCCGCGCCGCGCTGGTAGACATAGTGCGCGATGTCCGACGAGCCGACGAAGCTGACCGCGTGAATGTCGCTGTGGTCGAGGATGGCGTCCACCGCGCTCTTGTCGCCGTGAACGACGTTGAGCACGCCCGCCGGAAGCCCGGCTTCCATCATCAGCTTGGCGAGTTCCACCGGCACCGAGGGGTCGCGCTCCGAGGGTTTCAGGATGAAGCTGTTGCCGACCGCGATGGCGACGCCGAACATCCACATCGGGATCATGCCCGGGAAGTTGAACGGCGTGATGCCCGCAACGACGCCGAGCGGCTGGCGCATCGAATAGACGTCGATGCCGGGGCCTGCGCCCTGCGTGTATTCGCCCTTCAGTGCGTGCGGGATGCCGCAGGCGAATTCGATGACCTCGAGCCCGCGCTGGATATCGCCCTTCGAATCGGCGATCACCTTGCCGTGCTCCGACGAGAGCAGCTCGGCGAGACGGTTCATGTCGCGCTCGATGAGGCGCTTGTATTCGAACATCACGCGCGCGCGGCGCTGCGGGTTGGTCGCGGCCCAGCCGATCTGCGCGGCTTTCGCCACCTCGACCGCGCGGGCGATCTCGGCGTCGGTCGCGAACTGCACGCGCGCCTGCACCTTGCCGGTGTTGGGGTTGAACACGTCGCCGAAGCGGCCGCTGGTGCTGCGGACGCTCTCGCCGCCGATGAAAAGGTCGATTTCGCGCAAGGTGCCGGACATGCTGTTTCCCCAAGGATAGGCCGTAAGTGGCGTTGGCGCGCTTATCCGCCTTCGGCCTTCGTGGAGCAATTCCCCAGATTCGCATTACGCCACTGCGATTTTGCAGTATGGATGGATAGTGAACTGGGACGACCTGCGCATTTTCCTGTGCGTCGCGCGCACGCAGCGGCTGAACGCGGCGGCGCGCGAGCTGGGCGTCGACGCGACCACGATCGGCCGCCGTCTGGCGCGGCTGGAGCGCGACGTTGATGCGACCCTCTTCGAGCAGGGCCCGGCGGGCTATGTGCTGACGGAGCGCGGCCGCGCGCTTGTCGAGCACGCGGAATCCGCCGAGCAGGCGGCGCTGCGCTTCGGCGGCGATGTTTCCGGGGAAGCCGGGCCGGGCGGCACGGTGCGCGTCAGCGTGGTCGAGGGTTTCGGCACATGGATCGTGGCGCGCGCGCTGCCTGATTTCCACCGCCGCCATCCGCGCATCGTCATCGATCTCGTTGCGGGCAGCGGCGTGCTGAGCCCGTCGCGGCGCGAGGCCGATGTCGCGATCATGCTCGCCCGCCCGCAGCACGGCCCGCTGGTGGCGCGCAGGCTCACCGATTACCGGCTCGGCCTCTACGCAAGCCCGTCCTATATCCAGAGCGCGGGAATGCCCGCCGCGCGCGCCGATCTCCTCGATCACAGCATCGTGGGCTATGTGCCCGATCACATCTTCACGCCGGAACTCGATTATCTCGGCGAGGTGCTGCCCGGCCTTGAGCCCGCGATCCGCAGCACCAGCATCAACGCGCAGTGGGAAATGGTCGCGGGCGGCGGCGGCATCGGCGTGCTGCCGCGCTTCATGGCCGCCGAAGACCCCCGCCTCGTACCCGTCCTCGCACAGGACGTTTCCATCCGCCGCAGCTTCTGGCTGGTGATGCACCGCGACATGCGCCGCTTCGCCCGCATCGCAGCCTTTTCGGCATGGATCGACGAGGTGGTGGCGCGGCGCCGGGACGTGCTGCTGTAGGGCGTGTGGGGATTCAGCCCAGGACGGGCTGCAAACGGCGGCTTTCTCCGCTTCCGGTGCTCACGTACCCTCAGGTACGCTGCGCGCCGGTTCTCGAAATCCACCATTTTCGCTCCGCCCTGAACTGAATCCCCACACACCCTGGAACGAGGCTTTTCGCGGCGGCTGCCGATTTGACGTTCCGATCAAGGCTTCTATCGGGGCGCGGGAAGGTCCGCGCGCCCTCCGCCGAGGGGGTGGTTCCGCGTGTAAAGCCGGATGTAGAGCCGGCCTGCCGCGAGATCGGCGCGGGCGCGGGAATCGAGTTGCAGTTCGGAACGGCCCTCGCGCTCACCGGGGCGCAGCAGGCCGGCGATGACGGGGCCGGGTTTCCCGTCCTCGGTGCGTTGCAGCGTCAGCGCGACGGGCGCATCGCCGTTCAGCCTGCCGAGGCGGGCGTCGTAGATCAGCCGTGCGGTCAGCGGTTCGAACGTGAAGGAAACGTCGGCGCGCGGACCGTCGCCTGCGGTCCGCACCTTGAAATGCACCGGCGTCGGCGCCTTGCCGCCCGCGAGCGGCGGCGTGCTGAACGGCGCCGTGCGCGGCTGCGCGGCCTGTTCCCAGCCGTAGGCGATGCCGAGCAGCCTTGCCTCGTCGAAGGGTTTGCCGAGCAGATCGAGCCCCACGGGCAGTGCGTTCACGCTGAGCCCCAGCGGGATCGACAGCGCCGGAAGCCCCGTCACCGCGCTCATCGCGCAGGTGCCCGTCCCGAACATCTCCGCGCCCCAGATCGGCGGCGGCTGCAGCGCGCTTGGATAGGCGAGCACGTCGACGCCGGCCTTCGCCATCGCATCGAGCAGCATGCGCCGCGCTTCGGCGCGTTTCGCGATCGCTTCGGCATAGGCTTTTTCGTCGCGCGCCTCGGCGGGGTTGCGCAGCTTCAGGCGGGCATCGACCGCCTCGTGGACGAGGCCCTTGCCGGTGATATCGGAAACCGACGTGATCGGGGCGCCGGGATGGCGCGCAAGATAGTCCGCAAAATCATACCGGAATTCGTGCGCGATCACGCTTGCCGCTTTCAGCACCGGCTCGATGTCCGCGATCGTCACATCGACAAGCGCTGCGCCTTCGGCCTTCATCGCCTCGAGTGCGGCAAGCGTTTTGTCGCGCATCGCCCCGTCCATCAGTTCCGTGGTCATCAGCGCGCGCAGCACGCCGATGCGCGCACCCTTGAGTTCGGGGCGGAGCCCTGCGCGATAGGCGGGGGCGGGGCGGCCGGTCATGGCCCCTGTCACCGCGTCCGCCGGATCGGCGCCCACGGTTGCATCCAGCATGATCGCAAGGTCGGTGACGCTGCGCGCCAGCGGTCCCGCCTCGTCCTGCGTCGAAGACAGCGGCATCACCCCCGAGCGGCTCGAAAGACCCGCCGATCCGCGCATGCCGAACAGGCTCTGATACGCGGCGGGGATGCGGATCGATCCGCACGTGTCGCTGCCCATTCCGGCGGCCGCGAAGCTCGCGCCGATGCCTGCGCCGGTGCCGCCGCTCGATCCGCCCGGAGAGCGGCGCGGATCATAGGGATTGCGCGTCTCGCCGCTCAGTGAAGAGACGTTGGTGACGCTCATGGCAAGCTCGTGCATCGCCGTCTTGCCCAGGATCACCGCCCCCGCCTCGCGCAGGCGGCGGACCTGAAAGGCGTCGGCGGTCGCGCGGTAGGTGGCGAGCGCGAGCGTTCCGTCGGAGGTCGGCAGCCCTGCGACGGCGAAATTGTCCTTGATGAGCACGGGGATGCCGTGAAGCGGCCCGCGCGGGCCTTTTTCGGCGCGCTCGCGGTCGAGCCGGGCGGCATCCTCCAGGGCGTCGGGGTTGAGCGTGATGACCGCGTTCAGCTTCGGGCCCTTCCGGTCGTACGCCGTGATCCGGTCGAGATAGGCCTGAACAAGCGCGCGCGCCGTGGTGCCGCCCGCCGTCATCGCCTCCTGCAGTTCGGAAATCGACTTTTCCGCCACTTCGAATCGGGCGGGTTCCGCGGTCGCGGGCGTAGCGGCGAGCAGCAGTGCGCCCAGCGCGGGGATAAAGGTCTTCATCGTGCCGAGCCCCCCAGCAATGTCATCAGCGTGCGACGATAGCCCGCGCCGCGCGCATGTCATCAGCCGGGCTCATGCTTTCTTGTGATTGACACATCCTGACAAGAAAATGATGATCCCGATCAGGATAGCCGCTTGGGCTTGAACGGGGAGGCGGCGATGAAGGCAGCATTGGTGTTGGGCATGGCGCTTGCGGTCGGTTTCGCGCCGGTCGCGCAGGCGCAGGAGTCGCCCGCCGGCAAGGTCGACATGCGCTGGGGCGAGCGGATCCCGCTGCGCGACGGCGTCAAGCTCAGCGCCACCGTCTATCTTCCCAGGGGGCAGGCGGCCGCCGCGCCCTGCATCTTCACGCTGACGCCGTATATCGCGCAGAGCTACCATGATCGGGGCATGTATTTCGCCGCGCACGGCCTGCCGTTCCTCACCGTCGATACGCGCGGGCGCGGCAACTCCGAAGGCGAATTCCGCCCGCTCATCCAGGAAGCGCAGGATGGTCACGACGTTGTCGAATGGCTTGCGAAGCAGCCCTATTGCAACGGCAAGGTTTCGATGTGGGGCGGGTCGTACGCGGGTTACAATCAATGGGCGGCCGCGAAAGAGGGGTCCGCGCATCTCGCCACGATCGTTCCCGTCGCCTCGCCCTATCCGGGCGCCGATTTCCCGGCGCGCAACAATATCGCGTATCCGTATCTGATGCAGTGGCTGACGTTCACCGACGGCAAGACCTCGCAGGGCAATATCTTCGGCGATTCCGATTTCTGGACATCGATTTCCCGCGAGCGCTTCGAAAAGGGCGAGGCGTTCAGCACGCTACCGCGCATTCTGGGCGGCGAGCAGAAAACGCTGGTCGAATGGATTTCGCATCCCGAGGTTGATGCCTGGTACGACAGCTTCGCGCCCACCGACGCCCAGTTCCGCGCGTTCGACATACCGATTCTCTCGATCACGGGCAGCTACGACGGCGATCAGCCCGGCGCGTTCGCGTTCTACAAGCAGCACATGAAGCTCGGCTCGGCGAAGGCGCGCGCGAACCATTATCTCATCGTCGGCCCGTGGGATCACGCGGGCACGCGCACGCCCAGAGCCGATGTCGGGGGGCTCACGTTCGGCCCGGCGAGCCTTGTCGATCTGCCGAAACTGCATGTCGAATGGTACAAATGGGCGATGGCGGGCGGCGCGAAGCCGGACTTCCTGAAAAAGCGCGTCGCTTACTACGTCATGGGCGCCGAACGCTGGCGTTATGCCGATACGCTTGAAGCCGTGACGGCGGAGGAAAAGCCCTTCTTCCTCGATTCCGTCGCCAACGCCGACCGTGTCATGGCATCGGGATCGCTCTCTCCGGCTGCGGCGGGCAAAGGCGGCGCAGACAGCTATGTCTACGATCCGCGCGACGTGTCGGGCGCGGCGCTCGAAGCGAGCCTCGACCCGAGCCGTCTGAACGATCAGACGCTCGTGCTCGCCCGGGACGGCAAGCAGCTCGTCTATCACAGCGCGCCGTTCGACAAGCCTACGGAAGTCTCCGGCTTCTTCCGCCTTTCGGCGTGGATCGCGATCGACAAGCCGGACACGGATTTCCAGGCGGCGGTCTACGAGATCACCAGCGACGGCGGCAGCATCATGCTCACCAACGATGTGCTGCGGGCGCGCTATCGCGAGTCGCTGCGCGAAGCAAAGCTGGTCACGTCGAAGGCGCCGCTGCGCTACGATTTCGACAAGTTCACCTTCGTTTCACGGCAGATCGCGAAGGGCAGCCGCCTGCGTCTCGTGGTGGGGCCGATCAATTCGATCCACATGCAGAAGAACTACAACTCGGGCGGCGTCGTCTCGGATGAAACGATGGCGGACGCGCGGCCTGTCACCGTGAAGCTGCTCCACGACAAGGCGCACCCGAGCGCGCTCTACATTCCCTTCGGCCAGCCCGAATAGGGGGTCAGCGCGCGTTCTGCCTGGCGAACCACGGTTCCAGAAGGGCGATCGCGCGCTCCACCCGGTCGGTTGAAACGGCAAAGCTGATGCGCATGAAGTGGTGGCCTTCCACCGGATCGAAATCGATGCCGGGCGCGGTGGCGATGCCTGTGTCTTCAAGGATGCGCATGCAGAACGCCATGCTGTCGTCGGTCAGGTGGCCGATGTCGGCATAGATGTAGAATGCGCCGTCGGGCGGGGCGATGCGGCGCAGCCCCATTTTCGGCAGCGCTTCCAGCAGCAGCGCGCGGTTGCGGGCGTAGGTGGCGATATGCCCGTCCAGCTCGTCGCGGCATTCGAAGGCTATGAGGCCCGCGTGCTGCGACAGCGACGGTGGCGTCAGGAACAGGTTGCCCATGCGCGCGCGCGCCGCGCCGATCAGGTCCGGCGGCACCACCAGCCAGCCGAGCCGCCAGCCCGCCATGCTGAAATACTTGGAAAAGCTGTTGACCACGAGCGTATCGGCGGAAAATTCCAGCAGCGAACGCGCCGGGCCGACATAGCTTATGCCGTGATAGATCTCGTCGGAAATGATGCGGATGCCCCGGCGGCGGCAAACCTCTGCAATCGCGGCGAGTTCGTCCGGGGGGATGATCGTGCCGGTCGGGTTGGCGGGGCTTGCGACGATCAGGCCGTCGGGCGCCGGGTCGATTGCCTCGATCGCGGCGGCCGTCACCTGATACCGCTCCGCCTCGCCGCAGGGCAGCTCCACCGGCACCATGTGCAGCGCTTTCAGCGTGTTGCGGTATGCGACATAGCCGGGCCGGGCGAGCGCGACGCGCGCACCGGGGGCGAACAGGCACGACAGCGCCATCACGAAGGCGGGTGAGGCGCCGTTCGTCAGGATGATCTGCTCGGGGTCGAGCGGGATGCCGTACGTTTCCTGATAGTGGCGCGCGATGCGCGTCTTGAGCGGGATGCTCTCCCAGTATCCCATGCCGTCCGTATCGAGGATGCGGTGCGCCCCGGCGATCGCCTCTGCGGGCGCGCCGGTCGAAGGCTGGCCGAACTCCATATGGATGACCTCGCGTCCCTCCGCCGAAAGGCGGTGGGCGAGGCGGCTGACGGCAAGGGCGTGAAAAGGATCGATTTCGGCGGTCATGGCTGCGGGTTAGAGAGGCGCGGGGATACGCGCAAGGGGGAGGGTGTCGTGCGCCCTTCTCTCCGGCTAAGGTGTTGTTGAACAATGTGCGCCATGAACCCGGATGGTTGTGGCGGAGACGGGAATCGGTGTTGGAAGATCGAGTGGCGCGAACCAGCGGTATCGACGGGGGCAATCGGTGAAACAGGCGATCCTCGGCTCCCTGCGCACGCTCGGCGGTTTCGCGGCGGCGCGCGCGCTGACGGCGGGCAAGCTGCGCATTCTCTGCTACCACGGGCTGTGGACGCTGGATGCGCCGCCGTTCGGCAACCGTCTGTTCATGCCGCATCGGCAGTTCGCCGATCGCATGACGTGGCTCGCGGGCTCGCCGTATCCGGTGTTGCCGCTCGGCGAAGCGGTCGACATGCTTGCCGACGATGCGCTGCCGAAGGGCGCGACCGTCATCACCATCGACGACGGCTGGTCCTCCACCTACACGCACATGCTGCCTGCGCTTGAAGCCTGCGGGCTTCCCGCGACCGTCTATGTCTCGACCTATTATGTCGAAAACGACGGCCCGGTGGCGAACGTGGCCGCCAACTATCTCGCCGAGCGCGCGCCTGCGGGCACATACGACCTCGCCGGTGTCCTTCCGGGCCTCGACGCGCCGCTCGTGCTCGGCGACGCCGCGAGCCGCGACCGGGCGGGAGACCTGCTGCGCACCGCCGTGGACGATGTCGGCTTCCAGCCGCGCATGGTCGGCCTCGCCGAAGTGGCGAACCGGCTCGGCGTCGGTACGGAGCCGTGGTGGTCGCAGCGCCAGTTCCACCTGATGCGCCCCGAAGAGGTGCAGGATGCCGCCCGCCGGGGCCTCGATATCCAGCTCCACACGCACCGCCACAAGGGCCTGCACCGCTACATCGACGCCCTGCCGCAGGAGCTTGCCGACAACCGCGCCTCGCTCGCCGCCATGCTCGGCGGCGCGCATCAGGACCATTTCTGCTACCCGAGCGGCGGTTTCGACGCGCGCGGGGAGGCGATGCTCGCCGAGGCGGGGATCAAATCCGCAACGCTCGTCACCGAAGGCTTGAACGCGCCGGGCACGAACCCATATCGCTTGCGGCGGTTCCTGGACGGCCGGACGGTGAGCGAAGCAAGCATCGACGCCTATCTCTCCGGTATCCTCGACATCGCCGAGCGGCTGCGCTAGACGCGCGCCAAATCCGAAAGATCAAGTGAGAAGGCGCCGACGGCATGGCATCCTACCAGTACAGTTATGTGATGAAGGGCCTCACGAAGACCTTTCCCGGCGCGCCGAAGCCGGTTCTGAAAGACATCCACCTGCAGTTTCTGCCGGGCACCAAGATCGCCATCATCGGCGTGAACGGCGCGGGCAAGTCCACGCTGATGAAGATCATGGCGGGCTACGACAAGGAGTATCAGGGTGAGGCCTGGGCCGCCGAAGGCGTGCGCGTCGGCTATCTGTCGCAGGAGCCGCAGCTCGATCCGACGAAGACCGTGAAGGAAAACGTCATGGACGGCGTCCGCCCGGTCGCCGACATGATGGACCGTTTCAACGAAATCTCCACGATCATGGCCGATCCGCCCGAAGACGCGGATTTCGATGCGCTGATGACCGAAATGGGCGAGCTTCAGGAAAAGATCGACGCGGTCGACGGCTGGACGCTCGACAACCAGCTCGAAATCGCGATGGACGCGCTGCGCTGCCCGCCGGGCGATGCGGGTGTCGAGAACCTCTCGGGCGGCGAGAAGCGCCGCGTGGCGCTGTGCCGACTGCTTCTTGAAAAGCCCGAAGTGCTGCTGCTCGACGAGCCCACGAACCACCTCGACGCCGAAAGCGTCCAGTGGCTGGAACGGCATCTGATCGACTATGCGGGCAACGTCATCCTCGTGACCCACGATCGCTACTTCCTCGACAACGTCGTCGGCTGGGTGCTGGAGCTTGATCGCGGTCGCGGTCTGCCGTTCGAAGGCAACTACTCCAAATGGCTTGAGGCGAAAGCCAAGCGCCTGGAGCAGGAAGACCGCGAGGACGAGGGCCGCCAGAAAGCCATCAAGGAAGAGCTGGACTGGATCCGCCAGTCGCCCAAGGCGCGCCAGACCAAGTCCAAGGCGCGCATCAAGGCCTTCGACGAACTCGTCGAAAAGCAGAACGATCGTCGCCCCGGCGCCGCGCAGATTCTCATCCAGGTGCCGGAACGTCTCGGCAGCACGGTGATCGAAGCCAAGGGCCTCACCAAGGCCTACGGCGACAAGCTGCTCTTCGAAAACCTTGAATTCACCCTGCCGCCGGGCGGCATCGTCGGTGTCATCGGCCCCAACGGCGCCGGCAAGTCGACGCTGTTCAAGCTCATCACCGGTCAGGAAACGCCCGACGGCGGTTCGATCAAGGTCGGTGATACGGTGAAGCTCGGCTACGTCGACCAGAGCCGCGATCATCTCGATGCGAGCAAGAACGTCTGGGAAGAAGTCTCCGGCGGCAACGAGCGTTTCTATTTCGGCAAGCACGACATCTCGACGCGCGCCTATGTCGGCGCCTTCAACTTCAAGGGTGTCGATCAGCAGAAGAAGGTCGGCCAGCTTTCAGGCGGTGAGCGCAACCGCGTTCACATGGCGAAGATGCTGCAGAAGGGCGGCAACGTGCTGCTGCTCGACGAGCCGACCAACGATCTCGACGTCGAAACCCTGCGCGCGCTCGAAGAGGCGCTGGAGAACTTCGCAGGCTGCGCCGTGGTCATCAGCCACGACCGCTTCTTCCTCGATCGCCTCGCCACGCACATCCTCGCGTTCGAGGGCGACAGCCACGTCGAATGGTTCGAAGGCAATTTCGAAAGCTACGAAGAAGACAAGCGCCGCCGCCTCGGCGACGAAGCCGACCGCCCGCACCGCATGAGCTACAAGAAGCTCACGCGGTAAGGACGATTAGGCGCAGGCCTTGATATCGCCCGCGCTGAGGCCGGTGGTGTTGGTGATGTTCTTGAGCGTCAGTTCGCGCGCGATAAACGCCGACGTGTAGGTGATGTCGCGTTCCACGAAGATCGGCGCGATGCTTTTCAATATACTGTTGCTGACGGGAAAGAACCACGGCGTGTACCGATAGGTCACTTCGGCGACCAGAATATTGTTCGGATCGGTGACCATCATCCCGTTCACGTCGTCGATCGAGGCATCGTCCTTGCCTTCGCCCTGGTCGCCGATCTCGCTCGCCCGGGCGAGCTGGCCTTCGCAGCGCTGCCAGCGGATCCAGTGTCCATCATCGTCACTGTTGCGCGTAATCGAGCTGAGAACGATTCGTCCGTTCGTATCGAAATCGTCGAACGATGCGGACATCTGCGAGCCCATGAACAGTGCGTTGATGTTCGCTTCATCGATGCTGGAGCGGTAGCGGGCCGCAAGGTCCGCAGTGGAGGTCGCGATCCGCGAAAGCTGCTGGTGCGTGAGCGCGAGATGCACAAGCTCAAGACCGCCGAGCAGCGTCACCATCAGAAGCGGCAACGCGAGTGCGAACTCCATGAACGCCACGCCCGATTCATCGTCGCGAAGGTTTTTGGATGTTCTCCGTAGGGCACGAATCCGTTTCGTCGTCATGACGGAATGCAGACCTCTTCGGGCGGGGGAATCTCGATATTGCTGAAGGGCTCGTTCTTGATCACGGCGTTCGCCTGGATGGTCATGTTGTCTTTGCCCCCGTTGATAATGGAGGAGGTCAGCTTGAAGATCATCGGGTAGGTAACGGTGACGCCGTAATAGAGAATGTCTTCGGCGTTGCCGAGGCCGTCGGAACCCATATCCGCGTCCCAATTGCCGTTGCCGTTGATGTCGAGAAAACAGTCGCCGGGACCGGGGCTTTCGCCGTCTGGAATCAGCGTCGTCGGCGGCTCGGGCTGCCCTACGGCACCGAAGGCGGTATAGCTCTTTCGTTCGATCTCTGCCGAGGCGCCTTTGATCTGGCCGATTTTGCTGTTCAGTATCGCGTCGAGTTCTTCAGCCGTTGAGCCGCCGGTCGCAGCCAGACGCGAAACTTCACGCAGCGATCCCTCCACGTTCGATTTCGCATAAGCCAGATAACCGAGTTCGATGCCGCCCATCAGCAGCGTCATCATCGGCAGGCTGAGCAGCGCGAACTCGATGATGTAGCTGCCGCGCTCATCCCGGCGCAGGCGACGAAGCGGATTGGGCAGATGCTTCATGGCGCGGCCTATTTCGACACGCGCAGATAACCGATGTTCTGCGCAATCTTCTGGAAGGCCTCGTTCAGATCTTCGGCGGTCTCCGCGACATAGTAATCGTCTTCCGAAGTTGCGCAGTCGCGGATCGCGTTCTTGTCGGTCGTGCCGATCGAGGTGGAGAAGGCTACGGTCGAAACTTTGACGCCCTGCTTCTTGGCCGCTTCGCAGATCATGCGGAAGCGTGCGCGATGCTCGACCTTGGGTTCGGTTGTGTTGGATCGCGTTCTGTGATCCCACAGATACTGGCCATAAGCCGAATAGCTGATGCCGGGATCGATTTCGCCATCGGACATGAAGACGATGTAGCGGTTGACACCCCGTTCCTCGCCCGTGTGTCCGGGCGCAAGGTAAGTGCTGTCGTTGGGGAACGGCGCGCCGGGGCTGATAAGCGCCAGACCCCAGTACATGCCGAGTTCGTGATAAGTGCCGCCGGCAGGTTCGAGTGCGTCGAGATAGCTGCCCAGCGCCGTTACGCCGTCGGCATCGATCTGCGTAAGCAGCTTGGCCTCGTTCGGGCAGTTCTTGTTGGGCCCGGTCGTGGCCACGCCGTCCTTGTAGTGGCCTGCCGTTGTCAGGCTCGAGTAGCTCGTATCATAACGCACAGCCTTGCTCGTGTAGGTGCTGCTGTCGTTCTGCATACGCCAGTTGAGGTTGGCCCAGGGTTGCTTCGTAATGTCCATGAACGTCGCGTTCGGCCGATACTTGTTGCCGGTCACGGTAACGCCGCCGACTGAGGAACTCGCCCAGGGCGGCGCGAAGTACGGTCGCCATTTCGGTGCGACCTGTCCTTCTACTTCTACTCCCGGCGCGGCGTCGATGACATCCCATGCACCCTCAGGGATGGTGTTGTAGGGGGCGCTCGATGCGTTGATGGTCTTAACCGTGCTGCGGGCCTCGACGCAACCTTTCCACGCATAGGGGTTGGTAGGCGTCGTTTCAGCAAGCCCGGCCGAGACGAACGCGTCCAGGTGCAGATTTTCATCGTCGTAAGTGCCCGTCACGGCATAATTCTTCCAGGCGTATTTTCCGCTCACGGTCGCCATGTAGGGCTCGCCGATATTCGTAGAATACGGTTCACCCGAATAATCGATGTAGTCGGGGTCTTCAGCGTAGAGCAGCTTGCCGACGTTGACGCCCTGCGAATAGGGAACGATGCCGACGCGCACGCGAAGCCCGCTGCTGCTCAGCTGATCTTGAAGATCTTTGAGGATATCGAGAAATTCCTTGGAGGCGTCCCGCAGCGCGATCATGCGCTCATCGTCGCTTCCGCTGTTTTTATCGACGTCCCACCGCATCGATCCGGTCACGTCAACGACGAGCACCACATCGACGTTCACGCCCGACCGGCGCGCCGAACATTCGGCGTTGAGGTTCATCGACTGGATGCCGGTGATCTTCAGAAGCTGCGTCGGCATTGCCGTCGCCAGCGTAATGGTCAGTTCGCCTTCGTCGTCGATCTGGGCTGTACGCGTGATCTCGCCGGTGTCGAACTTGCCTTCCGGAAAGTTGTAATCCAGGAACTTCTGGATTTCCAGATCCGCCGTCGAACCGGAAATCACGGATCCGCCGCCGTCCGTGTCGTCCTTCATCATCACCTTGCGCCCCGCAAGCGCGGCGGCATCGCATGCCTGCGCGAGCCTTGCCTCGGCCATGTAGGCGCGGGTGAGGTCTACGCCGCCGCCGATCGCGCCGACGAGGGGAATGATGGAAGCCGCCACGATGGCGAGTGCATTGCCTTTCTGGTTGCGCGCAATGCGTGAAAGAAAGGTCGACGACTGCATGGCATTCATGCGATTGCCCGGCGTATTGCTGCCCAGCGACATAGTGTTCACCCCCGAAGTGCGCAGCTCGCAAAAGTGCGCATGACCAAGGATGCATAACGGGAAATGCCTAAGAAGCTGTTGAGACGGCTGGTTAATGGCTGATCAAACCGGCGGAAATCCGCGCGTTGCCGAAACGACTTCCGAAATGGAAGCAATTGTGCGGACGGAAGACCGGGATCGGTACGTCGCGACGCTGTTCGCTCCGGCCGCCGCGAGGCCGGGTCTGTTCGCGCTTCACGCCTTCGATCTCGCGCTCGCCGAGGTGGTGCGCACCACGACCGAACCGCAGATCGGCATGATCCGGCTCGCCTGGTGGCGGGACAGCGTGCAGGGCGTTCGCGAAAACCCGGTCGCGGGGCAGCCCGTCCTCGCCGCTGTTGCGGCTGCGGCGCTGGATCCGGCGCTGCTCGCGGCGCTGGCCGAGGCTCATATGGATGCGCTCGACGGCGCGGGCCTCGGCGAAAGCGGCGCGCGGCTTTTCGGCTGCGGAGCTGCGCTGCTCGGCGCGGAAGATGTGGGCGGGCTCGCCGAAGCGGGTCGCTTCTGGGCCCACGCGAGCGCGCGCCGCCGGGGGGCGGAAGCCGACCTTCCCGCTCTTCAACGATGGTCGTTTGCGCCCGTCGTGCGGCCTGTCACGGCGCTTGCGGCGGTTGCCCGGCGCGATGCTGCGGGCAAGCGGGAACCGCGCGGCGCGGCGGGGCGGCAGTTCGCCATCCTGCGGCATGTGCTGACGGGCCGGGTCTGACAGTGCGAGCGTGACAGGGTCGAAACGAACCCGCTAGGCTAAGGCTTCGAATCGCATCGAGGGGGCAGGGATGACGATGGTTTGGCGCTGGGCGGTCGGCGGAATCGCGGTGACATTGCTTGTGGCGGCGGCAGTCGTGGTGAGCGGGGAGGACGAGCCTGCAACCGCGCCGCTTCCCGAAGCGCCGCCGGCCGTTGCCGCCGCTGCGCTGCCCGAACCCCCGCAGGCGAGCGAGGCGACGCGCGAGGAAAAACGCTTCCGCCGCTACGACCGCGACCGCAACGCCAGCGTCAGCCGCGAGGAGTATCTTCGCGCGCGTCGGCAATCGTTCGACAGGTTCGATACGGACGGCGACGGCGTGCTCAGCTTCGCGGAATATGCGGTGAAGCAGAACGCGCGCTTCGATGATGCCGATGCCGACAGGTCCGGCGAACTCACGGCCGCGGAGTTCGAAAAGACACGCACGGTGCGGGCCGCCGCGAAGCCCAAGCCGGAATGCAACTGCGCGGATTAGGGTGCGGCGATCCAGCCATCGAGATCGGCAAGCGCCCGCTCCGCGTAGGCAGCCTTGCGCGACTTCTTGGGAACGCGCGCGTCGAACGGCGGGAACAGGCCGAAGTTCACGTTCATCGGCTGGTACGTCTCGGCCACCGCCTCGCCGGTGATGTGCGCGAGCAGCGCGCCGAGCGCGGTCGTGCGCGGCGGCAGGTCCGGCGTCTGCCCGAGCGCGTCGGCGGCGGCGAAGCGGCCCGCCAGCAGGCCGACGGACGCGCTTTCGATATAGCCTTCGCAGCCGGTGATCTGCCCGGCGAAGCGGATGCGCGGATCGGATTTCAGGCGCAGCATGCCGTCGAGCAGCACGGGGGACTTGATGAACGTGTTGCGGTGCAGCCCGCCGAGCCGCGCGAACTCGGCGTTCTCCAGCCCCGGTATCGTGCGAAAGATGCGCACCTGCTCGGCATGGCGCAGTTTGGTCTGGAAGCCGACCATGTTCCACAGCGTGGCGGAGGCATTGTCCTGCCGAAGCTGGACGACGGCATAGGCCTTCTTGCCCGAACGCGGATTGGTGAGGCCGACCGGCTTCATCGGCCCGAAGCGCAAGGTTTGCGGGCCTCTTTCCGCCATCACTTCGATGGGCATGCAGCCTTCGAAATAGGGGGTGCTGGCCTCCCATTCCTTGAACACGGTCTTTTCGCCGGTCATCAGCGCCTCGATGAAGGCGCCGTACTGCGCTTCGTCCATCGGGCAGTTGATGTAGTCCTTGCCGTCGCCCTTGTCGTAGCGCGACTGGAACCACGCCGTCTCCATGTCGATGCTGTCGCGGTGCACGATCGGCGCGATCGCGTCGAAGAAGGCGAGGGCGTCCTCGCCCGTCTGCGCGCGGATCGCTTCGGCGAGCGGCGCGGCCGTCAGCGGCCCGGTGGCGATGATCGTCTGGCCCCATTCGGGCGGCGGCAGACCGTCCACGCGTTCGCGGCGGATTTCGATCAGCGGTTCCGCTTCGATCGCGGCGGTGACGCGCGCCGAAAAATCATCCCGGTCCACGGCAAGCGCCGAGCCCGCAGGCACGCGCGCGGCATCGCCGCAGGTGAGGATCAGCGAGCCGAGCCGCCGCATCTCCTCGTGCAGCACGCCCACCGCGCTCGCATTCGGGTCATCCGATCGGAAACTGTTCGAGCAGACGAGTTCGGCAAGCCCGTCGGTATGATGCGCGTCGGTCCCCTGCACGGGGCGCATTTCGTGGAGGACGACGGGAACGCCCGCACGGGCGAGCTGCCATGCGGCCTCCGAACCGGCGAGGCCGCCGCCGATGACGTGAACGGTTTTCAACATAGCGCGGGGATATGGAGAAGGCGCGCCGACGTCCAGTGTTGCGTGGCGGGCCGCTCTTTGCGATGAGCGGCACAATGTCGCGCCGCATCCTGATCGTCACGGGCCTGTACCCGCCAAACGCGCCGACCGCGACGGTGCGCGCGCCGAAGTTCGCGCGTTTCCTGCTCGATCGCGGTCACGACGTTCGCGTGCTTTCCGGGCAGAACCTGCAGTTCCCGGCGGCGGTCGATCCCGAGATTCCCGCCGGGCGCATCACCGCCGTGCCTTATGTGCGGCGCGGGCGGGCGGCGCCGATGACGGAGGCGGATCAGCCCGTGCCGGGCGCGAAGGCCGGTGAGGAAACCGCCGCGCAGCCGGGCGGGCTGCGGCGGCTGATCTGGCAGCTTTCCTACCTCCCCGATCCGCATATCACGTGGATCGACCCGGCGGTTGAAGCCGCGCTGGCGTGGGACTGGAAGCCCGATGCGATTTTCTCCACCGGCCCGCCGCATTCGAGCCATCTGGCGGCGGCGAAGCTGTCGCGGGCATGGGGCGTGCCGTTCGTCGCCGAGCTGCGCGACCTGTGGGCCGACAACATCTACCAGAACGAAAGCGTCATCGCGAACCGCGTGAACCGCTGGCTGGAACGCCGCGCGCTTGCGAAAGCGGCGGCGCTGGTCGCAGTGACCGAGGGCAGCGCCGCGATTCTGGCGCGGCGCTACGGCAAGCCGGTGGTCTGCGCGGCGAACGGCTACGATCCCGCCGATTTCGAAGGACTGGAGGACGTGCCCGCGCTCGATCCCGAGCGGCTGACCATCGTGCATGCCGGTTCCACCTACAACGGCGGGCGCTCGCCCGAGCCGCTGCTCGCCGCGCTCGCGCTGCTGAAGCCCGATCCCGCGAAGCTCGCGGTGCATTTCTGGGGCGAAGACAGCCACGTGCCGATGGCGATGGCCGAGCGCACGGGCGTCGCGCATCTGGTGCAGGCGCACCCGCCCATCGGGCGCGGCGAGGTGCTGCGCATCGAGCGCGCGGCGGACGTGCTGCTGCTGCTGCGCTTTTCCACAGAGGGCGAGAAGCACGTCGTCGCGGGCAAGCTCTACGAATATGTCGGCGCCCGCCGCCCGGTGCTGTGCCATGGCCAGCAGGAAGGCGAGGCGGCGGACATCATCCGGCGCACGGGGATCGGCCTTGTCAGCAACGATCCGGCAGCGGTTGCCCAGTGGCTGTCGCAAAAGCTGGCCGAACGCGCGAACGGTCGTCTCCCCGACCTTCCCACGGGCGCGGCAGACGGCCTGACGCGCGCGGCACAGTTCGAGAAGGTGGAGGCTATTCTTTCCGTGCTGGCTTGATCTGTCATGATTTGTCATGATACATCTTCCTGACGGAGAAAGATCATGTCGACAATCGCTCGTGAAAAATTCGCTACGCAGGTCAACACCGAAATCCTGTCGGAAGTGCGCGAACTTGCGCAGCGCGAGGGCCGCCAGATTCAGGCGCTTGTGGATGAGGCGTTGGCCGATCTTGTGGAAAAGCATAATCGCGCCAAGCCGCGCGCCCATGTGATGGCCGCCTATCAGGGCAGCCATGCCCGCTTTGCCGAGCTTTACAAGAATCTTGCGAAGTGACCGATTATCTGACGCTGGCCGATGTGCTGGCGATGCATCAGGATCAGGTCGAACGCTATGGCGGCGCTCACGGGCTGCGCGATCCCGGCCTGCTCGAAGCGGCGCTGTTTCGTCCGCAAACCGGCTATTACGCCGATCTGATAGAGGAAGCGGCGGCACTTTGGGAAAGCATGGCGCAAAACCACCCCTTCGTGGATGGAAACAAGCGTACGGCTTTCGCGGCGATGTACACGTTCCTCGCGATCAACGGGGCGAATTTGAACGCCGAAGCCGATGAAACCTTCCGGTTCATCAGCGGGCTCTACGAAACGGGCACCTTCCGCTTCGAGGAGCTTGTGGTGTGGCTGCGCGCGCATGTCGCGCAGCCATAGTCACCCAATCGTAACGCTGGCCTTCATGCGCGCGCGCATGTAGAGACTAACGGCATAACCCTATAAAATCCCCTAGAGCGTACAGGAAACCGAGTGGACGCCCCAGAGACCAGCGGCGCCGAGCCGTCCGATATCCGCCCCATCTCGATCGTTGAGGAGATGAAGACGAGCTATCTCGATTACGCGATGAGCGTGATCGTAGCGCGCGCGCTGCCCGACGTTCGCGACGGTCTGAAGCCCGTCCATCGCCGCATTCTCTACACCGCCTACGAAAACGGCTTCACGTCGAACAAGCCGTATCGCAAGTCGGCCCGCATCGTCGGTGACGTGATGGGTAAATACCACCCGCACGGCGACAGCGCGATCTACGACGCCTTGGTCCGCATGGCGCAGGATTGGTCGCTGCGCGTACCGCTGATCGACGGACAGGGCAATTTCGGCTCGATGGACCCGGATGCCGCCGCCGCGATGCGCTACACCGAATCGCGCCTCGCCAAGGTCACCGACGAGCTGCTGACCGATCTCGACAAGGATACGGTCGATTTCGTCCCGAACTACGACGGCTCCGAGAGCGAGCCTTCGGTGCTGCCGGCGCGCTTCCCGAACCTGCTGGTGAACGGCGCGGGCGGCATCGCGGTCGGCATGGCGACCAACATCCCGCCGCACAACCTCGGCGAGGTCGTGGCGGCGGCGGTGGCGTTCATCGACAATCCGGCGATCACCGTCGAGGAGCTGATGGAGTTCGTGCCCGCGCCGGACTTCCCCACGGGCGCGATGGTGATGGGCAGGGGCGGCCTGCTCAGCGCTTACACGACCGGGCGCGGCTCGGTGATCATGCGCGCGCGCAGTATCGTCGAGGATCGGCGCGGCGACCGCCGCCAGATCGTGCTCACCGAAATCCCCTTCCAGGTCGGCAAGGCGGGCCTCGTCGAGAAGATCGCCGAAGCGGTGAAGGACAAGCGCATCGAGGGCGTGTCCGACATTCGCGACGAATCGAACCGCGAAGGCGTGCGCGTCGTCATCGAGCTGAAGCGCGACGCGACGCCCGAGGTGGTGCTCAATCAGGTCTACCGCTTCACACCGGCGCAAACGAGCTTTTCGTTCAACATGCTGGCGATCCGCGGCGGCAGGCCCGAGCTGCTGAACCTCCGCGACATCATCGCGGCGTTCATCACGTTCCGCGAAGAGGTCATCACCCGCCGCTCGAAGTTCGAGCTGAACAAGGCGCGCGACCGCGCCCATATCCTGCTCGGCCTCGTCGTCGCGGTGTCGAACCTCGACGAGGTCGTGCGCATCATCCGGGGCAGTTCCAACCCCGCAGAGGCGCGCGAAACGCTGATGGCGCGCGAATGGGCGATGGGCGAAATACGCCCCTATCTGGAACTCGTCGAGGCCGTGGAAGGCGCCGTCTACGGCGACACCTACCGCATGAGCGAGACGCAGGTTCGCGCCATCCTCGATCTCCGCCTGCACCGCCTCACCCAGCTCGGCCGCGACGAGATCGGCGCCGAGCTCAAGGAGCTGGCGGTTTCGATCGCCGAACTGCTCGCCATCCTCGGCGACCGCGCGAAGCTCTACGCGGTGATGCGCGAGGAACTCGTCGCCGTCTCGGAAAGCTACGCGACGCCCCGGCGCACGGAAATCGTGCCCTACCTCGACGATATCGATGATGAAGACCTCATCGAGCGCGAGGAGATGGTCGTCACCGTCACGATGGGCGGCTACATCAAGCGCACGCCGCTCGATAGCTTCCGCGCGCAGCGGCGCGGCGGCAAGGGCCGCTCGGGCATGAACACCAAGGATGAAGACGCGATCACGAACCTGTTCGTGACGCTGACGCACACGCCCGTGCTGTTCTTCTCCACGGCGGGCAAGGTCTATCGCATGAAGGTGTGGAAGCTGCCCGAAGGCGCTCCGCAGGCGCGCGGCCGCGCGATGGCGAACCTGCTGCCGCTTGCGGACGGCGAAGTCATCTCCACCGTGCTTCCGCTCCCCGAGGACGAGGCGGAGTGGGGCAAGCTCCACGTCATGTTCGCGACCGCGAAGGGCACCGTGCGCCGCAATTCGATGGATGCGTTCACCAACGTCCCCTCGAACGGCAAGATCGCGATGCGCTTCGACGAGGGCTCGGACGACCGCCTGATCGGCGTCGCGCTGCTCACGGAGGACGACGACGTGCTGCTCGCCACGCGGCAGGGCAAGGCGATCCGCTTCGAATCGACCGCCGTGCGCGAGTTCCAGAGCCGCACGTCCACCGGCGTGCGCGGCATGACGCTGAAAGGCGATGACGAGGTCATCTCGCTCTCCATCCTGCACGGCTTCCCGGCGACCCCGGACGAGCGGGAGGCGTATCTCCGCGCTGCGCCGTGGAAGGAAAACGAAAACGAACCGACGCTCCCGCCCGAGCGCATGGCCGCGTTCGCAGAGGCCGAGGAATTCATCCTCACCGTCTGCGCGAACGGCTACGGCAAGCGGACGTCTGCCTACGAATACCGCCGCACGAACCGGGGCGGGCAGGGCATCGGCAACATCGACAACATCGCCCGCAACGGCCCCGTCGTGGCGAGCTTCCCGGCGCATGACGGTGAGCAGCTCATGCTCGTCACCGATCAGGCGAAGATGATCCGCCTCGGGCTCGACACGCTTCGCGTCATCGGCCGCAACAGCGCGGGTGTGCGGCTGTTCAACGTGGCGGACAACGAACATGTCGTTTCCGCCGCGAAGATCGAAACCGACGGCGAGGAAGACGAAGCCGAAGCCGAAACCGAAGCGGAATCCGCACCCACGGCGGAATGAGCCCCACCGCCTTCAAGATCCTCACGCAAGAGGAATGGCAGCGGCTGAACGCCGAAGGCACATTCGAAGGCACGCCCGTCGATCTGGCGGACGGCTACATCCACCTGTCCGCGCCCGATCAGGTGGCGGAAACCGCGGCCAAGCACTTCGCGGGGCGAGACGATCTCGTGCTCGTCGAAGTCGATCTGGCGAAACTGGAAGGCGTAAAGTGGGAACACTCGCGCGGCGGGCAGCTGTTCCCCCACGTCTACGGCGCACTCCCTCTCACCGCCGTGATACGCGCAGAACCGCTATAACCCCCTCGCCCCACCCGGGAGAGGGCCGGGGAGAGGGGGCAAACAAAAACCGTTACCGCTCCTCGGCGTCCAGCGTCTGCCGAACCCCCACGAATATCAGGATCTGCCCCGCCGCGTAGAGCGGCCAGATGAAGAGCGCGGCCTGATCCGGGTCCATGCGCCCGCCGAGGCGCGCGAAAATGAAGGCGTCGGAGACGAGGAACAGAATCGCGCCGATCCCCGTGCGATAGCGCGAGAAGCGGCTTGTCCACGCCGCAGCGGCCATTGCCGCGAGCAGGGCGCTGTAGAGTGCGATCCCCGCGTTCGCCGCTGGCCCGGCGATCAGGTAGAGGAACGGCGCGCAGAGCAGCAGCGCAAACGCCGCCCCGCGCTGGCTCAGCGGCATCGGCGCGCCGCGCCGGTTGCGCAGGTAGAGCCAGATCGCGAACACGTGTCCGGCCGCGAATGCCGCTGCGCCGGTCATCAGGTCGAATTCGAGCAGCACGTCGCCGAGCGCGCCGAGCGCCATGACGCCCGCAAACAACCGGCCGTCGGTGCCGCGGGCGGCCATCGCGGCGGCGATCGCCAGAATCGTTACGCACGCGCCTTTCAGGGCGACGTGGAGCGCGAAGGGCAGCCCCGCGGTCATCGCGAAAAAGTAGATCGCCGCAGCGATTGCGGCGAGACTTGCGGGAAGCGCGATGCGTTGAGCCATGGCAGGATCACCCCCGAGGATCGAGTCGTGATAATGACTTAGCAGATAATCGAAAGTCGGCACGCCTGAACGAGGTTCAAGCGCGGTTCACCATGTCTGCGCTATCCATGTGTCGCATGAAGGGTTGACGCAGGCCGTCACGAACGCGACATGCTGCGGCGGCATATCCGCTTTTCCGGGCTACCCGGAGACTGCACTGGGGAGATTGTACGGATGAAAATGGTTTCACGCACGGTGCTCGGTTTCGCGCTGGCGCTCGGCGTTGCGAGCGGCGCCATGGTTGCGCCCGCAGTCGCCAAGGACAAGAAGGAAGCCGCGCCCGAGCAGCGCAAGTTCAAGTTCTCCAAGAAGGCCCAGAAGGCGCTTGGCGAGGCGCAGACCGCGCAGCAGGCGGGCGACAACGATGCGGCGCTCGTGAAGATTCGCGAAGCGGAGTCCTTGGCGGAAACGGCCGACGACAAGTACATGGCGAACGCGCTGAAAATCAACGTGGCGCTTGCGAAACAGGACAATGCGCTGCTTGGCGAGGGTCTTCAGGGCTCGATCGACAGCGGCAGCACCACGCCTGAGGAAAAACTGAAGTTCCAGCGCAGTCTCGCGGCGCTTGCCGTTCAGCGGAACGACGTGCCCGGCGCCATCAAGGTCTATGAGCAGATGGCCGCCGAAAATCCCGGCGATGCCGATATCGTCGTCGGACTGGGCGAGATGTACAATCGCGCCGGACGCACGCCGGAAGCCGTCGCGACGATCGACAAGGCGATCAAGGCAAAACAGTCGACAGGCCAGCAGGTTGAAGAATCCTGGTACAAGCGCGCGCTCGCGCTCGCTTACGACGGCAAACTCGCGAACCAGGTGACGCCGGCGTCGCTCGCGCTCGTCCAGGCCTATCCGTCGACCACGAACTGGCGCGATGTGCTCGTGATCTTCCGCGAAACCTCGGGTCTCGACGATCAGGGCAACCTCGATGTGATGCGCCTGATGCTCGATACCAATTCGCTGACCGGAGAGCGGGACTACTTCGAATATGCCGAAACCGCCGACAAGCGCGGTCTCGCGGGCGAAGCCAAGACCGTGATCGACGCCGGAACGGCGAAGGGCGCGCTTTCGTCGAGCAAGCCCTACGTGAAGGAACTCGTGAGCATCGTCACACCCAAGGTGAAGAGCGACCGCGCGTCGCTGCCGGGCCTCGAAAAGGAAGCGCGCGCCGACAAGACCGGTCGCCTCGCAAAGGCGACGGCAGACGGCTACCTCGGCTACGGCGAGAACGCCAAGGCGATCGAACTGTACCAGCTCGCGCTGCAAAAGGGCGGCGTCGACGCGCCGGAAGTGAACACCCGCATCGGCATTGCGCTTGCGCGCAGCGGCGACAAGGCGGGCGCGCAGGGGGCATTCAACGCGATCCAGGGCGGCAAGCGCGCTGAAATCGCCAAGTTCTGGCTCGCGCACCTGAACAGCAAGGGCGCCGCGCAGACGGCTTCGACCACGACCGGCAACTAAGTCGGATCGAATGTCTTGAAAGGGCGGTGCTTCGGCGCCGCCCTTTTTGTTTGCGGCTATTTCAGACGCTGCGATGTTAAGAAGTTATTTCCGATGTGAAAGTATATTGCGGCTGATTTTTAGGGGGAACTGGCCGTGGCTTTCAGACTGGCGCTCGATCCGGGCGAGAAATTTGCCATCAACGGCGCCGTCATCATCAACGGCGACAGGCACACCGTGCTGATGGTCGAAAATCAGGCCGCCGTCCTTCGCGACAGCGATGTCATCCGCGAGGATGAAGCGCGCACGCCCGCCACACGTCTGTATTTCGTCTGCATGCTGTCGTATCTCGATGCCGACGCGGCGGATACGCACTATCCGCGGTTCAGCGAGCATATGGATGCGTTCATGGCGGTGGTGGAAAACCCCCGCGTACGCCTTGTCTGCGCGCAGGTCAGCCTGGCGATGATGAACCGCGAATACTACCGGGCGCTCTCGGGCTGCCGCGAACTCATGGAATATGAAACGCTGATCCTCGGCGAAATCGACGTCGATCGCCGCCTGCAAAACCGGGCCTGAAGCCCAATTTCCGTCCTTGGCAGGCAAGGGTTTGGCCACTAGCGTTCCGGCGCATGCTGAACCACCGATCGTTCCTGCCGCTTTTCACCCTCCTTTCGCTTGCCGCGTGTGCGACCGCGCCGCAGCGGGAACGCGCCGTCACGCCCGAAGGCATCGCCGCGCACGTCGCTGAACTCGCGTCGGATGCGTATGAAGGGCGGGCGCCGGGCACGGCGGGGGAGGAGAAAACCCTCGCCTACATCGAAGCCGCGTATCGCCGCATCGGGCTGCAATCGATTTCCGGAGACGGTTATCGCTTGGCTGTGCCGCTGCTGAAGTCGGAGGCTGCGGGCGGGACCATCACTGCGGGTTCGCTCAGCATGGCAAGCGGCCGGACGATTGCGATCCGCGCCCCTTCCGCCGAGGTCAGCCGCATCGCGAAGGGCGACGTCGTCTTTGCGGGCTATGGCGTTTCGCTTCCCGAGCAGGGGCGCGACGATTTCGCAGGTGTCGATTTCAACGGCAGGATCGCGATGGTCCTCGCCGGGCTGCCGGAGGGAACCACGGAGCCGTCCGAGGCGCTCCGCCGGCAGGGCGCGCGCGCGGCGAAGCTGGCGAACGCGGCGCGCGCCGGGGCGGCCGGGGTCATCCTCCTCTACGACCTTCCCTCCGAAGACGAGGTATGGCGCGGCGCGCTTGCCGCGACGGCGCGCACCGAAATGCAGATCGAAGGGCAGGCGGCAGCGCCGTCCATTCTCCATGCCGTTGCCGGTCGCGAGGCCGGAACCGCGCTCGCGCGCGCGCTCGGCACCGATCTTGCCGCCCTCGGAACCCGGGCGGCGGCCCCCGGCTTCAAGCCCGAAGTTCTCGCCTCCGCCACGCTCACCGCCGAAAGCCGCCTGACCCGCTTCATCTCCTACAACCTCGCCGGAGTGGTCCGTGGCAGCAAGCATCCCGCCGACTACATCGTCTACATCGCCCACTGGGATCACCTCGGCCGCTGCGGAACCGGAGCAGATACGATCTGCAACGGCGCAATCGACAACGCGAGCGGCGTCGGCGGTCTCATTGAACTTGCCGAAGCCTTCGCGAACGGAAAGCGCCCCGAACGCTCCGTGCTGTTCCTCGCCGCCACCGCCGAGGAAAGCGGTCTTCTCGGCGGCAGACATTTTGCCGCTTCGGGGCCCATTGATGCCGACCGGATGGTCGCCGCGTTCGGGCTTGATACCATTGCCGCCAACGGTCTTTCCGAAGAGCTTGTCATTCTCGGGCAGGGCCTCACCAGTCTCGACGGCTTGCTGGCCGGTGCCGCCCGCGCGCAGGGGCGCCGTATCGTTGCGATGCCGGACGCGCAGAGTTTTTACACGCGCTCAGACCATTTCGCTTTCGCCGAAGCGGGCGTCCCCGCAGTGATCGCAACGGGTGTTTTCACAGGCAGCGGCTTTGGCGAGTACATGGGAAAGCACTATCATCAGCCTTCCGACGAGGCCTCGCTTCCCATCGATTACCGGGGCGCGGCGGCGGACGTGAACCTCCTGCTTGCCGTGGGTCAGGGTCTTGCGAACAGCGGTGAATGGCCCACATGGACGAAATCGTCGCCCTATCAGCGGCAGCCGTAGCAATTCCCGGGAACCGGTGGCATAAGCCCCGCCACCTCGAAAATCGGTAACAAGGAAAACGGCATGGACATCCGGCTCGGACTCACTTTCGATGATGTCCTGCTGGTGCCCGGCGAGTCCGAGGTGCTGCCGAGCGAGGCGGAGCTTTCCACGCGTGTAACGCGCGAAATTTCCCTGAACATTCCGATACTTTCGTCGGCAATGGATACCGTGACGGAGGCCGACATGGCGATCGTCATGGCCCAGGTCGGCGGTCTCGGGGTGCTGCACCGCAACCTCAGCATCGAGGAACAGACACAGGCCGTGCGTCAGGTGAAGCGCTTCGAATCGGGCATGGTGGTGAACCCGGTAACGATGCACGCGGACGAGACGCTCGGCGAAGCGCTCGACCTGATGAAGCGCCACCGGATCAGCGGCATTCCGGTCGTCGAGCGCAGCGTCAGCGGTCAGCCCGGCCGGCTGATCGGCATCGTCACCAACCGCGACGTCCGCTTTGCCGAACATCCCGAGCAGCCGATCAGCGAACTGATGACGAAGGAGAATCTCGCCACGGTTCGCCCGGGCGTGACGCACGAGGAAGCCCAGCGGCTCCTTCACCAGCGCCGGATCGAAAAGCTCCTCGTCGTCGACGACGACTATCGCTGCATCGGCCTTATCACGGTGAAGGACATCGAGAAGGCCGTGACCTTCCCCACCGCGACCAAGGATGCGGCGGGTCGCCTCCGCGTTGCGGCGGCAACGACCACCGGCGATGCCGGTTTCGAGCGTACCGAGGCGCTGATCGCCGCTGAATGCGACCTCATCGTCGTGGACACGGCGCACGGCCATTCGGTGCGCGTTGCCGAAGCGGTGAGCCGCATTCGCAAACTTTCGAACACCGTCCAGATCATCGCGGGCAACGTCGCGACGGCGGAAGCCACGCGCGCGCTGATCGATGCGGGCGCGGACGGCATCAAGGTCGGCATCGGGCCGGGGTCGATCTGCACCACGCGCGTTGTCGCGGGCGTCGGCGTACCGCAGTTCACCGCGATTCAGGACGCTGCCGAGGAAGCCATGAAATCCGGTATCCCGGTGATCGCTGATGGCGGCCTCCGCACCTCGGGCGATATCGCCAAGGCGATCGCGGCAGGCGCATCGGCCGTGATGGTCGGTTCGCTTCTGGCCGGCACGCAGGAAGCGCCGGGAGAGACGTTCCTCTATCAGGGCCGAAGCTACAAGGCGTATCGCGGCATGGGCTCGGTCGCCGCGATGGCGCGCGGCTCGGCGGATCGCTATTTCCAGCAGGATATCAAGGACCAGATGAAGCTGGTGCCCGAAGGTATCGAGGGGCAGGTGCCCTACAAGGGGCCGGCAAAGGATATCATCCACCAGCTCGCGGGCGGTCTCAAGGCGGCGATGGGGTACACCGGCGCCCGCACGATCTCGGATCTTCAAAAGCGCGCGCGCTTCGTCCGCATCACCAACGCGGGCCTTCGCGAAAGTCACGTCCACGACGTGACGATCACACGCGAAGCACCCAATTATCCGACACGTTAAGGCATGACGCCCGCCGCGCGTGTGGAGGCGGCGGTCGCGCTGCTGGACGAGATCATCGAGGCGGCGGCAGGCGGCGGCGCGGCGGCGGATACCCTCATCCAGCGCTATTTCAAGACACGGCGCTACGCGGGCTCCAAGGATCGCCGCGCGGTTCGCGATCTCGTTTACGGTGTGATCCGCGCCTTGGGGGAACGACCGGCAAACGGCCGCGCCGCCATGATCGGTTATGCGCGCGCTCAGGCGCCGGAACTGCTGGCGCTGTTCGGCACGGATGCGCGCGGACCGGCGGCCCTGGTCGAAGGCGAGCCTGAAGCGGCGCCGGGGTCGGCTCCGAAGTGGCTCACCGCGAAGTTCGCGGCCGAATACGCCGATGCGGGCGGTCTGCTCGCGGCGCTTGCCGGGCGCGCGCCGCTCGATCTTCGGGCCAACCGGCTGAAGACGACGCGAGAGGCTGTGTTGCCGCAGATACCGGGCGCCGTGCCGACGCCCCACGCGCCCGACGGCATCCGCCTCGCAGAGAGTGTCAACGTCGAAGACCTGCCCGTTTACAACGATGGTCGCGTCGAGGTGCAGGATGAAGGCAGCCAGCTCATCGCGGCCGCGTGCCGCGCACGGCCCGGCATGGTGGTCATCGATCTCTGCGCGGGTGCGGGCGGCAAGACGCTGGCGCTCGCTGCGGACATGGCCAGCAGCGGTCGCCTCGTCGCCTGCGACACGGATCGGCAGCGGCTCTCGCGCCTTGGTCCGCGCGCCGGGCGGGCGGGGGCTGTCATCGAGACACGCCTGCTCGATGGAGGGCGGGAGGAACAGGTGCTCGCCGACCTGATCGGCACGGCCGACGTGGTGCTCATCGACGCTCCGTGCAGCGGTACGGGAACGTGGCGTCGCAATCCCGAGGCACGCTGGCGGCTTACCCCCCAGCGCATTGCCCGGCTCACGGCACTGCAGGCACATCTCATCGATATCGGTGTGCGCCTGCTCAGGCCCGGCGGCAGGCTTGTTTACGCCGTGTGCTCGCTGCTTCCCGAAGAAGGGAGACTTCAGGCCGATGCTGCGGCGCAGAGACACCCGGAACTGATACCGGATGCCGGGGGCGCACAAATTCTGCGTCCCGATCGAGAGGAAACCGACGGTTTCTTCATCGCAGGTTATGAAAAGCCGTGCTAAAGCGTGCCTCAAGGGGAGAGACGTTGAGGGAAGTGTTCATGCAGTCCAAGATCATGCTTGCCGGAATTGCTGTCGCCATCGCCACGGCGTCGAGCGTCGCTTACTGCAAGACGGCAGAACCAAGCATCGCCCCGCTTTCGATGCAACTGACCCGCAGCGGTGAAACGCTCCTCAACGGCCACAAGGCGCAGGCTGCCATCGACCAGTTCGAAACCGCGCTTGCGGTCGATCCCCGGAACACGCGCGCCTATATCGGCATCGCGCGTTCCTACGATCAGATGGGTTTGCCCGGCCGGGCCGTGAAATTCTACCGCGAGGCGCTGGCGATCGATCCCAACGACCTGACCGCGCTTTCGGAGCAGGGCGAGGCGTATATGGCGCGCGGCGCCGTTGCGCTCGCGAAGGACAATCTGGAGCGTATCCGCAAACTTTGCCAGAGCGAATGCCAGAACGCGGTGACGCTTGCCGCCACGATCGAAAAGGGCCCTCCCGCTCTGGTGACTGCGGCGACGGAAAAGCCCGCGACGCCCAAGATCAACTAAGCGGGGTCCAGCAGCGCGCGAGCGTTACGAATTCATCGATGGACAAGGTTTCCGCGCGCCGGGCGCCGTCGATACCGCTTGCCGCGAGGGCTTCAAGGCCGCGGGGCAGCGCCTTCAGGCTGGCGCGCAGCATCTTGCGGCGTTGACCGAACGCCGCCGCCGTCACCCGCTCCACCGCGCTCACCGGCACATCTGCGGGCGCTTCGGCTGGCACGATGTGCACCACTGCTGAATCCACCTTTGGCGGGGGAATGAAGGCGCGCGGCGGCAGGGACAGGGCGATACGCGGCCGCGCCCGCCACTGCGCGAGGACCGCCAGGCGCCCGTATGCGTCGGTGTTCGGCGCCGCGACGATGCGCTCGGCGACCTCTTTCTGGAACATCAGGCTCAGGCTCCGCCACCAGGGCGTCCACGGATCGGCCGTCAGCCAGCGGATGAGAAGCGCGGTCCCGACGTTATAGGGCAGGTTCGCAACGATGTGGGCCGGGCCGCCGAGCACAGCGGGTTCGTCGATCCGCATGGCATCGCCTTCGATCACCGAAAGACGCCCCTCTGCCGCCTCGGCGAGTTCGGCGAGCGCCGGCAGGCACCGGCTGTCCATCTCGACTGCCGTCACCCGGGCGCCCGTGCGCAGCAGCGCCCGCGTCAGTCCGCCGGGGCCGGGGCCGACCTCATAGACACGCTCTCCGGCCAGCACGCCGGGAACGCGGGCGATCTTGTCGAGCAGGTTCGCATCGAACAGGAAATTCTGGCCGAACGCCTTCTTCGCCGAAAGGCCGTGCCGCGCGATCACCTCGCGCAGCGGCGGCAGCGCGGCGAGGCCGGGCGGCAGCGTGTCAGTCAATCGCGCGGTGGGCGGCGCATTCGTACGCCGTCCTGATCGCGGCGGCCATCGCGTGGTGGCTTGCGATGCCTTTTCCGGCGATGTTGAACGCGGTGCCGTGGTCCGGCGCGGTGCGGACGATCGGCAGGCCGAGCGTCAGGTTCACGCCTTCATCGAAGTGCAGGGTCTTCAGCGGCACCAGCGCCTGATCGTGATACATGCAGAGCGCGGCGTCATAGGTCTTGCGGGCCTGTTCGTGGAACATCGCGTCGGCGGAAAACGGTCCGAACGCGTCGATGCCTTCGGCCTGAAGTTCCGCGATCGCGGGGGCGATCACATCGATCTCCTCGCGGCCCAGAAGCCCGCTTTCGCCCGCGTGAGGATTGAGCCCGGCAACGGCAATGCGCGGGTTCTTGATACCGAAATTCCGCGTAAGGCCCTTCGCCGCAGCCCGTCCCCGGCTGACGATCAGGTCGGTCGTCAGGCGCTGCGGCACATCGGCGAGCGCCACATGGATGGTGACCGGCACGGTGCGCAGCGTCGGGCCGACAAGCATCATCGCAAGGTTCGCCGCGAACACGCCGCAGCGTTCACCGATGAATTCGGTTTGTCCCGGATGCGTGAAGCCGATCGCCTGAAGCTGCGCCTTGGAGACCGGACCGGTCGCCAGCGCGCCCGCCGCGCCGCTGCGCGTAAGCCCTGTTGCAATCTCCAGCGCGTCGAGCGCGCACCGCGCGCCGATCAGCGTCGGCTTGCCGGGTTCCACGATCTCGCTGTCGGCCACTTCGATGAGAGGCAGCGCATCGCCGCAGGTATGGACATCGTCGGGATGCTCGATCTGGCAGACCGGCCCTTTCCAGACCCCCGCAAGGGAATCGCGGTTGCCGACCCCGAAAAAGCGCGGAAGACCAAGGGCTTCGCGCTGTTCCCAGCACCGCCCGATAATTTCCGGGCCGACACCAGCGGGGTCGCCAAGCGTGACGGCGATGGGTTGGATCATCGCGCCGGGATCACCGGTAGTCGATAACAGCGTCGCGGCGAAGGTCGCGCAGATAGCGCCGGGCTGCCATGGCGACCTTGCTCTCTTCCATCTGGGCGTACAACTGATCGAACGACGGCGCGCCCGCGGCGGGCGGGTCTTCGCGTCCGCAGAGGACCAGAACGCGGATGCCGTCCTCGCGCGTGCCGAAGGGCGGCGTGCTCTGGCCGATCTGCAGAGGTTCCATGATCTGCTGAAGCTGCGGGGGCAGATCGCCGAGCTTGACCTGATCGTTCGCGACGACGTTGCCGCCGAAGCTCTCGGCAAGCGTCTCCGCGCCGCCGCAGCCGCCCATGCTCTGCGTGCCGGCCTGCAGCCGCTGCACGATCGCGGTGGCCTGCTGCTGCGTGGTGTCGGCAGGCATCGGTATGGTGATCTGCTTCACCGCCAGAAGCGCGTCCTTCGGGTCGGCGGCCAGAACCTGCCGCTTGTCGACGAGCGCGATGACCGCGAAACCGCCGGAAATCTGGATCGGATTGGAAATTTCACCGCGCGGCAGGCTTTCGACGACGGGGGCCAGTTCGGGGGAAAGCTGCGCAGGGCGCACCCAGCCGAGATCGCCGCCCACTGCGGCGGTCGAGGCTTCCGAAAACTGCCGGGCATAGGCGACGAACGAACCGCCCTGTCGCACCTGCTCGACGATCCGCTGTGCGTTCTCGCGCACCTGCTCGGCGTTTTCCGTCGTCGCCGTCAGGAAAATTTCCGCGATGCGGTATTCCTCTGTGCCCTTGGCGGCGTTCAGACGGTCGATCAGCGCCTGCACCTCGTCGTCGCCGACGTTCACGAACGGCTCGACCCGGCGGCGGAGCAGGCGGCTCCACGCGAGTTCGGCGTGAATCTGCTGCTTCAGCGAATTCTGTGACGTGGAGCGTGCTTTCAGGAATTCGTCGAACTGATCGCTGCTCATGCGGAAGTTGGAAGCGACGCGCGTGAACGCCTGGTTCACTTCCTCCTGAACGATCGTGACTTCCTGCGCGGTGGCTTCCTGAATCTGGAGCTTTTCGTCGATCAGGTTGCGCACCACCTGAAGCCGCAGGCGCGTGCGCTCGTCTTCGGAGACCTCGCCCTGATTGGCGGCAAGCACCAGATTGAGCCGCTGGTCGATGTCGGTGTCGGTGATGACATCGCCGTTGACGATAGCGGTCGCCTTGCGGACAGTCGGATCCACGGGCTGGCCGAGAATCTCGATATCCGGATCGGAGAGGCCGGCGAGCGGCGAATTCTGGGCCAGCGATGACCCTGCAGCAAGAACTGCAACACCGGCACCAAGCCAGCGCAGCGTCGAAAACCTCATCAATCTCTCCCCCGACCCGGCGGTGCCGAAGCGGTCTTGTGGCCTCTCAGGTCATGCCGCCTAGCACGCGCGGACATGAATGTCAGCGTATCCTTTACGCTCTTGGCAACCGCTAGTCCCTTGCGGCTGAACACGCGATTAGCGGCCAAGGTTTTTGAGGCTGATCGAGAAGAGGAAGGCGTTGCCGCGCCGGAAATCGCGGTCCTCCACATAGTCGCGCCGCCATGTGACGCCGAATTCGAAGCAGTCGTCCTGATACGCGATGCCGAGCCGGTGGCGCACCATCTCGAAACCGTCGGACTCGTTCAGCGGGTCTTCGGCGCGCGATGTGAGGTCGACGATCACCGACCCGATCACCGACCAGTAGCGCGCGAAGCTGATGCGGCCGCCCGCGCGCACTTCCTCGCGGTCCTCCAGATCCTCGATATTGATATCGCGGTCGAGCTTCACGTACCCGACGGTCGCATAGGTGCGCTTGTTGCCCACCGTCACGTCGATCTCGTTGCGGCGCAGCCTCAGGCTGCTCTTGTCGAGGCGGAACCTGTGCGTAACATCAAAGCTGCTGCCGACGCGCACCGTGTTGCGGCCGACGAAGTCGGAGAAGTGCCCGGAAAGGCCGGTGCCCTGCGGAAATGCGCCGGGCGCCTTGTCGAACCGGTAGCTCTGCCCGAACTCGCTTTCGATCTGCCAGCGCGGACGATCGAGCCGCCAGGTCGCGCCGTAGGTAACGCGCTGTCCGCCTTCCCATCGGTCCGAGCCCGGAAAGCGGTTCAGATCGAAAAGGTTCGTGTCGTCCAGATCGACGGCGCGGGAATCCTCGTTGGGGATGTTGTCGTTGACGTCGCTCGGTGACACGGAAAATTGCACGCGCGGCGTCAGCGTCTGGGTGCCGCCGAAGGCGGGGCCCGCCAGTGGCCATTCGATGTCGAGCGCGGCGGCGGGCAGGATGCGCCCCTCCCATCCGTCGCGCCCTGCGTAGATCGGAAGTTCGGCAAGGGCGCTGTCCGTGATGTGATACATGTCGCCGCGAACGAGGCCGGTCGCCGTCACGCGCTGGCCCCACGGGGTGATGAGGCTGCGCTTCCATTCGGCGGAGGCGGAGGCGCGCTGCGTGTCCATGCCGTCGGTGCGCGTGATCGCCGCCGTGTCCGCCGCCAGCTTCAGCCGTCCGCCGGCGATGGTGTCGCCCGGCGACCACATGTAGGTGATCAGCGGCAGCGCGATCGGCGTCAGGCCCGCCACATCCGTCTGCCGCAGCCCCTGGAACGCCCAGCCTTCGACCGCGAAATAGCTTTCCACGCCGAAGCGTTCGAGCTGGTAGAAATTCCTCAGCGTATCGTCGCGGGAGACGTCGTAGCGGCGCAGGAACGTGTCGTCGGTGGCGAGGCGAAGGCCGAACGTCGATCGCCAGTTGCGGCCGTGCTGAAGGCGGCCGCTGCCGTAAATGTAGCCGCGAAATTTTTTGTTCGGGATGCCCGTTCCGTCGGGGTCGGGAAAATCCAGCTCGGAGGAGTACGTGCCGATACCGCCGAAACGCAGCGGGCCCGATGCCGTCTGGTGCCGGTAGTCGAGGGACAGCGCCGGGTTGACCTCGGTGTAGATGATCGGCGCGATGGTAAGGTCGTTGCTGTCCGACAGGCGGAGGAAATAGGGCAGTTCCAGCGAAACGCCGAGCGAGCGGTCGATGGTGACGGACGGCACCAGAATGCCGGTCGCGTTGCGGCCCGGCCCGTCGGGGTGCGACAGGCTCGGCGAATAAAAGATGGGGATGCCCAGGAATTCGAGGCTGGCATCCTTGTAATACACACGCTTGCGGTCGGGATCGTGCCGCACGCGCAGCGCCTTCACCTGCCACAGCGGCTCCTTGGGGCAGCCGTCCGTGCCGACGATATCGCACGGCGAATAGACTGCGCGGTTCACCGTGGTGCGGCCGTCCTCGCGAATGCCGTCGCGCGCGGCAAGCCGTCCGCCGTCCTGCAGCACGAGCAGGATGTTCTCGACCGCGCCGTCGCGCAGCGATTCGTCGAGTTCCACGCGCCCGCCGAAAGCCTCGTTGCCGTCGGGGTCGATCACCTTCACCGCGCCGCGCGCCTCGACCTTGCCGGTCCTGCGATCGTATTCGACCTCGTTGGCGGTCAGACGGTAGCCGTCCCGCGTCACGACCACGTTGCCGCGCGCCGTCACCAGTTGCGTCTCGTCTTCGTAAGCCATCGTGTCTGCGGCGAACTCGATCGCATCGCCGGCTTCCAGCGCCGGGCCGCCGTCGACGGCGGGGGCAGGGGTGGGGGCAGGGGCGGCGGCAGGGTCGGTCTGCGCCAGCGCAGGCACAGCACAACCGGCAAGCGCGGAGGACAGGAAAAAGACGGCAAGGCGACGGGACAAGAAAGCGCTCTCCGAACGGGCGGACAGCGCCTCTTACCCGCGCCGCACCCGCGGCGGCAAGCAGGGTGCTTCGATACGCCGTGAATTGCCGTCAGCCTGCCGGGCGGCTAGAACGCGCGAAATGCCTTTTCTTCCGGGAGAGTTCTTCTGATGCGCATCGAGTTCGGGGTTACGTCGCACACGCCGGGGACCGGTCTTGTGGTCTTCGCGGCGAAGGACGCGGTGCTGTCGGGCGCGGCGCAGGTGCTCGATCAGGCGCTCGGCGGCGCGATCACCAACGCGATGAAGTGGGCGCGATTCGAAGGCGATGTCGCGCAGATCATCGAGCTGCTGGCGCCTTCGGGGACGGACGCGTCGCGCGTGCTCGTGATCGGCACGGGCAAGCCCGGCCACGCCGACGCCGCCGTGTTCGAACGGATCGGCGGCGCACTCACCGCGCGGCTGCTCGCGGCGGAAACGAAGATCACCGTTGATTTCGGCGGCCTGTCGGATCTTGCGATCGATACGCCCAAGGCGGCCGCGCACCTTGCGCTCGGCGCGTCGCTGCGCGCGTGGCGGTTCGACAAGTACCGCACGAAGCTGCCCGAAAAGCAGAAGCCGACGCTTGCCGACATCGCGATCGCCAATGCCGGCAGCGCCGGGCAGGAATGGGTGCGGCTGGAACCGCTCGTGGAGGCTGTCGGCTTCGCCCGCGGTCTCGTCGCCGAGCCGGGCAACGTGATTTATCCCGAAAGTTTCGTGGAGCGGTGCCGTCCGCTCGCCGATCTCGGCGTCAGGATCGAGGTGCTCGACGAGAACGAGATGCGCGCTGCGGGCATGGGCGCGCTGCTCGGCGTCGCGCAGGGCTCGGCCAAGCCGCCGCGCCTGCTCGTGATGGAGTGGGACGGCACCGGCGGCAAGGCGAAGACCTCCACGGTGCTGGTGGGCAAGGGCGTTACCTTCGACACCGGCGGCATTTCCATCAAGCCTGCGGGCGGCATGGAAGACATGAAGTGGGATATGGGCGGCGCGGGCGCCGTTGCGGGCGCGATGAAGGCGTTGGCGCTGCGCCGCGCCAAGGCGCGCGTCGTCGGCATCTGCGGCCTTGTGGAAAACATGCCCGACGGCAACGCCCAGCGCCCCGGCGACGTCGTGACGACGATGTCGGGCCAGACGGTCGAGGTCATCAACACCGACGCCGAAGGCCGCCTGGTGCTCTGCGATGCGATCACCTGGGCGCAGAAGCGCTTCAATCCCGAGGTCATCGTCGATCTCGCGACGCTGACCGGCGCCATCATCATCAGCCTCGGCCACGAATATGCGGGCTTGTTCTCGAACAGCGACGAGCTTGCGAAGCAGCTGGTCAGCGCGGGCATCGCGACGGGCGACAAGCTGTGGCGTTTCCCGCTCGGCAGCGCCTACGACAAGATGATCGATTCGCCGATCGCCGATATGAAGAACGTCGGTACGCGCGACGGCGGCTCGATCACGGCGGCGCAGTTCATCGGCCGCTTCGTGAACGACGGCGTGAAGTGGGCGCATCTCGATATCGCGGGCATGGCGTGGTCCTCCAAGGCTGCCGCGACATGGGAGAAAGGCGCGACCGGATACGGCGTGCGCCTGCTCGACCGTTTCATCGAGGATACGCTGGAAGCGTGATCGGGGCGGCGCCAACGTCGGTCGGCTTCTATCACTGCACGCGCTCGCGGCCGTTCGACGTCGTGCCCGTTCTTGCGGGCAAGGCGGTCGAGGCCGGGCACCGCGTGCTCATCCATTCCGCCGACAGCGGCGAACTCGATGCGCTCGACAGCCACCTGTGGACCTACGATCCCGGCAGCTTCCTGCCGCACGGGCGCGACAATCCGGCGGCCCAGCCCATTTTCCTGACGGACGATTTCGCGCCCGCGAACGGCGCCGACCTGCTCATCTCGCTCGGCGGCAAGCTGCCCGGCGACCCTGCGGCATTCGCGCGCGTGCTTTACCTCTTCGACGGCAACGACGAAGATTCGCTCGCCGCAGCCCGCGCGCACTGGCGCGCCTTGAAGGCGCGCGAGGGGGTCGAGCCGGTCTATTGGACGCAGGGCGAGAAGGGCGGTTGGCAGAAAGCCGGGTAAGCGCGGCTTGCATTCGCACCTGTGCCCGGATATTGGGCGCGCAACTTCCTGAAGCCATACACACGCCCTATCTGGAGACCCTTCATGGCGCTGCAGCGTACCTTTTCGATCATCAAGCCCGACGCGACGCGTCGCAACCTCACCGGCGCCGTCACGAAGATGCTGGAAGAGGCAGGCCTTCGCGTCGTCGCCTCGAAGCGCATCCACATGACGAAGGAGCAGGCCGAGGGCTTCTACGGCGTGCACCGCGAGCGTCCGTTTTTCGGCGATCTGGTCTCGTTCATGATGTCCGGCCCTGTCGTCGTGCAGGTTCTCGAAGGCGAAGATGCCGTCGCGAAGAACCGCGAAGTCATGGGCGCCACCAACCCGGCGAACGCCGAGGAAGGCACGATTCGCAAGGCGCTTGCCGAATCGATCGAGGCGAACACGGTGCACGGCTCCGACAGCCTTGAAAACGCGAAGATCGAGATCGACTTCTTCTTCAAGCCTGAAGAAATTGTCGGCTGACCCTCAGGGCTTCCAAAGCCCGTCGAGTTCCGAAAGGCCGTCCTCCTGGGCGGCCTTTCTTCGTATCAGGCCTCTCAGCTTGAGCGTGCGGCCCAGAATGGCGCGGGATTGGATGTGGTACACGATATCGTAGATCGCCGTTTCGGTGCGCGGTCCGTCGGCCGCTTCGCACCGGCTGGTGATCGCGACCGGCAAACGGCCGTCGCGCACATCCTTGTCCAGCGCCTTCAGCAGCGCGCTTTCGAACCAGTCCGCTTCGATGCGGTGTTTGAGCACGGTGCTTTCCGGCCCCACGCCGAGGGCTGCGGGAAAGCGGATGTCCGTGCTTTGCAGCGCGCAGTCCGCCGCCTTGAAGTCGAGCCCGGCGCCGCCGGCGTCGGTTGCGATCAGCCCTATCGATTTCGGCGTCGGGGCCTTTTCCGCGCTCCGCTCGGCCTCGGCGGATTTCCGCTCGTCGTAGTTGTTCCACAGCGTCAGCGCCGAGATCACGACCGCGACGACGGCGACGGTCTCGCCGAGCGAAAGCCAGCGCCGCCGGATGCGGGCGCTTTCGGCGGCTTTCTCGGACGGTGCTTCCGGGATCTCCGGCAGATCAGAAGGCATCGGCGAGCTTCCGCGGCGCAGACATGCGCCAGCTTTTCACGAGCCAGTCGTTCACATGGTCCCAATCGGGCGCGCCCTGGTCGAGCCGCAGACCGATCCAGCCGTAGGGGCCGAGATAGGGCGGCCGATAATAAAGCGCAGGGTCGGCCTCGATCAGCATCGCCTGCTCTTCAAGCCCGCTCGTTTTCACGAGCAGCGCAGTGATGCCGCAGCCGTGGTGATCGTCGCTGAAATAGGCGAAGAACTTGCCCTTCTCGACATAGAATCCCGGCGCGCCGTGCGACAGCTTTTCAGCGGCTGCGGGCAGGGCGAGCGCCCGCTCCCGGACCTTTTCAAGCAGATTTTCTGGATCGGATGACATCGGCGGCACATTTCGCAAGCGCTGCGGGGTACAGGCGATGTTCCTCTTTCAGGACACGCTCTGCAAGCGTTTCCGGCGTGTCGCCGGGAAGGATCGGCACGCGCGCCTGCGCCACCACGGGGCCGTCGTCCAGCTCCGGCGTCACGACATGTACAGAGCAGCCCGCTTCGCTGTCCCCGGCCTCGATCGCGCGCGCGTGGGTGTCGAGCCCTTTATATTTGGGCAGCAGCGACGGGTGGATGTTGAGAATGCGACCCTTCCACCCATCGACGAATTCGCTCGAAAGCAGCCGCATGTAGCCCGCAAGCGCGACCATCTCGACGTTCGCCCCGCGCAGCGCCGCATCGATCAGCCTGTCGAATTCGGCGCGTTTCATGCCGCGATGATCGTGCGCCCAGATGGCAATGCCCTTGCTGTCGGCGAAGGCGAGGCCGGCGGCGTCCGGGTTGTTGGAGGCGACGAGCACGACCTCGAAGGGGCAGTCCGGCGCCTCCGTGGCGGCAAGGATGGAGGCCATGTTGCTGCCGCGGCCGGAGATCATCACCCCGACGCGGAGTTTAGGCGACATGCACGGCTTCCCACGCCTCGCGGCTGCCCCATGTTTCCGCGTTGCCGACGACGGTGCAGCCCGTGTCGCCCGCATCGATCGCGCCGATCACGTGGGCGGTTTCTCCCGAAGCGGCGAGGGCGGCGAGCGTGGCTTCCACGTCGCCCGGCGCCACCACGGCGACCATGCCGAGGCCGCAGTTGAAGGTCCGCGCCATCTCCCCGGCGGCGATGTTGCCTTCGCGCTGGAGCCACGCGAACGCGCTCGGCAGCGCCCAGGCGCCGCTGTCGATGCGCGCGTGCGCGCCCTTGGGCAGCACGCGCGGCACGTTTTCAAGGAGCCCGCCGCCGGTGATGTGTGCAAGCGCCTTGATGCGCCCCGCACGGATTTCGGGAAGCAACGCCTTCACGTAGATGCGCGTCGGCGTCAGCAGCGCCTCGCCCAGAGAGCGTGCGGTGTCGAAGGGGGCAGGGCCGTCAAGCGCGTGCCCCTTGTCGGCAACGATGCGGCGCACGAGCGAATAGCCGTTCGAATGAAAACCCGATGACGCGATGCCGATCAGCACGTCACCCACCGCGACATGTTCGCCGGTCAGCTGCTGGCCGCGCTCGACGGCGCCCACCGAAAAGCCCGCGAGATCATAGTCGCCCGCGCCGTACATGCCCGGCATTTCAGCGGTCTCGCCGCCGACAAGCGCGCAGCCCGCGATGCGGCAGCCTTCGGCGATCCCCGCGACGACAGCCGAGGCGACGCCCTGTTCGAGCTTTCCGGTCGCGAAATAGTCGAGGAAAAACAACGGCTCAGCGCCCTGAACGACAAGATCGTTCACGCACATGGCGACAAGGTCGATGCCGACCGTATCGTGCTTGCCCGTGTCGATGGCGAGCTTCAACTTGGTGCCGACACCGTCTGTGGCCGCGACGAGCAGCGGATCGTTGAACCCGGCGGCCTTCGGATCGAAGAACGCGCCGAAGCCGCCGATTTCGGCGTCCGCGCCGGGGCGCGCCGTCGCCTTCACCAGCGAAGAGATCGCCTTCACGAAGGTGTTTCCGGCGGCGATGGAGACGCCTGCGTCGGCGTAGCTGTACGATTTGCCCGTGGTCATCGCGCGGCCATAGCGCCGAAGCGAGAAATATTCGACTCCCAATTCGCGCCGCGTTTGGCATAGAGGCGCCGTGACCTTCAAACGCAAGCTCAACGGATGGATGGCGGCGGCGCTTGTGGCGCTCGCTGCGGCTGTCGCCGTGCCGCTGCTCGCGCAGGATGCCGATCGCCCTGAACCACCCGCCGAAGCCCCCGCCGCGGGCGGCAGCGCGTTCCTCGTCAGCGACATCGATGTGGATGTGGTGGCCGGTTCGGCCGAAGCCGCGCGTGTCGCCGCGTTCCGCGAGGCGGCGCGGCAGGCATGGCCGCAGCTTTACGCGCGGATGACCGGCATTGCGGCGTCGGGCGCGCCCAAGCTGCCCGACAGCGCGATCGAGGCGATGGTGAGCGGCATCGAGGTGCAGGCAGAGCGTTTTTCCGACACGCGCTACGTCGGCAAACTCGGCGTCGTGTTCGACCGGGTTCGCGCCGGGGAGCGGCTTCCCGCGAACGCCCGCGTCCTGCAATCCGCGCCGATGCTGCTGCTGCCCGTGCTTGCGGACGGCGGCGTCACCTCGGTTTACGAGGGCCGCTCGCCGTGGCTGCAGGCGTGGTCGCGCTTCGGCACGGATTCGAGCCCGATTTCCTATGTCCGCGCGGGCGGCAACGCGTCCGATGCGCTGCTGCTCACCGGCTGGCAGGCGCGCCGCGACAATCGCGGCCTGTGGCGTTCGATCCTGTCGCGCTACGGCGCGGAGAACCTGCTGGTGGCGGAAGCCTGGCTCGATCGCACGTATCCGGGCGGGCCGATCGTCGGCACCTTCGTTGCGCGTCACGGGCCGGATTCGGATGTGCTGACGCGCTTTCGCCTGCGGGCCGGGGCGGCGGGCGAACTCGATGCGATGCTCGACACCGCCGTGCGCCGGATCGATTCCGCTTATGCGCGCGCGCTTCAATCGGGTGTGCTGCGGGCGGATCCGACCCTCACACTGGCGCTCGAACCGATTTCCGTCTCTCCGCAGCTTGATGCGGCCGACACGCTGGGGTCGATGGGCACCACGGTCAGCGTCGCCACGCCCGACGCGGCGAGCTGGAACGCGATCGAGGCGGCGCTCGGCAGCGTGGCGGAGGTGGACAGCCTCACTCTGATGGAGCTTTCGATCGGCGGAATGTCGCAGGTCCGCATCGGCCACGTCGCGGATTACGCGATGCTGCGTTATGCGCTCGATCAGCGCGGCTGGCGGCTTGACGGCAACCGGCTTCGGCCACGCGCGGAGGGCGAGGCGGCCCTGCCGCGCCCGGTGGTGACGCTGCCGTCGCTGCCCGTGGCGGACGACGCCGTCACCGAAAGCGAAGGCCCGCGCGATCTTATGCCCGTGCCGGAGGATCCGCAGTGAGCGACGGCGCCGCCCTCGCCGGTCGGCGGCGTATCCCGATCCGCTGGATTTTCGTCGCGGCGATCATCCTGTGGTTTGCCTATGCGACGCGCGGCGTGCTGGGCCCGTTCATTGCCGGGCTGGTCATCGCGTACCTGCTCGATCCCGTGGCGGACCGGCTGGAAGCGCGCGGCGTGCCGCGATGGGGCGCGGCGGCGCTGATCCTCGTGGCGTTCTTCGCCGTCTTTGCGCTGCTCATCCTCGCGATGGCGCCGCTCGTGGCGGGCCAGTTCCAGCAACTTGTCCAAAACCTTCCGCAACTCATTCGATCGCTTGAACCTTTGGTCGAACGCCTTTCAGAGGCGGCGGGCGATGTCGTCGCGCTCGAAACGCTTACGAACGATCTGATGCACCGCGTCGCGGCGTGGCTCAGCACGCTTGCGAGCAGTGTCCTCAGCGGCGGGCTTGCCGTCTTCAACCTGCTGGCGCTGTTCGTGATGATGCCCGTTGTCGCCTTCTATGCACTGCGCGATTACGATGTGCTGACGACGCGCATCAATGCGTGGTGGCCCCCGCGTTACGCGCCGACCATCAGCCGCCTGCTCGGCGAATCGGATGCCGCGCTGGCGGGTTTCGTGCGCGGACAGTCGCTGGTCTGCCTGTCGCTCGCGGTCTTTTATTCGGTCGGCTGGAGTCTCATCGGGCTCAACTATGCGCTCGTGCTCGGCATGCTTGCGGGCCTGCTGGGCTTCGTCCCGTATCTCGGCGTTGTCATCTCGGTGGGTCTCGGCCTTCTCGTCGGGCTGGGTCAATGGGGCCCGGACGTGCTCAATCTGGGGCTGATCGTCGGCATCTTTTTCGTGGGCCAGATTCTCGAAAGCATGGTGCTCACGCCCAATCTCATCGGCAATCGCATCGGGCTTCATCCGCTCTGGGTGCTATTTGCCGTGTTTGCGGGCGGAGAGCTTCTGGGCATCCTCGGCGTGTTTCTTGCCGTGCCGGTTGCCGCCGTGCTCGGCGTGGTCATGCGCTGGCTGCTCGGCGAGTATCTGAAGAGCCCGCTCTTCACGGACGACGATCCCCCGCCTGAGGACGTGACCGTTTCTCCATGAGCCAGTTCGCGCTGCCGCTCGATTACCGGTCAGCCGACGGGGAAGCGGATTTCTACATTTCGGAGGCGAATGCCGAAGCGGTCGCCATGCTCGACCGCTGGCCGGACTGGCCCTCGCGCAGCCTCGTGCTCGTCGGCCCGGAAGGCGCGGGCAAGAGCCACTTGCTGCGGCTGTTCGCGAGCCGCCGCCCCGGCGCCGCGCAGCTTTTCGATGATGCCGACGCGCCCGGTCGCGATGAAGCCGCGATGTTCCACGCCTGGAACGCCGCGCAGTCGGGCGGCCCGGCGCTGCTTGTCGCGGCAAGGACATCGCCGGGCGAATGGGGTATCGGGCTGGCCGATCTCGGCTCCCGCCTCGGCGCGGCCGGCGCGGTCCGCATCGCTGCGCCCGATGATGCGCTGCTTGCGGAAATCGTTGCAAAATCTTTTCGCGAACGTGGCCTGCGCGTTTCACCAATTGTCATAGAGTATATGATACAGCGGATCGAACGCAGCTTTGCCGCCGCCGCAACCGCTGTCGCCGCGATCGACGCCGCCGCTCTTGCGGGGCGGCGCGCCGTGACCGTGCCGCTGGTGCGCGAGGCGATGCGACTGGGTGATACGGCGGACGGAAACAAGCGTGGCGAGACGGAACGGCATCAAGAACATCGGGAACGGTAACGCGCGGTATTTCAATCGGGAGCTTTCGTGGCTGGCCTTTAACGCCCGTGTGCTCGAAGAGGCCGAGAACCCGCGCCATCCGCTGCTTGAGCGCCTGCGCTTTCTGTCGATTTCGGGCGCCAATCTCGATGAGTTCTACATGGTCCGCGTGGCGGGCCTGCACGGGCAGGTCGAGGAAGGTGTCGAACTGATCAGTCCGGACGGCGCAACCCCCGCACAGCAGCTTGCCGCCGTCACCGAGCGCGCCGAGGCGCTGATGCGGCAGCAGCAGGACGTGTGGCGCGCGCTTTCCGAGGAGCTTGCCGGTGCGGGCTTTCACGTTCTGAAGGGGCCGGAGCTTTCCGCCGACGAGGAACGCTGGCTGGAAACCTATTTCCGCGAACAGATTTTCCCCGTGCTGACGCCGCAGGCGATCGACCCCGCGCATCCGTTTCCGTTCATTCCCAACCGCGGCCTCGCGCTGACCATGGAACTCAGCCGCGAAGCGGACGGCGAGGAGATGCTCGCGCTGGTGATGATACCCGCGCCCCTCGCGCGCTTCGTGCGCCTGCCGGGGTCCCAGTCACGCTACATTTCGCTCGAAAATGTCGTGCGCATCTTCGCGGACGACCTCTTCCCCCATTTCAGGATCATCGGCGACGGCGTGTTCCGCGTCATCCGCGACAGCGATATCGAGGTGGAGGAGGAAGCCGAGGATCTCGTGCGTTTCTTCCAGACCGCGATCGAGCGCCGCCGCCGGGGGCGCGTCATCCGGCTGAAGATCGAGGAGGGGACGCCGCCGCGTCTCAATCAGATGGTCCGGCACGCGCTCCACATCGATAGAAAGGGCGTAACGCCGGTCACCGGCATGATCGGCATCGCCGACCTCGCGCAGCTCGTCGAGGAAGACCGTCCCGACCTGAAGTTCGAGCCCTACTCGCCGCGCTTTCCCGAGCGTATCCGCGAATACGGCGGCGATTGCTTCGCGGCGATTCGCGCCAAGGATATCGTCGTCCATCACCCCTACGAGAGTTTCGATGTCGTGCTCGCCTTTCTCAGGCAGGCGGCGGAGGATCCCGACGTCGTGGCGATCAAGCAGACGCTCTACCGCGCGGGCAAGCAGTCCGCCGTCGTGCGCGCGCTCGTCGACGCGGCGGAGGCGGGAAAGTCCGTCACGGCGGTCGTCGAGCTCAAGGCCCGCTTCGACGAGGAACAGAACCTCGTCTGGGCCGCCGCGCTGGAACGCGCCGGCGTGCAGGTCGTCTACGGCTTCATCGACTGGAAGACGCACGCCAAGATCTCGCTCGTGGTCCGTCGGGAAAACGGCAGTCTTCGCACCTATTGCCACCTCGGCACGGGCAATTATCACCCGGTGACGGCGCGCATCTACACCGATCTCAGCTTCTTCACCGCCGATCCCAAACTCGGCCGCGACGCCGCACAGATCTTCAACTACGTGACCAGCTATGTGGAGCCCCGCGGGCTGGAGGCGATGACGATCTCGCCCTCTGGCATGCGGCAGAAGCTCACGGCGCTGATCGATGCGGAAATCGCCAATGCGGAGGCGGGGCGGCCGAGCGGCATCTGGGCAAAGATGAACTCGCTCGCGGATCCCGCGATCATCGACAAGCTCTACGAGGCGAGCGGGGCGGGCGTCCCCATCGAACTCGTGATCCGGGGCATCTGCTGCCTGCGCCCGGGTGTGCGCGGGCTTTCGGAAAATATCCGTGTCCGCTCGATCGTGGGCCGCTTTCTCGAACACAGCCGCATCGTCGCGTTCGCGAACGGCAGCGCGCTGCCTTCGCGCAAGGCGCTGCTGTTCACCTCTTCGGCGGACTGGATGCCGCGCAATTTCGACCGCCGCGTCGAGTTGCTCGTCCCGATCGAGAATTCGACGGTTCACGCGCAGATTCTCGGTCAGGTCATGCTCGCGAACCTCAAGGATACCGAGCAGACGTGGGAACTTCACCCCGATGGGACATATGAACGCATCTCGCCGCCGGGCGAATCGTTCAACCTGCACCGTTATTTCATGACGAATCCGTCGCTTTCGGGCCGCGGCGCCGCCATCAAGGCGGCAGCGCCGGTGCCCCGGCTCTATCTTTCCGATCCCGACGCGGACGTTCCGGCGGCCCCCGCCGAATAGACTCGCGGGGAGCCAGCCGTTATTGCCGGGCGCATGACGGTGACAGGGGCAAGTGAATGGCGCTGAGCGCGACGAACGACCTCCGCCGGGCCGGGGATATTCCGGTCAGTGCCGTCATCGACATCGGTTCGAACTCGATTCGCCTGGTCGCCTTTCGCGGCGACCGGCGCACGCCGCTGGTGCTGTTCAACGAAAAGGTCATGGCCGGGCTCGGCAGGGGCGTTGCCGATACCGGCGCGATCACGCCCGAGGGGTTTGAAACGGCGCGCGCGGCGCTCACCCGCTTCCGCCTGCTGTGCGACGACATGAATGTCGTGCAGATGTACGCCTTCGCCACGGCGGCGGTGCGCGATGCCGCGAATCGCGATGCTTTCCTCGATATGGCGAAGAGGCGCTGCGCGCTCGACGTGCGCGTGCTCAGCGGCACGGAGGAGGCCCGGCTGGCCGCGTACGGCGTCATCGCAGGCATCCCCGACGCCGACGGCGTGGTCGGTGATCTCGGCGGCGGCAGCCTGGAACTCGTTCGCGTGAAGAAGGGCAAGCCGCACAGCCATCTCTCGCTGCCGATCGGCGCACTGAAGCTCGCGGCGGCCCGCAAGGTCGGCGGCCGGTCGCTGGCCGGGCTCGTGAAAACCGCGCTCGCCGAGGTGAAGTGGGCGGGGCAGGGGAAGGGGCTTCCCTTCTACATGGTGGGCGGCTCATGGCGCGCGCTGGCGCAGCTTCACATGCACCTCACCGATTATCCGCTGCCCGTTGTCCATCAATATGCGATGGATGTGGGCGCGATCGATCACATGGCGCGCGCGCTGCTGAACCTCAGCCCGAAGCGCCTCCGCGCGATCCCGCGCCTGTCTTCGGCGCGTATTCCCCAGCTTCCCGGCGCCGCGCTGCTGCTGCGCGCCGTGGTGAAGCGGCTCGGCAGCAGCGGCGTCATCGCGTCGTCCTACGGCATTCGCGAGGGCATTCTTTATGCCGATCTTCCCAAGGCGGTTCAGCGCGAAGACCCGCTGGTCTCCGCGGCCAGACAGGAAGGCGCCATCCAGGGGCGCTTCCCGCTCCACGCCGAAGCGCTGATGGGGTGGATGAACGGCCTGTTCGCGCCGGAAACGGCGGAGCATACGCGCCTGCGTCTCGTCGCCTGCATACTTGCCGATGCGGCGTGGCGTGCGCACCCGGATTTCCGCGCGGAGCGGGGCCTGGAACTGGCGCTTCACGGCAACTGGGTCGGCATAGACGGGCGCGAGCGCGCCGTGCTCGGCGCCGCGCTGTTCGCGGCCTACGGAGGCTCGGCGAACGATCCGGCCATCACGGATCTGCTGCGTCTCGCGACGCGCGAGGAACTCATGCGTTCGTTCAAGTGGGGGCTCGCCCTGCGGCTCGGCCAGCGTCTGACGGCAGGCACGGCACGCCCGCTTGAAAAAAGCCGCATCTACCGGGAAAACGGCCAGCTCGTCCTCACGCTGACCCCGCGCTACCAGCCGCTCTATGCGGAGGCCGTGGCGCGCCGGCACGAGGCGCTCGCGGCGGCGATGGGCCTCACGGCCGTGTTCGCCGCCGAAAAAACCTAAGGCGCGGTGTTGCCGAATAGGAATACGTGTGCAAGCTCAGGGGCGCTCTTTGAAAGGCGCTCGGCAAGCCCCGCGTTGATGTAGATACCGCGCCGGATTCACCGAGCGCGGAATCTCTGAAGCCCCTCCTCTTCAGGGGAGGGGTTGGGGTGGGGCGTTCCCGCCACGCTCCGCGCACGGGGAGAAGCCGCGCGTTGGAATAACCTTTGTAACCTTCGGCCGCGCGATCAGGCCACCTCGGTCATCCGCAGCTTGCCGTTCTGAACCGCGAAGCTCAGCCGTCCTTCGACAAGCGCCACCGCGTCACGGCCGAAAACTTCGTAGCGCCAGCCGTTCAGCAGCGGCAGCCCCTCGCGAACCCCGGCGGCGAGCGCTTCGAGATGATCCGACTTTCCGATCAGTTTCGGCGCGACATCAGCCTCTTTGCAGCGAATCTTCAGAAGCAGCTTCAAAAGATCGGCGACCAGAACCGAGTCGGATCCGAGCCTGGGTTTGCCCGCATCGCGCTCGGGCATTTCGCTCTCGGGCAGCGGGACCGCACCGGCCAGCGCCTCCATCAGCCGCGCGCCCATGTCGTTTGTAACCCACGTCTTGGACAGTCCGCGAACGCGGCCCAGCGCCTCCTGATCGGCGGGCGGATGCGCTGCGAGGTCGGCGAGCGTTTCGTCCTTCACGATGCGCCCGCGCGGCAGGTCGCGGCGCTGCGCTTCGATTTCGCGCCAGGCGGCGATCGCCTTCAGGCGGCCGAGCGCTTCGGCCTTGCGGCTCGGCAGGCGAATGCGCTGCCAGGCAGTCGACGGGTCGTTGACGTAATTCTCGGGCGTCGTCAGGCGCGCCATCTCTTCGTCGAGCCAGTCGCCGCGCCCGGTCTTCTTCAGGCGTCCGAGCAGCTTGGGAAACAGCTCGATGAGATGCGTGACGTCCCCGATCGCGTAGTCGAGCTGGCGCTTGTCGAGCGGGCGGCGCGCCCAGTCCGTGAAGCGGGCGCCCTTGTCCAGGTTGGCGCCGGTGAACGAGGCGACGAGATTGATGTAGCTGACCTGTTCGCCCATGCCGAGCGCCATCGCCGCCACCTGCGTGTCGAACACGGGCGAGGGCGTCTTGCCGGTCATGTTGTGGATGATCTCGATGTCCTGCCCGCCGGCATGGAAGATTTTCAGCACGTCGGACTCGACGAGCAGCGCCAGCATGGGCGCAAGGTCGAGCCCGCTTGCCTTGGGGTCGACTGCGGCCGCCTCATCGGGCGAGGCGAGCTGGATCAGGCAGAGATCGGCCCAATAGGTGTTCTCGCGCATGAACTCGGTATCAACGGCGATATAATCGGCGGTGGCGAGCTGGGCGCAGAAGGCCGCGAGCGTTTCGGTATCGGTAATCAGCGGATGGATTTTCATGGACGGTTCTATTAGGGCGGTCGGCGCTTCCATGCCAGCGCCTTGACAAAACAAGTGTGCGGGCATGTGTCGGGCCTGCCACAAACACCGGAATCGAGTAAAAATGCACGTCTATCGCACGCACCATTGCAGCGCCCTCCGCAAGGCCGATGTCGGCACTACCGCCCGCATTTCGGGCTGGGTCCACCGGAAACGGGACCACGGCGGGCTGCTCTTTGTTGACCTTCGCGACCATTACGGGCTGACGCAGGTGGTGTGCGATACGGATTCCCCGGCGTTTTCCGTGCTCGACGGCGCGCGCGCGGAAAGCGTGCTGACGGTGACGGGCAAGGTCGTCGCGCGTTCGGACGCGACGGTGAACCCGAATCTTCCCACCGGCGAGATCGAGCTTTGGGCCGCTGAAGTCACGGTGCAGTCGGCTGCGTCCGAGCTGCCGATGCCGGTGGCGGGCGACACCGAATATCCCGAGGATATCCGCCTGAAGTACCGCTATATCGATCTGCGGCGCGACCGGCTGCACCGCAACATCATGCTGCGCTCGAACGTCATCGCGTCGCTGCGCCGCCGCATGATCGATCAGGGCTTCACCGAGTTCCAGACCCCGATCCTCACCGCCTCGTCGCCCGAAGGCGCGCGCGACTTCCTGGTGCCGAGCCGAATGCATCCGGGCAAATTCTACGCGCTGCCGCAGGCGCCGCAGATGTTCAAGCAGCTACTGATGGTCGCCGGCTTCGACCGCTATTTCCAGATCGCGCCCTGCTTCCGCGACGAAGACGCGCGCGCCGACCGTTCGCCGGGCGAGTTCTACCAGCTCGACTTCGAGATGAGCTTTGTCACGCAGGACGACGTGTTCAACGCGATCGAGCCCGTGCTGGCGGGCGTGTTCGAAGAGTTCGCGAACGGCAAGTCCGTGACCCCGGCGGGCACGTTCCCGCGCATTCCCTACCGCGAGTCGATGCTGAAATACGGCAACGACAAGCCGGACCTTCGGAACCCCATCGAGATCGTCGATGTCACCGATCATTTCCGGGGTTCGGGCTTCGGCATTTTCGCGAAGATGGTGGAAGGCGGCAACGTCGTCCGCGCCATTCCCGCGCCGAAGGCGGGCGAGCGCAGCCGCAAGTTCTTCGACGACATGAACGACTGGGCGCGCAGCGAAGGCTTCGCAGGCCTCGGCTACATCAACATCAAGGACGGCGTCCCCGCAGGCCCCATCGCCAAGAACCACGGCGAGGACGCGACCGCGAAGCTCATCGCCGCGCTCGGCCTAGGGCCTGACGACGGCGTGTTCTTCGCGGCGGGCAAGGAAGCCGACGCGGCGCGGCTCGCGGGCCGGGCGCGCACCAAGGTGGGCGAAGACCTCGGCCTGATCGAAGCGGGCGCCTTCAAGTTCTGCTGGATCGTCGACTTCCCGATGTTCGAATACGACGAGGACGCCAAGCAGGTCATCTTCTCGCACAACCCGTTCTCGATGCCGCAGGGCGAGCTTGAGGCGCTGGAGACGAAGAACCCGCTCGAAATCCTCGCGTGGCAGTACGACATCGTCTGCAACGGCATCGAGCTGTCGTCGGGCGCGATCCGAAACCACAAGCCGGAAATCATGTACAAGGCGTTCGAGATCGCCGGTTACAGCCAGGAACAGGTCGATACGAACTTCTCGGGCATGATCAACGCCTTCAAGGTCGGCGCGCCGCCGCACGGCGGGTCGGCGCCGGGCGTGGACCGCATCGTCATGCTGCTGGCGGACGAGCCGAACCTGCGCGAGGTCGTGCTGTTCCCGATGAACCAGAAGGCCGAGGATCTGATGATGAACGCCCCGGCGAGCGTCTCCGACCGGCAGCTCAAGGAGCTGTCGATCAGGCTCGACCTGCCGAAACCGAAAGCCGGATAAGCCCATGAAACCGCCGTCGCTGCACCGCCTGCCGCCGCTCGAAAAGGTATCGAACGGCCGCTACGACGCGGCGCTGAAGACGGTGCAGGATCGGCTCGCGGCGGTACAGGCGAGTTGCATCGGCCGCCGCCGCCGCGCCGTCGTGGCCGTTGAGGGTCTGGACGCTGCGGGGAAGGGCGGTTTCATCCAGCGTCTGACGGCGCCGTGGGATCCGCGCTTTTACGACGTGCAGCCGATCAAGGCGCCCGATGCCGAGGAGAAAGCGCACCATTATCTCTGGCGCTTCTGGCAGAAGCTGCCCTCGCACGGCGAAGTGAATATTTTCGACCGCACCTGGTACGGTCGCGTGCTCGTCGAGCGGGTGGAGGGCTTCGCGAGCGAAGCCGAATGGCGCCGCGCCTACGACGAGATCAACGCCTTCGAGAAGATGCTCGTCGATGACGGGGCGGTACTCATCAAGCTGTTCTTCACGGTCAGCCAGAAAGAGCAGGACGAGCGGCTGGTCGAGCGCCTGGAAGCACCCGCGAAGCGCTGGAAGGTTTCGCCCGAGGACTTCCGCAACCGGCTGAAGCGCGATGCCTATGTGGAAGCCGCCGAAGACATGTTCGCCCGCACGCATACGCCCCATGCACCGTGGACGATCATCGACGGCGAGCACAAGAAGTCAGCGCGCATCGCCGCGCTGAACCTCGTTGCCGATCGGCTGTCCGAGGGGCTAGACCTGTCGCCGCCCCCGCTTTCGGCGGATATCGTGAAGTCGGCGAGGGCTGCATTCGGCAAGAAGCTGAACCTCGGCTAACACGGGCCTTCAGACACGGTTCAACGTGCCGGGCGCAATTGTGTTAGCACTTGGGTCAGGAGTGCTCGAAATGCGTGTTCAGAAAACAGGTTTGATGGCGGGAACGCTGGTTGCGGCGTTGCTTGCCCTGCCGGCAGCGGCGCAGGATCGCGATCGCGAACGTCCGCAGCGCGAACGCGGAATGCAGGTCAACCGCGACGCCCCGCGCGCGCCTGAAGCCAGGCAGCGTGTGCCCGAGGCAAGGCCGCAAACCACGCCGCCGCAGCAGCGCGTTGCCCCTCCCGAGCGCAGGCCGGAGGCTCGAATCGAGAGACCTCAGCCGAACACGTCGCGCATGGAAACGCGGCAGCGAACCGAAGCCGTGCAACAGCGTATGAACGGCGTGATCGGTCGCGACAATCCGCGCGGCGACAACAATCGCGGCGACTGGGACAAGAACCGCGATCGAAGCGACAATCGCAACTGGGATCGCAATCGCGACCGGGATCGCAATGATGACTGGCGCGACCGCGATAGAGATCGGGACCGCGACCGCTGGCGCGACAACAATCGTCGCCCCGTCGTGATCGTGCGACCGAGCCCGACCTACCACTACAGGCCGCATTGGTGGGGTTCCAATAGCTTCTATTTCGACAACCGCTACCACGGACACTATGATTACAACTCGTGGTATCGGCCCGGCTACGGCTTCTACGGATCGCAGTACGGCAGCGGCTGGGCCACGCTTGACCCGTGGCTTCGGCAGGATCCCGCAGCCAAGCACTGGGTGATGTGGAACTTCGACCGCAACCGCAACGGCCAGCTTTCAAAGGACGAGGCGCGCACAGCGAACAGGGAATTCGCCCGCCTCGCAGACCGCAACCGCCGCCTGAATGACGGCGAGATCCGGTTCGGCGTCGAGGAACTGCGCGACGAGTACCGCTACAGCTTCAACCGCTAAAGCATCGTGCGGAAACGTGGGAACCGGCTTTCCGCACGATGCGTCAACAGAGACCTACAGCAAGCTGCGTGAGTCTGAAATCACGCAGCTTGCTGTAGGGTAGGCGATCGAAACGATCTCCAGTTCCTGCAAACCGCTCGGCAGGCGGACAGTGCGGAGATCGCCTACGCCCGCGCCTTTCAGAGCGATGGCGAGCGGCGCGCGCCACGAGATGTGGCCGCGCGGCGTGTCCGTTTCATCTTCGCCGACGATGGTGACCGTGCGCTGCCGGTCGTCCTCGTCGGCGACGGTCACGGTGGCGCCGAAGAACACGCGGGCCTTGTCGGGCTGTTTGGCCGGATCGACGACACGGGCGTTCTTCAGCCGCTTTGAAATGCGGGTGAGTTCCCGGTCGATTTCGCGCAGACGCTTGCGGCCGTAGATATAGTCGCCGTTTTCGGAACGATCGCCGTTGCCGGCCGCCCACGAGACGATCTCCACGATCTTCGGACGCTCGACCTCGAACAGGGCCCGGTGCGCCTCGATCATGGCCTTCATGCCCGCAGGCGTGATGTAATTGAGGGTGTCCGCCATCGGCTCAGCCCGGCCTGTTCTTGCCCATCCACGCCGACAGCGTGTTGGTGGAAGGCTGGCCCGCCCGCGCGGGGCTCAGCCGGTCGTAAACGACCGCGTTTTCCAGCACGGCGCGCACGTAGCCGCGTGTCTCCATGAAGGGAATCTCCTCCACCCAGCGCACCGCATCGACGCTCGGCAGCCGCGGGTCGCCGTTCGCATTGATCCATTTGCGGACGTTGCCCGCGCCTGCATTATAAGATGCGATCGCCAGCATATGGTTGCCGCCCCACTGGTCGACGAGGTTGAGATAGTAGGTCGATCCGAGCTGGACGTTGTAGTTGGGGTCGCCGAGCAACGCTTCGGGCCGGTAGCTCATGCCCATCTTTCCCGCCGTCTCGCGCGCCGTGCCCGGCATCAACTGCATCAGCCCGCGCGCGCCTGCGCGACTGATGGCGGTCGGATCGAAGCGGCTTTCCTGGCGGGTGATCGCATGGATCATCGTCCAGTTGTTCATCAGCACGCCGCCGACCGGCAGTTGCGGGTAGGCAAAGCGGAGGATGGCGGGAGGCCCGTCCACCAGTTCGCCCCGGCTCGCGATCAGCGCATAGTCGGCGCGGCCGAGTTGCTGCGAGAGTTCGCTGACGAGATATTCTCTGGCGGAGGTTTTCGCGCCATCCGCAAGTGTTTTCAGAAACAGCGTCTGCTTGCCCCGGTCGCCGACCATGCCGAGAAGCCGCGCCGCCTCGACGCGGTCATCCGCCGCGAAGGTCTGGCGTTCGGCTGACGGTACGGCGGGGTCTGCGGTCGCCGGGATCGCCAGCGGACGCCCGAGCCGTTCGGCGGCCAGTTGACCGTAGAAGGTGAGGGGGAAGCGCGACGCGGTCTCGAGGTTGCGATTCGCGTCTATGGTGAGCCCTGCCGCCTCTGCGGCACGCGCTGCCCAGTAATGTCCGCGCGAGCGCGTGCCGGAAAACTGTGCTGCCGCCGCGAAGTTTTCGAAATGGCGAACGGCGTCGCGCGCCCGGTTCAGCTTGTGGAGCGCTGTCCAGCCCGCGAGCCATTCGAGGCTGGTGAACGTGTCGCGCTCGGCCGCGCTGTAGCTGGTGAGCGCGCGGTCGAAGGCAAAGCCGCCGTGATTGTGGGCAATCTCGAACGCCAGGCTGTGCTGATTGTCGTTCACCGCGCCGCGGGCGGCTGAAAGAACCTCGGTCATCCAGGCATTGCGGTCTCCCGCGCTGCCGGGCGTAATCGCGGCGCGCGCGAGAAGCTGGCGCGCCGCGAGGCTGTTGCCGCTGGCGCGCAGGAAAGCGCTGCGATCCGCGAGAAGGCCGGGATTGTTTTCGAAGCCGGTGCCTATCTTGCCCAGTGCCAGATTTGCATCGACCGCTGCAGGTGCCGAGGCTGCGCCTCTTGCGGCGGCGGCGCGCTGGAGCGCGATGCGGGCTTCCGCCAGTGTGCGGTCGCTGCCCGCCAGAAACGGCAGCATCCGGGTCGCGGTCGCCAGATCACCCTGCCAGAGCAGACGGTCGATGCGGAAAACGTGATCGTCGCGGCTCAGAATGCCGCCGAATGCCGCCAGAAATCCGTTTTCAAGTGCGGGTCCGATGCCGCCGATGCGCCAGGCCTGCTTCGCTTCCGTATTGGCGGCGTTGGTCATGCCCGCGGCCTTCAAGGCTTCCGCATGACGATAGCGGCCAATACCCGAAAGCGGCAGAAACACGCGGAAGAACGTCAGCCGGGCGGCCATCGGCGTCGTATCGGTGATGGTGCCTTCGGCGCGTCGGCGCAGGTCGTCGGTGCCCGGCCAATCCGCGTTGCCGCGCAGAAAGTCCGAAAGCTCGGAAAACGTCGCCGTGTACTCCGGTCGCCGCAGCCTGTCCCAGACGAGCAGCTTCTGGGAGACCGATGCATTGCTGGCGATCGCCGGGACGGGGCGGAACTCTCTGCGCGCCTGCGCTTCCAGTCCCGCTTTCAGCGCGCTCGTATCGGGACGAGACTGGGCGCTTGCGGGCGGCGCGCCCAGAGCGGCGGCGGAAAGCAGGGCAAATCGCAGAAGAACGCTGGTAAGACTGGACACGGACTTTCTGAGCCTCCTATGACGCCACAAACAGGCCGATCGCCGCCGGTGCATGCAAGGGTGCAGCAAAGGTAGGCGAGGAGGCAACGGGCGAGAGCAACATGACAGCGAGATTCTACGGTTCCATTCCGGCACTTGTCACCCCGTTCCGCGATGGGTCGGTGGATTTTGCGACGTTCGAGGCTTTCGTGGACTGGCAGATCACCGAAGGCAGCACCGGACTCGTGCCCTGCGGAACCACCGGCGAATCGGCGACGATGACGATCGACGAGCACAACGCCGTGATCGCCGCCTGCATCAAGGCCGCCGCGGGCCGCGTGCCGGTGATCGCAGGCTGCGGCTCCAACGATACGGCTTGCGCCGTTTCGCACGCCCGCCACGCCGAGAAAGCCGGTGCGGACGCGGCGCTTGTCGTCAGCCCCTACTACAACAAGCCGAACCAGGAAGGCCTGTATCAGCACTTCAAGGCCATCGCCGATGCGACCAGCCTGCCGATCATCCTCTATAACATTCCCGGGCGGAGCGTTGTCGATATCGCCCCCGCGACGATGAAGCGGCTTTCCGAAATCCCGAACATCGTCGGGGTGAAGGACGCAACCGGCCTGATCCAGCGGATTTCCGAGCAGCGCCTCTCGTGCGGCACGGACTTCATCCAGCTTTCGGGCAACGACGACATGACGCTGGGCATCATGGTGTCGGGCGGGCACGGCTGCATATCGGTGACGGCGAACGTCGCGCCGCGCCTGTGTGCCGATTTCCAGACCGCGTGCCTCGAAAAGCGCTGGGACGACGCGCTTGCACTTCAGGACCGGCTTTACCCGCTCCACGCCGGCCTCTTCTCCGATGCAAGCCCCGGGCCCGCGAAATATGCGCTGTCGAAGCTCGGCAAATTGAAGGAAGAGCTGCGTTTGCCGATGGTCCCCGCCGGAGAGGCGGCCCGCCACATCGTGGATGCTGCAATGGCACACGCCGGGATCGGTTGATGGCGCGTCCGCAACGGGCGGGGAGCTTCAGCAAGGTCAAGACCGTCGCTGAAAACCGCAAGGCCCGCTATGAATACGCGATAGAAGACGTTTTCGAGGCCGGCATCGCCCTTACCGGTACGGAGGTGAAGTCCCTGCGTTTCGGAGAGGGCACGATCGCGGAGTCCTATGCCGAGGTTAACGCCGAGGAAGTGTGGCTCATCAACGCCAACATCCCGGAATTCAGCCACGGCAACCGCTTCAATCACGAACCCCGGCGACCCCGCAAGCTGCTGCTCCACAGCCGCGAAATCGCCAAGCTGCACGGTGCCGTCGCCCGTCAGGGGATGACATTGGTGCCCCTCTCCATATATTTCAACGAACGGGGTCGTGCGAAGGTCGAACTGGCACTGGCCAAAGGCAAGAAGCTGCACGACAAGCGGGCGACCGAGCGCGACCGTGACTGGAAGCGCGATCAGGCGCGAATCTTAAGAGATCGCGGTTAGGGTTTTTGAATGCGGTTCATCAAATGGCTGAAGGAAAAGCACCCCTCGCGAGAGGCGATGCTGGGCAACCGCTGGATGCGGCCCTTCGCCAATACCATCGGCAATCCCGTTATCTGGCACTTCAACCGGAAATCGGTGGCGCGCGGCGTTGCCCTCGGGATGTTCTTCGGCCTGTCCATACCCTTCGCGCAGGCCCCCGCCGCTGCGCTCTTTGCGGTGCCCTGCCGCGCCAACCTTGCCGTTGCCGCGTTCGTTACGTTCATCTCGAACCCGCTGACGACGCCGTTCATCGCCATCGGCGCGTACCAGATCGGTGCCTGGTTGCTGAACAGGCAGGATGGCGGACTGCTTGCGAACATGACCGCAGACCACTGGGCCGAAGATCTGATGGTGGTCGTCACCAATGCGCCGCTGCCGCTCGCGATCGGGCTTTTCGTGATCGCGACGCTGGGTGCGGTGATCGGGTATTTGGGCATCCATCTGATCTGGCGGCTGTGGATTCATCAGCGCATGGAAATCCGCCGGAAGCGGGATGCACGGCGAGCGGGAGACGGCGATGGACGGGTTCCGGGAAAAACTGGTTGAAACGAAAAAGGCGTGGGCGCGCGCCGGGCGCCTGCTGACCGGCAAGACCGCCGAGCACGGCGCGGATCGCCTCCCGCCCGGGCAGCGCCTTGTCGAAAACTGGCCGGTGCTTGATCTTGGTATCCAGCCCGATGTGCCCAAGGCAGACTGGCGGCTCGCCATAGACGGCGCGGTCGAAAACCCCGTCACGTGGGATTGGGACCAGTTTCTTGCGCAGCCGCAGAGCGAGGACGTGTCCGACATCCACTGCGTCACCCAGTGGTCGCGCTACGACAATCGCTGGAGCGGCGTCACGACGCGCCATATCGCGGATGCCGTGAAGCCGCACGCGGATGTGAAGCACGTGCTCTTCACCAGCTACGACGGCTACACGACGAATGTCGATTACGCGCACTTCCTCGAAGAGGATTGCCTCGTCGCTCATGCCCATGATGGCCAGCCGATAAGCCGCGAACACGGCGGTCCCGCCAGGCTCGTGATTCCGCGCTACTATTTCTGGAAAAGCCCCAAGTGGGTAAAGCGCATCACCTTCACCACCGAGGACAAGCCCGGCTTCTGGGAAGTGCGCGGCTATCACAACGTCGGCGATCCGTGGCTGGAGCAGCGCTACAGTTAAATCCTTGACGCGCGGAAGTTGCCCCGTCATGGACGGCAGCACGTGTCGGGGAGTGGCGCAGCCTGGTAGCGCATCTGCTTTGGGAGCAGAGGGCCGGAGGTTCGAATCCTCTCTCCCCGACCATATTTTCAATCACTTAGACGAAATCAAACGCGGCCAACCGACAATCTGGGTTACGTTTTGGGCTACACCATCAAGCGAAACGCCCGCCGTGTCAGGGCGGGCGCTGTGTGGTTGATGGTGACGGTGAATTTAGAGCGCGTCGGCTTCGAAGTCGGCGGCGAGACCATTTCGATCGCGCAGGCGAGTGTGGACTTGCCTCGGAAAAGTGGAGAGTTTTCCTTGTCTGAAAGGTGCAGGACGAGGGCTTCGCGATCGGCCGGCGACGGACCGCACGACTGATGCGCGAAAACGACATCAAAGCCCGGCAGAAGCGACGGTTCAAACGGACCACTGACAGCCAGCATGCCTAGCCTGTGGCGCCCAATATCATCGATCACGGGTCCGGATCAGAAGTGGGGCGCTGACATCTCTTATGTCTGGACACGGGAGGGCTGGCTCTACCTGGCCGTCGCTTGACAAATATAGGAGCCTCAATGCCATGGTCGAGACGTTCTTCAAGACGCTGAATTCCGAGCTGATCTGGCGGTCGATCTTCTACACCCGTACTGAAACCGACAGGCCATTGCCCGCTACATCGACGGCTTCTACAATCCTGTCCGCCGACACTCGACGCTCGACTTCCTCAGCCCCGTCCAGTTCGAACGAAGGGCCGTCAACTGAGGCCATGACTCTCCACTTTACCGAAGCAAGTCCAAGGCACGGTTTCCCAGCCGTTAGGTTGCTTTTCTCTTTTTTTCTGCCCATTTTTCTTTTATTGAAAATCTGCAGAGTTTCAGAAAAGGTGGGCGCAATGGGGTTTGCATTTGTACGCCTATGGATGAGCGCGCTGGCTTTTCTTTGCGTCGCGGCGCCTGCTCAGGCTGACCGCTTCGATCCGGTCCGCGAGACGATCCGGGAGCAGTTGGTCGAAAATGGTGTCCCTTCCGTTGCCGTTGCCGTCCTGCAGGACGGGAAAGTGGTTTGGGAAGAGGGCTTCGGCTGGGCGGATCGTGAGAAGCGGATCGCGGCGGATGCGCATACGATGTATTCGCTCGCTTCGATTTCCAAGCCGATCACCACGACCGGGCTGATGACTTTGGTGCAGAGCGGCAAGATTGATCTTGACCGGCCCGCCGATGATTATCTTGGCGCCGCAAAATTGAACGCGCGCGTCGGGGATGCGCGCGCAGCGACGGTCCGGCGGGTTGCGGGGCATACGTCCGGATTGCCGCTGCATTATCAGTTTTTCTATGAAGACGAACCCGTCGCACGCCCGCCGATGGGAGAGACGATCCAGCGCTACGCCAATCTCGTTTCGGCACCCGGTGCGCGGTATCAATATTCCAATCTCGGGTTCGGCATACTTGATGAGATCATCAGCCGGACATCGGGGCTGAGCTATGCCGATTTCATGCGGCGCGAGGTGTTTCTGCCGCTTGGGCTTACGCGCACATCGGTCGATATCGGGCCCGGTCTCGAAGCGTTCGCGGCGACCCGCTATGGCAGGAATGGCGAACCCATTCCATTCTACACGTTTGACCATCCGGGTGCTTCCGCAGTTTTTTCGAGCGCCCATGACCTGATCCGCTTTGCTGGGTTTCATCTCAAGAACCGTCTGCCGGGGCAGAAGCCGATTCTGAACGCCGCTTCGATCGACGAAATGCAGCGTCCGGTCGATCCGCAGGCGGTGCGCGAGGACGGCAGCGGTTACGGCGTCGGCTTCAACGTGCGGACGAAGGACGGTTACCGCGTGGTTTCGCACAGCGGCGGCATGGGCGGCGTGGCGACGATCATGCAGATTTTTCCGGACCGCAATATTGCTCTTGTGGTTCTCACCAATTCCAGCAGCCCCGCGCCGCGCATCATCGCAGACAAGATCGCCGCGATCATGCTCCCTGGCTGGAAGCCGTCGCCTATCCCTGCAGAGCCGCAAACGCTGCCGTTCGCGCCGACACCGGCGCTTGCCGGAACATGGAAAGGCACGTTGTCGACGCCGGAGAAGACGCTGCCGGTCGAGCTTGTCTTCCAGCCCGACGGATTGATCCGCGCTGCGTTCGGCGAGCAACTTCCGACCCTCGTTTCGAAGGGGCGTTTCGAAAACGATGTCTTCAGCGGTGATCTCAATGCCCGCGTTCCGAACACGGATGTTCAGCGCTTCAGCTATTTCGTCCGCCTCACGCTTGAGCTGGATGGCGCGACGCTGCGCGGGGCCGCGACAGCGATCGGAGATATGGACAATGACCGCGTGAGAAATGCTGTCGCGCACTGGTTGTCGCTGACCAGACAGCCGTGAGCGCGAGTGGTTAATTCGCGTTTCCCATGTTCGCTTCCGACTGATATCAGCGGCGCTGGTCAGGTTCGGAAATATGAGGGGCGTGAACTGCGTCCCGTGTGAGGTTGTGGGAATCGTATGGCCGAAACCTTTTCCCCGGCGGGACCACCGCGGGTGCAGTTGGCGTTACCTTCGCCGCTGGAGACTGAATTTCGTTCCACTCTCGATGCTGCCGGTGTCGGCCATGTGAGGATCGCGGCGGCGGCACTTTTCGGAGAGCCGCCGGCCCCCCTGGCGAAGCTGCCGCTGATCGTCGCGGCGGAGAGGGGCCTTGTCGCCGGAACGGACCGCCCGTTGGCGGATGTCCGAATTCTATCCAGAATAGCACCAATTATAGTCATTCTGGACGACGATGCGTTGGACGACGCGATATCCATTATGGATATTGAAGGTGTCGAACTGGCCGCATGGCCGCTGGAAGCCGAGGGCACCTTGAGCATTCTCGAACGCATCGACATCGCGCAGGGGTACATCGCAGGTGTGCGGGAGACCGGACGCGATGCCTTCGTCCAGATCGGCATGCTGAGCGACGAGGTGAGCCGGATCGCGGACCAGCTCGCGCGCCTCGCGAGCCGGCAGGATGGCGCAGTGTTGCCGGACGTGGCGATCCACCGGAGTGCTGCGGAAACGGCGCGGAGTATCCGCGAGATCATTCGCAAGCGGCAGGCGCGGAAGCAGTTTTTCCCCGCAGAGCTTTTCGCCGATCCGGCCTGGGACATCATGCTCGACCTTGCGGCCGCGCGTCTCGAAGGCAAGCAGGTCAGCGTTTCCAGCCTTTGCATCGCCGCCGAAGTGCCGACCACGACCGCGCTGCGCTGGATCAAGGGCATGACCGACGCGGGCATGCTCGCGCGGCGCAACGATCCAGGCGATGGCCGCCGGAGCTTTATCGACCTTTCCGACGAAGCGGCCGAGGCGATGGAGCGCTATATCGGCCTTGTCGAGAGCGGAGCGATCTGACCTAGAAGGGGAGCAGGTTCTTCTTCTTGGAAAAGCGCAGATAGCCCGCGTTCACCCCGAGCCGCCAACCGACACCCAGCTTGATCGGCACAATCACGACGTCGCCGCGCTGCACATATTGCGCCGATAAACCGCCGATCAGGTAGGCTTTCCCTTCCGCCGCCGGATAGGCGCGCAGCAGTTCTTCCGTATCGTAGAGCTTGTAGATGAGAATGAACGTCTTGCTGCCGTCGGCGCCGACATCGAAGCCGATCGACGGGCCGCGCCAGAAGATCGGCATTTCGCCTTCGACCTTGTGGTAGAGCTTGCCTTCGCCGTAGCGCACGCCGATGCCGATCGCCGCGCCGCCCTCGCGTCCCGCGATATAGGCGTTCGGCTGACCGAGATCCTTGAAGATCGTTTCGATCATGCGTGCGAGGCCTTCGGCGCCGCGCCCGAAGACGTTTTCGGCGGCCGTGAGCACTTCGCTTTCGCTGAACACGGGCTGGAGGTCGCCGTCGCCCACCACGCCGGGAGCAGTCGTTGCGGCGGGCGCTGCGGCGACGCCGCTTTGAGCCGACGGCGCATCCGACGGGGATCCGGGTGGCGGCGGAGGCGGCGGGGTGGCGGTTGCGGGCGCCGCGGGCGCTGTCGATTGCGGCACTTCGGCGGCCATCGTGCCGTAGGCGGCTTCGGTCTGCGGAACAGGAGCGAGATCGGCGCCGGCATCCTGAGCGCGCGCGGTCGCGGCGAGGAGCATCATCGAAAACGCTGCCAATCCGGCCCGGCCCATACGAAACATCAAACCTCTTCTCCCGCTTCATTGTCGGTTTCGGGCAGACCATGCGACGGGGAGTCCCCGAAATCAATGGCGCCTGCAGCAGCCCTACTTGAAAGCCCCACGGCTTAACGCGGCTTGAACCGCAGGAGGGCGCGCTCTTGTCACCCGGGGCCGGGCATGTTGAAATGCGGGCAAATGAGTCCGACTCGGCGACGGACGGCCAGATTGGGGAGAACAACGTGACGCTGCAGGACGATATCGCGCGCGTTTCGGTACGCACCATGACCGACATCCGCCCGGCGGCGGAAGCCTTGCGCGACATGGTGGAGCGCAACGCGCCGGCGTTCCGGATCGCCCTTACCGACAATATCTGTTCGAAGCGGCCGATGGTGGACGACGAGGGCAACACGCTTTCATCTGAAGTGTTCGGCTTCGTGAGCGACGAGGAGCGGCAGTGGAGCGAGCACCGCGTGGCGCTGAGTTCGCCGCTGCTTCGCGCCTGCCGATACGAAAGCGAGCCGTTCTGGGCGAACGAGGCGGGCTTTCGGACGCAGCAGCCGAACCCCTATCTCGACGGCATCGACCTTTCCAACTTCGACAAGCGCGCGATGTGTCATGCGGCGGTCGTGATTCCCGTGCATCTGCCGTTCGGGCAGATCGGGGTCGCCGTGATCGGGTCGGCGCGAAACCTGTCTGAACTCGACGAAGTTTACGAAAGTTACGCCGACGAATGGGCCGTCTGGGTGCACCGTTTCCTCGCGGGCTATGTGAAATTGATGCGGACGCGCAAATGGCTGCCGATGGACTGCCAGCTGACCAAGCGCGAGGTCGAGTGCCTGCGCTGGGCGGCTGTGGGCAAGACCGACAAGGAGATCAGCCTGATCCTTGCGCGAAGCCACGCCACGGTGCGCTTCCATATCCAGAACGCGGGCGAGAAGCTGGACGCGGTGAACCGCAGCCAGACGATCTTCAAGGCCGCGCAGCTCGGCTATCTGGGACTCGCCGCCTGACGCTTTCCACTTCGCGAAGTGAGCGAAGTGGAGGCCAAAACGAATATTCGGTGCGCGGCGGCAAATGATACCTGCGCTTCAAAGAGCAATCGGCACTCTCTTCACAGGTTTTCCTATTTTGGAAGGGGTTGTGAGGGACGCACTATCCCGCCCCGAAACCGCCGCCGCCGGGGGTTTCGATTTCCACGGCATCGCCTGACTGAACTTCGGCGCGCGCGGTTGCGGCCAGCGGCTCGATCATGCCGTTTGCGCGGATGACGCGGCCTGTGCCGGACTTTGCGTCCGCGCCGCCGGCAAGGCCGAAGGGCGCGATGCGGCGGCGGTTGGCGAGCAGGCTGACGGTCATCGGTTCGAGGAACGTGAGGCGGCGGACGACGCCGTCGCCGCCCTTGTGGCGGCCTGCGCCGCCGGAGCCGGGGCGGACGGCGAAGTGTTCGACGCGGACCGGAAAGCGGAGTTCGAGCACTTCGGGATCGGTGAGGCGGCTGTTGGTCATGTGCGTCTGCACGGCGTCGGCACCGCCGAAATCCGGGCCTGCGCCCGAGCCGCCCGCGATCGTTTCGTAATATTGATGGCGGGCGTTGCCGAAGGTGAGGTTGTTCATCGTGCCCTGCGCGGCGGCCATGACGCCGAGCGCGCCGTAGAGCGCATCGCAGATGACCTGGCTGGTTTCCACGTTGCCCGCGACGACGGCGGCGCCCGCGCGCGGATTGAGCATCGAGCCTTCGGGAACGATGAGCGTGATCGGGCGCAGGCAGCCCTCGTTCATCGGGATGTCGTCGTCGACGAGCGTGCGGAAGACATAGAGGACGGCGGCGCGGCACACCGACAGGGGCGCGTTGAAATTGTCGGGGAGCTGCGCGCTGGTGCCGGTGAAATCGACCGTGGCCGCGCGGCGTTCAGCGTCGATGGTGACGCGCACCGCGATCGCCGCGCCGTTATCCATTTCGTAGCGGAAACGGCCGTTTGCCAGCGCGCCGATCGCCTGGCGCACGGCGGCTTCGGCATTGTCCTGAACATGGCGCGTGTAGGCTTCCACGGTCTCGAGGCCGAATTCGGCGATCATGGCGCGCAGCGCATCGCCGCCGCGCGTGCAGGCGGCGACCTGCGCCTTCAGATCGGCGATGTTCTGGGCAGGATTGCGCGCCGGCCAGGGGCCGGATTCGAGTGTATTTCGGGTGTCTGTTTCGCAAAACGCCCCCGCCGAGACGAGCATCTGGCTGTCGAAGAGGACGCCTTCTTCACCCAGCGTTTTTGAATCCGGGGGCATCGAGCCGGGGGTGAGGCCGCCGATATCGGCCTGATGGCCGCGCGCTGCCGTGTAGAACAATATGTCGCCGCCGTCCGCGCGGGCGAACACGGGCGCGACGACGGTGACGTCGGGCAAATGCGTGCCGCCGTTCATCGGATTGTTGAGCGCGAAGGCGTCTCCGGGGCGCATCCGGCCGCCGTGCGCGCGGATGACGGCGCGCACGCTGTCTCCCATCGAGCCGAGGTGCACGGGCATGTGCGGCGCGTTCGCGATGAGTCCGCCGCTGAGATCGAAGAGCGCGCAGGAAAAATCGAGCCGTTCCTTGATGTTCACCGAGTGCGCGGTCGTCTGGAGCGCAATGCCCATTTCCTCGGCGATCGCCATGAAGCGGTTGTTGAAGATTTCCACCATCACCGGATCGGCATCGGTGCCGAGCGCGCGCTGCGCGGGGAGGGGGACGGTGCGGCGGAGGATGAGGTCGCCGCCGGGCGAAACCTCGCCGCGCCAGTCTGCGTCGATCACCGTGGTGGCGCCGTCTTCGAGGATGACGGCGGGGCCGTTTATGGCCTCGCCGGGCACGAGAGCGCCGCGCGCGAGGACGGGGGCACGGACGGGCGCGCCGTCCACGATCATGGTGCAGGCGGAGGCGGCCTGCGCCGCGTTTTCCACGCGGATCGGAGGGGCGGGCCAATGGCCGACCGCTTCGACGCTCACCGCCTCGATCACCAGCGCGGCGCCCGGCATCACGTAGCCGAAGCGGGCGCGGTGCTCGGCCTCGAAGGCGGCGCGCATGTCTTCGGGCGGGGCGAGGGGGAGGGAGAGGCCGCTGTCTGCGCCGCCATAGCGAAGCTCGGCGCGGCGCGAGACGGACACGCCCGCGAGGTCGCTTGCCTGCGCGGCGAGCGCGGCGCGGGCATCGGCTTCAAGCGTGTCGGCGAGGGCTTCGGCGGAGGCGATGCCTTCGCCCAGCGGCGCGCCGAGCGTGCGTTCGCGCAGCGCGGTGAGATCGGCAAGGCCCATGCCGAGCGCGGAGAGCAGCCCGGCAATGGGGTGCACGTAGACTTCGCCGATGCCGAGCGCGTCGGCGACCTTGCAGGCGTGCTGACCGCCCGCGCCGCCGAAGCTGGAGAGCGTGCAGGTGGTGACGTTGTGGCCGCGCTGGATGGAGATTTGCCGCACGGCCTTCGCCATGCCGTCGATCGCGATGGCGATGAAACCCTCGGCAAGCGCCGCGCCGGTGATCGGGCGTCCGGCGGCGGAGACCTCGGCGGCGAGCGCATCGACATGGCGGACGACGGTGTCGCGGTCGAGCGGCTGATCGCCGGAGGGGCCGAAGATCGCCGGGAAGTGCGCGGGCTGGATGCGGCCGAGATAGATGTTGCAGTCGGTGATCGTCAGCGGCCCGCCGCGCCGGTAGCTCATCGGGCCGGGGTTCGCGCCCGCCGATTCCGGGCCGACGCGCAGGCGCGCGCCGTCGAAGCGGCAGATCGAGCCGCCGCCCGCCGCGACCGTGTGGATGGCAAGCATAGGCGCGCGGATGCGCGTGCCCGCCACGACGGTTTCGTGCGTGCGATCGAAGCTGCCGGTGTAGAGCGAGACATCGGTGGAGGTTCCGCCCATGTCGAAGCCGACGACGCGGGTGATGCCCGCCGCCCCGGCGGTCTTTGCCATGCCGACGATGCCCCCCGCCGGGCCGGAGAGGATGGCGTTCGCGCCGGTGAATGCGCCTTCGCCCGCAAGGCCGCCGCTCGACTGCATGAACATCAGGCGCGTCGCGGGATCGAGCTTGCCCGCCACCTGCCGCACGTAGCGGCGCAGTGCAGGGGACAGGTAGGAATCGGCCACGGCGGTGTCGCCGCGCCCGACGAGCTTGATGAGCGGGGCAATCTCGTGGCTGACCGAAATCTGCGTGAAACCAGCGGCTTCCGCGAGGGTCTTGAGACGGCGTTCATGGTCCGGGAAGCGGTAGGCGTGCATCAGCACGATGGCGACGGCGCTCATGCCGCGCGCGCGGGCGGCGGCAAAGCCTGCGGCGGCGGCGGCTTCATCGAGAGCGTGGACGATCGCGCCGTCCGCCCCGATGCGCTCGGCGATCTCCAATACCTCTGCATAGAGCGGCGCGGGCTTTTGAATCGCGCGGGTGAAGAGTTTCGGGCGGGCCTGATAGCCGATGGCGAGCGCATCGGCGAAGCCGCGCGTGATCGCGAGCAGCGTCGGCTCGCCCTTGCGTTCGAGGAGCGCGTTGGTGGCGACCGTGGTGCCCATCTTCACCGACGCGACCGACGCATCGGGCGCGCGGCCGAGCAGGCGGGTGATGCCCTCTATGGCGGCGTCGGCGTACTGCTCCGGGTTTTCCGAGAGCAGCTTGGCGGTTTTCAGCGTGCCTTCAGGCGTGCGCGCGACGATATCGGTGAACGTGCCGCCGCGATCGATCCAGAATTGCCAGCCCTGCGCCATGCAGCCGGGTTACAGGATGCCGCCGCCGATCGAAAGACGAACCGCTGCCAGAATCAGCACGAAGATGTTGAGATTGCGGCCGCCGTTGCTGTCCGACAGGACGCCGATGCCCGCGCCGAGCGCCGCGATCGGCAGGGCCAGCCAGTTGATGATGCCGATGAAGGGGAACAGCCCGATAATGCCCACCGTCAGCGCGACAAGGCCGATCAGGATGGAAATGAGATTCAGCATTGCGGGTTCCAGTGTATCGTTTGACTATAACACCAATTTAGGTTGTCTCGCGGACTTGGCAAGATGCGCGGCGAGATGATTGACCCGAAAGACCTCCGCGAGCTGCTGATCGCCCATGCCCGCGCGCGCGAAAGCGTGACCTATGCGGAGGCGCTCGGCGCGTTCGGATATCGCTTCTCGCGGCCCAAGATGCGCGCGCTGTGCGTGATCCTGGGCGATGTCGATGCGCACGCACGCGGGCTGGGCGAGCCGGACATGGCGGTGCTCGTCGTGCGCCAGTCCGACGGGCTGCCGGGGCAGGGCTGGTGGGTGGCGGGCGGCGCGGAAGGGTACAAAGGTCCATGGGAAGGCCCGGACGCGCGGCGGCATGTGGCGAAGCTGCAGACGCGGGTATTTGATTACTGGGCGGGGCGGTGATCCCGTCCTGAACTTGTTTCAGCATCCATAGGACAGCGTCGCTGAACCGGCGCATGGACCCTGAAACAAGTTCAGGGTGACGCTGAGGCTAGAGGTGACGCGGACTTTGGGGTTCCGCCGCTTACATTACAGCTCGCGCGCGGCGAAGGTGTTGCATTGCTCGGCATCGCCGGTGTCGTAGCCGCGCTTGAACCAGCTCATGCGCTGCGCCGACGTGCCGTGCGTGAAGCTGTCGGGGACCACGTAGCCCTGCGACTGGCGCTGCAGGCGGTCGTCGCCGATGGCGTTGGCGGCGGCGAGGGCTTCCTCTATGTCGCCGGGTTCGAGCTGCTGCTGCACCGTGCGCGCCCAGAGTCCCGCGTAGCAATCGGCCTGCAGCTCCATCTTCACCTGCAGCGCGTTCGCCCGGGTCTTGCCGACGCGCGCCTGTTCCTGGCGGAGCTGAGCGGAAAGGCCGGTGACGGTCTGCACATGGTGGCCGACCTCGTGCGCGATCACATAAGCCTGCGCGAAATCGCCGCCCGCGCCGAGCTGGGTTTCGAGCTGATCGAAGAAGCTGGTGTCGATGTAAATCTTCTGGTCCGCCGGGCAATAGAACGGCCCGGTCGCAGACTGCGCCGCGCCGCAGCCGGACTGGCCCTGACCCGCGTAGAACACGAGCGTCGGCTCCGGATAATCTTCGCCCGACTGCTGGAAGATGCGGTTCCACGTGTCTTCGGTGTCTGCAAGCACGGTGCAGGAGAAGCGGTGGATGTCGCTGCGTTCGCAGCCCTGGCCTTCGCCGGGGACGGCGGACGGCACCTGCTGCTGCGCGGGAACACCGCCCTGCTGCGACATGCCCCCGAGAAGCTGCATCGGATCGACCCCGAAGACGAGCGCGAGCACGACGACGATAACGAGACCGCCGCACCCCATGCCGCCCTTGCCGCCGATCGGCAGCCTGCCGCCGCCCATCGGAAAGCCCATGCCGCCGCGCCCGGTCTGGTCCTCGACGTTGTCGCTCATTCTGCGGCCGCGCCAGCGCATGGATCGTCTCCCCGATTGTTCGTGGGCGAAGGTAGCTGTTCGCCCGGCGGGCGTAAACTATTCCGCGACGGCCTCTTCTATCACGGCGTAAATGCGCGAGAGGTCCGTCTCGTCAGTGCAGTAGGGCGGCATCAGGTAGACGGTGTTGCCGAGCGGGCGGAGCAGCACGTCGCGCTCGCGGAAGGCCGCGAGGAGGCGGGGGCCGAGCGCGGAGAGGTAGTTGCCGGCCGTGTCCTCCACCTCCACCGCCGTGATCGTGCCGATCTGGCGGGCGTTGCGGATGCGCGGGTGGGCGGCGAGTTTCGCGAGGTGCGCGCTCTGCCGCGCCGCGAGGTCGGCGATGCGCTCAAGCACCGGCTCCTCCCGCCAGATGCCGACGTTGGCGACGGCGGCGGCGCAGGAGAGCGGGTTCGCGGTGAAGCTGGACGAATGGTAGAAGAGCTTCGCGCGGTCCTGAGACAGATGCGCCTCGAAGATCGGCGGGGTCGCGAGCGTGACGGCGAGCGGCACCGCGCCGCCGGTGAGGCCCTTCGCGAGGCAGAGGATGTCCGGCACGATACCGGCCTGTTCGCAGGCGAGCAGCGTGCCGGTGCGGCCCCAGCCGGTCATTACCTCGTCGGCGATGAAGATCACGCCGTGGCGGCGGCAGATGGCGTGCATCTCCGCGAGCGTGCCCGCGCCGTACATCATCATGCCGCCCGCGCCGAGCACCAGCGGCTCGACGATGAAGGCGGCGGGGCTCTCCGTGCGGCACAGGCGTTCGAGCGCGTCGAGCGTTTCCTGCTCGCGGCCTGCGGCGGGGAAGGGGACAGTGCCGACGTCGAAGAGCAGCGGCGCGTAGGCGGCGTTGTAGACGCCGCGCTCGCCCACCGACATCGTGCCGATCGTGTCGCCGTGGTAGCTGTGCTCCATGACGAGGATGCGGTGGCGCGCGCCGCGATCGCGCCAGTAGCCGAGCGCCATCTTGAGCGCGACCTCGACGGCGGTGGAGCCGCTGTCGGAAAAGAAGACGTGCGCGAGCGGGGCGGGGAGCATCTCCACGAGCGCCGCGGCGAGCGTTTCGGCGGGTTCGTGCGTCCAGCCCGCGAAGATCATCTGGTCGAGCTTGCCCGCCTGATCGGCAATGGCGGCCATGATGCGCGGGTTGCAGTGGCCGTGCGTCGTCACCCACCACGACGAGATCGCGTCGATGATGCGGCGGCCGTCGTCTGTGTAGAGCGCGCAGCCTTCGGCGCGGACGATGCGGGGGATCGGCTCGCCGAGACCGTGCTGCGTGAACGGGTGCCAGACGGGCGAGGTCATCGGAAATCCTCCAGCCGGAACGCGGACGCGAAGGCGGACGACAGAGACGGTGCGGTGAGGGGCACGCGGGGGAGGCGGCCGAGACGCCTGACGTTGCCGATCGCGCAGATGGTGGCTTCGCTGTCTTCGTTGGCGTCGCCGGAAAAGGCGATGCCGAGGATGGGCACGCCGCGCGACCGGAGGGCTTCGATGGTGAGCAGGCTGTGGCTGATCGTGCCGAGCTCTGTGCGGGCGACGATCACCACCGGGAGCGCCCAGCGCGCGAAGATGTCGGCATAGAGGATATGGCGTGTGACGGGCACGAGCGCGCCGCCTGCGCCCTCCACGACGAGCGGATCGTGCGGGGGAAGCGGGAGGCCCGGATCGATCTCGATGCCGTCCAGCTCGGCGGCGCGGTGCGGGGAGCAGGGCGTGGTGAGGCGGTAGGCTTCGGGGAGGATGTAGCCTGCCGGAAGGCCCGACAGCGCCGCGACGCTCTGCGCATCGCTGCCGTCTTCAAGCCCCGCCTGCACCGGCTTCCAGTAGTGCGCGCGCAGCGCTCCGGCGAGCGCGGCGGCGAAGACGGTCTTGCCGACGCCGGTATCCGTGCCGGTGACGACGATGCGGCTCATGCAAGCGCGCCTTCGAGAACGGCGGCGAGCGCGGATATGTCGTCTTCGGTGGCGTTCAGCGTGAGCGTGATGCGCAGGCGCGAGGTGCCCGCCGGAACCGTGGGCGGGCGGATGCCGCGCACATCGAACCCGGCCGCCTGCACGGCGGCGGCGGCGCGCATGGTGCGGGCGTCGTCGCCGAGGATGACCGGCATGATCTGCGAGCCGGAGATGAGCGCGCCGTGCGGGCCGAGCACGCGCTCCGCATGCGCGATGAGCGCCGCCAGCCGGGCGCGGCGATCGTCGGCGCTTTCGATGATGCGCAGCGCGGCGCGCACCGCCGCCGCCATGAGCGGCGAGGGCGCGGTCGAGAAAATGAAGCCGCGACCGCGATTGACGAGGAAATCGGTGACGACCGCAGGCGCGCAGACGAGCGCGCCTTCGCAGCCGAGCGCCTTGCCGCAGGTGTGCAGCGTGATGACGTTTTCGCGCCCTTCGAGCGCCGACGCGAGACCGCGCCCGGCGGCCCCGAACACGCCGGTCGCATGCGCCTCGTCGATGATGAGCACGGCGCCGTGGGCTTCGGCAAGCGCGGCGAGATCGGCGAGCGAGGCGCGGTCGCCGTCCATGCTGTAGAGGCTTTCCACCGCGATCCACACGCGGCCCCTGCCGCCGGAGGCGCGCCATGCGGCGATGGCGTCTGCCACGGCGCCGACATCGTTATGCGGCGCGGCGCGGGTTTCGGCGCGGGTAAGGCGCAGGCCCTCGTGAACGCTGGCGTGGATGAGTTCGTCGTAGACGACGAGGTCGCCGCGCTGCGGCAGGGTGGAGATGATCGCCGAGTTCGCGGCGTAGCCGGTGCTGAACCACAGCGCGCTCTCCGCGCCGAAGAACGCCGCCGCCTCCGCCTCCAGCGCTTCGTGCTCGGCATCGTTGCCGCGCAGCAGCCGCGAACCGCCCGAGCCCGTCGGCACGCCGCGCGCCAGCGCATCGGCGATGGCGGCGCCAAGCGCGGGATCGCCGGACAGGCCCAGATAGTCGTTCGACGAGAAATCTATGCCCGTGCGCGGGATGAGTCTGCGCCGCCGCGCCGCAGCTTCGAGCGCGGCAAGATCGGCGACATGATTGGCATAGTGCGACATCGCGCGCTGACTAGACGAAGACGCACAGGGGGACACGCGTTTTTTGTGTCTTGCAGGATCGCGTTTTTCTCCCCATCTTTCGAATCGAGTTCAACAAAGCGAAAGGAGGTGACCGATGTCTCATGGTTCAGCGATGGGGTCGGTTCAGCTCGTTCGGGAATATCGCGCCTGAGGCCACGGCCAAGGGAGTAGACGGGTTCCCGGGCCGGAGTACCGGCCGCTGACCCATGCGAAAGGCCGCGTCGGATATCTCCGGCGCGGCCTTTTTCTTTTTCTTCCGCATCGCAGCAGTTTGGGATGAGGCGAGCCTGCGCCGGGACGGGCCGTTCCGTGCGTTCATTTCGGGCGGAACCTTCGGTCTATGCTGCAGTTGCTAATGTGAGGGGCGCGTTCCGCCCACAACGAGAGGGAGAAGAATGAAGTATTCCATGTTTCTGAAAGCCGCCGCTGTTTCGGTTCTGATCGCTGCGCCGGACGGCACAGGTCGCGGATCCTGCTGCCGCGCCTGCCGCTACACCCGCTCCAGTAGACGCTGGGGCGACCGCGCCGGCCACCGCACCGGCGGCTGAAGTGGCGACCGCTGTTGCGGTCGATCCGACCTCGGTTATCGGCAATGTGCTCGCGACGCCGGAGCTCAGCACGCTCGCGCAGGCGATGAGAGCGGCGGAACTGGTCGATGATCTTTCCCAGCCCGGCCCGTTCACGGTGTTCGCGCCGAATAACGACGCCTTCGCGCGGCTTGGCGCGGCGACGGTGCAGCAGCTTATGCAGCCCAACGCCAAGGAGCAGCTTTCGGGTCTCATCAATTACCTCGTGATCCCCGGCAAGATGACGCAGGCCGATGTCATGGCCGCGATCGAAGCGGGCGGCGGCAAGGCCGAGGTAAAGACCGTGCAGGGCAGCGTGCTGACCGCAACGCTGGATGCCGGTATCGTCAAGCTGACCGACAGCCAGGGCAACGCGACCTATATCACCAAAGCCGACGTTCAGGCCTCGAATGGTGTCGTTCACGTCGTCAACGGCATTGTGGTTCCGGCGCAGGGCTGACACCGCCCGGCGCCCCGCAAGCGCGTAACATTCAAGGCTTTACAGGAATGCCCCGTGCCCTTATGCGGCGTGGGGCATTTCTATTTCTGGGTGAATTCGCCCTTTTATCCCCGATATCCCCGTTATCCACAGGCGGCCGAGGCCATTTTTCGCTTGGGCGACTCACGGATTCGTGAGACCTTGCAGATGTGGTCGGAAGGCGGCGGAAGCCCGGAAACGAGCGGAAACCCCCGGAAAATCACCAGGGTCACGGTTGAATTCCCGTATGCAGCGCGCAAGCGAAGCCTTCAGGAAACACTGCTGATCCCCGATGCCGGACCTTCCGGTCCGCAACGCCAGCCCGTGCGAAGCACAGGTGACGCGAGCGGTCGGCGAACGACATCGAAATGCGAAACCGTTCGATCCCCCCGGGACCGTCGGAGACGCAAGCCCCGAAGCCCGGGCACAGGCCGGATGGCCGATGTGCGGGACCAACGGAGCGAGTGGGGGCTGGCCGAAAGGCCAGCCCCCGTTTGCTTTGGACAGGGATTTCGCCCAGGCCGGGCTGTAAAGCGCGGCTTTCTGCGCTTCCGGTGCTCACGTACCTTTGGTACGCTCCGCTCCGGTTCTCGAAATCCACACTTTTCGCCTCGGCCTGAACGAAATCCCTTCGTCCAAAGTGCTTCCTCGGGTCATTCGACCTCGCGTTTCAGGATTTCCTGGCGGACGCGGACGGAGCGGGTGGCGATGCCGGTTTCGATGAGGAAGATGACGAGGCCCGCCACGATCAGCGCCATCGCGGCAATGAACAACGCCGCGACGATCGTGCCGACCGCCGCATCGGCAAGATCGCCGACGAACAGCACGCCGATGACGAGGCAGACCGCAAGCGCGCTCGATACGCACGCGTAGATCGCCCAGTGAACGAGCACCATGCGGCGATCGAGAACGACAAGCTCGGCCATCGCGCGGGCGCGCATCGTTTCATCGTAGCCAGTGATATCCCTTTCCAGCGCGCGTGCGCGGTCCACCACGCGGCCCAGCCGGTTCGCCATCACATTGAGCAGCGCCCCGATCCCCGCGATCAGGAAGACCGGCGCGATCGCGAGCTGAACGGCGTGGCCGATGTCGGCGATCTGCACGCCGGTGAAAGGGGAAGGATTCATGGCGCGGAGCGTGCCCAGACCCGCTCTCCGCGTCAATCCATCGGATTTGACGGAACCTTTCGCGGCGCAGTTCGTGGGTTTTCCATACCCCACGCGAAACACGAGGAGACCGATCATGCCGAAGACCGATACCACCAAAACGCAGAAACTGCCGAAGCGCGTCGCGGGCGTGAAGCTTTCCAAGCCGATGCGGATTCGGGGCGGAAAACTGCTTGCGGCGCTGAAGCATCCCGTCGTCGCGCCGCTCGCGCTTGCCGCCGTTGCGGCCGGGGCCGTCGCGCTCAAGGACAACGATCGTGTGCGCTCCGCCGCAGGCAAGGCCCGCACCAAGGCAGGCGAGGCCGCATCCGGTCTCGGCCACGGCGCCGCCGTGATCGGCTCCGCCGTGGCGGCGAAGGCAAGCGCAGGCAAGCGCCGCGTCGGCGAGGCCTATCAGCACGCCAGCGAAGCCTATGACGCGAGCCACGGCAACGGCACCGGCAACGGCAAACCGGCGAAAAAGCCGGATCAGCGATCGGGTCGGACGGCCTCGAGCGGGCCATCAATCGCTCAATAGGTGCATGTCATGAAAGCTCAGTCGCCGCGTTCGTTTCGAGCGCGGCGGCTGAGCGTTCCGATACCTTACTCCGCCGCCGCGCTCTTCAGTTCGGCGGCTTTCGATTTCCGTTTGGCCTTGGGTTTCGCTGCCTTCAGCGGGGCGGCGGGTTGTTTTTCCAGGAGGGGTTTCAGGTAGCGGGCGGTGTAGCTGGCTGCGACGTTCGCGACGGTTTCCGGCGTGCCTTTGGCGACCACGTTGCCGCCTGCGTTGCCGCCTTCGGGGCCAAGGTCGATGATCCAGTCGGCGGTCTTGATGACCTCCAGATTGTGCTCGATCACGACGATGCTGTTGCCCTGCTCGACGAGCGCGTGGAGGACTTCCAGGAGTTTGCGCACGTCTTCGAAGTGAAGCCCGGTGGTGGGTTCGTCGAGGATGTAAAGCGTCTTGCCGGTGGCGCGGCGGGAGAGTTCCTTGGCGAGCTTGACGCGCTGCGCCTCGCCGCCCGAGAGCGTCGTCGCCTGCTGGCCGACGTGGATGTAGCCCAGCCCGACCTCGACGAGCATGCTCATCTTGTCGCGGATGGCGGGGACGGCCTTGAAGAATTCGGCAGCGTCTTCCACTGTCATATCAAGTACATCGGCGATGGACTTGCCTTTGAACTTCACCTCCAGCGTCTCGCGGTTGTAGCGCTTGCCCTTGCAGACGTCGCAGGTGACGTAGACGTCGGGCAGGAAGTGCATCTCGATCTTGAGCATGCCGTCGCCCTTGCACGCCTCGCAGCGGCCGCCCTTTACGTTGAAGCTGAAACGGCCGGGCTTGTAGCCGCGCGCCTTCGATTCGGGCAGCTCGGCGAACCAGTCCCGGATGTTGGTGAAGGCGCCGGTGTATGTGGCGGGGTTCGAACGCGGCGTGCGGCCGATGGGCGACTGGTCGATGTCGATGACCTTGTCGAGATGTTCGAGGCCCTTCACATCATCGACCTGCGCGGAGATGACGCGCGCGCCGTTCAGCGCCCGCGCGGCGGCGGCATAGAGCGTGTCGATCGTGAAGGTGGATTTGCCTGATCCCGACACGCCGGTGATGCAGGTGAACGTGCCGAGCGGGATCGAGACGCTGATGTCCTTGAGGTTGTTCGCGCGCGCGCCCTTCACGGTGATCTTCTTGCCGCTGCCCTTGCGGCGCACCTCGGGCACCGGCACCGCGCGGCGACCGGAGAGATAATCGCCCGTGAGGCTGTTCGGGTTGGCGAGGATATCCGCGAGCGTGCCCTGCGCGACGACATGACCGCCGTGCGCGCCCGCGCCGGGGCCCATGTCGATGACATGGTCGGCGGTGCGGATCGCGTCTTCGTCGTGCTCGACGACGAGGACGGTGTTGCCGAGATCGCGCAGGCGCTTCAAGGTTTCGAGCAGGCGGTCGTTGTCGCGCTGGTGGAGGCCGATCGAGGGCTCGTCGAGCACGTAGAGCACGCCCGAGAGGCCGCTGCCGATCTGGCTGGCGAGGCGGATGCGCTGCGATTCACCGCCCGAGAGCGTGCCGGATTTGCGATCCAGATTGAGGTATTCGAGCCCGACGTTGTCGAGGAAGCCGAGGCGCTCGACGATTTCCTTGAGGATGCGCTCGGCGATCTGGTTCTGCTGGTCGCCGAGTTTGGCGGGGAGCGCCTTCGCCCAGCGGAAGGCGTCGCCGACCGGGCGGCGTACGGCGTCGGCGATGGTCTCGCCCGCGATCTTCACGGCGAGCGCTTCGGGCTTCAGGCGCGCGCCGTTGCAGGTTTCGCACGGCGCAGCGGACTGGAAGCGCGAAAGCTCGTCGCGCATCCACTGGCTGTCGGTGTCGCGCCAGCGGCGATCGAGATTGTTGATGACGCCCTCGAAGGGCTTCTTCACCTCGTAGGATTTGCGGCCGTCTTCGAAGCGCAGCGTGATCGGGATGCCGCCGGTGCCGGTGAGCACGACGTCGCGGATCTCCTCGGAAAGCTCGTTCCACGGCGTGCGCAGCGAGAAATCATAGGCGCGCGCGACCGAGCGCAGCACCTGCATGTAATACGGCGAGGGCGGGTTGGACTTCGCCCACGGCACGACGGCGCCCTTTTCGATGCTGAGGTTCTGGTTCGGCACGACCAGCTCGGGATCGAAATAGAGCTTCTCGCCGAGACCGTCGCACGCGGGGCAGGCGCCGTGCGGGGAGTTGAACGAGAACAGGCGCGGCTCGATCTCGGGAATCGTGAAGCCGGACACGGGGCAGGCGAACTTCTGCGAGAAGAGGATGCGTTCGCCGTCACCCTTTTTGCCGTCGACCATCTCGACCACGGCCAGTCCTTCGGCGAGGCCGAGCGCGGTTTCGAAACTGTCGGCGAGGCGGGCTTCAAGCCCCTCCTTCACGACGAGACGGTCCACGACCACGTCGATGTCGTGCTTGTATTTCTTGTCGAGCGCGGGCGCCTCTTCGATCGGATAGACGGTGCCGTCGATCTTCACGCGCTGGAAGCCGGTGCGCCGCCATTCGGCGATCTCCTTGCGGTACTCGCCCTTGCGGCCGCGCACGACGGGCGCGAGCAGCATAAGGCGGGTGCCTTCGGGCATCGCCATGACGCGGTCGACCATCTGGCTGACCTGCTGCGCGGCGATCGGCTCGCCGGTGGCGGGCGAATAGGGGATGCCGACGCGTGCCCACAGCAGCCGCATGTAATCGTAGATCTCGGTGACGGTCGCCACGGTCGAGCGCGGGTTCTTCGACGTGGTCTTCTGCTCGATCGAGATGGCGGGGGAGAGGCCGTCGATATGATCGATATCGGGCTTCTGCATCAGCTCCAGGAACTGCCGCGCGTAGGCGGAAAGCGACTCGACGTAGCGGCGCTGGCCCTCCGCGTAGATCGTATCGAAGGCGAGGCTCGATTTGCCGGAGCCCGACAGGCCCGTCACCACCGTCAGCGTTTCGCGCGGAATTTCGAGGCTGATGTTCTTGAGGTTGTGCTCGCGCGCGCCGCGGATCGAAATGTGGGTCAGCATAGGGAGGGCTGTCGTTTCCTGTTTGTTCCGGTCGGACACTAGCCGCAAAACGGCGCCGGGGGAAGACAGCAGATGGGGGTGGCGGATGCGCTTGGCAAGGCGGCGCAGCGGTGGGTGGATGCCGACGCGCGGGAACCCGTCAGCGGGTCTTTTTGTGTTTGTCGATCAGGACGGCCTGTTGCCACCGGCCCGGCGCCTTGTCCGTGCGGTGGATACAGCCCGCCCAGCAGCACGGCCGCTTCTTTCCCTCCCGCAGTTCGTCGCAGGTCCGCTCTATCCGGCGTTGACGCGTTGCCGCCTGCCTGGCGTCATCGACCCAGCAGATGAATTCGTTCCGACCGAGCGGCGTGAGCTTTTCCCATAACGCCAGGATCGCAGGATCTGATCGCACTGCGGCTTGAAGGTCGTCACGAGCCTCGTGGACAGTGCCGTGGAGAAAAGCGTTCGTCAAAAGAGCTCCGGGTAAGCGCGGCCGATTCCATTTTGATCGCCGGATCATCGAATGTCCAGAATGGCGCGCCCGGCAAGGCGGTGTGCCGTGCGGCTGGCGCTTCGGGCAAGCGGGGTTTATGCTTGCGTTGCTCGAAGCGGCGATGAGGGGAATTCGCATGCGTTTGATCGTGGCGGCGACGGCGTTTTCCTTCTGTCTGGGCTCAGCCGCTGCATTTGCGCAGCGCGCGGGCACGCTAATTTCGGCCGAGCCTGTGGTGGAGACGCCGGGCGGATCGCAGGCCTGGAAAATCGCGTACTGGACGACGAACGCGGACGGGAAGCGGATCCGCGTGACGGGCATGGTCGTTGCGCCGCGCGAGGCCATGCCTTCGAAGGCGCGCGACGTGCTCGCCTGGACGCACGGCACGCTGGGCGTGGCGACGCGCTGTGCGCCGTCGCTCAGCCCCCTGTTCTGGACGCATTCGCCGTGGATGGCCGGTATTCCCAAAGGCTATGTCGTGGTGGCGCCGGACTATCCGGGTCTCGGCAGCGATGGCGTGCATCCGTATCTTGTGGGGCGGGATACGGGGCGTTCGGTGCTCGATGCGGTGCGCGCGGCGCGGTCCATCAAGGGCGCCGCGGCGGGCAACCGCTTTGCCGTGTGGGGCGAATCGCAGGGCGGTCACGCGGCGCTCTGGACCGGGCAGATCGCGCGCACCTATGCGCCTGAACTGAAACTGGTCGGTGTCGCCGCAGCGGCGCCGCCGACCGACCTGATCCAGAACGTGCGGACGGTGCCGAACAAGACGGTCGGCGCGCTGATGACCGCCTTTATCGGTTACAGCTGGTCGAAGCATTACGGCGCGCCTTTGTCCACGCTCGGCGGAACGCAAACGCAAGGCATCATCACCCGGCTAGCGCAGAACAACTGCGTCGCGCTGGAGGCGAAACCCAAACTGCTGACCATCGCGGGAATTCTTACGCTGCAAAGCCGCCTGAAGGACAAGGACATGGGCACGATCCAGCCCTGGGCCCGGCTGGCGCGCACCAACAGCCCGGCAACCACGCAGTTCGGCGTGCCGATGCTCATCGCCCAGAATCCCAAGGACGATCTGGTCGAGCCCTCGGTAACTGTTTGATCCCAGGCTTTGATGGTGCATTATTCAGCCAGCAATGGAAGGATGCGCTATGGGACAGATACTCCATGGGAGCGCCACAACGACTGA
>NZ_JACHNZ010000007.1 GCF_014199685.1 Sphingosinicella soli | reverse complement strand
TCTGCTCTTCCGTAAACCTCAGTCGCTTCATCGTCCGTCCTTCCATCAGGGCCGGACTCTAATCACGCGTGGAGGAAAATCAGGGGGTCACGTCACCCCGGTTCGATCGTTTGCTTACCCACTTTCGCCCCCTAAAACAAATCGCCCCGGACATTGCCGGGGCGATTGTATAGTCGTCAAGAGAAAGCGAATCAGTGTCCGCCGAAGCCCTCGGCCCGGCCAACCGTTTGAATCTTCAACATTTCGATTCCTTCTCTACAAAATTCTTGTCAAACTTAGCTTCTCAGATTCGACGATTCAATAGCCCGCATCCAAAAGATGCGGCAAACAATCTTAACAAGCGATGACCCCGAATGTGGTTCCGAAAGTTTGTAAAGGACATTGCGTAGAAAGGCCTCCTACCAGTTTCAAACCACCCGAACCCCAGGCCGTACACTCTTCCCCATAAGCTCCCACACCGCCCACACCAGCGCATCGGCCCGGTCCGGCGATCGCCCCGGCCCTTCATAGCCGCCCCCGGCGATCAGCCCGCACAGTTCATCCTCCAGCGCCGGAAATGCCCCGGCATGATGCACGCGCCCGGCCTCGTACTGTGCCGCCACCGGCTCGGCGCGGATCGCCTTGCCGCGTGTGGCGCGCACAGATTTCACCGGCAGCGCGTCGTCCACGGCGGCGAGCACGCGTGCGACCATGTCGCCGCCGTTGTTCACCTCCGCGATCACCCGGTCGGCGCCGTGCCGCGCGGCGGCGCCGGAAACCGCGCGCGCCCAGCCTTCGGGCGACAGGCCCGCGACGCTCGCGTCCTCGATCACCACGATCGTGCCGTCACCAAGCAGCCCCGCCGCGACGATCCCGCACACCGATCCCGTGCCGTGCCCGGCGGGCGGATCGACGCCGATCACCACGCGCGCGAAGGCGTCCTGCGCCGCCTCCTCGCCGTTCACCGCCCGCACCCGGCATTGCTCGATCAGCGCGCGCGACCAGAGCGCGCCTTCCACCTCCTCGATCAGTTCGCCGTCCAGTTCCTGCCGCCCCAGCCGCGTGCCGCCGTAGGCCTCCGTCACCGCCGCCAGAAACGCCGCAGGCAGGTTCGCCGTATTCTCCGCCGTGCGCCCGCGCGTCACGATGATGCCCTGTTCTGCGGCGGCTTCGTCCATCAGCATCCGCACCAGCGGCACCGGGCGCGGCGTCGTCGTCAGCACCGCGCGCGGCGTCTTGCCCAGCCGCAGCCCCATGCGCAGGTTCATCCATACGTCGAGCCCGTGCGACCATTTCGCGATCTCGTCGCCCCAGGCGTGGCTGTGCTGCGCGCCGCGCAGCGAGTCCGGCTCGTCGGCCGAATAAAGAAAGCCGAGCGCGCCCGAGGGCCACGTCAGCCGGCGCAGAGAAGGCTCGAACGCCGGCCGCAGGATCGCGGGGCGCATGGTCATCAGCCCGGATTCGCCTTCCACCATCACGCTGCGCGCTTCATGCAGCGTGGCGCCCACGATGGCGATGCGCGCGCTGCCGTTTCGGGCGGCGTGCTGCACCCACTGGGCGCCCGTGCGCGTCTTGCCGAAGCCGCGCCCGGCCATCACCAGCCACGCGTACCATTCGCCCGGCGGCAAAATCTGCGTGCGCCGCGCCCTGACATACCAGCCCCCGGCCAGACGGTTGCGCTGCGCCTGATTATACCCTTCCAGCGCTTCGGCGCGCTCTTCGGGCGTCATCGCCTTCAGACGCGCCGTCAGCGTCGCCGCGCTCAAGCGTCCCGCCCCGCGCGGCGCGTCTCGATCTGCGTGACGCGCGCTTCCACGGTGCGGTAGATTTCCAGTTCCTCGTCGTCATCGTCGTCGGCGGCCACGAGCGCCGCATAGGCTTCCGGTCGGCGGCGGCTCAGCATGAACATCAGCAGCCGGTCGGAATATTCCGTGATGGTGACCGTCACGCCGCCGGCGCGCACCACGGTTTTCTGCACCCCGTTGCGGATGCGGTCGAAGGCGATCGCTTCCAGCTCGTCCATCGCGAGCGACAGCGCGTCGTCCCAGGCCCGCGCGAAGTCGGCGTCGCGGCGGCGCAGCGCATAGACGCCGCAGGCGCTCTTGCCCGCGCTCACGGCCGCAGCCCGCACATTCGCAGTCTCGGCGAGCGTTTTCAGGAAGAGCGTGCGGCGCCTGGGGGTCCATCCGTCGTGGCGCAGCGCGCGGCCCGTCGGTTTCGCATCCGGCATCCGATGTCCTTTCGAAAAAGGTGCTGCCGAGCCCCCGACACGAAAACGGCCCCGAAGGGCCTGAACCCCCGGAGCCGCAATTCCTCAGCGTGTCTGATCTCTAGCGTAGAGCGGTTCGCTCGTCAAGTATTATTTATCCTATCTGGTTATTTATGTCCCTTTTGGTCGCACCCTGGTTGCAATGCTTGGGCGGCTGAAGCACTTCGCGCATCGATCCGGGTCTGTCGTTCATCGGATCGTAATTTCATGCCGCGTATGAAGCGCTTATCGGGGCCGGGCAAAAAGAGGTTGAAATGAAAACGATCATTGCCTGCGCCTGTCTTCTGTTCATCGCCGCCGTCGGCGCGATGGCGATTCCGCCGCATGCAAGCGCGATCGCGCCGATCGCCGCCGATCAGACGCGGTAATAGTCCGCCACCCGGTCCAGCCCCAGGCACAGCACCACCTTTCCCGCGCGCGCCGGCCAGCCCATCGCCCGTTCCGCCGTTTCCAGCCCTTCGCCCAGGCACACGGTGCGCGTCAGCACATCCGCCAGCCCCTGCCCGGCGTGGGCAAGCGCGGCATCCACGCGCGTTTTCGCGCCGATCTGCGCCGTCGTCGGATCGGGCGCATCGGGCGCGGCGCGGCTGACTTTCGCTACGGGCGCGGCGTCCCACGCCATCGTCACGCGCGGGCCGCGCGCGGCGATCATGAAGTCGCGGCGCAGGCGCACGCCCGCCTCGAACTGGCGGTCGCTGATCTTGCCGCGCGCGTGCAGCCACGCGATCGGTTCCTCCGCGCGGTTGGCGTGGCGCGCGCCTTCCGTCGCGGCGCGGCGGTGCGCGGGGCTGTCTATGCTGTTCACGATCATGCGGTTGCGGGTTTCGGGCATCGGCGTCTCCCATTCGCGAGGTTGCGAAACGCCCTTGCCATCGCGCTTTGCCTGTAGGACAGTGAAAAATAACCCAATAGGATAATTTGATGCTCACACGCATCCGCGAGGTTCGTAAGGGCAGGGGTCTCACGCTGGCCGACGTGGCGGAGCGCTGCCGCCCGGCGACCACCCCCCAGACCATCGGCCGCCTTGAAACCGGCACCCGCACCGTTTCGGTCGGCTGGCTCAACCGCATCGCCGAAGCGCTCGGCGTCGAGGCCGCCGAACTCGTCACCCATCCCGAACGTCCCGACGTTCCCGTCGCCGCGCTGCTCGGCGCCGACGGCGTCCGCGCGCCCGCCACGTCGCAGACGCTGCTGCCGCCGCGCCCCTCCGGCGCGATGGTCGCGGTGCAGGTCGTGGCCGGTATCGGCGACTATCGCACCGGCGATTCGCTCTGGTGCGAACGGCTTGCGCCTGCCGAGTTCGAGCGCGCGCGCAACCGCGACGTGCTCGTCCCCCGCCCCGCCGGCCGCTTCGTGTTCGGGCGTCTCGTCGATCTGGACGGCCAGCACCTCGCGATCCTGCCGCTCGTTCCCGGCGCGCGGCAGCTCGTCGTGTCAGAAACGCCGTGGATCGCGGTCGGCGTCACATTGGTACGGCCACTTTAGGGAGTAGGCACTGAAATCCGCCGCCGCTACCCGCACCGCCGAAAGGAACCCGTCATGCTCGATACCGCCCGCCGCACCGCCTTCGACGAGGATCACGCCCTCTTCCGCGACAGCGTCCGCAAGTTCTTCGATCGGGAACTTCATCCCAACCTCGACCGGTGGGAGGAAGAGGGCATCGTCGACCGCAACTTCTGGCTGGCCTGCGGCAAAGCGGGGCTCCTTTGCCCGCAAGTCCCCGAAGAATACGGCGGTCTCGGCCTCGACTACCGCTACAACGCCGTCATAGGGGAAGAACTTTGCTACGCCGGTTCCTCGGCCGGCATCACCCTCCATTCCGACATCGTCGTCGACTACATCATCAACTACGGCTCCGAAGAACAAAAACGCCGCTGGCTCCCCGGCATGGTCTCGGGCGAGGTCATCACCGCGATCGCGATGACCGAACCCGGCGCAGGCTCCGACCTTCAGGGCGTGAAGACCACCGCGAAGCGCGACGGCAATCACTATGTCGTGAACGGCTCCAAGACCTACATCACCAACGGCCAGAACGCCGACCTCATCATCATCGTCGCCAAGACGGACCCGGCGCAGGGCGCGAAGGGCACCTCGCTCATTCTCGTCGAAGCCGACCGCGAGGGCTTCGCGCGCGGCCGCAACCTCGACAAGGTCGGGCAACATTCCGCCGACACCTCGGAGCTGTTCTTCAACGACGTCCGCGTCCCGATCACCAACTGCATCGGCGAGGAAAACATGGGCTTCATCTACCTGATGAAGCAGCTTCCGCAGGAGCGTCTGCAGATCGCACTCTCCGGCCAGGCGGTCGCGCAGCGGGCCTTCGACGAGGCGGTCGGGTTCACCAAGGATCGCAAGGCCTTCGGCAAGACCGTGTTCGATTTCCAGAACACCAAGTTCGTGCTCGCCGATCTTGCAACAAAGCTGCAGGTCGGCTGGGCACACCTCGATTGGGCGCTGAAGCGCCATGTCGAAGGCAAGCTCACCGCCGCAGAAGCCTCAGCCGCCAAGCTCTGGCACACCGAACTCCAATGGGAAGCCTGCGATGCTTCGCTCCAGTTCCACGGCGGCGCGGGCTATATGAACGAATACCCGATCGCCCGCCTGTGGCGCGATGCGCGCGTTCAGCGCATCTACGGCGGCACGTCGGAGATCATGAAGGAAGTCGTCAGCCGTTCGATCTGAAAGGCGTCAGAAACTTTCCTCGGCGTAAACCCGCGAAAGATCGCCCGCCCAGCGTCCATGATAAGCATCGAGAAGACGCTCGGCGGGCGTCTTGCCGCTTTCCACGATCTCGAACAGCGGCGCGAGGAAGATGGCCTCGTTGTCGCCCGAACTGTTGAGCCGTGCGCGGCGCGTCAGGCCTGCTTCGGCGATCGCGAGGATATCCTTGCCGAGCTGCTGGAAGGAACGCCCGCGCGGCCCTTTCGCCTGCAGCCCCAGCCTCGGCACCTCGTCGCGGATGCGGTGGTGGTCCTCGATCGACCAGTGCTTCACCGCATCCCACGCCGCATCGAGCGCGATGTCGTCGTAGAGCAGCCCCACCCAGAAAGCCGGCAGCGCGCAGATGCGATTCCAGGGCCCGCCGTCCGCGCCGCGCATCTCAAGGTAACTCTTGAGGCGCACTTCGGGGAAGGCCGTGGAGATATGGTCGTTCCAGTCGCCGATCGTCGCGCGCTCGCCCGGCAGCGCCGCGAGCTTGCCACCCATGAAGGCGCGGAAATCCTGGCCCGCAAGATCGACGTATTTTCCGTCCCGAACCGCGAAATACATAGGCACGTCGAGAATATAGTCGGCCCATCGCTCGAAGCCGAAACCGTCCTCGAACACGAACGGCAGCATGCCGGTGCGCGCGGCATCGGTATCGGTCCAGATATGGCTGCGATAGCTGAGGAAGCCGTTCGGCTTGCCTTCCGTGAACGGCGAGTTCGCGAACAGCGCCGTTGCCAGCGGCTGCAGCGCGAGGCTGACACGGAACTTCTTCACCATGTCCGCCTCGCTCGCATAGTCGAGGTTGGTCTGGATGGTGCAGGTGCGCAGCATCATGTCGAGCCCGAGTGACCCGACGCGCGGCATGTGGCGCAGCATGATCGCGTAGCGGCCCTTGGGCATGATCGGCAGATCGTCCCGGCGCTTGTCCGGCCACATTCCGAGACCGAGGAAGCCAAGGCCGAGTTCCTTGCCGACCTCCTGCACCTGTTTCAGATGCCGTCCCGTTTCGGCGCAGGTCTGGTGAAGATTTTCAAGCGGCGCCCCGGACAGCTCGAACTGTCCTGCGGGTTCGAGACTGACATTGCCGTCATCACCCGCCAGCGCGATCACATATCCGTTCTCTTCGATCGGTTCCCAGCCGAAGCGCGTCATCGCCATCAGAAGATCGCGGATGCCGCCCTGCTCGTCATAGGAGGGCGCAAGGTGATCGCTGGTGCGATACACGAACTTCTCATGCTCGGTGCCGATTCGCCAACGCTCCGCGGGCTTGCAGCCGCCCTCGAAAACGCTCAGCAAATCGTCTTTTGACTCGATAGGAAGGATATCGCCTTCACCGGCCTTGCGCGTGCTCATGGCGAGCGCTTAGCCGTCCTCGCGGCCGTACGCCAGAGAGGAAATGAGCGAGGCTCAGGCCCCCTGCCAATCCCCCGACATCGCCTGCCAGACGGAGATCGCCGCCGCTGCCGCAGTATCCGCTCTGAGGATGCGCGGGCCGAGTGATACGCGCACGCATTGTGGGAGGGCCCGTACTGCCGCGCGCTCGGCATCGTCGAAGCCGCCCTCGGGGCCGATCAGGATCGCGGCGGGCGCTGCGATGCCGGGCAGTGCTTGCGCAATCGGCTCGCCGCCTTCCTCGTCGCAGAAGATCAACTTGCGGTCCTCCGGCCAGCCTTCAAGCAAGGTGGCGAGCGATACCGGTTCGGCAAGCTCCGGCAGCGCCGTACGTTCGCACTGTTCGGCCGCCTCAACCATATGCGCGCGCAGCCGGTCGAGCTTCAGATTGCCCACGACCGTCCGCCGCGTCACCGTCGGGACCAGCCTCGCTACACCCAGCTCGCAAGCCTTTTCCGCCAGCCAGTCGATACGCCCCGCCTTCAGCGGCGCTGCGCAGAGCCAGAGGTCCGGCACCGTCTCGCGCGGCTTGAGCAGCGCCTCCGCGCGGACGACCACCTCGCGCTTGCCGACCGCGGCGATCACCGCACGCCACTCGCCGGTGCGGTCGTCGAAGAGCCTGACGCCGTCGCCTTCGCGCAGTCGCATCACGCGCGTCAGATAGTGCCCGGCCGGTGGAGGCAGCGGCAGCGTCCTCCCCGCCGCGAGCGGCGTGTCCACGAACAGGCGCGGGCCTGCCTTGCTTGACAATGATCGATCACCCATGCTGACCCCGCTAGCATGGAGACCCCGCCCCTGACCACGCCGGAGACGACCGATCGCGTGACGCCCGATGCGGTCGCCGGCAGCTGGGTCGAAATGCTGCCCCGATCGTGGAAACCCTACGCCCGGCTGGCGCGTGCCGACCGGCCGATCGGCGCCTGGCTGCTGTTCTGGCCCTGCGCTTGGGGCGTCGCGCTGGCGGGCGGTCTTCCGCAGGAAATCTATCTTGTGCTGCTGTTCCTGATCGGATCGTTCGCGATGCGCTCGGCGGGCTGCGTGTACAACGACATCATCGACCGCGATCTTGATGCGAGCGTCGCACGTACCCGCAGCCGCCCGCTCGCAAGCGGCACGGTTTCGCTGACAGTTGCATGGGTGCTGCTCGTCGGCCTGTCGCTGATCGGCCTCGTCGTGCTGATCCAGCTCGGGGGCTTCGCGCAGGTGGTTGCACTCGGCTCCCTGCTGCTGGTCGCAGGCTACCCGTTCATGAAGCGCATCACATGGTGGCCGCAGGCGTGGCTGGGTCTCACCTTCAACTGGGGGGCGCTCGTCGGCTTCGCTGCCGTTGCCGGCATGCTGCCGCCTGCTGCGGTCGCGCTCTATGCGGCGGGCGTTTTCTGGACACTCGGCTACGATACGATCTACGCGCTTCAGGACATCGAGGATGATGCGCTTGCCGGGATCAAGTCTTCGGCGCGGCGGCTCGGCGGCAATCTTCGCGCGGGTGTCGCGATCTTCTATGCCGCCGCTATGCTGCTGCTGGGGGCCGCACTCCTGCTCACCGCGCCGCAGCAACCGCTGGCGCTCGCCGCGCTGATCCCGGCCGCGCTCCATCTGCTTTGGCAGGTTCGCGCGCTCGGCGGGGCGGACACGGTGCGCGCGCTGCGGCTGTTCCGTTCCAACACGCTGACGGGCGCGCTCCTGTTCGCGGCCTGCCTCGCGGCCGGGCTTTGACGGGCGCGCGCCAAGCGCTTATGCGCGGCTACCATGCTTGATCCAAACGCTGCACTCGACCGCCTCGACCACGCCATCGCCCACGCAAAAGCGCTCGGCGCCGATGCCGCGGACGGAGTCTACTTTGGCGACATGTCGTCGAGCGTGCATGTAAGGCTCGGCGAACTCGAGGATATCGGACGTTCGGAGGCCGAAGAGATCGGCATTCGCGTCTTCATCGGCCAGCGCAGTGCCAACGTGTCTTCATCCGACCTTTCCGCCGCCGCGCTCGCCGCCGCCGCCGAGCGTGCGGTCGCCATGGCGCGCGAGGCGCCGGAGGATCGCTACGCGGGGCTTGCCCCGGCGGAGCGGCTCGCGAACGGCCCCTGGCCCGCGCTGGACATTGACGACGGCGCCGACATTCCGGTCGAGGCGCTGCGGGCGCGCGCGCTTGCGGCCGAGGATGCGGCGCGCGCCGTGGAGGGCGTCAGCAATTCGCAGGGCGCGTCGGCCAGCAGCGGCCGCGCGGTCTATGCGCTCGCCACCTCGCATGGCTTCGCGGGCGCCTATTCGGGGAGCTCCTACGGCGTTTCCGCCTCGACCATCGCGGGAACCGGCGACACGATGCAGCGCGACTATGCGTATCACAGCGCGCGGCACGATGCCGATCTGGACGCGCCCGAAACCGTCGGCCGGCGTGCAGGCGAACGGGCTGTCGCACGCCTTTCGCCCGCGAAACTCGCGACCGGCGCCATGCCGGTGGTGTTCGATCCGCGCGTCGCGGGCTCGCTGCTCGGCCATCTTGCGGGCGCGATCAGCGGTACGGCCATCACGCGCGGCACGAGTTTCCTGAAGGACGCGCTCGGCGAGCAGATCTTCCCGCAGGGCGTATCCATCGCCGACGACCCGCTGCGCGCGCGCGGCCTCCGCTCCCGGCCGTTCGACGGCGAAGGCCTGCCGACAGCGCGCATGCTGCTCGTCGATGCCGGACGCCTCACCGGCTGGCTGCTCGACAGCGCATCGGCGCGGCAGCTGGAAAGCCGCCCGACCGGCCACGCTTCGCGCGGGGTTTCCGGCCCGCCGGGCGTTTCCACGACGAACCTGTACATGGAGGCGGGAACGCTGAGCCGCAGCGCGCTCATTGCGGACATCCGGCGCGGCGTGCTCGTCACCGAACTCATCGGCCAGGGCGTCAACGGCGTGACGGGCGACTACAGCCGGGGCGCTGCGGGCTTCCTGATCGAGGACGGCGAGATCGCGGGCGCCGTCGCCGAGATCACGGTGGCGGGCAACCTCAAGTCCATGTTCCTGAATCTGACCCCGGCGGACGACCTCGTCTTCCGCCATGCCGTGAACGCCCCGACGCTGCGCATCGAGGGCATGACCGTGGCGGGCGCCTGATCCCTCACAAGTAGAGGAAGTGGAGGCAAACGACGGTTTTTTCCGGTCGGGCCTGCGCGCGGATTTCAAAGAACCCGCAAGGCTTGCACAGGCTTTCCTATTCCGGAAGCCCCGTCCGCCGTCAGCCGACCTTCGGCACGCCGAGGCGGGGAATCGCGCGGGCGGGGCAATCGTCCATCACCACCTTTAGCCCTGCGGCTTCGGCTTTGGCGGCGGCAACGTCGTTGATGACGCCGAGTTGCATCCACACCGCCTTCGCGCCGATCCCGATGGCCTCGTCGACGACCGGCCCGACCGCGTCGGAGCGGCGGAAGATATCGACCATGTCGACGGGCTGGGGAATTTCGGGAAGCGAACCGTAGACGGTTTCGCCGTGAAGCGTGGAGCCAGCAAGTGTAGGGTTCACAGGGATCACGCGGTAGCCGCGCCCCTGCAGATACGCCATGACGCCGTGGCTCGGCCGGTCGGGCCGGTCGGACGCGCCGACCATCGCGATGGTGCGCGTGGCGGTGAGCAGGGCGCGAATGTCTTCATCGGATGTCAGCGGCACGGGACGTCTCCTTCAGGGCTTCCTGTATCTGAACGGCGATGTTGCGGAAGGCGTTCCCTGCCGCATCGCCCTTGAGCGCGATCGGCGTGCCCGCATCGCTTGCCTCGCGTATGCCGATCTCGAGCGGGATGGCGCCGAGGAAGCGCAGCCCCATCGCAGCCGCTGCGGCTTCCGCGCCGCCGTGGCCGAAGATGTGGCTTTCATGGCCGCATGCCGGGCAGTGGAAGGTGGACATGTTCTCGATCATGCCGAGGATGGGCACGCCGACCTTGCCGAACATCCCGACCGCTTTCTTCGCATCGATGAGCGCAAGATCCTGGGGCGTCGAGACGATCACGGCGCCGGCGAGCGGCACCTTCTGCGCCATCGTGAGCTGAATGTCGCCCGTGCCCGGCGGCAGATCGACCACGAGGACATCGAGCGGTCCCCAATCGGTCTGCGTCAGCATCTGCATCAGCGCGCTCGACGCCATCGGCCCGCGCCACACGACGGCGCGGTCCGGATCGGTCATCTCGCCGATCGAGACGGCCTTCAACCCGTGCACCTCGGCGGGCTGGATGCGCTTGTCGCGCAGCGTCAACCGTTCCTGACGCCCCATCAGCATCGGCACGGAGGGTCCGTAGATATCGGCATCGAGCAGCCCGACCTTCAGCCCCCGCGCGGCGAGCGCGACGGCGATGTTCGCGGCCACGGTCGACTTGCCGACACCGCCCTTGCCCGAACCGACCGCAATGATCGTGCGGATTTCCGGAAGCGGCGCGGGGGCGGTGGGGTGCGGGCCCTGCGGCGCATCGCCGCGTTCGGCCGTGGTGATGATGCGCGCGCCCTCCACGCCCGGTACGGACCGCAGCGCCGCATCGATACGGGCTTCGAGCGTCTTCGCGTCATGTGCCGAAAGACCGTCGGTGGCGAGCACGAGCCCGGCCCGCCCGCTTCGCAGCACGATGCCCGATACGCGCCCGGCGCTGACGATATCCTTGCCCGATACCGGGTCCGCCAGCCGTGCAAGCGCCGCGCGCAATTGCTCTTCGCCCGCCATTTTCGCTCCTTGGTGGTCAGCATCTCTCGCAAATTTCCAGAGGCGTCCGTATATAGGCAGCTCATTGGAAGCAATCGACAGGTAACGAATGCCTTGGCAGATCAACAATAACAGCTCCGGGCCCTGGGGCAGCGGCAGCGGCAACGGGCCGCGCAACCCCTGGGGCGGTGGTTCCGGGGGCGGTTCCGGTGGTGGCTCGGGCGGCGGAAACGGCGGGCGCGGCGGCGGTGGCGGCGGTCCCGATTTCGACGATTTCATCCGGCGCAGCCAGGAGCGTCTTCGTTCGGGGCTCCCCGGCGGCCCGAAAGGCGGCGCGTTGCCGTGGGGCTATATTCTTCTCGGACTCGTGCTTGTCTGGGTTGCTTTCTCGTCCTTCTATCGCGTGGTGCCCGAAGAACGCGGCGTCGTGCAGCGGTTCGGCGCCTATTCCCGCACGACGGGCCCGGGCATGCACTTCAAGCTGCCGGCGCCGATCGAAACGGTGACCAAGCCTGCGGTGGAGACGGTGGCGACGATCGAGATCGGAAGGCCCAACGAATCGAGCGAAAATCTGATGCTGACGGGCGATCAGAACATCATCGACATCGCCTATGCGGTGCGCTGGAAAATCAAGGATCCCGTGCAGTTCCTGTTCCAGCTCGCCGAGCCGGAGACGACGATCCACGAGGTCGCCGAATCGGCGATGCGCGCAGAGGTTGCCCGTGTTCCGCTCGACGCCGCGATCGGGCCGCAGCGCGCCCAGATCGCCGAGCAGGTGCGTGTGCGCACTCAGGAAATGCTCGACAGCTACAAGGCGGGCATCGACGTGGTCGGTGTCGATATCAAGCAGGCCGACCCGCCCGCCGCCGTCGATACGGCCTTCAAGGACGTGTCCGCCGCGCAGCAGAACGCCGAGCAGTACCTGAACGAGGCGCGGCGCTATTCGCAGTCGCTGCTGTCGCTGGCGCAGGGGCAGGCGGCGGCCTTCGACGCGGTGTACGCGCAGTATCGGCTTGCGCCCGCCGTGACGCGCAAGCGCATGTATCTGGAGACGATGGAAGAGGTGCTCGGCAAGGTGGACAAGACGATCATCGAGGCTGACGGCGTCGTGCCCTATCTGCCGCTGCCGGAGGTGCGGAAACGCGCCGTCGCAAACGCCGCGGGAGCTGCGCAATGACCTTGCTGCGCAATCCTATCGCCCTCGTCGGCCTCGCCTTCCTTGCGCTGATCCTGATCACCACGTCGCTGTTCACCGTTTCGGAATCGCAGCAGGCGATCATCGTGCGGCTCGGCAAGCCCGACAGGATCGTCAACCGCTACAACGCCGACGACCCCTTCGGCGCGACCGGCGCCGGGCTGACGCTCAAGGCGCCGTTCATCGAAAACGTGGTGTGGGTCGACAAGCGTATCCGCGATCTCGACATGCCGCAGCAGGTGGTGCTTTCCACCGATCAGCTGCGCCTGGTGGTCGATGCGTTCGCGCGGTTCCGCATCATCGATCCGCTGCGCATGTACCAGACCGTGCGATCGGAAGACCGCGTCGCCGACGAACTTTCGCGCATTCTCGGTTCGCGCCTGCGCAACGAGCTTGGCCGGCAGACGTTCGCGACATTGCTGAGCCCCGAACGCGGCCAGTTGATGGACACGATCCAGGAAGCGGTGAATCGCGAAGCCAGCCGTTACGGCGCGGAAATCGTCGACGTGCGCATCAAGCGCGCCGACCTGCCGCCCGGTGATCCGCTGCAGTCGGCGTTCCTGCGCATGCAGACCGCGCGCCAGCAGGAGGCCGAATCGATCCGCGCACAGGGCCGCAAGGAGGCACAGATCATCCGCGCCGAAGCCGACGCCGAAGCCTCGCGCGTTTACGCGCAGTCTTTCGGCAAGGACGAGGACTTCTACGCGTTCTACCGCGCCATGCAGGCGTATCGGACCACGTTCAGCGACGGCAACGCCAGCGTGATCCTGTCGCCCGACAATGAATTCCTGCGCGAGTTCCAAGGGATGCGCGGGCGCTGATCCGTATCGATAGCACTTTCGCCCGCACCCGTTCGCGCGGATGCAGGCGGGAGACACGGGGGACACGATTGTATTGACGCCGAGCGGTTCTTAAATGGCGTCACTTGAGGAGACGAGATACGTGCGTATCGCATTTGCCATGACCGGCGCGGCCGTTCTGTTCGCCAGCGCCGCAACGCTTGCCCTTCAGGAACCGGGCCATGCCCAGCAGACGCAGCAGCAGCCGGTGCAGGCGCCTGTCAGCGCCCCCGGCGGCGCGCCGGGCAGCTTCGCGGACCTGACCGCGCGGCTGCAGCCCGCAGTCGTCAACGTCTCCACCACGCAGGAGATCGAGGTGGGCCGCATGCGCGGGGTTCCCCGCTTCGCGCCGGGCACGCCGCTCGATGAACTGTTCCGCCGCTTTCAGGAACAGCAGCAGCAGGAAGGCCAGGAACCCGAGACGCGCGAGGCGCAGTCGCTGGGCTCCGGCTTCATCATCTCGCCGGACGGCTATGTCGTCACCAACAACCACGTCGTCACCGGACGCGGCGGCGCCGAGGCGGTCGACAAGATCACCGTGACGCTGTCCGACCGCACCGAATATTCGGCACGCATCGTGGGCCGCGACCCGCTTTCCGATCTCGCACTTCTGAAGATCGAGGGCAAGGATCTGCCTTACGTGCGCTTCGGCCAGTCCGAGCGCGTGCGCGTGGGCGACTGGGTGATCGCCATCGGCAACCCGTTCGGCCTGGGCGGCACGGTGACGGCGGGCATCGTGTCGGCGCTGCACCGCAATATCCAGGCGGGGCAATACGACCGCTACATCCAGACCGACGCCTCGATCAACCAGGGCAATTCGGGCGGGCCGATGTTCGACCTTTCCGGCAACGTGATCGGCGTGAACACGGCGATCTTCTCGCCGACGGGCGGCAACGTGGGCATCGGCTTCGCGATCCCCGCCGAGCAGGCCTCGCCGGTGATCGACCAGCTGCGCTCGATCGGGCGCGTTCGGCGCGGCTACATGGGCGTCAGCATCCAGCCGGTGACGCCGGAGATCGCTTCGGCGCTCGGGCTCCAGAAGGATCGCGGCGAGATTGTCGCGAGCGTCGAGAACGACGGCCCGGCGAAGAAAGCCGGCATTCTTCCCGGCGACGTCATCACGCGCGTGAACAACCAGGAAGTGACCGTCGACAACACGCTGTCGTCGATCGTCGCGAACAGCGGCATCGGCAGCCGCGTACCGATCGAATTCTACCGCAAGGGCAAGCGCCAGACCGTGCAGGCGACGCTGATCGAGCGGCCGTCTGAAATCGCCGTGGCGGGCGCCGACGACGAAGCCCCGGACGGTGACGCGGCGACGAGCGAAGCGGCGGCATCGGCCCGTCGCAGCCTGGGCATCACGCTTGCCGAACTGACCCCCGAAGTGCGCCGCCAGCTCGGCATCGACAACGAGGTCGAGGGCGTGGTGATCGCCAGCCTGAACCGCAACAGCGATGCCGCCAAGCGCGGCCTGCAGCGCGGCGACGTGATCCTTTCGATCAACCAGCAGCTGACCAAGACACCGGCCGCCGCTGCTGCCGCCGTCGCCGCCGCGCGCAAGGCCGGGCGCGATACGGTCGTGCTGTTCGTGAAGCGCGGCGCGCGCCCGCCGCAGTTCATCGGCATCTCCATGATGGGCAAGGACGACGGCTGAGCCCCGGCCGCTTCGGCCAGAAACAGAACCCCGGTCGCGACACGCTCGCGGCCGGGGTTTTCTTTTCCGGCTTTCGGTTTTCGCGCGACATGCTTTACTTGTGCCGGAGCGGACAGGGAGCGGGTGATGGGAACGATTTTCGTCGGTGCGGCGGGTGACAAGGCGCTCGAACTCGATCTGAAACGCGCCAACCGGCACGGCCTGATCGCGGGCGCGACGGGCACAGGCAAGACCGTGAGCCTGCAAATCCTCGCCGAGGGCTTCTCGAAGATCGGCGTGCCCGTGTTCATGGCGGACGTGAAGGGCGACCTTGCCGGGCTCGCCATGCCGGGCTCTGCGACGCACAAGGCGCACGACGCCCTGCAGAAACGTGCCGCCGGCATGGGCCTTGCCGATTATGCCTACGAAGCCTTCCCGGTGGTGTTCTGGGATCTGTTCGGCGAGCAGGGGCACCCTGTGCGCACCACGGTTTCGGAAATGGGGCCACTGCTGCTCTCCCGCCTGATGGGGCTGAACGAAACGCAGGAGGGCGTGCTCACCATCGCCTTCCGCATCGCCGACGAGGAACAGCTGATGCTGCTGGACCTCAAGGATCTGCAATCGATGCTGACCTATGTGGCGGACAATGCCGCGACGATCGGCACGCGCTACGGCAACGTCACCAAGGCGAGCGTCGGCGCCATCCAGCGGCAGCTGCTGGTGCTGGAGAACGAGGACGGCGCGCGCTTCTTCGCCGAGCCTGCGCTCAGCGTCGCCGACCTGATGACGGTGGCGGACGACGGACGCGGGCAGGTGAACATCCTTGCCGCCGACAAGCTGATGCAGAGCCCGCGGCTTTATTCCACATTCCTGCTGTGGCTGCTTTCGGAACTGTTCGAAGCGCTGCCGGAGGTGGGCGACCCCGACAAGCCGAAGATGGTGTTCTTCTTCGACGAGGCCCACCTGCTGTTCGACGAGGCGCCGAAGGCACTGCTCGAAAAGGTGGAGCAGGTGGTGCGTCTGATCCGTTCGAAAGGCGTCGGCGTCTATTTCATCACGCAGAACCCGATCGACGTTCCCGAGGACGTCGGCGGGCAGCTCGGCAACCGCATCCAGCACGCGCTGCGCGCCTTCACGCCGCGCGACCAGAAGGCCATCAAGGCCGCCGCCGAGACGTTCCGCATCAATCCGGGGCTCGATGTCGTGACCGCGATCACCGAGCTGAAGGTCGGCGAGGCGCTCGTTTCGCTGCTCGACAGCGACGGCGCGCCCGCACCCGTGGAGCGCGCGCTCATCCGCCCACCCTGCTCGCGACTCGGGCCGCTGACCGAGCAGGAGCGCAAGGTGATGATCGCAAGTTCACCCTTCGCGGGGCGCTATGAGGAGAGCATCGACCGCGAATCGGCGTTCGAGATTCTGAAGGCGCGCGCGGAGCAGGCGCTCGAAACCGTGGAGGAAGAAGCCCCGGCGGCGCGCGGCAAGACCGGCAGCAACTGGTCGAACAGCATCCTCGGCAAGATCGCGGGCGCGGTGATCGGCGCGTTCGTCGCCAAGAAGGCGCGCGACTTCGGCGACAGCCTCGCGGGCAAGAAGCCCTCGCGCCGCAGCGCATCGGCGACCTCGACCGCTGTGGGAACCGCAGGCAGCCAGATCGGCTACGAGATCGGCAAGGCGATCGCCGGCCCGATGGGCGGCCGCATCGGCCGCGGCGTCCTCGGCAGCTTCAGCCGCGGCGTGGCGAAGAAGATCGGGTAGCTAGCCGCCGATCGAAGCGCTCGCCGTCGCCGGATCGCTGCTGCCCGGCTGCGCGTCGATGATCGTCTTCAGGGTCGCGCCCTTGTTGACGACTTCCGTGGCGGGATCGCCTGCCGTGGAGCGCGCCGAGGGATCGGGGCGCGTCGCGCCTGCATCGTCGAGCAGCTTCTGCTCTCCGACCGACTTCGGCGCCGGGCGCACGCCCGCGCCGAACAGCGCTTCCATCGCCTGCGTCTGCGCATCGGTTTCCATCGGACGCGGCGCGCCGGGGCGCGGCGGGGCGAGGTTGTAGTCCGGCGGCACGACAAGCGGCGCGGAGCGGCCGATGGCGAACTCGTCCGGCGCGTCGCGCCCGAAGATGCCGCTGCTGCCGCAGGCGGAAAGACCAAGCACCGTTACGCCCAAAAGGGCAGCGCGCGTCAGGGAAGACATGCTTTTCAACTCCACTTCATTCTGCTGCCGCAGGCTTGCGTTCGAAGAACGCGCGCAGCAACAGGATTGCGACACCTATCGTAATCGCCGCGTCGGCGACATTGAAGACATAAAAGCTCCATGCGCCGACATGGACGTGCACGAAATCGACGACGTAGCCGAAACGCACGCGATCGACGATGTTGCCGAGCGCGCCGCCGAGCACGAGCGCGAGCGCGAGAATATCGATGCGGTTCGTCTCCTTGCGCATCCACCACGCGACGCCGCCTGCGATGAGCGCGGTGACGGCGGTGAGAATCCAGCGCTCCGTCGCGCCGTCCGCCTGCAAGAGCCCCATCGAGACGCCGCGATTTTCCACCCACGTGAGGCTGAGGACGGGCAGCAGGTTGATGCTGCCCTTCGCCTGCAGGCCGATGCCGGCGATGATCCACAGCTTCACGAGCTGATCGACGACGAAGATCGCCGCCGAAAGCAGATAGGCCCGCGCCGCCGTCACGCCGTCACCCCGGTGCAGCGCACGCAAAGTTCGGTGGCGGGATCAACATCGCCGGTGTGGCGCCAGCAGCGCGCGCATTTTTCCGCCTCGGTGCGCGTCACCACGGTGGCATCGCCGCCATATTCGGCCGCGCTGACGATCGACACCTCGGCGAAATCCGCCGCCGAAATGCCCGCAACTTCGGGGAGACGCACGACCGCCTCGTTCGACGAGCGGATCGTCTTTTCACGCCGGAAGGGCTCGATCGCCTCGGTGACGCTTTCGCGCGCGGCGCGGATCGTCTCCCATTTCTGCCCGAGCGCAGCGTCCAGCCAGGCCGCATCGATCTCCGGCCAATCGAGCAGGTGGACCGAGCCGTCTTCGCTGGGGAAGCGGGCCTGCCAGGCTTCTTCGGCGGTGAACACCAGCACGGGCGCGAACCAGCGGGTGAGCGCGTGGAACAGCGTGTCCATCACCGTGCGGCAGGCGCGCCGCTTCGGGCTGTCCACGGCGTCGCAGTAGAGGCTGTCCTTGCGCACATCGAAGTAGAAGGCGCTGAGATCGTGGACGCAGAACGCCTGGAGCACGGTGACGTAGCGCGTGAAATCGAAGTCGTTCACGCAGCCGCGCAGTTCGTCGCCGAGCTGCGCCAGGCGGTGCAGCACCCAGCGTTCCAGCTCCGGCATGTCCGCCGCCGCGATGCGCTCGGCCTCGTCGAAGCCGTCGAGCGCGCCGAGCAGATAGCGGAAGGTGTTGCGGATCTTGCGGTAGGCATCGGTCATGCCGCGCATGATTTCCGGGCCGATGCGGTGATCCTCGCGCCAATCGACGTTCAGCGCCCACAGCCGCAGCACGTCCGCGCCGCTTTCGCCGATCACCTTGTTGGGATCGATGGTGTTGCCGAGGCTTTTCGACATCTTGCGGCCCGACGCATCGAGCGTGAAGCCGTGCGTGACGACCGCGTCATAAGGCGCGCGCCCGCGCGTGACGCAGGATTGCAGCAGCGAGGACTGGAACCAGCCGCGATGCTGGTCCGAGCCTTCGAGATAAAGGTCTGCGGGCCAGCGCAGATCGGGCCAGCGGCCTGATTCGAGCACGAACGCGTGCGTGCAGCCCGAATCGAACCACACGTCGAGAATGTCGCCCATGCGCTCGTAATCGTCGGCCTTGTACGCGTCCCCAAGGAAGACCTGCGGATCGGTGCCCGTCCACGCATCGACGCCCTCGGCGCGAACCGCCGCGACGATGCGGGCGTTCACATCCGCATCGACGAGATATTCGCCCGTCTGCCGGTGGACGAACAGCGTGATCGGCACGCCCCACGCGCGCTGGCGCGAGAGCACCCAGTCCGGCCGCCCGGACACCATCGCGCCGATGCGGTTCGCCCCGCGCTCCGGCACCCAGCGCACACGCTCGATCTCCGCCATCGCGGTTTCGCGGAGCGTTTTGCCCTGCGCTTCGATCGGCTTGTCCATCGGCACGAACCACTGCGGCGTGCAGCGGAAGATGACCTTGGCCTTGGAACGCCACGAGTGCGGGTAGGAGTGAGAATAATCCGCCGACGCCGCGAGCAGACCGCCCGCAGTTTTCAGGTCCGAGCAGATCGGGCCTTCCGGGCCGTTGAACTTCGGGTTGATGACGCTGCCTTGCCCGCCGAGCCATGCCCAGTCGGCGCGGTACTTGCCGTCGCCTTCCACCGCGAACACGGGATCGATGCCGTGCGCCTTGCAGAGCAGGAAGTCGTCCTCGCCGTGGTCCGGCGCCATGTGGACAAGGCCGGTGCCGCTCTCGGTGGTAACGAAATCGCCGGGGAGGAACGGGCGCGGGCGCAGGAAGAACTCGGCCAGCATCGACTGCCGGTCGATCGCAGGCTCTCGCCCCTCTCCTTCAGGGGAGGGGTTGGGGTGGGGCGTGGCCCCATCCGCCGAGTCCGCCGGAGAGGCCCCACCCCCGACCCCTCCCCTCAAGGGGAGGGGGGATTCGAACAGGTTCGCCATCGGGTGGCGGGCGATGGTGCCGGCGAGATCGGAACCTTTGCCGGTCCACTGTTTGCCTTGGCCGTGGCCGTACGCCGTCAGGGTGACATCACCGATTTGGCCGCTAACTGCCATCAACCTCTCTAGGACGCCCGGGATAAGCTCCTTAGAAATGAGGAGCTTTTTGCCATTCCAAGGAAGAATTTCATATTCAATGTCCGGACCATACGCGAGCGCCTGGTTTACCGGCACAGTCCACGGCGTGGTCGTCCAGATCACGGCATACGCACCAACCAGTTCGGTGATCGGAGACTCCGTGATCTCGAACGCCACATCCACCTGCGTGGAGACGATATCCTCGTATTCCACCTCCGCCTCGGCGAGCGCGGTCTTTTCCACGGGTGACCACATCACGGGCTTCGCGCCGCGATAGAGCTGGCCCGATTCCGCCACCTTGAGCAGCTCGGAAACGATCGTCGCCTCCGCCTGGAAATCCATCGTGAGGTAGGGATTGTCCCAATCGCCGTTGATGCCGAGGCGTTTCAGCTGCTCGCGCTGGCGGTCTACCCAGTTCTGCGCGTAGGCGCGGCATTCGGCGCGGAAGGCTTTGGGGTCGACCTCGTCCTTGTTCTTGCCCTTCTTGCGGTATTCCTCCTCGACCTTCCATTCGATCGGAAGCCCGTGGCAATCCCAGCCCGGAACATAGGGCGCATCCTTGCCGAGCAGCGTCTGCGTGCGCACGACCATGTCTTTCAGCACATGGTTGAGCGCGTGGCCGATGTGCATGTCGCCGTTGGCGTAGGGCGGGCCGTCGTGGAGGACGAATTTCTCGCGGGCTTTCCGCTCGGCGCGGAGGCGCTTGTAGAAATCCAGCCCCTGCCAGCGCGCGAGCCATTTCGGCTCCGCATCGGCAAGCCCGGCCTTCATCGGAAAATCGGTCTTCGGCAGGAAGACGGTGTCGCGGTAGTCTTTACGGGTTTCGTCGCTCATATCGCGCTACGCCCTAGAGGAGAGCAGCGCGCGCGTCCACGATATCCTTGGCGATCTGCGCCTTCAGCGCTTCGAGATCGGCGAGTTTCATTTCGGGGCGCAGGTACGCGACAAGCTCCGTTTCCAGCGTCTGCCCATAAAGATCGCCCGCATAATCGAACAGGTGAACCTCCAGCAGTTCCCTGGGCGGCGTGAACATGGGCCGGATGCCGAGGTTCGCGATGCCTTCGACAACGCGCCCGTCTTCAAGGCGGCAGCGCACGGCATAAATGCCGTAGGCCGGGCGGACGTATTCGCTGCCGATCGCGACGTTGGCCGTCGGCACATCGATCGTGCGGCCGCGCTTGTCGCCGTGTTCCACGGTGCCGGCAATGGCGAAGGGGCGGCCCATCAGCCGCGCGGCCTCGCGGCAATGCCCCGCCTGCAGCGCGGCGCGCACGCGCGTGGAGGAAATGATCGCCGAGCCTTCGTCGCGCACGGGCGACACCGTTTCGGGGATGAGCCCGTGCGCGCCGCCGAGTTCGAGCAGCTTCGCGGGATCGCCGCTCGCGCCGCGCCCGAAGGTGAAATCCTCCCCCGTGACGGTGCCGGTGAGGCCGAGGCGCCCCACGAGTACGCCCGCGACGAATTCATCGGCAGGCAGCGCCGCGAAGGCCGCATCGAAGCGCAGCACGACGGCGGCATCCATGCCGAACGCCTCGACCAGATCGAGCTTCTGATCCACCGTCGTCAGCATGAACGGCGGCAATTGCGGACGAAAGAGCCGCGCCGGGTGCGGATCGAACGTCACGACGAGCGCGGGCAGCCCCTGCGCGCGCGCGCGCGCCAGCGCCCAGCCGACGACGGCCTGATGGCCGATGTGGAAGCCGTCGAAATTGCCGATCGCCGCGATGCCGCCGCGAAGCGCGCGGGGCAGCGGCGCATCCCCCGTGATGCGTTTCATGGTCGCTCTGCTATCCCGCCCGGCCCGGCACGGCAAGGCACCTAGCGCGGCAAGGTGGCGCGGAGGACACGGAGCACGTTGCCGCCCATCGCCTTCCCGATTTCGGTCTCCGTGAAGCCCTGATCGATCAGCGCCTGCGTGACGGCGGCGAGGTGCGCGGCATCGACGCCCACGGTCGTGGCGCCGTCCCAGTCCGACCCGAGGCCGACATGATCGATGCCGACCAGATCGCGCACGTGGCGCATCGCGCGCGCGGTCGCCTGCGGGGTCGGTTCGCAGACGGCGGCGTCCCAGAAGCCGATGCCGATGACGCCGCCGGTCGCGGCGATGCCCCTGATCTCTTCGTCGGAAAGGTTGCGGTTGGTGTCGCACGTCGCCTTGACGCCGCCGTGGCTGTAGACGACCGGCTTCGTCACCAGTTTCAGCGCCTCCGCGACGGTCTTGTGGCTGGCGTGGGCGAGATCGACGATCATGCCCCTCGCCTCCATGCGGCGGATGACGTCGCGGCCGAACGGGGTGAGCCCGCCTTTTTCAAGGCCGTGCATCGAACCCGCCACCTCGTTGTCGAAGAAGTGCGTGAGGCCCGCCATGCGGTAGCCCGCATCGAACAGCACATCGACGTTGCCGAGCCTGCCTTCGAGGTTTTGGAGGCCCTCGATCGAGAGCAGCGCGCCGGTCGCGCGCCGGTCGGCGAGCAGCGCATCGAGATCGCGCACGGTGGTGACGAGGTGATAGCCCTTCGCCGCGCGCATCCGCTCCGCGTGCCAGAGCGAGCGCTGGAGCAGCGAATCCCACGTGCGCGGCGGCTGGAGCTGCGCCACCGTGAGCATCGTGATGGTGTCGGTATCGGCGCCGTTCGACTCGTAATTCTGGCCCTTCGGCGACTTGGTGACGGAGGAGAAGACCTGCAGCTTCACATTGCCGTCCTGAAGCCGGGGCAGATCGACATGGCCGCGCCCCGCGCGTGCTTCGGGATCGCGCTTCCAGAGCAGCGTGTCGGAGTGCAGATCGGCGATCACCAGCCGGTCGTGGAGTGCCTGCGCGGCAGGGCTGACGGTCCATTCGCCCGAGCCCGCGATGCGGTTCATCGAGCGCTCGAGGATGCCCGGCGCAAAGCCGAAGAACAGCGCGGCGGCTAGAACCGCCAGCGCCGCCGCGATCCACGGCCAGCGCCGTTTGCGCACCTTCGCCTTTGCCATCAGACCCTCTCCAGCGTCACGAAATCGTAGGCGGGGTGCGTTTCCCCCGCCGGATGAACCTCGCGGAAGGTCTCACGCCAGCGCGCGGGATCAAGCTCTGGAAAATACGTATCGCCTTCGGGCGCGGCGTGGATTTCGGTCAGCTCGATGCGCGTCGCGACAGGAAGCGCCTGCGCGTAGATTTCCGCGCCGCCGACCACCATGATCGTATCGGCGCGGGAGCGCGGATCGAGCCCGGCGGCGGCGATCGCTTCGGCAAGGTTCGGAACCACGGTCACGCCCTCGGGTTGCCAGCCCGTCTGGCGCGTGAGCACGATGTTGTGGCGGCCCGGCAGCGGCTTGCCGATCGATTCGAAGGTCTTGCGGCCCATGATGACGGGCTTCCCCACCGTGATGCGCTTGAAGCGTTTCAGATCTTCGGAAAGGTGCCACGGCATCGCGCCGTCCTTGCCGATCACCCGGTTGTCGGCGCGCGCGACGACGAGGACGATGTCCGGCCGGTATGTGGGGATCACACCGCCACCGGCGCCTTGATGTGCGGTTGCGCTTGGTAGCCCAGAAGCTCGAAATCCTCGTAGCGGAAGCCGAAGATGTCCTTCACGTCCGGGTTGATGCGCATCTCGGGCAGCGCCATCGGGCGGCGCGTGAGCTGCAGATCGGCCTGATCGAGGTGGTTGAGATAGAGGTGTGCGTCGCCGAAGCTGTGGACGAATTCGCCCGGTTTCAGCCCGGTGACCTGCGCCATCATCTGCGTGAGGAGCGCGTAGGACGCGATGTTGAACGGCACGCCGAGGAACACGTCGGCGCTGCGCTGGTAGAGCTGGCAGGAAAGCCGGCCTTCCGCGACGTAGAACTGGAACAGGCAGTGGCAGGGCGGCAGCGCCATGCTGTCCACCTCCGCGACGTTCCACGCCGACACGATCAGGCGCCGCGATTCGGGATTGCGGCGGATCATCTCGACGAGGTTTGAAATCTGGTCGATCACGCGCCCGCCCGGCGCCTCCCAGCGTCGCCACTGCTTGCCGTAGACGGGCCCGAGTTCGCCTTCGCTGTCCGCCCAGTCATCCCAGATCGAGACGCCGTTTTCCTTCAGGTAGCGGATGTTGGTGTCGCCCGCGAGAAACCAGAGAAGCTCGTGCACGATCGATTTCAGGTGCAGCTTCTTCGTCGTCAGCATCGGGAAGCCGTCGGCGAGATCGAAGCGCATCTGGTGGCCGAAGACGCTGAGCGTGCCCGTGCCGGTGCGGTCGCCGCGCTGCGTGCCGTGACGGCGGACGCGGGCGAGAAGATCGAGATATTGCTGCATGGGAAGAGATATACGCCGGACAGCGCCGCTTGGCGAGCAGCACAAATCCTTCAAAATTAAAGACTTGCAGAATCGTTGCGAACGGCTTTCATTACGGGCACGTTTCTGAACGGGGGGATCGTTCAGCATGGAAGACCCGTACGTCTGGCTGGCCGGATACTGGCTGCTGACGCGAGAGCTGCTGCTTCTAGCGGCGGCGGGCGTTTTGGTGTCGAGCCTGGACGATCTGCTGTTCGACCTAGTGTATTTCAGCCGCCGGATCTGGCGGCGGCTGACGGTCTATCGCGGGCGGCGGCGCACGGATGCGCGTTCGCTGCCCGGTGGCGGTTCGGCCTCGGCGCCGATCGCGGTGTTCGTTCCTGCGTGGGACGAGGCGGACGTGATCGGGCCGATGCTCACAGCCTTCACGCGGCGCATGCTGTTTCCGCACTACCGGGTGTTCGTGGGCGTCTACCCCAATGACGCGGCCACCCTGCGCGTGGTCGCCGCGCTTTCCGACCCGCGGATCGCCGTCGTGATCGTCGAGCGGGACGGCCCCACCACGAAGGCGCATTGCCTGAACGCCATCTGGCGCGCGATGTGCCGCCACGAGGACGCCTACGGCGTGCGCTTCAAGGCGATCGTGCTGCACGATGCCGAGGATGTGGTGCACCCGCGCGAACTCGGCGTCATCGATTATCTGATCCCGGCAAAGGCGATGGTGCAGTTGCCGGTGGTGCCCTTCGCGGCCCCGAACTCGCGCTGGATCGCGGGTCATTACCTGGACGAATTCGCCGAAAGTCACACCAAGGACATGGTCGTGCGCGAAGCGATCGGCGCCGCGATCCCCGCAGCGGGCGTCGCCTGCGGTTTCGAACGCGCGATGATGGGCTGGATCGCCGACGACCTGGGCGGCGCGCCGTTCGACCCGCTCTCGCTGACCGAAGACTATGAACTCGGCCACCGCATTCATGCGCGCGGCGGCAAGGCGATCTTCGTGCGCATGCCGGGCCGCGCCGGGGCGGCGCACGTCACGACGCAGGAGCATTTCCCCGAGACGCTTGAAGCCGCCGTAAGGCAGAAATCGCGCTGGCTGCTCGGCATCGCGCTTCACGGCTGGGACCGGATCGGATGGCAGGGCGGGCTTGCCGCGCGCTACATGCTGATGCGGGACCGCAAGGCGCTGCTGAACGCGATCGTCGTGATCCTCGCCTATGTGGCGGCCATCGCCTACGCCGCCGCGATCCTGTTCCGGGCAACCATGCCGGACGCGCGCCTGCTGCCTGCCGTCGTGGAGCCGGGCTCGGCGCTCGACCTGCTCCTGCGCCTCACGACCGCGCTGCTCGTCTGGCGGCTGGCAATGCGTATACTTTTCACCGGGCGCCAGCACGGGATCGCCGAAGCCCTCCGCGCGCTGCCCCGCGCCTTCGTCGGCAACATCATCAACTTCCTCGCGGCGCTGAGGGCCTGCACTCTGTATGTGCGCGGGGCCATTCGCAAAACCGCGCCCGTTTGGGAAAAGACCGCGCACCGGTTTCCCGAATCGGTGGCGCGCGACTGATGCGCCCCGTCCGCGCCTTCGCCGTGCTGTCGGTCACACTCGCCATATGGTCGGCCTGGCGCTTCGACGAAGCCGGGCGAACCTACGCCGCGATGCTTTCGCAGCGGCCGCAGGCAGCGGCCGCGCAAGGGCGACATACCGAGCCGGTTCAGGTTGCGCGCGCCCTCCCCTCGTTCATCTCGACCGACGCTCCGGCGCTTGCCGGACGCCTCGTTGCCCGCCGCGCCGAGCCGCGTTCGGGGCCGCATGCGGCTTCCATCGCATTCCTTGACGACCCGAAACCGGAAGTCGGGGCATCGGCTTCGGCAAGGTTCACCGCAAGTGCCGAGGCGGACGCCTTCGCATCCGCAGACGCGGCTTACCGCGCGCTCGCCGCAGGCAACAGACGCGCCGCCGCGAACAGCTTCGCATCCGCGCTTGCCGCCGACCCCATGCATCCCAATGCAGCCGCATGGAAAGCCGAGCTGTCGGCGCTGCGCAAACGCTGGCGGATGGAGGCCTACAGCCTGATTCGGGAAGGAACCTCCGGCCTGCTCGGCGACCGGCCGCTGCTGGGCGGGGGACAGAGCGGCGCACGCATCGGCTATACGATCGACCCCCTGTCACGGCGCCCTGTGGAAGTCTTCGCCCGCGCCGCGATCGCCCACGACCGGATAAACGGTAGCGAACGCAGCATGCAAACCGCGATCGGCGCCGCGTGGATGCCGCGCGGGCGGCAAGGCCCCGCGATCAGTGCGGAGCGCCTGCTCGCGGCCGGCGGCGACGCGCGCAGCGCCTGGTCGCTGCGCGTTTCCGGCGGAGGCTGGCACACCGCGGACGACCGCATGCCGTTTGATCTGAGCGCCTATGTCGAAGCCGGTGTTGTCGGAGCCCGCAGCCGCGATGGTTTTGCAGGCGGGCAGGCGCTGGCGCTTTATCCGCTGACGACCGAGGGACGATTTCGAACCGGTATCGGAACCGGGCTTTGGGGAAGCCTTCAGGATTCAGGCAACGGTTCGACATCAAAACTGGAAATCGGCCCGGCGGCACAGCTGACCCGTCAGCTCGGGACAGGCACAATCGAACTGCGCGGCGAATACCGCTTCCGTATCGCAGGGGAGGCCGCGCCGGGCAGCGGCCCGGCCGTTACCATCGCGACCCGGTTCTGAGCCCGCAGATCAGGCAGATCAGGCGTTGTCGTTGGCGATCCTGCGCCGCGCCTCGAGCTGACGGAGAATTTCCCGCGTCCGCATCAGGCTGAGCATTTCGTTGATGGTCGATATGCCGCGCTCCGCCATCGCGAGCGCCTCGTCGTCACCGATCTTGCCGGCGGTATGTTCGAAGAACAGCCGCATCTCCTGCCCGACCAGCCACTGGATGAACTGCGTGTACATCGCACCGCCGCCGACAAAGCCGCGCTCCACCGAGAAACCGATGACGTTCAGTTCCCAGAGGCAGCGGGCAACGGCAATATCGCGCGGCCCGAAGCGGCCATCGCGATCGGGGCAGAGCACGCCCTCCTCCACTGCGAGGCGAAGCTCATCGATCGTGAAGCCGGTCTGCTTGGCAAGCTCTTCCAGAGTCGCGCCTGCGCCGCCGGGGTCGAGCCTGGCGCGCAGCATCGCATCGAGATCGGGAAAGGCATCGGCATGCAGCCAGCGGTCGCCATCCTCGCCGTCAAGCAGCGTGCGGATGATCGCGAGCGGGAGGAAACGCTCTTCCTGAAGCCGCTTGATCGCCTTCAGCCGCGCGACATGCGTTTCATTGTAGAACGCGCTGTTCGCGCTCGCCCGGTCCGGTTCGGGCAGCAGACCTTCGCGGATGTAGAAGCGGATCGTTTCCCGCCCCACGCCGGTCAATCGTTCGAGTTCGCGCATGCGCACGCCGCGCTTCTCCCACCTTGAGTGCACCTCCGCGCTATCAGGTTTTGCGAACGCGCAATACGCAAAACCTGATCGCCTCATGCCGCGCGGAGTTTCGGCCTTCAGCCTTTCCACGGATACGCACCGCCCAAATTTTGTCTCGATACAGGCGCACGCTGACGGCAAAGGTGTTGGCGGGCGACTCGCCGACGGGTTAGTCAGGACAGCATGGACATCTACCTTCCCATCGCCGAACTCAGCGTCAATGCGCTGGTCATCGTGGGTTTCGGTGTTCTGGTCGGTTTCATGTCCGGCATGTTCGGCGTCGGCGGGGGGTTCCTGACCACACCGATGCTGATCTTCTACGGGATTCCGCCCGCAGTCGCCGTCGCCTCTTCCGCAACGCAGATCACGGGATCGAGCGTATCGGGCGCGCTCGCGCACTGGCGGCGCGGCGGTGTCGATCCGAAAATGGGCGCCGTACTGGTGGCCGGCGGCATCGTGGGGTCGGGGATCGGCTCGTATCTTTTCAAGCTGCTCCAGAAGATCGGCCAGATCGATATCTCCATCTCGCTGATCTACGTCGTGTTCCTCTCGACGATGGGCGGTTTGATGCTCGTGGAGTCGTGGCAGACGCTCCGGCGTGCGCGCACCGGGGAAATCCGCCGCGTGAAGCTGCATCCCCACATCCCACTCATCTCGGCGCTGCCCTGGAAGATGCGCTTCTACAAATCCGGCCTCTACATTTCGCCGCTGGCACCGTTCGGCATCGGTGTACTGGTCGGCATCCTCACCTTCATCATGGGCATCGGCGGCGGCTTCATCATGGTGCCGGCGATGATTTACCTGCTCGGCATGTCGGTTTCGGTGGTGGTCGGCACCTCGCTGTTCCAGATCGTGTTCACCACCTCGGTAATCACATTGCTGCATGCCGTTCAGTCCAAGACGGTCGATATCGTGCTCGCGCTGATGCTGCTGATCGGCGGCGTCATCGGGGCGCAGATCGGGGCGCGCGTGGCGCAGCGGCTGCCGCCTGAAAAACTGCGCTTCGCACTCGCCGTGCTCGTGGTTGCGGTCGCGATCCGCCTGCTTGTCGGGCTGACATGGACACCGGGCGAGCTTTATTCGGTCTATGCCGAATGAAGCGGCTGTTTCTGCCCGTGCTGTTTCTGCTGCTGTCGGCCGCCGCCCCGCCCCGGCTGATTACCGATATCAGCCACAGCAAGATCGATATCGTCTACAGCTTCGCGGGCGCGGAACTGCTGATCTTCGGCGCCATCCAGTATCCCGACGGCCAGACCCCCGACGAACGCCCGGACATCGCCGTGATCGTGCGCGGACCGCCGGAGGCCGCGACGGTGCGGCGCAAGGCGCGCGTCGCGGGCATCTGGATCAACACCCGCTCGGTACGCTTCGAGACCGCGCCGTCGTTCTACAGCGTGGCGACGACGCGGCCGATCTCGGAACTCGTCGACGACGAGACGGCGGCGATCTACGAACTCGGCCTGTCGCATCTGCAGCTGTCTCCGATTTCCGGAGACACCGACGAAATCCGGACCTTCGAGCAGGGGTTCCTGAGCCTTCGCCGCCGCGAAGGCCTGTATGCGGACGCGGCGCAAGGGGTCGAGCTGACGGAAAACGTGCTCTATCGCGCCCGGATCCAGATCCCCAGCCAGGTTCCCGTCGGCAATTATACGGTTGAAATCCACCTGATCGACGACGGCAATGTGGTGGCGAGCGCGATGCGCGAAATCAGCATCGACAAATCGGGCTTCGAGCGGCAGGTCTCGGTCGCCGCCGAGGAGCACAGCTTCTCCTACGGGCTGCTCGCCGTTGCGCTGGCGCTGCTGCTCGGATGGCTCGCCGGGCTGTTCACGCGGCGATAAACGCTTCTTTATCCCTTCGTTGCTACGACATTGCGGCAAAGCCCTGTCGCAGTGAAGGAAAGCGTCTTGGATCAATCGTTCATGCCGGTCACGCCCTCGCCGGTTGATGATCACAACGTCTTCATGCAGCCTGAAAAGGTCGCAAGCCTGCCGAGCACCTGCGTGATCGGCCGCGTTCGCGAGATTGCCGGCGGTTCCGCCATCTGCAGCCTCGACCCCGCGCAGCTGAAGGCGATCGCCGGCCACGAGGACGCCACCGTCGCGATGTCGGGGCAGGTGGGCAGCCAGGTGAAGATGCGCGTGGGCGAGCTGTGGCTGCTCGGCAACGTCCGTGACATGCGCATGGACGACGCAAGCGGCGTCATTCTTTCGTGCATCGACTTCCTCGGCGAAGGGCCCGAAGACCCCGCCACCGGATCGATGAAGGCGTTCCGCCGCGGCGTGACGCGCTATCCCGTTCCCGGCGACGACGTCTTCACCGTCTCGCGCGCCGATCTCGTGCTGGTGTTCGCCGCCGAGGACCGGCCCCACATCGAGATCGGGACCGTGTACCCGACCGAGGATGTGCGCGGCGCGCTGCTGATCGACGCCATGCTCGGCAAGCACTTCGCGCTGCTCGGATCGACCGGCACCGGCAAATCCACGAGCGCAGCGCTCATCCTGCACCGCATCATTGAAAAGGCGCCCAAAGGCCACATCATGATGCTCGATCCGCACGGCGAATATGCCGCCGCGTTCAGCTCGAACGGCATGATCTTCAACGTCGACAACCTCAACCTTCCATACTGGCTGATGAACTTCGAGGAGCACTGCGAGGTCTTCATCACCACCGACGGTTCCGAGCGCGAGCGGGACATGGACGTGCTGGCCAAGTGCCTGCTCGCCGCGCGCTCCAAGAGCCGCATCGCCGAATCGCTCGGCAAGATGACGGTCGATTCGCCGGTGCCCTACCTGCTTTCCGACCTGCTCGGCGCGATCCAGGCGCAGATGGGCAAACTCGACAAGGCAAGCGACCTTGGCCCCTACATGCGGCTGAAGAGCAAGATCGAGGAGCTGAAGAGCGACCCGCGCTACGCCTTCATGTTCAACGGCCTGCTCGTTTCGGACTCGATGGCGCCCTTCCTTTCCAAGATCTTCCGGCTTCCGGCGGAAGGCAAGCCGATCTCGATCGTCGACCTGTCGGGCGTGCCCTCCGACATCGTGACCGTGGTGGTCGCCGTGCTGGCGCGCATGGTGTTCGACTATGCGATCTGGGCACGGCGCGAGCCGCAGCGCCCGATCCTGCTCGTCTGCGAAGAGGCGCACCGCTATGTGCCGTCCGACCGCGAGACGAAGGGCGTCGCGGTTCGCAAGGTTCTGGAACGCATCGCCAAGGAGGGCCGCAAATACGGCGTTTCCCTGGGGCTCATCACGCAGCGTCCGTCGGACCTTGCCGAAGGCGTGCTCTCGCAGTGCGGCACGATCATCGCCATGCGCCTCAACAACGAACGCGATCAGATGTATGTGCGCAACGCCATGCCGGAAGGCGCGCGCGGCTTCCTCGATTCGATCCCGGCGCTGCGCAACCGCGAATGCATCATCTGCGGCGAGGGCGTTTCGATCCCCATCCGCGTCCGGCTCGACGATCTTGCGCCGCAGCTTCGCCCGGCGTCGGACGATCCGCTTTTCAGCCAGCTCTGGACCGAGGAAGGCGACGAGGCCGGTATCCTGACCCGCACCATCCATCGCTGGCGCGGTCAGGGCCGAGGCTAGCGCAGTCCCAAGGTTACAAAGGTTACGCCAAGAAAGGGCAAGCAGGCCCGCGTGTCGGTCGTAGGGGTCCGCAGCGTTTTTTGCGCAAAAAACCGGTTCTCAACTTTCCGCACGAGGCCCCGGCGCTTCAAAGAACAGCACACGGGCTTCCCACGGGCAATCCTATTTGGAAAGCCGTTTTTCGGTTTGCGCCTTCATCGCCAGCCAGCACGGATCCCATGTCGGCTCGGGGCCGAAACGGGCGGCGAGGAATTCGACGAGCGCGCGTACCCGCGCCGTCGCGCTGCGACCCGGCGGCATGACGGCGTAGAGCCCGGTTTCGCTGCGCGTCCATTCATCGAGCACGATCACCACGGACCCGCGGGTGATGGCCGGCGAGGCAATGAAGGCCGGCAGCATGGCGATGCCGAGGCCCGCTTCCACGGCCGTGAGCAGCATCTCGCCGCTGTTCGCGCGCAGGCGCGTGCGGCCCTTCACAAATTCGCCGCGCCCGTCGATTTCGAACCGCCACGCTTCCGAAGGCGCGACGTTCGCGTATTGAAGCACATCGTGATCCGCGATGTCGCGCGGATGCGAGGGCGTTCCCATGCGCGCGAGATAGGCGGGGCTTGCGATCGCGACGGCGCGGATCGGCGCGAGCTTGCGCGCAATGAGCGTCGAATCGGCGAGCTGGCCGATGCGGACGGCAAGATCGAGCCCTTCGCCGATGATGTCCGCGCGGCGGTCGTCGAAGCTGATGTCGAACTCGACGCGCGGGTGGGCGGCCGCGAACTCCGCGAGCGCGGGCGCCAGATGGGCAAGGCCGAACGAAAGCGGCGCGGACAGGCGGATCGGCCCGGCGATCTCGGCCATCGCGGAGGCCACCGCCTCGCGCGCCGCTTCAAGCCCCGTGATCGCTTCGCGCACGCGCGCAAAATAGTCCGCGCCGACATCGGTGGGACGCGCGCCCTGCGCGCTGCGGGTGAGAAGGCGCGCGCCGAGCGCGGCTTCGAGCCGCGCGACGCGGCGGCTGACGATCGACTTCGAAATGCCGAGACGCTCGGCGGCGCGGCTGAAGCTGCCGGTTTCGACGACCGCGACCAGCGCCGCGATATCCGAAAGGTCGCTCGTCTGTTCCATTTCATGCAACTCCGGTGTTCGCATTGCTGCGCTATCGGCAACACGGGTCGCACATTAGCTAAAGCGCTGCAATCGAGATCAAGGACCAGACCCATGCAGAATATTCTTGTCGTTCAAAGCAGCGTACTCGGCGACGCATCCGCATCGCGCGGCCTGGTAGGCCACTTTCTGGACGCCGCCAGACCAGGCGCGAGCGTTACGGTTCGCGATCTCGGCGCCGACCCGTTGCCGCATCTTTCAGGTGCGACGCTCGGCGGGTTCAGCGGCGCGGACAGCCCGGAGGCAACCGCAGAGCGCGCGCTTTCCGACGCGCTGATCGCCGAGCTTCAGGCCGCCGACGTCGTCGTGATCGGCGCGCCGATGTACAATTTCGGCATCACATCCAACCTGAAAAGCTGGTTCGACCGCGTGCTGCGCGCAGGCGTGACCTTCCACTACACGGCGGAAGGCCCTGTAGGGCACCTGACCGGCAAGCGTGCGATCGTCGTCGAGACGCGCGGCGGTTTCTACGGCGAAGGGGGTGCAACGGCGCTCGACGCGCAGGAGCCGCACATCCGCGCCATGCTGAACTTCATCGGCATCACCGACATTGTTTTCGTCCGCGCCGAACGCCTGGCGATTTCGCCTGAAGCGCGCACGGAATCGCTCGCCGCTGCGGCCGATGAACTCAGGAAACTCGGTGCAGAGGGGCTTGCGCAGGCGGCCTGACGATCCGGTTCGGCCCGCGCCCGATCCCGATCCCGAGCCGGGCCGGGCCGGGCCGAACTTCAGACCGTGAAGCTCTCGCCGCAGCCGCAGCTGCCCTTGGCATTGGGGTTTTCGAAGACGAAGCCTGCGGCGAAATCGTCTTCCTTCCAGTCCATGCGGCTGCCGATCAGGTAAAGCAGTGAGCCGCCGTCGACGAACAAGGTGCCGCCGGGCGTTTCGATACGCTCGTCGCCGGGCTTCGCCTCGGTGACGTAATCGATGCTGTAGGCAAGCCCCGAACAGCCGCGCCGGGGCGTCGACAGGCGCACGCCGAGCGTGCCTTCGGGCGCGCGCGCCATCATCGCGGCGATGCGCGCGTCGGCGTTTTCGGTGAGCGCGATGGGCGCGGGGCGTTCTCGGACGATCGTGCTCATAGCATTCCAAGCTCCAGCTTTGCCTCGTCGGACATCTTCTGCGGATCCCACGGCGGATCCCAGACGAGGTTGACCTCCGCCGAGCCGACGCCCGGCACGCTGCCGACGCGGATTTCCACCTCGGCGGGCATCGATTCGGCGACCGGACAGTGCGGCGTCGTGAGCGTCATGGTGACGACGGCGTGGTCGTCCACGATATCGACGCCGTAGATGAGGCCGAGATCGTAGATGTTCACCGGTATTTCGGGATCGTAAATCTCGCGCAGCGCCTGGATGACCTGATCGTAGACAGTGCCGCCCGGGCTGCCGGGGTCCGGCGCGGCGGGTTTCTGGCTGAGAAAGCCCTCCAGATAATCCGCCTTGCGCTGCACCTGCTCAAGCACGGGCCGCTCCGGCACCGGAGGCGCGGCGTCGATGCTTTCGACTGTGTAAGACCGCGTTTCCTCGCTCATCCGAAAATCCTCTTCACCCGCGCGATGCCGCGAAGCAGTCGCTCGACATCGCTTTCATCGTTGTAAACGCCGAAACTGGCGCGCGCCGTCGCCGGTACGCCGAGCACATCCATAAGCGGCTGGGCGCAGTGATGCCCGGCGCGGATGGCGACGCCTTCTTCATCCAATATGGTGCCGATGTCGTGGGGATGAACCCCCTCCATCGCGAAACTGACGATTCCGCTCGAATCTTCCGGCCCGAAGAGACGCAGCGAATTGACCTTGCGCAGCTCCGCGCGCGCGATCCCCGCGAGGTGGCGTTCGTGCGCGTCGATGGCATCGAGACCGATCGCAGACACGTAATCCATCGCGGCGGCGAGGCCGACGGCGCCGACGATATGCGGCGTTCCCGCCTCGAAACGCGTCGGCGCGGGCGCGTAGGTGGTCTTCTCGAACGTCACCGTCTCGATCATCGAGCCGCCGCCCTGCCACGGCGGCATCGCCAAAAGGATATCGCCGCGCGCCCACAGCACGCCGATGCCGGTGGGGCCGTAGAGCTTGTGGCCCGAAAAGGCGTAGAAATCGGCGCCGAGCGCCTGCACGTCCACGCCCATGCGCGGCACCGCCTGACAGCCGTCGACGAGCAGCTTCGCGCCGACAGCGTGCGCGGCGCGGGCGATGCGGGCGATGTCCGCCACCGAGCCGAGCACGTTCGAAACGTGCGCGACGGCGACGAGCCTGTGCGCGGGGGTGAGCATCGCCTCCAGCGCGTCTTCATCGATGCGGTGGTCGGCGGTGAGCGGCGCGACGTCGATCTCGATGCCGGTGCGGTCCCGCAGGAGCTGCCACGGCACGATGTTCGAATGATGCTCCAGCCGCGAGAGCAGGATGCGGTCGCCGGCCTTGAGGCCCATGCCCCAGGTTTGCGCGACGAGGTTGATGGCTTCCGTTGCGCCGCGCACGAAGACGATCTCATTCGGGCTGGAGGCGTTGATGAAGCACGCGGCGGTATTGCGCGCCGCCTCGAAACGCTCGGTCATCGCTGCCGAGCGCGCGTAGACGCCGCGGTGCACGGTGGCGTATTCGGGGCCGTAGGCTGACGCGATCGCATCGATCACGGCCTGCGGCTTCTGCGCGGTCGCGGCGGTATCGAGGTAGGACCAGTCGGCGATACCGGGGAAATCGGCGCGGCGCGAGGCGGTGATCGGCGCGAGCGCGTTCATGCGATCCGCTCCAGCGCCTGGAGCGCGGCGGCTTCGAGCGTTTCGCGCGCACCGGCGTCGTCCATGCCCGCGAAGGCATCGGCGAGGAAGGCCTGCAGCAGAAGCCCTCTGGCCTCGGCGGGCGGCAGGCCCCGGCTCGTCAGGTAGAAATACTGCGTCGCGTCCAGCTCGCCGACCGTGGCGCCGTGCGCGCACTTCACGTCGTCGGCGAAGATTTCAAGCTCGGGCTTGGCGTTGGCGGTGGCGGTGCGATCGAGCAGCATCGCCTTCACCGACTGCCCGGCATCGGTTTTCTGCGCGCCGCGATCGACCGCGACCTTGCCGAGATAGGTGCCGGTGGCTTGGCTCGCGAGCACGGTGCGCACGGTCTGGCGGCTGGTGGCGCCGGGGGCGGCGTGGCGGACGTGGGTGACGATTTCGAGCGTGGTCTTGCCGCCCGCGACCTGCGCGGCGCCGAGTTCGAAATGCGCGCCCTCGCCGAGCGTGACATCGAGCGCGATGCGGCCGTAGCGCGCGCCGAGGTTGAGGATGTGGATGTCGAGACGGGCGCCGTCTGCGATGGTGACGGCCCAGTCGCGCACCGACACGGGCTGCGCGGCATCCGCCACGAGCGTGAGCGCGCGGGTTTCTCCTGCGGCAACGGTGATCGTTTCGGACTGGACACCGGCGGGCCAGACTTCGCCGAGCGCTTCGAGGTCGCTGTAGCGCCAGGCTTCGTCGCGGCGGGTGGGGAGTGCGGTGCTCACAGTTTTTCTCCGTCACCCTGAACTTGTTTCAGGGTCCATGCGCCGGCGCGGTCGCACTGCCGTATGGATGCTGAAACACGTTCAGCATGGCGAATGAGAGAAACAGGGAACAAGGTCACGCCGCCAGCTCTCCGTAGCCCTCACGCTCAAGCGCGTGCGCCAGCTCCGGCCCGCCGGAGCGGACGATGCGGCCGCCGGAGAGGACGTGCACCTTGTCGGGCTTCACATAGTCGAGCAGGCGCTGGTAGTGCGTGATGAGCAGGAACGCGCGCTGCGGCGAGCGAAGCCGGTTGATGCCGCCCGCGACGACTTTCAGCGCATCGATGTCGAGGCCCGAATCGGTCTCGTCGAGCACCGCGAACTTCGGGGCGAGCAACGCCATCTGCACCATCTCGTTGCGCTTCTTCTCGCCGCCCGAGAAGCCGACGTTCACGCCGCGCTTCATGTGATCCATGGTGAGATCGAAGGCATCCGCCTCGGTGCGCGCAAGGCGCATGAAATCGGCGGCCGACATGTCCGCCTCGCCGCGCAGTTTACGCTGGGCGTTGAGCGCGGTGCGCAGGAAGTTGAGGTTGGAAACGCCGGGGATTTCAACGGGGTACTGCAGCCCGAGGAAGAAACCGGCGGCGGCGCGCTCGTGCGGATCGAGGGCGAGGAGATCCTTGCCGTCGAATGTTGCGGAGCCCGAGGTCGCTTCGTAGCCCTCGCGGCCTGCAAGCACGTAGCCGAGCGTCGACTTGCCCGAGCCGTTCGGACCCATGATGGCATGGACCTCACCGGCGCCGACTTCGAGCGTCAGCCCCTTGAGGATTTCCTTGTCGCCGACATTGGCGTGGAGGTTTTCGATTTTGAGCATATGCCTAGCTTTTCGTGAGGGGCTTTGCAGCGGCTGCGCTGTTTCGTGACTGTCGCGTCATGCGGGGCCGCCCCACCCCCGGCCCCTCCCCTGAAGAGGAGGGGAGAGATGTTTCAAGCCCCTCCTCTTCAGGGGAGGGGTTGGGGTGGGGCGTCCGGCGATCCGCCGTGGTATCCAGAATGTGCAGGAGGTGTTCGAGCACAGCGTCAATACTGCGTAACACGTCGTCGTTGCTGATGCGGACGACGCGGTAGCCGAGGGCCGCGAGGCGGGCATCTCGGCGCGCATCAGCGGCGGGATCGACATGCGTGTCGCCGTCCACCTCCACGATCAGGCCCTTCTGCGGGCAGAGGAAGTCCGCGATGGCCGTGCCGATCAGTGCCTGACGGCGGAACTTGTAGCCGCCGAGCTGCGAGAGGGAGAGGTGCGCCCACAGGCGCGCTTCCGGGCCGGTGGGGTCGGCGCGCATGGCGCGGGCGTGTGTTTGATTGCGGGCGAGGCGTTCGGCGGAGACGCCCCACCCCCGACCCCTCCCCTGAAGGGGAGGGGTGTTCAAGCGGCGTGCCTCATCCCGGAGGTCAATCATCCAACCGAACCTTCGAGCGAAATACCGAGGAGTTTCTGTGCCTCCACGGCGAATTCCATGGGGAGCTGCTGGAGCACCTCCTTCGCGAAACCGTTGACGATGAGGGCGACCGCCGCTTCGCGGTCGAGGCCGCGGGACTGGGCGTAGAAGAGCTGGTCGTCGCTGATCTTGCTGGTCGTCGCCTCGTGCTCGATCTGCGCGCTGGGGTTCTTCACCTCGATGTAGGGGACGGTGTGCGCGCCACATTCGCTGCCGAGCAGCAGGCTGTCGCACTGCGTGAAGTTGCGCACGCCTTCGGCCGAGGGGCCGACGCGGACGAGGCCTCGGTAGGTGTTGTTCGAGCGGCCCGCCGAGATGCCCTTCGAGATGATCGTGGAGCGCGAACCCGCGCCGAGATGGATCATCTTCGTGCCGGTATCAGCCTGCTGCATGTTGTTGGTGAGCGCGACCGAATAGAACTCGCCGACGCTGTCCTTCCCCGAAAGCACGCAGGACGGATACTTCCAGGTGATCGCCGAGCCGGTTTCCACCTGAGTCCACGAGACCTTGGAGCGGTCGCCCCGGCAGTGCGCGCGCTTGGTGACGAAATTGTAGATGCCGCCCTTGCCGTTCTCGTCGCCGGGATACCAGTTCTGGACGGTGGAATATTTGATCTCCGCATCTTCGAGCGCGACCAGCTCGACGACGGCGGCGTGGAGCTGGTTCTCGTCGCGCTGCGGCGCGGTGCAGCCTTCGAGGTAGGAGACGTACGACCCCTTCTCGGCGATGATGAGCGTGCGTTCGAACTGGCCGGTGTTTTCCGCGTTGATGCGGAAATAGGTCGACAGCTCCATCGGGCAGCGGACGCCTTCGGGGATGTAGACGAAGGTGCCGTCCGAGAAGACCGCGCTGTTGAGGCAGGCGAAGAAATTGTCGCGCACGGGGACGACCGCGCCGAGATATTTCTTCACGAGATCCGGATATTCGCGGATCGCCTCGCTGATCGACAGGAAGATGACGCCCGCGCGCTTCAATTCCTCGCGGAAGGTGGTGGCGACGGAGACCGAATCGAACACCGCGTCGACGGCGACCTTGCGGGCGCCCTCGACGCCCGCGAGCACCTTCTGCTCCTCGATCGGGATGCCGAGCTTCTGGTAGGTGAGCAGGATCTCGGGATCGAGTTCGTCCAGCGACTTCAGCGTCGGCTTCTTGCGCGGCGAGGCGTAGTAGAAAGCGTCCTGATAATCGATCGGGGGAATCGAGAGCTTCGCCCAGTCCGGGTTTTCCATGCCCAGCCACAGGCGGAACGCCTTCAGCCGCCATTCGAGCATCCATTCCGGCTCGGCCTTCTTGGCCGAAATGAAACGGACGGTGTCTTCATTCAGGCCCTTGGGCGCGAAATCGGATTCGATGTCGGACGAGAAGCCCCATTTGTATTTGGACTGCTCCTTGGCCATCGCCACGGCCTGTTCGTTCGCGGCCATCAGGCGGGCTCCCTCACGGGCTCGGCGGCGAGGATCGCGGCGAGGGTGACGTCGGCGAGCGCATCGCGCACGCGGGTGTTGATGAGCGGCCAGTGCGGGCGCACCGCGCAGCTCGATTCGAGCGCACAATCCGAATGCTTGTCGTGCAGGCACTGGGCGATCGCGATGGGTCCGTCCACCGCCTCGACGATATCGGCGATGCTGATCTCCGCCGGTGCGCGCCCGAGCTGAACGCCCCCGGTGACGCCGCGCGCCGATTCGAGCAGGCCCGCACGCGCCAGTATGCCCGCGAGCTTCGCCGCCGTGGGCGCCGGAACGCCGGTTTCGGCGGCAAGCTCGGCTGCGGAAAAGCGCCGGTCCGGCACACGCGCGGCGGCCGTCATCACGACGACGGCATAGTCGGCAAGGTTGGTCAGACGGATCACGGACGCTCCGGCGCTAAATCAGACAAAATCGGTCCGGCTTATGTGGGGCGCGCCGCGCCCAAGTCAAGCGGCGAGGTCGCTCTAGCTGACCAGCGACAGCCTGGGAAGCGTCGGAAGCTGGCGGCGCAGGCGGATGCTGTGACTCATCACCGCAGCGCCGTTTGCGGCGAACTGCGTGGGTGTCATGCCCACGAAGGTACGGAATTCGCGGATGAAGTGCGACTGGTCGTAGAAATCGTCGCCCGCGATATCCATCCAGCGCGCATCGGGATCGAGACTGATCCCGACGGCCGAGCGCAGCGCCCGGTATTTGCGCAACAGCAGCTTGGGCGGCGCGCCGTAGGTGCGGCGGCACAGGCGCTCGACCTGCCGCGCCGACCGATCGGACGCTGCGATCAGCTGATCGATCCCGCCGGGGCTGCCGCGCACCAGCCAGTTTTCGACCAGCATCCCGAACCCGGCGTCGTCGCGTACCGGGCGGCGGCGTGCCAGCGACAGGAAAAAGGCGTCGGCGGCGGCCACGAGCGCTTTGTCCGACGTGCCGTTCTGCATGCGGCAGAGCACCGAGCGGGCGCCGGGGGCGAGATCTTCCAGCGGCAGCATTTCATCGGCGAGTTCATCGGAATCGATGCCGAAAAAGCGCGTCCAGCCATCGGGCATGATGCCCGCGCCGAAAACCAGCGCCGGGCCTTCGAGCACCATGCCGAGCGGCAGGCTGCGCGGGCCGAACACGCTGGCGTCGTAGCCGCGCCGGACGATGCCGCCGGGCCAGGTGAGATCCGAATGACCGCGAATCACGAAGCGCACGTTGGGAAGCTCCGCGCGCATCACGTCGGTGATGCGGCCCGGCCCGATTTCCACGACATAATAGCTCGACAGCAGCCGTCGCAGCGGCGGCGCGGGTGAGTAATAGCGCATCGAGAACATGAAACCGCGACCGACCTTTCGTGCACCCTGCCTGAGCCGAAAGTTTCGACACAGATATCAAAGCTTCGCGCGCCCTGCGAGTCGCAGTTCGCGACCGGCAAAAAAAGGGGGGATCCGGGTTGGAGCGGACCCCCCGTCAGTCGGGGCCGTAGATGCCTTTGAGGGCATAGGAGACGAACCCTTGGGTCGCAGCGCTGCGTTTAGGCAGGCTCCGTCAAAGCCCCGTCAAAATGTTGTGAGCCGTTCGCAAAAACGACGTGCGACGAAAAAAAAGGCCCGGGCGCATTGAAACGCCCGGGCCTGAAAGTGAGGGTCGTGTTCATTCCGGCCTGCTGGTGCCGGAAGAAAGGACGTCCCCTGAGTCGCGAGGCGGAACCTACCGACCGGCCCCGTGGGTGGATTGTACGAATCCGACATCGGGCGGGCTTTGTGTTTCGAACCATGGGTTTATGGATGCGGCCCCCGCCTTCGAAAGCCGAAGGCGCACGGCACGCTTTGCGAGTCGCATATTCACCGCCGGGGCCGCGCGCTTCCTTTTGACCACGGGCCGGTCGCTGCGCTAAGGCTCTATGATATGCAGATCCCTTACGGGCTGGTTCGCCCTGTCCTTTTCAAGCTCGACGCCGAACGCGCGCACCGCCTGTCGCTGCGGCTGCTCGGCGCAATGCCGCCCTCGCGAATCCCCGAAGACCCGCCCAGCCTGCGCACGACCGTCGCGGGGCTGCGCTTTTCGAATCCCGTGGGCATCGCGGCGGGCTTCGACAAGGACGCCGAGGCGCTGAACGCTCTGCTGCGGCTCGGCTTCGGATTCGTGGAGGCCGGAACGGTGACGCCGCTGCCCCAGCCGGGCAACCCCAAGCCGCGCATGTTCCGCCTGACGGAAGACCAGGCCGTCATCAACCGGCTCGGCTTCAACAACAACGGCCTCGAACAGGCGCTCGACAAGTTCAAGGAGCGCGCCTGGCACCGGGGCCCGCGCGGCGTGACCGGGCTGAACGTGGGGGCCAACAAGGACTCGCGCGACCGCATCGCCGATTATGCGCTTTCGGTGGAGCATGCCGCGCCCTTCGTGGATTACATCACGGTCAACATCAGCTCGCCCAACACGCCGGGCCTGCGGGCACTGCAATCGAAGGATGAACTCTCCGCGCTGCTCGGCCGCATCACCGAAGCGCGGGGCCATCGCAAGACGCCGATCTTCCTGAAGATCGCGCCCGACGTGACGGACGCCGACATCGGCGACATCGCGGTTGCGGTGGTGGCGGCGGGGATCGACGGGCTCGTCGTTTCAAACACCACGACGGCGCGCCCCGAAACGCTGAAGAACCGCCACGCCGCCGAGGCGGGCGGGCTTTCGGGCCGGCCGCTGATGCGGCGATCGACCGAAGTGCTGCGGGCGTTCCGGCAGGCGACCGTCGGCGCGGTGCCGCTGATCGGTGTCGGCGGAATCGCGAGCGCCGACGACGCCTATGCGAAGATCCGCGCGGGGGCGAGCCTCATCCAGCTCTACACCGCGCTCGTCTATCAGGGGCCGGGTCTCGTCGGCGCGATCAAGGCGGGACTTGCCGCGCATCTGCGGGCGGACGGCTTCGAGCGTGTTTCGCAAGCCGTAGGCGCGGACGCCTAGGGTGTGTGCGGATTCAGCCCAGGACGGGCTGCAAACGGCGGCTTTCTGCGCTTCCGGTGCTCACGTACCTTTAGTACGCTCCGCTCCGGTTCTCGAAATCCACCATTTTCGCTCCGCCCTGAACTGAATCCCTCACACACCCTAGAAGCCTTGCCCGCACGCGCTCCGGCGTCCTATGACGTCCGGGTGTTTAAGCATATGACCGCCCGCGCCGCGACAGGCGCACTTCTCCTCGGCCTCGCTTCCTGCGCGACGCAGGCACCCGCGCCGACCGCAGCCTTGCCGCCGCCCGTGTTCGAGGACGCGCCTGTTTACAGCAGCGTCGTGTCCGCCGCGCACCCGCTGGCGGCGGAGGCGGGCAAGGAAATGCTGGCGGCGGGCGGCAGCGCGGCGGACGCGGCGCTTGCCGTGATGCTGGCGCTGACCGTCGTGGAGCCCCAGTCTTCGGGCATCGGCGGCGGCGGATTCCTGCTCTACCACGACGCCGAAAGCGACAAGCTCTACACGATCGACGGGCGCGAAACCGCGCCCAGGGCGGCAACGCCGACGATGTTCCTGCAGGAAGACGGGACGCCTCTGCCGTTTCGGGACGCGGTCCCCGGCGGCAAAAGCGTCGGCGTGCCCGGCAACATCCGCCTGATGGCGATGGCGCACGCACGCTTCGGCCGCCTGCCGTGGACGAAACTGTTCGAGCCGGCGATCCGGCTGGCGCGGGACGGTTTCGAGATGAGCCCCCGGCTGCACGAGATGCTGGCAGCCCGCGCGCAGCACGCCGGGATGACCGAATGGGCGAAGGCGACCTTCTTCAATGCCGACGATACGCCGCGCGCTGCGGGCGAAACGATCCGGAACCCCATGCTTGCCCGCTTTCTGGAAAAGCTGGCCGAAGGCGGAGCGGACGCCTTCTATCGGGGCGCAGAGGCCGCGCGGCTCGTCAACGCCGTGGCCAGCGCGCCCAGAAACCCCCAGGCGATGAGCGCCGGAGATCTTGCGAGCTACAAAGCGGTGTGGCGCGACCCCGTGTGCGGCACCTATCGCACGTGGCGCGTGTGCGGCATGGCGCCGCCGTCGTCGGGCGGCACCACCGTGCTTGCCATCCTGAAGCAGCTCGAACGCTTCGATCTGAAGGCGCTCGGCCCGCAAAGCCCGGAAAGCTGGCACCTGATCGCCGAAAGCATGCGGCTCGCCTATGCCGACCGCGAAGCATATCTGGGCGATCCCGATTTCGTGTCCGTGCCCACCGCCGGCCTGATCGATCCCGCCTATCTTTCGGCGCGCAGCGCGCTCATCGAACCGGCACAGGCCGCAGCGCGCGTCGAGGCGGGAACCCCGCCCGGCGCGGGCGACGTGGCGCGCGTTCCGGACGGTGAAGTTCCCTCCACCTCGCATTTCTCGGCCGCCGACCGGCAAGGCGACGTCGCGAGCTACACCTCCACCATCGAGGGGACGTGGGGCAGCGGGCTGACGGTGAACGGCTTCTTCCTCAACAACGAACTCACCGACTTTTCCATGCGGCCGGAGGTGGACGGCAAACCCGCGCCGAACCGCGTGCAGCCGGGCAAGCGGCCGCGCAGTTCGATGGCGCCCACGATCGTTTACGACGCTTCGGGCAAACCCGTGCTGGCGATCGGCGCGGCGGGCGGATCGACGATCATCGCGCAGGTGGCGAAGGCGCTGATCGGCGTGCTCGACTGGGAGATGGACGTGCAGGACGCCATTGCGCTGCCCCAGCTTTATGCGCCCGGCGACCGTTTCACGGTGGAGGCGGGATCGCGGCTGGAAACGATGATCCCGGCGCTTTCGGCCAAGGGACACAAGCCGCTCGCGGCGAAACTGCCGCTGAAGGCGAACGGCGTGCAAAGAAAATCAACGGGATGGATCGGCGGCGCCGACCCGCGCAGCGAGGGCGCGGTCGCCGGACTATAGCCGAACGGGGAGGAGACGAAGCGATGCAGACCGCAGAGCAAACAGCGGAGACCTGGCCCAACCTCGTCGAGATGTTCTTCGATCAGGCGAGCCGGCGCGGAAAGCGCGCCATGCTGCACGCCAAGGCGGAGGGCGCATGGCGAACGACGACCTGGGCCGAGGCCGCCCAGCAGGTGGCGACGCTGGCGACGGCGCTGAACGCGCGCGGCATCGGCAAGGGCGACCGCGTCGTGCTGGTGAGCGAGAACCGGCCCGAGTGGTGCATCGCCGATCTGGCGATCATGGCGGCGGGCGCGATCACGGTGCCGACCTATACGACCAATACGGAGCGTGACCACCTTCACATCCTGGAAAACAGCGGCGCGAAGGCGGCGATCGTTTCCAACGCGAAGCTCGCCAAGGTGCTGCTGCCCGCCGTTTACCGATCCACCGCATGCAAGCAGGTGATCGGCATGGAAAAGCTGCGCATCGGACAGGCGAGCGGCGCCGAACTGATCGACTGGGCCGACCTGATGGCGGCGCACACCGGCGACATCGCCGCCGTGCGCGCGGGCGCCACGATGCAGCGCGGCGACATGGCGTGCATCATCTACACGAGCGGCACCGGCGGCGCGCCGCGCGGCGTCTGCCAGCATCACGGCGCGATCCTGTGCAACCTTGCCGGCTGCGAGGACATTCTGTGGAACGACTTCCCGAAAGGCACGGAGACCTTCCTGTCGTTCCTGCCGCTGAGCCACGCCTATGAGCATACCGGCGGGCAATTCCTGCCGATCGCGCTCGGCGCCGAGATCTATTATTCGGAAGGGCTGGAAAAGCTCGCCGCCAACATCGAGGAAACGCGTCCGACGATCATGGTGGTGGTGCCGCGCCTGTTCGAGGTGCTGCGCCAGCGCATGTCGAAGGCGATCGAAAAGCAGGGCCGGGCAGCCGTGTGGATGCTGGAACAGGCGCTGCGGCTGGGACGGAAACGCTACGAGAACGGCGGGCTTCCGATCACCGACAAGCCGCTCGACCTGCTGCTCGACCGCACGATCCGCAAGAAAGTGAAGGGCCGCCTCGGCGGACGGCTGAAGGCGATGGTGGCGGGCGGGGCGCCGCTCAACCCCGAAGTCGGCATCTTCTTCGCCGCGCTCGGCGTCACGCTGCTGCAGGGCTACGGCCAGACCGAAGCGGCGCCGGTGATATCGTGCAACCGCCCGCGCGCGAAGCTGAAGATGCACAGCGTCGGCCCGCCGCTGAAGGCGGTCGAGGTGCGCATCGCCGAAGACGGTGAAATCCTGGTGCGCGGAGAACTGGTGATGCACGGATACTGGCAGAACCCGGCGGAAACGCAGCGCGTGCTGAAAGACGGCTGGCTGCACACGGGCGACATCGGCCACATCGACGAGAGCGGCCACATCGTGATCACCGACCGCAAGAAGGACATCATCGTCAACGACAAGGGCGACAATGTCGCGCCGCAGCGCGTGGAAGGGATGCTGACGCTGCAGCCCGAAATCCTGCAGGCGATGGTTTACGGCGACAAACGCCCGCATCTTGTCGGGCTCGTGGTGCCGGACCCGGAATGGGCGGCGGAATGGGCGGCGGCAAACGGGCACACCGGCGACCCTGCGCTGCTGAAGGGCATTCCCGAATTCCACCGCGCCATCGCGGTCGCGGTCGACCGCGTGAACGCCCAGCTTTCGGTGATCGAAAAGGTGCGCCGCGTGATCGTGGCCGACGAGGCGTTCACCGTGGAAAACGAGCAGATGACGCCCTCGATGAAAATCCGGCGGCACGTGCTCAAGCAGGTCTACGGGGAGCGGCTTGACGCGCTCTTCAAGTAACACCGCAAGCCGTCCGCTTGCGGGCGCCGCATGGATACTCGTCGCCGCCGTCGGCTTTTCGGCCGCATGGGTGTTCATCCGGCTGGCGAGCGAAACCATTCATCCCTTCGCGCTCGTCTTCTGGCGGAACATCGCGGGGCTGATGTTCATCCTGCCCCTCGTGCTGCGCGACCCCGCGATCGCATCGCCGAACCGCTGGAAAAGCCATGCCGTGCGATCGACAAGCGGCGTGATCGGCATGTTCACGATGTTCTATGCCGTCGCCAATGCGCCGATGGCGACGGTGCAGGCGATCACCTTCGCCGCCCCCATCTTCGCAACCGCCGGGGCCGCGCTGTTTCTGGGCGAGACGCTGCGCGCTCGGCGGGTCGGCGCGCTTCTGGTGGGCTTCGCGGGCATTCTGGTCGTGCTGCGGCCGGGCATGCAGCCGCTGACACCCGGCATCATTTCCGCGATCATCGCAGCCGGATCCATCGCGTTTTCGATTATCGCCATCAAACGCCTGGTCGGGCTGGCGCGGCCGATGGCGGTGGTGTTCTGGAGCTTCGCGCTGCCGGTGCTGCCGACATTCTTCGTCGCGCTGGCCTTCTGGACGACGCCTTCGGGGGTGGCCTGGCTTTATATCCTGGGCATCGGTGCGGGCACGCTGATCGCGCAGACCGCCACCGTGCGGGCGTTCGCCATCGCCGAGGCGACCGCCGTGATGCCGTATGATTTCGTGCGCTTCGGCATCACGGTCGCCATCGGCGCGCTGCTGTTCGGCGAACCCGCCGACGCAACCACGCTGATCGGCGGCGCCATCATCCTCGGCAGCGCGATCTATCTGGCCTACCGCGAGGCCGTGCTGGCGAGAAAAGGTCCGGCAAGCGCCCCGAAGCTCGATTGACCCTTCGCATGTGGAGAGGTTGCCCCCGCCGCAGCTTCGGTTAGGAAGGCGCGCGACAGACATTTTGACGGGAGATCAGGAATGAAGTTTGCAGGAACCGCAGCGGTCGTGACGGGCGCGGCTTCCGGCCTCGGCGCCGCAACGGCGCGCGCGCTGGCCAAGGAAGGCGCGAAAGTCGCCATTTTCGACATGAATGCCGAGCAGGGCGAAGCGATCGCGGCCGAGATCGGGGGCGTGTTCTGCAATGTCGACGTGACCAGCGACGATTCGGTGGACGCGGGCTTTGCGAAGGCGCGCGCCGCGCACGGGCAGGAACGCATCCTGGTGAACTGCGCGGGCATCGGCAACGCGATCAAGACGGCGAGCCGCGACAAGGCGACCGGCGATCTGAAGCACTTCCCGCTCGACGCCTTCAACAAGGTCATCCAGATCAACCTTGTCGGCACGTTCCGCTGCATCGCGAAGTCGGCGGCAGGCATGCTGACGCTGGAGCCGATGGAAGACGGCGAACGCGGCGCGATCGTGAACACCGCGTCCGTGGCCGCCGAAGACGGCCAGATCGGCCAGGCGGCCTATTCCGCATCGAAGGGCGGCGTCGTGGGCATGACGCTTCCCATCGCGCGCGACCTGATGAGCGAGGGCATCCGCGTCAACACGATCCTGCCGGGCATCTTCAACACGCCGCTGCTGCAGGCCGCGCCCGACAACGTGAAGGCCTCGCTTGCCGCCTCCGTGCCGTTCCCCAAGCGGCTCGGCGAACCGGAAGAGTATGCGAAGCTGGCGATCGCGATGATCAGCATCGGCTATTTCAACGGCGAGGATGTGCGCCTCGACGGCGGCATCCGCATGGCGCCGCGCTGATTCGGTCCATGCCAAGTACGATCTTCACGGTCGAATCGTGCGGAAACCGAGATGTGAGGCGCCGGCGTTTTCGTCTTGTGCGTGGCGGGCCTCCGGACGGTAGCGGGCGCAGTAGTTGGGGGCGCAGAGGAACGAGCCGCCCTTGATGACGCGAACGCGCGCGCCGGGCTGCGCGGGATCGAAACTGGGGTTGCCGGGTGCGCCTTCACCCATCACCAGCGCGCGGTGGCTCGGTAGATACCAGCTTCGCGTCCATTCCCACGCATTGCCGATCATGTCGTTGAGGCCGTAGCGGTTCGGCTTGAAGCATCCCACCGGGGCGAGCGCGGCGTGGCCGTCCTTGCGGTCGTTGACCATCGGGAAACGCCCCTGCCAGGTGTTCGCGTCCGCCGCTCCGGGCTGATCGAGCGATTCCGCCGCGCCGCCGCGCGCGGCATGCTCGAACTGCTCTTCGCTGGGAAGCGCGCGGCGGGCCCATTTCGCATAGGCGGCGGCATCCTCGTAAGCGACGTGGACGACGGGATGCTGGCCGCGTCCCGCGATGTCGCTTGCCGGGCCCTCCGGATGGCGCCAGTCGGCGCCCCGCACATACGCCCACCATTCGGCGGGATGCACAGGCGCCTCGCCCGGTCCCGGCGGCTGGAAGACGACGGAGCCGCCGTCCCGTTCCGCGCGGGTGATGTAGCCGGTCGCGGCGACGAACGCGGCGTACTGCCGGTTCGTCACCTCGTGCCGGTCAATCCAGAAGCCGCGCAGCGTCACCTCGTGCGCGGGGCCTTCCTCGGCATAGGCCTTGTCGGTGCCGATGCGGACCTTGCCGCCCGGCACCCACAGCTCGTCGTCGACGGGCAGCGGGCAACCGGGCGGTTCGGCCGCGCGCACGCCACCACCGGCGCTCCCTCCGGGCAGGATGGCGAGCGCCGCAGCGGCGAGCAGGGCACGAAACGAAGGGGTCATGGCCGGTAGAGCGTCTGGTCCGGCAGGATGACGCCGACGTCCTTCGCATAGGCATCCCATGCCGCGGTGAGCTGGGCGAGACGTTCCGGCTCGCCGGCGGCGAGGTTGGTCGTTTCGGCGGGATCGTCCGCGATGTTGAACAGCCGCCAGCGGCCGTCGCCGATGTCGGTGATCTTCCAGTCGCCCTGCCTGAGCGCGCGCGAGCCGAACAGTTCGACGCCGTAGGCATCGTTCGGACCATAGACGCGGTCAGCCCTGCCGGTGAGGTAGGGCACCCAGCTCTTGCCGCGGATCGGTTCCACCGCCTTGCCCCTGAACGTGCCGTTGTGGTTCGGGATGCCCGCGAGATCGAGGAAGGTGGGCACCACGTCGGCCACCGAGAGGAACGCGCCGGCGATGCCTTTCGGGGCGCTCAGTCCCCTGCCCGAGACGAACGAGACGACGCGTGTGCCGCCTTCGGTCGCATAGGCCTTGTAGAGCCATGACGGCGCCGTAGCCGCCTGCGCCCAGCCGGGACCGTAGGCGATGTAGGATTCGGCACTGCCCCGGCTTTCGAAGCTGTTGTCGGCGTTGTCGTCGAGGCGGTTGATGCCGACCATCTCGCTCGTCGCGATGTCCAGCGCCTCGGCGCCGTTGTCGGAGAGGAAGACGATGACGGTGTTGTCGAACTCGCCGGTGCGCTTCAGTTCCGTGACGACGCGCCCGACGGCCTTGTCGAGCCGGTCGACCATCGCGGCGTAGATCTCCATGTCGCGCGCGGCGGTGCGCTTCTCTTCCGCCGAGAGCGACGCCCACGGGCGCGGGTAGGTCGCGGTGTGAACGGGCTTCGAGGGATCGCGAAGGCCAAGCTCCGCCTGCCGCTTCAGACGCTCTTCGCGCAGCACCTCGAACCCGGCGTCGTACTTGCCGCGATACTTCGCGATGGTCTCGGCGGGAGCCTGCAGCGGCCAGTGCGGCGCGGTGAAGGCAAGATAGGCGAAGAACGGCTTGTCGCCCTCCGGCCCCGCCTTCGTCTCGCCGATATACTGGACGAGCTTCGCTGCGAAATAATCCGACGAATAGAAATCGGAAGGAACGCCCGTCAGGCGCTGACCCTGTTCGGTGTAGGTCGCGCCCTTGATGGGATCGTCGGAGGCGCCGAGGCCGAAGTGATTGTGGCCCCCTTGCAGCAGTGCGAAGCTGTGCTGGAAGCCGCGCGCGTGCGGATCCTGCTCCGGCGTGACACCGAGGTGCCACTTGCCCGAATAAAGCGTCCGGTAGCCGTTCGCGCCGAGCAGCTCCGCGAGCGAGGCGACCTCGGGCCGGAGATAGCCTTCATGGCCCGGCTTGCCTCGCTGGTTGGGCGCGATCAGCTCCGCCATCGTGCCGAGACCGGCGCGATGGTTATCCGTGCCCGAAAGCAGCATCGAGCGCGTCGGCGAACAGGTCGGCGCGGTGTGGAAGCCGGTGAAGCGCACGCCCGACTTCGACAGCGCATCAAGGTTCGGCGTGTCGATCTCGCCGCCGAACGCACCGATATCGGAGAAGCCGAGATCGTCCGCGACGATGACGAGGAAGTTGGGGCGTTTCGGCGTTTGGGCAAACGCGGGTACAGCGCCCGCGACGAGGGCTGCAACGATCAACAGGGTGCGGCGCATCCGAGGGAAATCCTTTTTTGATAATTGGCCGCGCCCCGGAAGGGGGATCGGAGCGCGGCCGAGGCGATCTTCCGGGAAGGGGGAGGACTCCCGGGAGCTATTCGGCGGCGACCAGAGCCGGCTGCGGCTCCGGTTTCACGATGCGGCTGCGGCTGCCGTCGATGGCGACCGGCACCTCGCCGTGGATCGTCGCGCGGCGCAGCGTGCGGCGCTGCGTGCCGAAATCGGCGACGGCGCGGTGCTGGGTCGAACGGTTGTCCCAGATCGCCACGTCGCCCGCGCGCCAGCGCCAGCGCACGGTATTTTCGGGCTTGGTGATGTGATCCTGCAGGATCGAGAACAGCCGCTGCGAATCCGCGCTGTTCAGCCCCACGAAGCTCTTCACGAAATGCCCGACGAGCAGCGCACGCTCGCCGCTTTCCGGGTGGACGCGCACGACGGGATGCTCTGTTTCATAGACCGTGGAGGCGAACACATTGCGGTGCTCCTCGATGCGCTTGCGGTCGGCGCCGCCAAGCGTGGCGGCATAGTCGTAATCGTTGGTATGCAGCGCCCAGAGATTGTCGACGAGCGTCTTCAGGCTGTCGGGAAGTTCCTCATAGGCGGTGACACCGTTCGCCCACAGCGTGTCGCCGCCAGCCTCCGGAATCGTGATGGCGCGCAGAATCGAGGCTTCCGGATAGGCATCCACGAAGGTGACGTCGGTGTGCCAGCTCGACGCGGCGTAGCCTTCCTTCGAATCGAGTTCGAGCAGGAAGCGCGAGCCTTCGGCGACGGGCACGGTCGGGTGCGCGACCGGCTTGCCGAGGCGACCGGCGAAGCCTTCCTGCTTCGCGTCGTCGAGATCGAACTGGTCGCGGAAGAAGATCACCTTGTGGCGGACGAGCGCGGCGCGGATCGCGGCGATGGTGATGTCGTCGAGATCGCCCGAAAGCGCGATGCCGCGAATCTCGGCGCCGATGCGGCCGGCGACGGGGACGATTTCCAGCGGGCTTTCGGCCGCGCGGGCGTTGACGAAGTTGTGGGTCAGTACGGTCATGGGACGTCTCCTTGGGTTTGAGTGTTCATTCGGCAGGAACAGCGGTTGAGAAGGCCGCGCGCTCCCGCTCGTCGAGCGCGCGGCGGATTTCGGAATGACGGGATTCATCGAGCGGAAAACCATGGATCAGCCAGGCGGAGAGCGCGTGCGCCACTGCCGGGCCGAGGGCGAAGACGAGGAGCAGGCCATGCAGCGCCTGCGGCGTATTCGCGCCCGACGGCTGGAAGCCGAGCCAGGCGACGAGCGGCAGGGCAATGCCGACGGCTGCGGCCATCGCGGCCTTGCTGGTAAGGCTGAACACCGAGAAGAACAGCGCGGTGCGATCGACGCCGGTATCGAGACGGTGCTTGTCCGCGACGTCCGCGACGATGGCGCGCAGCATCAGGTTGCCCGAACCCTGCGCCAAGCCCTGCGCCACGGTAAGCGCAATGAGCAGGCCGAAAGCGTTCGGCGTGACCAGCAGCAGACCGAGATTGATGACGACCTGCACGACCTCCCCGGCGACGCCGGTGCGGTGCTTGCCGTAGCGCAGCGCGATCTTCATCCAGATCGGGCCGGCGGCGATGCCGAAGACGAACTGGAGGAGGAACAGGCCGCTCGCCCATTGCGGCAGGCCCATGTAGCTGGTGATGAAGAAGACGAAGAGCGTCGAGCGCACGAGCTGGCCGAAGGTGACGGCGAAATCGGAGCCGATAACGCGGAGCAGCAGCCGGTCGCCGAGGATGGCGGCGAGCGTTTCGCGAAAGGAAACCCGCGCAGTGACACCGCGCGGCGCCGGCGCTTCGGGGAAGGCCCGCAGCACGAACGCAAGCGAAATGACGAGGCTGACGAGGACGACACCGCCAAACGCCGCGAGCTTCAGTTCGGCGTCGCCGGGGCGCAGCTGATCGGCGATGGTCGGCAGTACGAGCACCAGCAGCAGTGCGCTCGACCCGGCGACGCTCGCGTAGGTCGCGACGCGCGTGCGCTCGTGATAGCGGCCCGAAATCTCCCCCGACCAGGCGAGATACGGAATCTGCATCATCGACCAGCCGAGATAGAAGACGAACAGCGTGACGCCGAGATAGAGCGGCGTGATCGTGGCGGGCGGGAAGAACAGCGGGATCGCCGCCACGCCGTAAAGCGCGGCGCCGGCGACAATCCAAGGCCGACGCCGGCCGAAGGGGCTGCGCGTGCGGTCGCTGAGGATGCCGATCACCGGATCGGCGGCGGCGCCCCATAGCCGTTCGAGGAGGAAGATGAGCCCGAGCGTCGCCAGCGACAGCCCGTAGTGCTGCGCATAGATCGCCGGCAGATAGACGCCGAGCGGCATCTGCGCCGCATAGATGGGGACGGCGAAGGACGAGAACGCCGCCAGCCGCCAGCCGTTCAGCCTCGCTCCCGCAGCCGGAGCGGCGGCGGGAGCGGATGCTGCGTGCGGGGAGGAGAATGCCGTCGCCATCGCCGCCTCTACAGCTTCGTGCGCAGGGTGACGCCGACTGTGCGCGGCTCGCCGATAAGGGCGGTCACGAGGCCGGTGGCGGCGGGGCTCAAGGTCTGGAAATAGTCCTTGTCGGTGAGGTTGCGGGCCCACACCGAAATGTCCCAGCGCGTATCCTCGCTGCGGAGGCCGAGGCGGGCGTTGAGGAGGCCGTAGCCTTCGATCTGCGCCCACGCCGAATTGGTCGCCGACGTGTTGTACGAGGAACGGTGCGAGAAGTCGGCATGGCCGTAGACCTCGAGCGCGCCGCCCACGGGCCGGGCGACATCGGCGCCGAGCGTGTAGGTGAACTTCGGCACGCCCGAGAGCTGCTCGCCGCTCAGATCCTGAAGCGCGCCGAGGTTGAGATTCTCCTGCGCCTGCGGGGCGTTGGTGTAGTTGCGGTAGGTCGTGTCGGCATAGGCTGCGGAGGCCGTGAGGCTGACGTAATTTGTCGGCGCATAGACGACATCCGCCTCGAAGCCGCGTGAGCGCACCTTGGGAATGTTCGCGATGTACTGGCGGAAGTTGACGGTATCGGGCACCTGTTCGGTGATCGCGGTCTGGTAATCGCTGACCTCCGTCCAGAAGCCGGCGAGGTTGAAGGTCAGGCGGCGATCGAGGAACTCGCTCTTCAGGCCCAGTTCGAAGTTGTCGACCTTTTCGGGATCGACCTCCGGCCGGACTCCGGCGGGCAGCGCCGAGAGATTGAGACCGCCCGATTTTCCGCCGCGCGAATAGGTGGCGTAGACGAGCGCGTCGGGGGTGAAATTCCACGACAGGCTGAGAAGCCCCGACAGGCTGTTGTCGGTGAAGCTCGTTTCATAATCGGTGATCGGATTGAACTGCGCACGGATCGCCAGTGCGGCGGCGGCCTGCGCCGGGAGCAGCCCGGCGAGGCTCGGTTCCACGACATTGAACTGATGATATTCGCCGCTCTTCTTCTCGTGCGTGTAGCGGAGGCCGCCGGTGAGCTTCACGGCATCGCTGATGTTCCATGTCGCCTGACCGAAGGCCGCGTAGCTCTTTGTTTCGGGGTTCGAGGTGGAATGGGATTCATAGCCATCGAGCGCGGCGTTGCCGACGATCGCGGGAACCGTGGGCAGGTTCCAGTTCGCGGCGGCGGACCCGTAGGCAAGCTTTCCGTAGCCGCGCACGACCTGCCAGAAATAGTATGCGCCAAGGACGTAATCGACGGTGTTCTGCCCGGTGGAGGAGAGGCGGATTTCCTGGCTGAACTGACGCTGGTCGTTCGCCTGCTGCGCCTTCGTGATGATCGGCAGCGCGGTGGAATCGCCATCGTTCGAAGGCCGCCAGTCCCACCAGCGATAGGCGGTGATCGCGGTGAGCGTGCTGTTTCCGACCTCCCAGTCGATCTGGCCCGAAAGCCCGTAGCCCTTCATGTTCGACTGGTAGTGCCCGTCGGAATCGCCCTTGCGCGCGAAGGGGTCCACGGGAAGCGGCGTGTAGCCGGCGCGGGCGGCGCGGTCGGAGAAGCTGTTGGCGATGTCCGTACCGTCCGCGTAGGTGTCGTTGATGGCGCCGATGACGTTCAGGACATGCTTCTGCCGCTGCCGCGAGACGTCGCCGATCAGGCGGACGCTGAGAGTTTCGGACGGCAGGATGAGCAATTGTCCGCGCGCGGTGAAATTGTCGTAGTCCTGCGCCTTGTTCCCCTTGGTGACGTTGTCGAGGAAGCCGTCGCGGTGCGTGTCCGCAAGGCTGAGGCGGAAGGCGACGCTGTCGCCGATCAGCGGTGCCGAAATGGAGCCGCGCACCTGATGATAGCCATAATCGCCAAGCGTCGCCTCGCCCGAGAATTCGGGCTCGAAGCTCGGCAGGCGCGAGGTGATGTTGATGGCGCCTGCCGTGGTGTTCTTGCCGAACAGCGTGCCCTGCGGCCCGCGCAGCACCTCGATCTGCTGAAGATCGACGAGATCGAACTGCGACTGGCCGACGCGGCCGTAATAGACGTTGTCGATATAAACGCCGACGCCGTTTTCGAGACCATCGTTGGTGAGCGCGACGTTGGATCCGAGGCCGCGGATGTTGATGTTGGTGTTGCGCGGATTGAAGCTGAACACCTGCAACGTCGGCACGAGCTGCTGCACCTGGCCGAGCGTGAAATTACCCGTGGCTTCAAGCGTTTCGGCGCCGACGACGCTGAGCGCGATCGGCACATCCTGCGCGCGCTCCTCGCGGCGGCGGGCGGTGACGGTGATCTCGCCGGCGTCTTCGTAAACGGCGCTTTCGGCTGCGGCATTATCGACCGCGACAGCCTCCGCAGCGAGCGCCGCGCCGGCTGCGAGAACGAGGCCGAGCGCGCTGCCCGTGCCGGCGAATAGAACGAAACTGGTCTTGCTGGTCATGATGAAATTCACGATTCCCCGATGCCGGACGGCACAGGGCCGCCGACCCCGCGCGCGAAGGCGCAGGTTATTTTTGATGGACGTGCGTGGTCGGTCCGCATGCGCGCGTGCGCCGAGCGGAGAACGACGGATCAGCGCGCGGCCGCAAAGCCGCGTCTGCCGTGGGTGCTATTTCAGGTCTGACATTGCATCGTCATTTCCCCTTGTCGGTGGGGGGAACACGAAGCCTGGCGTCGTTGCCTCAGCATCGTGCGCTTTAGCTGTTTTTTACGCGGAGCAAGCTGCATCCCATCAAAAGCCGCGGACCCATCGACGACCCTGCGGCCGTGGGCGCCCTGGTCAATGAGCGTCCCTGATTCGATGTCTACTTATCTCGTAGATAATTTGGAATGTCAATAAGGAATTGCTATCCACTGCCAAAGAGCCAGATTGCGCGACCGAGCGGCTCCGCGCTGGATTCCAGGCCGCGCAAGCGCCTTCGGCATCGTCGCAGCGTCTCTTCAAACTGTCTCGGAATCGTCGCCGAACAGTCACAGCGCATTGGTACCGCGCCCCACGGAATTAACGGGGGACTTTAATGATGATCAGGAAATTATTGGCGGGCACGGCTTTGGCCTGTCTTCCGACTGCGGCCCTTGCCGAAGACATTATCGGCAATGTGACGAACGCGGCCAGCGGCAATGCCTTGGCGGGCGCCGTGGTCAGGGTTGCGGAGGTGGGACGCGAAGCCGTCACAGGGCAGGACGGCCGCTATCTCATCAGCAATCTGGCGCCGGGTGAATACACGCTCGTCATCGCCTATGCGGGCCTCGATGAGCAGACAATGACAGTCGTGGTTCCGCAGGGCGGCGTCGCGCGCCAGAATGTCGAGCTCACCAGCGCTGCTATCGACACCAGCGAAATCCTGGTGGTCGCGCGGCTTGAAGGTCAGGCCGGCGCCATCAATCTTCAACGGCGTGCGCCCAGCTTGCGCACTGTCGTATCCGCTGACGCCTTAGGCCAGATTCGCGAGGGCAATATCGGTGATGCGCTCGTGCGCTTGCCAGGCGTTTCGGTCGAAACCCGGGCAGGCGTGCAGCGCACCGCCACGATCCGCGGCCTCGCTCCGCAATACAACACCGTCACTGTCGACGGCTTGCGCATGACGAACGTGGACGGCAATCGCGATATCGCGCTCGACAGCTTTCCTTCAAACATGCTTTCGCGCGTGGAAGTGATCAAATCGCCGACACCGGACATGTCTGCCGACGCAATCGGCGGCACCGTAAACCTTGTGACCAAATCCGCCTTCGATCGGCGCGGTTTCAACGCCGACGGCCAGGCCGGCGGTACATATAATGATCTGCGTGGAAACTGGAACTATCAGGCGGGCCTCACGGTCTCGAACACCTTCGGATCCAACGAGCAGTTCGGCCTGCTCGGTTCCGTCTATTATTTCCGCGACGAGCGCGGCTATGATGTCGTCCAGACCGGTTACACCACGAACGCAGCCGACCAGAAGACCATCAACCGCTCCTTCTATTTCGATCGCGGCGAATCCAAGGACAAGATCGGCGCGGGCCTGACCTTCGACTTCCGGCCCGATGACAATACCCGCGCCTTCATTCGCGGCGTCTATCACTATGATTATCGGTGGCTGAACCACCGCGGCACGGATTATCGTCCCAATGCCGCGACGTTGACGAATGTGACACCGGACAGCGCCAGTTCGACCGGCGGCCGCGTTGACCTGATCGCCTTCTATCGCGAACCCAAGAACATCTTCCAGATGTACTCCACCGGTGTTGAGCATCAGTCAGACGGGTGGATGCTGGACGGGCGGATCGCCTTCTCTCAGGCAGACAAGACCTATCCGGTCACGCTTCAGGTCACGAATTCGTTCAACGGCGTCGATATGAGCTACGACCGGACCGATCGTGACTTCCCGACGTTCCAGGTGACGAACGGCGTCGACATCACCGATCCGGCAAACCTCTCTTTCCGGCAGTTCGACACCAATCAGGTTCCGCGCACGGAGAAGGAATGGTCGTTCGACGGCAATGTGGCCCGGGAATTCACGGGTAGCATTCCGGTTACGATGAAGGCCGGCGTGCGCGTGACGCTGAAGGATGCTGCCCAGTCCCAACCGCTCACGGTGCGCTACACGGGCCTCACCGGCATCACGGCAGGCTCGTTGCTGGAAACCCTGGACGGCTCCAACTTCATGAGCGACTCTGACGGTCGCGCAGTCCTCCTCGATTTCGCGCCTGACTGGCGCAAATATCTGGAGATACAGCAAACCAACCCCTCGGCGTTTACGCAGACGGCAGCGGCGCGACTTTTCACCGACGAGACCCGCGCCAATGCGGACTTCACGATTACCGAGAACATCTACGCAAGCTACCTGATGGGCACATTCGATATCGGTGCGCTCCAGATTGTTGCTGGCGGCCGTATCGAGCACACCAAGATTTCCAGTGAAGCCAACGCCGTCGTTACGAGTGGCGGCGCGGTGACTTCGGTTACGCGTGTCAGTGACGAGAATTCCTATACGAACTTCCTGCCGGGCGTTCAGGCGCGTTACACGACGCTGGATGACCGGCTGGTGTTGCGTGCAAGTGTGACGGAAGCCATCTCCCGCCCACCGCCCGGCGATCTCGTGCCATCACGCCAAGAGAACGCACAGCTCAATCAGCGCATCATCGGCAATCCCGATCTGATGCCGGCCACATCCTGGAACTACGATGCCTCGGCTGAGTATTTCTTCCCGCCGCTGGGCCTGGTTTCGGCGGGCGTGTTCCACAAGGACATATCCGACTTCGTGTTCAGCTCCAGCCGCATCACGTCGGATGGCGTAGACGAGCGCACCCGCCAGAACGGCGAGGGCGGCAAGGTGACCGGCATCGAGCTGGGCTGGGTGCAACAGTTCACCGGCCTGCCCGGTTTGCTCTCCGGTCTGGGTATCGAAGCCAACTACACATGGCTGGATTCCAAGGGCTCTTATCCCGGCCGCACGGAAAATCTGTCGCTGGTGAACTCGCCCCGACATATTCTGAACGCTGTGGCCTCCTACGCGCAGGGGCCGGTCAGTGTTCGGGTTTCCTATAATCGCCTGTCCAAGCGGCTTGAGTCCGTCGGCGGGCGGGCAGCCCTCGATGTCTACAACGAAAAATCGAGTGTGTGGGATCTGGCGGCAAAGGTTCGTGTGTTGGGCGGGAACAGCCTGTTCTTCAATGTGAAGAACCTCACCGACGAACCCACGGTGTCGTATCAGGGCAGCCGGGACAATCCGACGATCGTCACTTATTACGGCCGCCAGTTCAATTTCGGGTTGAACGTCGAGTTCTGATCGACACGTCAGACCAGAAGAAGGGCGCTATCCTGACGGATGGCGCCCTTCTTCATGCTCTGCTGCATTCAGGCGCTCAGCAGGCCCCTGAGGCCGTCTTCGACGACGAACCGGGCATCTGGCGCCAGGGGGGATTCGGGGTCGCGCGCATCGACAAGAGAGCGGAAGGTAATCTCGCTGCGCGCCTTTTTGATATCGAGCCGCCCATAGCCGCGGCGGCTGCTGTCGAACAGTGCGAGACGCGGATTGTCTTCGTGAACCTGCCGGGCCGCAGCACGGTCTCGGCCGAGCGAACTGATGGATCCGCCGACAAACTCGCTCGCGACCACCGTCTCGCGCGCATCCAGCACATCACCGGCGGCAAAGGTATGGATGTCCCCTCCGATGATCAGGGGATTGCGAACCTTGGCATCCGTCCAGCGCTGCATGATGCGATCGCGCGTTGCCGGGAAACCGTCCCAGCCATCGCGCGAGAAACGCTCAGGCACGCGCTCGGGCGTATCCCGCAGGTGCAGGGTGCCGAATAGCGTCTGCTGTGTCAGGATGCTCCACTGCGCCCGTGATGTCGCCACGCGGTCCAGCAGCCATTCTTCCTGCGCAGCGCCCAGGATCGAACGGGCAGGATCGCGACGCTCCGCGCAATCGGGGATCAACTTGCCGTTCGCTTCGCTATCGCATGCTCTTGTCGACCGATACTGACGGTCATCAACAAGCTGAAACTGGGCGAGCGCCCCCCAATCCAGCGCGCGATAGATCGGCATTCCTTCAGCGACCGGCAGCGCGCGCCTGCGTAGCGGCATATGCTCATAATAAGCCTGATAAGCGGCCATTCGCCGGCGCAGAAAGAGGGCTGGGTCGACATCGTCTTCGGATTGAAGGTGTCCATAATCGTTCGCGACTTCATGATCATCCCAGATCGTCATCCATGGCGCCGCTGCGTGCGCGGCCTGGAGCAGCGGGTCGCTCTTGTAGGTTGCGTAGCGAATGCGATAGCCGGCCAGATCGACCGGTTCCGGGTTGCGGTGAAGCCGAACATGATTGGCAGCGCCTGGATTGGCCTCGTAAATATAATCGCCGAGGAACAGGACGACATCGGGATCATCAGCCACCATATGCCGATACGCCGCGTAATGGCCGCGCTCATAGTGCTGACAGGACGTGAAACAGGCGCGCATTGCGCTGATGTCTGCCCCCGCAAGCGGCGTCGTGCGCCCGCGGCCGACCGGGCTGAGTTCACCGCCCGCGCGGAACCGATACCAATAGGGGCGGTCTGGCCTGAGACCCGTAATCTCGACATGCACACTATGCCCCCATGCCGGCGATGCGATTGAGGTGCCCGAGGCGACGACCCTGGAGAACGTCTCGCTCTCGGCAACTTGCCATTGCACATCGACAGCCACCGGCGGCATCCCTCCGTCCGGCTGAAGCCAGTCCGGCGCAAGCCGGGTCCAGATCACGAAGCCATCCGAAGCTGGATCACCCGAAGCAATCCCGAGCGTAAATGGATATGCCCCAAGGCTTGCCAAGGCAGATCGTGCCTTGCCGCACGCTGGCATCAGGGTGCCGCCGGCAAGAAGAACGGCGCCTTTCAGCACCTCGCGTCGAGATGCGTTTCCCAGAGTTTTCATGCCGTGAACAGTGCCATTTCTTCTTCGCGGATATGCGCCACTATCGAAGAAAAGCGAGACCTTTGTGTGACAGCCGAAGGCGCCCGCGCTGCATCGTTATGTTGAAGCGCGACTCAAGCGACGAGATCAGGGCATTGGAACAAAGGGCTGAATCAACGGCCTGGGCGGAATGCCGATCCGTCTCTTCAAGCCGCTTTCGGTTTCAGGCCCGCCAGCTGGCGCAAGCTGGGCGGCGAGCCTGAGCGCAGCACGCCGTAGCGGAACAGGCGCGCGGCAAGTGCGATGACCAGCGCCGCGAAGGCGAGTTGCCACGCGATCGACGCCAGATGGATGCCGAGACCCGTATCGGCGGCGGCGCGGCCCAGCATCATGTAGGGCGCCGACAGCGGAAACCACGACACGATCTGAAACCAGAGCCCGCCGGGGTTCGCGAGCGCGCCGAGCGTCGAGATCAGGATCACCATCTGCAGGATGGTGACGGGCATCGAAAGCGTCTGCACCTCGCGGATCGTGGAGCAGAGGCTGCCGATGCCGAGATAGATCGCGCCGTAGATGAGATAGGCGCAGGTGAAATAGGCGACGCCGAGCACCAGCAGTTCGGGCCAGCCGCGCGGCGGCATGGGGATCAGCCCGGCGGGAAGCTGCGCCGCCGCCAGCATCAAGCCGCCGCCGAAGAGCAGCCCCCAGACGGTGACGCCGATCAGCGAGACGGCGAGCATCGCGATGAGCTTGCCCGCGTAGATCGCCGGAACCGGCACGGCGGCGACCAGCACCTCTATGATCTTGTTCGATTTTTCTTCGACCATGTTGGACAGAAGCGCGCCCGCGAGCAGCGAAATCAGCGCGAAAAGCACCGTCGCGGCGCCCGTGGCGAGGATCGGCGCGCCGCGCCGCTGCGCCTGCGGCGCCGGGTCGCCGAGCACGGCGAGCGTGATGTCCGGCTGGGCCGCGCGCATGGCCTCCATACGATCGGAAAGCCCCTCCGCCGCAAGCGTACGGCGCATCCACGCCAGGCCCGCGAGCGTGCGGATGCGCTCGGCATCCTGCACCTTGCCGCGCGTCAACAGCATCAGGCCGTCCGGCTTCACGACGAGCGCCGCGCCGAAACGGCTTTTGCCGGTGAGCAGACGGCGGGCTTGCTCTTCAGGATCGCCGTGGATGATGACCTGCACGAATGCGGGCGCACGGCGCGGCGCCATCGCCGCCACGTCGGCGCGTTTCGCCAGCGCATCGAGCTGCGTATCGGAAAGCAGTGCCGCGGGGCGCGCAAACGCCGCCGTGTCGCCGTGCGCGGCGCGCAGACGATCATAGGCATTCCGGGTCTGCTCGCGCGCGGCCGCAGCCTGCACCCAGGGCGCGAAATCACCCGCAGGATCAACCACCGCGACCGCCTGCGGCGGCGGCGCGGCATCGCGCGGACCGCCGACGAGCGAGGCGAACACGGCGAAGGCGAGGCCGATGACCGGCATCGCGAGCCAGACGAGGAAGCCGCGCGACAGGATCGTCGCCATGATATCGCGGCGCGCGATGGTGAGCGTTGCGCGGATCATGCGGCCTCCGGTGTTTCAGCGCGCAGTGCGCCGTCGCCGACGATGGTGACGAAGGCGTCGTGCAGTGTCGGCCGCTCGATGTGCATGTCGCGGATGCCGCTTCCCGTTTCGATGAGGCATGCGAGCAGCGGCTCGATACCGCCCGGCGGCAAAGGGAAACGATAGGCGTTTCCCGGGCCGGGCAGGATATCGACCGTGCTGCCCGGCGGCAGCATCGCGTGCAGATTCGAGAGCGGCCGATCGGTGACGAGGACGACACGCGACGGCAGATGCGCGCGCGCGGCGCCCACGCTTCCCGAAAAGCGGGTGCGCCCGTGCGCGATGATGACGAGGCCGTCGCACATGCGCTCGGCATGCGCCATAACGTGCGTGGAGAACAATATGGTCGCGCCGCGCGCCCGCTCGGCATGGATCATCGCTTCGAGATCCTGCTGGTTGACCGGATCGAGCCCTGAAAAGGGCTCGTCGAGGACGATGAGATCGGGGCGGTTCACGAAGGTGGCGAGCAGTTGCACCTTCTGCGCCATGCCTTTCGAGAAGGTGCGGATACGCGCGGTCGCTTCCCCGCCGAGGCCGTTCGCCGCGAGCAGTTCGTCCGCCCGCGTGCGGCCCTCCGCAAGGGACATGCCGCGCAGGGCGCCGACATACGCGATCGCCTCCCGCGCGGTCATCGCCGGATAGAGGCCGCGTTCTTCGGGAAGATAGCCGACCCGCGCCGCGACCGAGAGCGGCCGATCCGTGCCGAGCAGGCGGCGATGTCCGCCGTCGGGCTCCAGAATGCCGAGCAGCATGCGCAGCGTCGTCGTCTTGCCCGCGCCGTTCTGGCCGAGGAAGCCGTAGATGGCGCCCGCAGGCACGCGAAGATCGACACCCGCCACCGCCTGCTTGTCGCCGAAGCGTTTGGAGAGGTTTTCAGCTTCGATGGCGTAGTTCAAACACCTGATCCCTTCACACGCAGGCCCGCGACGATGCTATGAATAGATCGTGGATACGAACAAAATCTTGAAGGACTTGAACGCGAAGGCGGCGGAGCTGGGCTTTTCCGCCATCGGCATCGCACCCGCCGACGCCGCGCCTGCCGCAGGCGCGCGGCTGAGGGCGTGGATCGCCGACGGCCGCCACGGCGACATGCTGTGGATGGCGGAAAAGGCCGATCGCCGCGAAAGCCCGCGCGCGCTGTGGAGCGATGTGAAATCCATCATCATGCTGGGCATGAGCTATGCGCCGGGGCTGGATCCGCTGCGCCACGCGGGGCACCCCGACATCGGTGTGATTTCGGTCTACGCGCAGGGGCAGGACTATCACGACACGATCAAGGCGCGGCTGAAGACGCTGGCGCGCTGGCTGCTGGCGGCGACAGGCGAGGGCGAGGTGAAGGTGTTCGTGGACACCGCGCCGGTGATGGAAAAGCCGCTCGCCGCCGCCGCCGGGATCGGCTGGCAGGGGAAGCACACGAATCTCGTCAGCCGCGACCACGGCAGCTGGCTGTTCCTGGGCGCGATCTACACGACGCTGGAGCTTCCCGCCGATGCGCCGCACGCCGACCGCTGCGGTTCGTGCGACGCGTGCCAGCGCGCGTGCCCGACCGACGCCTTCACGGGGCCCTACAGCCTCGACGCGCGGCGGTGCATCTCGTACCTGACCATCGAGCTGAAAGGCCCGATTCCGCACGAATTCCGGCGCGCGATCGGCAATCGTATTTACGGCTGCGACGATTGCCTGGCCGTGTGCCCCTGGAACCGCTTCGCCAAGGCCTCCGCCGAGGCGGCGTTCCTGCCGCGCGCCGAACTGACCGCGCCGCGCCTCGCCGAGCTTGCCGCGCTCGACGAGGCGGGGTTCCGGCAGGTGTTCGCCGGATCGCCGGTCAAGCGGATCGGCCGCGACCGTTTCGTGCGCAACGTCGCCATTGCGCTCGGCAACAGCGGGGCTGCCGGTGCGGCGCCGGTGCTGAAGCGGTTGACCGAGGATGCGTCGGAACTGGTGCGCGAGGCGGCGGCGTGGGGCCTTTCAGCGCTTGCCGACGATCTGGAACGCATGCGCGGCGAGCGCGGCGGCGATGATCGGCGCGAACAGGTTGAGGACGGGCACGAGGAACAGCGGCGCGGCAGTGAGGCCGAGACGGAGCCGCAGCGCACGGTTTGATGCAACCAGCGCCGACGCCTGCGCGCGCGGCATGTGGCGAACCGCGACCATCTCCAGAAGATCACGGCCCATCAGCCAGCCGTTGACGGCGGTGAACAGGAGGAGCGGGCCCACCGCCGTGAACAGCAGCAGCACATAGACGGGCGCTAGCGCAAGGTTCCACAGCACGACGCGCAGCGCGGAGGCGAGCGCGAGCATCCCGGCCTCAGCCATGGTCACGCGGCGATGCGCCGCTGCGCGGGGGTAGTGGCGGTCCTCCACGGCATCGACGACATCGTCGAGGAACAGGCCCATGACGCCGGTGGCGATGCCGGGGAACAGGAACCAGCCGCCGATGAGGACGATGGGCAGCGCCGCCCAGTCCGCCGCATCCGCCCAGAAACGCTGCATCCATAGCGGCAGCGGCGGCGCGCTGCTGCCGCTGAGCCAGAGATCGAGACCGAACCAGACGCCCGCGAGGACGAGGAGCGTCAGCACGATCGATTTCAGGAACACGGCGACAAGGCGCCGGTCGGAGAGCTGGACGAGGACGCGCGGGAGTTCAGCGAGCATTTGCCGAGACTAGCACCGAAGGTTGCGGACGGCGAGACGCGCCGCTAGGGGTCGGGTTTCCCCCTCTTCTCAGGTGAAAACGCCCGATGACCAGCACCTACGACATCGTCGTGATGGGCAACGCCCTTGTCGATGTGATCGCGTCCGCCGACGATGCCTTCCTTGCGGAAAACGGCCTGCAGAAAGGATCGATGCACCTGATCGATACCGCAGAGGCGGAGCGCCTGTACGGCCGCATGGGGCCGGGGCGCGAGGTTTCGGGCGGATCGGGCTCCAACGCCGCCGTGGGCATGGCGGCACTCGGCCGGCGGGTGAACTTCATCGGGCGGGTTTCAGGAGACCAGCTCGGCGAGGTGTTCGCGCACGACATGCGCGCGTCGGGCGTCGACTATACGACGCCTTACGCGGCGGACGGCACACCGACGGGGCGCTGCCTGATCCTGGTGACGCCCGACGCGCAGCGCACGATGAACACCTTCCTGGGCACCAGCGCGATGCTGAGCACGGCGGACGTGGACTACGACCTGATCGCGGCGAGCCCGCTGACCTACCTGGAAGGCTATTTGTGGGACGCCGCCGATCCGCGCGCCGCGATGGAAAAGGCCTGCGCGGTGGCGCATGCAAACGGGCGGCGCGTGTCGTTCACGCTTTCCGACGTGTTCTGCGTGGAGCGTCACCGGGCCGACTTCCTGCGCCTGGCGCGCGGCGGCGCGGATATCCTGTTCGCCAACGAGAACGAACTGAAGAGCCTTTACGAAACGGACGACTTCGACGTTGCCGTCGCGGCGCAGCGCGGGGCCTGCGAGGTGAGCGTCATCACCCGGTCCGAGAAGGGCGCGGTCGTGCTGACGAAGGACGCGGCGATCACGGTTCCGGCCGAGCCCGCCGCGCGCATTATCGACACGACGGGCGCGGGCGACCTGTTCGCGGGCGGGTTCCTTGCCGGTTTCTCCGAAGGCCGCGCGCTGCGCGACTGCGCGGTGATGGGCGCGGTGGCGGCGGCGGAAGTCATCAGCCACTTCGGCGCGCGCCCCGAGGCCGATCTCGCCGCGCTCGTCGCGAAACGGCTGGGCTGAAAAGCGGCTGGGCTGAAAACAGGTCGGCCCGGTTCTGGTGAGAACCGGGCCGATCCGTATCAGGCCTGCTTGCCGCCCGGGGTCGGCGCGCCCGGCATCGGGGGCACCGGCTGCGGCGGCACATCGGGATCGGCTTCCGGCACATCGATGATACCGCGGCCGACATGGCTCTTGCGGTAGCCGTAGGCGAAGTACAGCAGAAGGCCGAGGGCGCCCCAGAGCGGCAGCACGATCTTCGCATCGAACGGCAGCGCGAAGTAAAGCGACACGCAGCCGATCACCGTGAGCGGACCAACCAGCCAAAGCGCCGGGGTGCGGAACGGCCGCGCGCGGTGCGGATCGCGCTTGCGGAGCAGCATCACCGCGATCGCCACCATCATGAACGCGAACAGCGTGCCCGCGTTCGCGATATCGGCGAGCTTGCCGACCGGCAGGAACGCCGCCGTGAAGGTGACGGCAAGGCCGGTGATCAGCGTGATGATGTGCGGCGTCTTCCACTTCGGGTGGATCGTGGAGAGCTTTTCCGGCAGCAGGCCATCGCGCGACATCACGAAGAAGATGCGCGTCTGGCCGAACAGCATGACGAGAATGACCGACGGCAACGCAAGGAAAGCAGCGAGACCGATGAGATTGCCGATGTTGAGATAGCCGACCTCGCGCAGAACGTGGGCAAGCGCTTCCTTCGAGCAGGCGAGCGGTTCCTGACCTGCCGCCATCAGCGTGGCGCAGCGCGCGCCGAGTTCGGCCGAACCGGGGGTCAGCCATTCGCCGAGCGCCGAGGTGACCGGCTGCGACCCGAGCGGCGAACCGATCGCGCCCGCAGCGACGAGCATGTAGAAGACCGTGCAGATCGCGAGTGAGCCGATCAGACCGATCGGCACGTTGCGCTGCGGGTTCTTCGTTTCCTCCGCCGCCGTCGAGACGGCGTCGAAACCCACATAGGCGAAAAAGATGGAGGCTGCGGCGCCGACGATGCCCGCGCCGCCCGAACCGAACCAGCCCTGCGGCGCAAACGGTTCGAAGTTTTCCATACGCATCACCGGCAATGCGAGCACGATGAACGCGGTGAGCGCCACCACCTTGATGGCGACCAGCACGGCATTGACGCGCGCGCTTTCCGTGGTGCCGAGCATAAGAAGCCAGGTGATGAGAAGCGCGATGACGACAGCGGGGAGATTGATGATGCCGCCGGGCACGTACGGCCCGGAGATGAGCGCGATCGGCAGGTCTATATCGAACCAGCCCTTGACCTGGCCGACGAAATAGCCCGACCAGCCGACCGAAACCGCGCTCGCCGCCACGGCATATTCAAGCACCAGCGCCCAGCCGACCATCCAGGCAAGCAGCTCGCCCATGACGGCATAGGTATAGGTGTAGGCGGAGCCCGAAACGGGCACCATCGAGGCGATTTCCGAATAGCAGAGCGCCGCAACCACGCAGACCGAGCCCGCGATGATGAAGCTGACGATCATGCCGGGGCCGGCCTTCTGCGCGGCCTCCGACGTGAGCACGAAGATGCCCGTGCCGATGATGGCGCCGACGCCGAGCAGCGTCAGTTGCAGCGCGCCGAGCGAGCGGTGAAGCGACTTCTTCTGAGCCGTCGCCAGAATGGCGTCGAGCGATTTGACACGACCAAAAATCATTCGGGAATTCCCCCCAACAAAAATACGCGCCCTGCTCCCCAGCCAAGGCTGAAACAATGTTGCGTGGTCTAGCGGTTTTCACGCCGACCACAAACTGAAAAGCACCAGATTCAGGGCGTCACGAGCATCGCGCCGAGTTTTTTCCCGCCGAAGATGTGCACATGGAGGTGCGGCACCTCCTGATGCGAATGGGGTCCGGCGTTGGCGAGCAGGCGATAGCCCGTCTCCTCGATGCCGAGCTCGCGCGCGACGGCGCCGACCGCGCGCACGAAACCGGCGATTTCAGCGTCCGCCGCCTTCGCCGCGAAATCCGCCCAGCTGACGTAGCGGCCCTTCGGGATCACCAGCACATGCGTCGGCGCCTGCGGATTGATGTCGTGGAACGCGAAGGCGTAATCGTCTTCATAGACCGGCTTTGCCGGTATCTCGCCGCGCAGGATGCGCGCGAAGATGTTGTCGTCGTCGTATGGCTCCAGCGTTTCGACGCCCAAGATCAGTCTCCCGGTGTTTCGGTTTTTCTGGCGGCTTTTTCGGCAATGCCCGATACGCCCTCGCGCCGGGCGAGCTCGGCATCGATATCGCCCGGCGTGATGCCCGCGTGCGCCCAGAGGACGGACAGGTGGAACAGCAGGTCGGCGCTTTCGCCGATCAGTTCCGCGCGGTCGTCCTTCACGGCGGCGATGACGGCTTCCACAGCCTCCTCGCCCACCTTCTGCGCGATCTTCGCGCGGCCCTTCACGAAGAGCTTCGCGACGTAGCTTTCAGCAGGATCGGCGGCGCGGCGCGAGGCGACGATGGCGGCGAGGCGTTCGAGGGTGGCGGTCATGCCCGGACCCTGACGCCGGAGGCGCGAGGCGTCAACGGTTTCGCACCCTGATCCCGGCGGCGCGCATCGCCGCGCGCGCATCGCCGATCGTCGCTTCGCCGAAATGGAAGATGGACGCGGCGAGCACCGCAGAGGCGTGGCCCTCGCGAACCCCCTCCACCAGATGCGCCACGTTGCCGACGCCGCCGCTGGCGATGACGGGCACGGGCACCGAATCGGCGATGGTGCGGGTGAGCGCGAGATCGAAGCCCGACTTCGTGCCGTCGCGGTCCATCGAGGTGAGCAGGATTTCGCCCGCGCCCTTGTCGACCACGGCAAGCGCGAACTCCAACGCATCGATGCCCGTGGCCTTGCGCCCGCCGTGCGTGAAGATTTCCCAGCGGCCGGTACCGGACTGGCGCGCATCGATGGCGACGACGACGCACTGCGACCCGAAATGTTCGGCAAGCGCGGTGACGACACCGGGATCGCGCACGGCGGCGCTGTTGATCGCCACCTTGTCGGCGCCCGCAAGCAGCAGCGCGCGCGCATCGTCGATCGAGCGGACACCGCCGCCCACGGTCAAAGGCACGAAGCACTGGTCCGCCGTGCGCTGGACGATATCGAGCAGCGTGCCGCGATCCTCGTGCGTCGCGGTGATATCGAGGAAGCAGATCTCGTCGGCGCCCGCCGCGTCATAGGCCTTCGCGGCTTCCACCGGATCGCCGGCATCGCGAAGATCGACGAAGTTTACGCCCTTCACGACGCGGCCGTTCGCCACGTCGAGGCAGGGGATGATCCGCACGGCGCTCATGCGGCGATGGCGAGCGCTCGGCCGAGATCGAGACGGCCGTCGTAGATGGCACGGCCGCAAATCACGCCCGCGATGCCGTCTGCCGCGATCGCCTTCAGCGCGTGGATGTCCGCCTCCCCCGCGACGCCGCCGCTGGCGATGACGGGGAGCGTCTGCGCCTGCGCGAGCGCGTGCGTCGCTTCGAGATTGACGCCCTTGAGGAGCCCGTCGCGTCCGACATCGGTGAACAGCACGGCGGCGACGCCCGCATCTTCGAAGCGGCGGGCGAGATCGACGACCGGCATGTCGGACGCCTCCGCCCAGCCTTCGGTCGCGACCATGCCGCCCTTCGCATCGACCGCGACGACGATCCGGCCGGGATACGCCTTTGCGGCGGCTTTCACGAAATCGGGATCTTTCAGCGCCGCAGTGCCGATGACGGCGCGCGTGACGCCGCGCGCGAACCAGCTTTCGACAGCGGCCATGTCGCGGATACCCCCGCCGAGCTGCACCTTGCCGGTGAAGGCGGCAACGATTCGCGCCACCACATCGCCGTTGACGCTGCGGCCCGCGAAGGCGCCGTCGAGATCGACGACGTGCAGCCACGCGGCGCCGCCGCGCGCGAAGACGGCCGCCTGCGCGGCGGGATCATCGGAATAAATCGTGGCGCGCGCCATATCGCCCTCGGCGAGGCGCACGACCTGACCGGATTTGAGATCGATGGCGGGGAAGATCGTGAATGACATTGCGGGGCTGCATTAGAGCATTTTCAAGTCAGGTGGAAACACCTGACGGCTCGGAAAATGCGGTAAGCAAAGAAAATCTGATCACGGTCCGATCGAGGCGATCGGATCGTGGTCCAACCCGGCCGGATTACGGCGTCCAGCCCAGAAACGTCGCGAGGAACGAGAGACCGTAATGCTGGCTCTTTTCCGGGTGAAACTGCGCGCCGAGAATATTGTCGCGCCCGATGATCGCCGCGACCGGCCCGCCGTAATCGCAGGTGGCGAGCAGATGCGAATGATCGGTGCATTCGAAATGAAAACTGTGCACGAAATAGGCCTCGCCGCCATCCTCGATGCGGCTGAGCGCATCGTGGTTGATGCCCGCGAGCTTCATCGACACCGGCGACCAGCCCATGTGCGGAATCTTGAGGTTCGGATCATGCGGATCGAGCTTCACGACCTTGCCGGGAATCCAGCCGAGGCCCTGGTAGACGCCCTTTTCCTCGCCGCGCTTGGCGAGAAGCTGCATGCCGACGCAAATGCCGAGGAACGGACGCTGCTTCACGAGCACGACCTCGCTCAGCGCATCTTCCATGCCGGCGATCGCGCGGAGCGACGTCGCGCACTGGCCGAACGCGCCGACGCCCGGAAGCACGATGCGATCCGCCTGCGATGCCGTGGAGGGGCTGTCCGTAACGACGATCTGCACCGCGACGCCGATTTCGTTCGAAGCCGCTTCAAGCGCCTTCGCCACCGAGCGCAGGTTGCCCGCGCCGTAATCGATGACTGCAATCCGTTCCGCCATACCGTGCCTGTGCCTGATCCTTAGAGGTTCCCGGTCAGCCGCCCAGAACGCCCTTGGTGCTCGGCACGCTGTCCGCCTTGCGCTGATCGATCTCCGTCGCCGTACGCAAGGCTCTCGCCAGACCCTTAAAGCAGGATTCGATAATATGATGTGAATTTTCGCCCGAAAGCTGCTCGATATGCAGTGTCATGCCGACGCTGCCCGCGAAACTGTGGAACCAGTGCGGGAACAGTTCGGTATCCATTTCGCCGAGGCGCGCCTGCGGGATCGAGACCTTCCAGACCGTGAACGGACGGCCCGAGATATCGAGCGCGACGCGGGTGAGCGCCTCGTCCATCGGCGAGAGCGCATCGCCGTAGCGGCGGATGCCGCGCTTTTCGCCGAGCGCCTTGTGGATCGCGTCGCCGAGCGCGATGCCGCAATCCTCCACGGTGTGGTGCTGATCGATATGCAGGTCGCCCTTGCAGCTGAGCTTCACGTCGATCAGCGAGTGGCGCGAAAGCTGCTCCAGCATGTGATCGAAGAAGCCGATGCCGGTTTCGATCTCGTATTGCCCGGTGCCGTCGAGATTCACCTCGACGGAAATATCGGTCTCGTTCGTCTTGCGGACGATGCTTGCGGTGCGCGCGGTCATTCCGGCGCTATAGCGGGTTCGGCGGCGGGCTCAAGGCTCTTGAGACCATTGCCGAGACCCGGACCCGTCACGCGCCAGACGCGGCCGCCGACATCGTCCGCCACCAGAAGCGCGCCCGTGCGATCGAACGCGACGCCGACGGGACGGCCCTTCGCATGATCGCCGACGAGGAAGCCGGTGAGGATATCGCGCGGCATCCCGGCGGGTTTTCCGCCCGCGAAGGGTACGAAGATAACCTTGTAGCCCGAGTGGGGCTTGCGGTTCCACGAGCCGTGCTGGCCGACGTAGGCGCCGCTGCCGTCGGGCGCGAAGGCGAGGCCGAGGCTCGCGGTGTGGGCGCCGAGCGCATAATCGGGCTTGATGGCCTTCGCGACGAGATCGGGGCGTTTCGGATCGGGGCGCGTATCGACGTTCCCGCCATAGTAGCTGTAGGGCCAGCCGTAGAAGCCGCCGTCCTTCACGCTTGTCATGTAATCGGGCACGAGATCGCTGCCGAGCGCGTCGCGTTCGTTCACCGCGGTCCAGAGCTGCCCGGTGACGGGATTCCAGTCCATGCCCACCGGATTGCGGAGGCCGGTCGCAAAGAGGCGCGATGCGCCGGTCGCGAGGTCGATCTCGTGGATGGCGGCTCGGCCTTCCTCCACCGCCATGCCGCCTTCCGCGACGTTGGAGACGGAGCCGACGGCGACGTAGAGTTTGCTGCTGTCCGCGCTCGCGAGCAGGTTGCGCGTCCAGTGGCCGGTGCTCTCGCCCTTGCGCGGCAGGTCGATCAGCCTGGTGCCGACGCCTGTGAGCGATGTGGCACCCTCCGTATAGGGCCATGCGCGCACGTCGGCGTAGTTGCCGACGTAAAAACGATCCCCGACGAGCGCCATGCCGAAGGGCGAGCCGAGACCTTCGGCCAGGAACGGGCCGCGCGTATCCACCACGCCGTCGCCGTCCGCATCGCGGAGCAGGGTAATGCGGTCGGCAGAGGGCGCGCCCGCGCCCGCCTTGCCCATGATATAGGCCTCGATGCGGCCCATGAGGCCCTTGACCGGGCGCGGCGGCTTGTTCGATTCGGCAACGAGGATGTCGCCGCCGGGCAGGCGGTATATCCAGCGCGGGTGCGCGAGGCCTTCGGCGAAGAGCGCGACGGAATAGCCCTCCGCAGCGACCGGCGTTTCCCCCGCCGCCCACGGTTTCGCGTCCGCGATGTTCACCGTGGGCAGGAGCGTCTGCACGGGTTCAGGCAGTTTCGGATCGGTGCCGGTGCCGTCCTCCACGCTGAGCTTCGCGGTATCCCCGCACGCGGCGAGCGCAAGCAGTGCAACAACGATGGCGGTTCTCATGATGCTCTCCCGGCGCGGAATTGAAGCGCGCCTTTCACTTCCTATATCAGCAGGCAAGCACTCTCACATCCACACGAAAGATACTTTCCAGACATGGCAGACCAGGTGATGCACGGCACGACCATCCTTGCCGTGCGCAAGAACGGCAAGGTGGTGATCGCAGGCGACGGACAGGTCAGCCTGGGCAACACCGTGATGAAGGGCGACGCCAAGAAAGTGCGGCGCCTGGGCGACGGCAGCGTAATCGGCGGCTTCGCCGGCGCGACCGCCGACGCCTTCACGCTGTTCGAGCGGCTGGAGGCGAAGCTGGAACGCTTCCCCGGCCAGCTGAAGCGCGCGGCGGTGGAACTCGCCAAGGACTGGCGGACCGACCGCTACCTGCGGCGGCTGGAGGCGATGATGATCGTCGCCGACCGCGAGGTGACGCTGGTTTTGACCGGCACGGGCGACGTGCTGGAGCCCGAGCACAACGTGACCGCGATCGGTTCGGGCGGCAACTACGCGCTTTCCGCCGCGCGGGCGCTGATCGACATCGACGGGCTTTCGGCGGACGACGTGGCGAACAGGGCCATGGGAATCGCCGCCGAAATCTGCGTTTTCACCAACACCAATCTCACCATTGAAACGCTGGAGGCGGCAAAGTGAACGTCGAAGCTCCCATCAGGCCCGCCGAGACCATCTCGGCACTGACCCCCAAGGCCGTCGTCGCCGCGCTCGACCGCTATATCGTCGGCCAGAACGACGCGAAGCGCGCGGTCGCCGTCGCGCTGCGCAACCGCTGGCGGCGGCAGCAGCTGCCCGAGGACATGCGCGACGAGGTCAGCCCCAAGAACATCCTGATGATCGGGCCGACGGGCTGCGGCAAGACGGAGATCAGCCGCCGCCTCGCAAAGCTCGCCGAAGCGCCGTTCCTGAAGGTGGAAGCGACCAAGTTCACCGAGGTCGGCTACGTCGGCCGCGATGTCGAGCAGATCATCCGCGATCTCGTGGAGGAGGCCATCCGCCTGGTCCGCGAGCAGAAGCGCAAGGGCGTGCGCGCGCAGGCCGAACAGGCCGCCGAGGCGCGCGTGCTGGACGCGCTCGTCGGCAAGGACGCAAGCGGCGCGACGCGCGACCGCTTCCGCGAGAAGCTGCTCGCGGGCGAGCTTTCCGACAAGGAGATCGAGATCGAGGTCGACGAGGCGCCGCAGATGCCCTTCGAGATCCCCGGCATGACCGGGCAGGTCGGCATGATCGACCTGGGCGGCATGTTCGGCAAACTCGGCGGCCAGCGCACGAAGAAGCGCAAGCTGAAGGTGCGGCAGGCGTGGGAGGCGCTCGTCAACGAGGAATCCGACAAGCGGCTCGACCAGGAAGAGGTGAACCGCGAGGCGATCGTCTCCGCCGAGCAGAACGGCATCGTGTTCCTCGACGAGATCGACAAGATCGCGGTGTCGGACGTGCGCGGCGGCTCCGTCTCGCGCGAAGGCGTGCAGCGCGATCTGCTGCCGCTGATCGAGGGAACCACCGTGGCGACGAAATACGGCCCGGTGAAGACCGACCACATCCTGTTCATCGCATCGGGCGCGTTCCATGTCGCGAAGCCGTCGGACCTGCTGCCCGAGCTTCAGGGGCGCCTGCCGATCCGGGTGGAGCTGAAAGGCCTGACGGAAGCGGATTTCCGCCGCATCCTGACGGACACCGAAGTTTCACTGGTGGGGCAATACGCCGCGCTGATGGGCACCGAGGGCGTGACGCTGGAATTCACCGACGACGCGATCGACGCGATCGCGCGGATCGCGGCGCAGGTGAACGACCGCATCGAGAACATCGGCGCGCGGCGGTTGCAGACCGTGCTCGAAAAGCTGCTCGAGGAGATCAGCTTCGATGCTTCGGATCGCGGCGGCACCGCAGTGAAGATCGACGCGGCTTACGTCGATGCGCAGCTTTCGGACATCGCGCGCGACAACGACCTTTCGAAGTATATTCTGTAGCCAGCCCCTCTCCCCGGCCCTCTCCCCGGCGGGGAGAGGGAGAAACTCAGCCGCAGGAAACGCGGGTGATGTTTCCGGCTTCGTCGGTTGAAATCGTGAGCCGGTCGGGGCGGAAATCCATCGTGACCGCGCCGTTCGGCGGCACGACGCGCGCGGTGCGGGCGCCGGTGGCCTTCTTCATCTCGCCCACGGTCGCCTCGTCGGCGGGCCGGCCGATGAAACTTTGGGCCTTCTCCACATCGCAGGCCATCGCGAGATCATCCTTGGGTGCGCCGTCGGGCTTGCTGAATTTGTAGACGATCCGGTCGGTCTTGCCGCGCACGGCGGGATCGAACACCGATTTCGAGAGGTCGTCGCCAGGCACGCGAAGCACATCCGATTCGCCTTCGAAGACGAAACCGGCGCGCTCGAAATCCGCGCGGACCACGGCGGGATCGATGCGGTGCGTCTTGTCGACCTCGGCGCGCGTGTCGCCGCCCGCGGGGCCGACATGGTCGATCACCCCGACAATACCGCCGGACTTCATCGCGCCGTAGAGCGTGGCGAGCAGCAGGGCCGGATCGGTGCGGACGAGCTTGTATTCGGCGCTTTCCCAATACGCATCGTGATAAACGAGGTGAAAGAGCGCGAAATCGAAGCTGGCGGGTGCAAGCGCGAGGTCGGGCATGAACGTGCTGAACACGGCGACATTCTTCACGCGGACGCGCAAGCTCTGCCACGCCGTTTTCACCGGGTCGCTTTCCCCGATGCCGGAGGGATTCCACGCGACGACCATGCCCTTCGGGCCGACGGCGCGCGCCATGATTTCGCTGTAGTAGCCGCGCCCCGCCATGAAATCGAAGGCGCGGTCGCCGCGTTCAAGGCCGAGGAACTTGAGGACTTCGGCGGGCTTGCGGCTTTCATCGAGCTTCGCTTCATCTGCAGGGCGGTCTTTGGCGGCAACGGCGACCGTGATGGCGGCGGGCGCGGCCTCCACGGGCAATGCGGGCATGAGCAGCGCGGCGGCAAGCAGCAGGAACGTCTTCGACATCGGTGGTCTCCCCTGAGTCCTGTTTCCGATCATGCCACTCGGCGAGACGAGCGTACAGCTAGCGCTTGCGCCGCAGGATCACATACCAGGCGCCGCCGCCGCCGTGGCGGGGATGCGCGGGGCGGATGGCGGCGATGAACGGACGAAGCGCCGGGGTTGCCGCCCAGCGGGAGAAACTGGCGGCAATGACACCGCGCGGGCGGCCATCCTCGTCCGCAGGCCGGATCTTACCGGTGATGACGAGCAGCGTGCGCACATCGTCGCGCCACGCGCGTTCCAGTGCGCCGGCAAAGACGGTGTAAGCCTCGTCCTGCGTGTAGCCGTGGAGATCGACGGTGCGCTCCGCATCGAGGCTACCCCTGCGGATGCGGCGGTCCCAGCCGCCGTCGAGCGAGGCGCCGTCCGGCGGGGCCGCCGCGCGCTCGCGGGAAATCGCAGGCGCTTCGACCGGCTGCGGACGCACATGGACGCGGATGCGCGGGACTTCGGGCGGCGGCGCGGTGCGGGCTTTCAGCGGGCGGACGGACGCCTTGACCTTGGCCCAGAGCGCGTCTCCCGCGTCAGGCGGCGGTTCAGGTCGCCGCGCCACGGAGCAGACGCGCCGCCGCCGCCTTCGGCAGCAGGATGAAAGCGGCGCCTTCGCTGGAAAGCCCGCCCGCGATGGTGCGCGCGCGTTCGCCCGCCCCCCAGAACAGATCGAAGCGGTTTGCGCCCTTGATCGCGCCGCCGGTATCCTGCGCCACCATGAGCGCGGCGAACGGCTTCATGCCGCGATCGACATCGGTGTAGCGCGTGGCAAGCCATACGGGGGCGCCGAGCGGCACGAACATCGGATCGGCGGCGAGGCTGCGTTCGGGCGTGACCGGCGTTCCGAGCGCGCCCAGCGGACCTTCGCCGGTAAGCTCCTTGAAGAAGATGAAGCTCTTGTTCTCGTGCATGACCTTGCGGCCTTCGTCGGGGTTGGCGCGCAGCCAGCGCATGATGCCCTGCATCGACGCTTCACCCGGCGCGAGCAGGTTTCGATCGCGCAGCAACCGCCCGATGCCCACGTATTCGCGACCATTCTGGCCCGCATAACCGATTCGCATGACGCTGCCGTCGGGCAGGCGCAGGCGGCCCGAGCCCTGGATCTGGAGGAAGAAGAATTCCACCTCGTCCGCCGCCCAGGCGATCTCGAGGTTGCGATCGAAGAGCGCGCCGTTGTCGATGTCTTCGCGCGTCCAGTAGAGCTGATAGGCGCCGGTTTCATCGATCCGGCCGGTGGCCTTCTTCATCTGCCCCGGCTTTGCCGGATCGGGCTGATCGACGCGCACGAGGTCTTCGGGCACGCCGTAGATCGGCACCAGATAGCCGGGGCCGCGCGTGCGCGATCCTGCGATTTCAGGCTCGTAATAGCCGGTGACGAACGCCGCGCCGGTGCCGACGCGCACGGGAGTGAAGTTCAGCTCGAAAAAGGCGCGCGGGTCGGCGGCGGCAGGCACGAGATTGCACGCGGTTTCCCAGTCCGCCGCAATGGTCAGCCCGCTGACATCGGTGCGGCGCGTGACCGCGCGGCAGGATTTGCGGAATGCCGCGAGCGTCGCGGCGAAGTCGTTGGTTGCCCATCCCGGTATGTCTGCGAACGTCGCCGGGGCGGCGCCAAGCGCGGCTGCGGTGGCGGGCCCGGCGGGAGGCGTCGGGGTGGGGGCCGGGGCGGGCCGGGTGCCCGGAGAAACCGGCGCGGTGGGCGCGGTCTCCACGCGCGGCGACGCGCACGCGGCAATTGCGAGCAGCAGAAACAAGGGAATAAAACGGCGCACGCGAAAACTCCGGATGACGATCGGAGCGCAGGGCTAGCGGATTTCAGCGGCGGCGGGAATCCGCATTCGTCTCGAAAGTGCGGCGATCAGGCGTCTTCGTCGGTGTCGATGAGCAGCCAGTTCGGGTCCGCAGCGCCGGTGTGGCGGCTGAATGTCCAGATATCGTGCGACTGCACGGCATCGGAAACCGACCCGCTGACGACGTTGCCCGCCTTGTCGCGCGTGACGGCGACGAGATCGGCATCGAAACGCAGCGTCACCTCGGCCATTGCACCGCGAAGCTGCGCCGCGACGATTTCGACCTTTTCGAGCGACACCAGCCTGTTGTCGAGCGTGAGGCCTTCTTCTTCGCGGGCGGCAATCGCTTCCGCGAACTGATCCGCGATATCATCGGACACGAGCTCGCGCAGCGCCTCTGCATCACCCTTCCAGAAGGCTTCGAGAACCATGCGATAGGCCGCTTTCGCACCTTCGGCGAAACGCAGCGGATCGAACATGGGGTCGGCGGCGGCGATCGCGTTCAGCGACTCCTTCAGCGCGGGCGACATGTCGGCGGGAAGATCGAGCGGCGCGGCAGGCGGCAGATCGTAGCTGCCCGCACGCGGCGGCGCCTGCTGTTCGGCGGGGGCACGGCGAACGACATCGCCCACAGGCTCCTCGTGCCCCGTGCGACGGCCAAGTACGCTGACCAACCGCAGGGCGATGAACCCGGCGAGCATCGCCAGAACGACGATCTCGATCATTCCGCTGCTGTCGCCCATATCTCTACCTTCACGCGTCCCTTCAAACGTATTTCCTTAACAGCGCCGTGCCGTTCAGTCCACGCAGCTTAACCCGATTTCGGTTAAGATAGGCTATTCTGCGCCGCATACAAGGAACAGCGCCGCCTTGCGCCGGTTCCATGCGCCTGCTAGCGAGCGCGCCGTATTCCTGTCCAACAGAATTGAGATCCTGCACCATGGCCGAGAACGAAACGGGCGACGAAGGCTACATCAACGGCAACGGCGGCGAAGCGGCCGGTGACGCGGCGGGCGAAGCCATGCCGCAGGTGAGCATCCTTGCACAGTACGTGAAGGACCTGTCGTTCGAAAACCCCGGCGCTCCGGGATCGCTGCAGCAGGGTTCCGGTCAGCCCAAGATCGAGATCAACGTCAACGTCGGCGTCCGCCAGCAGAGCGAAAACGTCTATGAGGTGGAGCTGAAACTCTCCGCGAACGCCGCGTTCGAAAACGGCAAGACCGCCTTTATCACAGAGCTGCTCTACGGTGGCCTGTTCGGCCTGCAGAACGTGCCGCAGGAGCATCTGGAGCTGTTCCTCGTCGTCGAGGCGCCGCGCCAGCTGTTCCCGTTCGCGCGCCGCATCTTCGCGGACGCAACCCGCGACGGCGGCTTCCCGCCGCTGATGCTCGATCCGATCGACTTCGCGCAGCTTTACTTCGCGCGCCAGCAGCAGGCGGAGACCGCAGAACAATCCGGCGAAATCGGGCACGCCTGAGGCCCGGCGGGAGGCTGCGCCCATGTCGCTCGTCAAGAGCGTCGGCGTTATCGGCGGGCTGACCCTCGTCAGCCGCATTTTCGGCTTTGCCCGCGACATGCTGCTTTCGCGCCTGCTCGGTGCGGGCGCGGGCGCGGACGCCTTTTTTGTGGCGTTCAAGCTGCCCAACACCTTCCGCCGCCTGTTTGCCGAAGGCGCGTTCAGCGCCGCCTATGTGCCGATGTTCAGCAAGGAACTGCACGGGCCGGGCGGCAAGAAAGCCGCCGAGCGCTTCTCGGCGAACGTGCTTTCCGTGTTCCTGCCCGTGCTGCTGCTGTTCACCGCGCTGTTCGAGATCTTCATGCCCGGCATCGTCTGGCTGATGGCGAGCGCCTACCAGGACGTGCCGGGCAAGTTCGAGCTGACCGTCGAGCTGACGCGAATCGCCTTTCCCTATCTGCTGCTCATCAGCCTGGTGTCGCTGCTGTCGGGCGTGCTCAATTCGATGTCGAAGTTCGCCGCCGCCGCCGCCGCGCCGATCCTGCTCAACATCTGCCTGATCGGCGGCGTGCTGCTGTTCGGCAGCACGACCGGCGACAACGCCGAAACGGCGCGTGCGCTCGCGATTTCCGTGACTGTGGCGGGCGTCGTGCAGTTCGTGTGGCTGCTCTGGGCGGTGCGCCGGGCCGGGCTGACGCTGCGCCTGCGGCGCCCGCGCCTCGACCCCAAGGTGAAGCAGCTCGGCCGCATCATCGTGCCCGCCACGTTCGGCGCGGGCATCTACCAGCTTTCGCAGCTGATCGACACGTTCTTCGCGACACGGCTGGAAGAGGGCGCGATGAGCTTCCTGAACTACGCCGATCGCCTCAACCAGCTTCCGCTCGGCGTTGTCGGCATCGCGCTCGGCACGGCGATCCTGCCCGCGCTCAGCCGGCTCATCGCCCGCGAGGATGCGGACGGCGCGCAGCGGCTGCAGGGCACGGCGGTCGAGCTTTCGATGCTGCTGACGCTGCCCGCCGCCGCGGCGCTCGGCGTGGCCGCGCAGCCGATCGTCGAGGCGATCTTCCTCGGCGGGCGCTTCACGGCGGAGCATGTCGCCGCAACCGCGGGCGTGCTCGTGGCGCTCGTATCCGGGCTGCCCGCCTATGTGCTCATCAAGGTGCTGACGCCCGGCTTCTTCGCGCGCGGCGATACGAAGACGCCGGTGAAGACCGCCGCTGCGGCGCTGACCTTCAACGTCGCCGTGATCCTGCTGGTGATCGACCGATTCGGTATCGTGGGGCTCGCCGCCGCGACCGCCGTTTCCAGCTGGTTCAACTGCGCGATGCTCTACACGATCCTGCACCGGCGCGGGCATTTCACGCTGAGCGGCCAGGTCGTGCTGCGCGTGGCCAAGCAGCTTTTCGCTGCACTGGTGATGGCTGCGGGCCTGTGGTGGGTGACCGGCGCGCTCGGTTCCGCCTTCACCGCCGGGGCGCTCGCCCGCGCGGGGGCGCTGGCGGCGGTCGTGCTGACCGGGGCGACGCTCTATTTCGGCGTACTGTGGGTGATCGGCGGCTTCCACCGCGAACATCTCGCCAAGCTGAGGCGCGGCAACACCGCTTGACCTGTGCCCTGCGCGAAGCCTAACGGCGGCGCGCTATGACACAGACTTTTCAACCGCGCGTCTTTTCCGGCATCCAGCCGACCGGCAACCTGCACCTGGGCAATTACCTGGGCGCGATCCGCAACTGGGTCGACATGCAGCACCAGCACGAATGCGTCTATTGCATCGTGGACCTGCACGCGATCACGCTGTGGCAGGAGCCCGCAGCGCTGCGCCGGGGCATCCACGAGATGGCCGCCGCGCTGCTCGCGAGCGGCATCGATCCCGACCGCGCCGTGCTGTTCAACCAGAGCCAGGTGCACATGCACGCCGAGCTTTGCTGGATCCTGATGTGCACCGCGCGCATGGGCTGGATGCAGCGCATGACGCAGTTCAAGGAAAAATCGGGCAAGGACAAGGAAGGCGCCTCCGTCGGCCTGTTCGGCTATCCGGTGCTGCAGGCCGCCGACATCCTGGGCTACAAGGCGACGCACGTGCCGGTGGGCGAGGACCAGAAGCAGCACCTGGAGCTTTCCCGCGACATCGCGCAGAAGTTCAACACCGACTACGGCGTGGCGCTGTTCCCGCTGCCCGAGCCCGTGATCCAGGGCCCGGCGACGCGCGTGATGTCGCTGCGCGACGGCACCGCCAAGATGTCGAAATCAGACGCTTCGGACATGAGCCGAATCAACCTTTCCGACGACGTCGACGCGATCGCGCAGAAGATCAGGAAAGCGAAGACGGACGCCGAGCCGCTGCCCGGCGACCTCGCCGGGCTCGAGTCGCGACCCGAAGCGAAAAACCTCGTTTCGATCTATGCGGCGCTCGCCGGAACGACCGCGCAAGTGGTGCTGACGGAGTTCGAGGGCAAAGGCTTCGGCGCATTCAAGCCCGCGCTCGCCGATCTCACGGTGAGCGTTCTGGCGCCGATCGCCGCGCGTTTCCGTGAGCTTTGCGCCGATCCGGGCCATCTCGACGCCGTGCTGACGAAGGGCGCAGAGCGCGCCGACGCCATTTCGGCGCCGGTTCTCGCGGAGGTGAAACGGACTGTGGGGTTTCTCGGCTGAGGGCTTTGTAAATTCAGGGATCGTTCAGCCGCGCATATGCATTATATGAGCATGGCGATATCCTGAACGAGAAAGCCCTAAGGTGATTAGCATGAAACTGCCGAAGATTCTGTTGTCGCTGGGGGTGCTTGCGCTCGTGAGCGCATGCGCGACGCCCTTTACTGCCGATGTCTCCCGCTTCCAGCGCCTGCCGGCGCCGACAGGCGAGAGCTTCGCGATCGAAGCCCGCGATGCGACGCGATCGGGCGGACTCGAGTTCGCGCAATACGCCTCGTACGTCGAAAACAAGCTCGTTCAGCAGGGCTATCAGCGCGCCGCTTCCCCCGAAGCCGCCACACTCGTCGTCAAGCTCGACTACGGCGTCAACGACGGCCGTGAGAAGATCGACACTCGCTACACCGGTTTCGGCGCGGGTTACGGCTGGGGCGGATGGGGCGGATGGGGCTGGCCGCACTACAGCCGCTATCGCTACAGCCCTTATTACTGGAGCTCGTTCTACGACCCGTTCTGGGGTCCGGGCTTCGGCGGCGGCAGCGAAGTTTACAGCTACACCGTCTATCGCTCGTTCCTCGACATGGACATTGTCCGCAAGAACGGCGCGCCGGTATTCGAGGGCCGCGCAGAGGCGACGACGCGCTCATCCGACCTCACCAAGCTGGTGCCCAACCTCGTCGAGGCGATGTTCACGGGCTTCCCCGGCAATTCCGGGCAGACCCAGCGCGTGAAGATCGACCAGACGAACAGCAGCTCCTGACGATTTGCGATGGCGGTAGGGGTTTCCCTGCCGCCTCGACGCGCGCTAAGAACAACGCGTGGGTATATTCGACATCTTCCGCCGTCAGACGGTAAATCCCGTGACCGCCGCAAGCGCAGAGGCGAAGGGCATCAGCCTCGCCGGTCGCTTCGCCGCGATCCCGCGCTGGATGCTGCTGATCCTCGGGGCATTTTTCGCCGCTATCCTTTACTGGGGCGTTGTCGGCAGCCTGCTTTCCGATACCCGCGCCGACCTTACCGTGCGCCCCGGCACGACCGTATTGCCGCCTGGGGGAAGCGTTGCCGTCGCGACGGCCGCGATGCTGCTCGATCGGGCGCTGAACAAAGGCTGGACCCCCAACGACAGCCTGCTTCGCCCCACCGGTCTTCTGGAAGACATGCCCGCGTTCCAGCGCGGACAGCACGCCGCGATTCGCACATTCGTTTCCAGCTTCGATCAGGGCGTCGGCGGCGATCCCGAACTGAGCGAGGCCGTGGACGCGCTCGAGACGCCTCCTGACCGCGGCTGGCTGCACGGCGATTTTCCCTTCATCGGCGGCTCCGCAGAAAGCCGTTACCGCGATGCGATCGATGCGCTCGCGCGCTACAACCGCGCCGTTGCGGAGAGCGCCGCGCCGGGCGAAGGCGATGCCCGCGAGCTGCGGCTCGCGCTGCTCGGGCTCAACACCGCACTCGGCGAGGAAGCGGGCGCGGTGGACCGCATGATCGACGACAGCCGCGTGGGCAGCGCCGACGCACAGTTCAACGAGGTTCGCGGCGGCGCCTATGCCGCAGCCATGCTGATGCGCGGACTGCGCGAGGATTTCGGCACGACGATCGGCCAGAGACAGCTTGCCGCCACATGGGCTGAAACAACCGAAGCGCTCGATGCCGTCGCAGGGAAACGCCCGGCGTTCGGCGTCGGCAGGCAGGACCTCGTCGAGCAGGGCTATTATCTGATGCGCGCCCGCGAATCGCTGCGCACACTCGCGGCGGGTCTGGCACGATGACGGCGGTGCCCAACTATCTCGTCGTTGTCGACGACACCGACGAATCGGCGCTTGCCCTGCGGTATGCGGCGCTCCGCGCCAAGTCGAGCGGCGGCAACATCATGCTCGCCTATATCGTTCCCAAGGCCGAGTTCCTTCTTTCCGGCGGGCTTCAGGACATGATCGCCGCCGAAGCGCAGGAGGCTGCCGAGGCCCTGCTCGCCCGCAAGGCCGACGAGGTGATGGCGCTTTCCGGGCGGCGCCCCTCCCTGGAAATCCGCGAGGGAACGGTCGTCGATGAAGTCACCGGGATGCTGACGGAAAACAACGTCCACACGCTGATCCTCGGCGCCGCCGCCAAAGGCGCGCCCGGCCCCCTCGTCAGCCACTTTTCCGGCGAGCGCGCCGGCAACCTTCCCTGCGTGGTGGTGATCGTGCCCGGCGGGCTCGATGCCGAAGCGATCGACCGTCTGGCTTGATCCGGCGCGCAAGGCACGCCACATGGGCATGCATGAGGATGGGCCCCGCCCACGAACCACCACCCGAGGACCGCCGCCATGTTCATTGAAACCCAGGCCACACCCAATCCCGCGACCGTGAAGTTCCTTCCCGGGCGCGCCGTGATGCCTTCGGGCACGATCGATTTCGGATCCCCCGAAGCGGCGGAGGCATCGCCGCTCGCAAGCGCACTCTTCACGCTCGGCGATGTGACGGGCGTGTTCCTGGGCAGCGACTTCATCTCGGTGACGCGCGCCGAGGGCGGCGGCGACTGGCGCGAGCTGAAACCCCAGGTGCTCGGCATCATCGTCGATCATTTCGCCAGCGGTGCGCCGCTGCTGAACGAGATCGCCGCCGAAACCGAAATCGAGGACGATCCCGAAACGGCGGACATCGTCGCGCAGATCAGAGACCTTCTGGAAACGCGCATCCGCCCCGCCGTCGCGAACGACGGCGGCGACATCGTCTACAAGGGTTTCCGGGAAGGCGTCGTCTATCTGCAGATGCAGGGCGCCTGCTCGGGCTGCCCCTCTTCAACCGCGACGCTGAAGAACGGCATCGAAAATCTTCTGAAATACTATGTGCCGGAAGTCATCGACGTCCGCGCCGTCTGAGGGGCGCGGCAAGACAACAGGGAGTCCTTATGAACGATCATCTGCTGAGCGATCGCGACCTCGATCTTATCTTCCGTAACGCAAGGACGCACAACGACTGGTCCGACCGTCAGGTCTCCGACGTTCAGCTGCGCGCCGTGTACGACCTGATGCGGATGGGCCCGACGTCCGCAAACGCCTCTCCAGCGCGAATCGTGTTCGCCAAGAGCGCGGAAGCACGCGAGAAGCTCGCAGCCTGCGCATCGGGCGCCAATGGCCCGAAAATCCTGCAGGCGCCGGTGACGGCGATCATCGGCATGGACATGAAGTTCTACGATCACCTGCCGAAGCTTTTCCCGCATACCGACGCGCGCAGCTGGTTCACGGGCAACGACGCGATGATTCACGAAACCGCGTTCCGCAATTCGTCTCTGCAGGGGGCGTATTTCATGATCGCCGCGCGCGCGATCGGGCTGAATTGCGGCCCGATGTCGGGCTTCGACAAGGCGAAGGTCGATGCCGCGTTCTTCGCGGGCACCGCCATCGAGACGAATTTCCTCTGTGCGATCGGCTACGGCACGGAGAAGAACCTGTTCGAGCGCAGTCCGCGCCTGTCGTTCGAAGAGGCCGCGTCCATCGTCTGATGCTGCTTGCGATCGAAACCGGCACTGCCGCCTGTTCGGTCGCGCTGATCGAAGGCGCGCGCATCGTTGCAGCGCGGCATGAACGCATCGGCCGCGGCCATGCCGAGCGGCTCGTGCCGCTCGTCGAGGCCGTGCTTGCCGAAACGGGCATGCGGCCGCGCGCCATCGCAGTCGGCGTGGGACCGGGAAGTTTCACCGGACTCCGCGTCGGAATTGCCGCCGCGCGAGGCTTCGGGCTTGTCTGGAACGTGCCGGTCCACGGCTTTTCATCCACTGCGCTGATCGCCGCGAGCGTGTTTGCCGCGCAGGATGTCGCGCGCCTTGATGTGGTGATGGACGGAGGCCGCGGCGAGGTCTTCATGCAGGCCTTCGACAGGGATTTGCATGCGGCGGCGGCGGTCGCGGCGCTTTCCTACGGCAGCGCCGCCGCAGTTTGCCGGGGACCCCTCGCCGGAACCGGCGCGCCGTTTCTGCAGGAGGCCGGCAGCCTTGCCGCGATTCTTTCCGATGCGCCGCCCGACGCCCGCGATGTGCGGCTGTTGCCGCCCGAACTTCGGATGCTCGCGCCGACGCCTCTGTATGTGCGGGCACCGGATGCGAAGCTGCCCGCCTGATGCTTTTCCGAACTGTCACGATCGATGACGTCCCGGCGCTTGCGGCACTCATGTCGCGCGCGTTCGACGCCCGCTATGGGGAAGGCTGGAACGGCAGCCAGCTTTTGGGCACGCTCGCCATGCCCGGCACGCGATCGGAACTGGCGCTGATCGACGCGGCGCCGGCCGGCTTCACGTTGACGCGCAATACCGGCGAGGATTGCGAGCTTCTGCTGATCGCCGTCGACCCGGATCGGGGCGGGCAAGGTATCGGAACCGAACTGCTGCGAAGATCGACTGAATTCGCGAAACATTCGGGAATCCGGCGCATGTTCCTTGAAGTCCGCAGCGGCAACACCGGCGCGCTGAGGCTTTATGAACGCCGGGGTTTTGTCTGTGTCGGGCAACGGAAAGATTATTATGTCGGGGAAAATCATCTGCGTTTCGATGCGATAACCATGGCACTGTCATTCTAGACATCTGTTCAGTCACAACATGCGTTAAATCTTGCGAAAGCCATTCAGACGTTACATAAAACGCCCCGCCAACAACAAAATGGTCGGGGTCTCGGATTTATGAATGAACATAGCGACAATCATCAGGAACTACTTGCGCTGACAGCGGACATTGTATCGTCTCACGTCGCAAACAATACGGTGGCGGTTTCGGACCTTCCGAACCTGATCGAGAATATCTACTCGACACTTGCGAAGCTCGGCGGGGTGGTGGAACCTGTCAAGCCGAAGCAGGAGCCCGCAGTTTCGGTCCGCGCATCTATAAAGCCGGACTACATCGTCTGCCTGGAAGACGGCAAGAAGCTGAAGATGCTGAAGCGCCATCTCATGACGCACTACGGCATGACTCCGGACGACTATCGCGCGAAGTGGAACCTTCCCGCCGACTATCCCATGGTCGCGCCGAACTATGCGCTGCAGCGTCAGGCGCTCGCCAAGAAGATCGGCCTGGGGACCAAGCGGGCCGGCAAGCGCAAGTAGCTTCGGCATCCTTTCAAAAGGATGCGACGGCAGCAGGGACGGACTTGTCCGTCCCTGTTTCCACGCCTAAACTGCTGCGATGACAAAAATCGATATCGAAGCGATATGTGCAGAGCGCGGCCTCCGCATCACCGAGCAGCGCCGGGTGATCGCGCGGGTGCTTTCCGACGCCGAGGACCACCCGGATGTTGAAGAGCTCTACCGGCGCGCTTCGGCGATCGATTCCGGCATTTCAATCGCGACGGTCTACAGGACGGTGCGCCTTTTCGAAGAGGCCGGCATCCTTGAACGCCACGACTTCCGCGACGGCAGATCGCGCTATGAGCCGACGCCCGAAGAGCACCACGATCATCTTATCGACGTGGAAAGCGGCGCAGTGATCGAATTCCATGACGATGCGCTTGAGGATCTGCAGCGCCTGATTGCAGAGCGGCTGGGCTTCGAACTGGTGGATCACCGCCTGGAGCTCTACGGCCGACCGCTCAAAAACAGGCCGGCCAACTGAAATCGACGCCCCCGTGAACACTTCCAGGTCTTATTTCGTCAAGACGTTCGGCTGTCAGATGAACGTCTATGACAGCGAGCGCATGGCGGAACTTCTCGACGCAGAAGGCCACACGCCCGCCGCGTCCGCAGAGGACGCCGAGATCGTCGTGCTCAACACCTGCCACATTCGCGAACGCGCGAGCGAGAAGGTCTATTCGGAGATCGGCCGCCTGAAGCACCGCGACGGACCCAAGCCGATCGTGGCGGTCGCGGGCTGCGTGGCGCAGGCGGAAGGCGCCGAGATCGTGCGCCGGGCGCCTGCCGTCGATATCGTCGTGGGGCCGCAGGCCTACCACCGGTTGCCGGATCTGATCGCCCGGGCCTCGGAAAAGCCGGTGGAAACCGACCTGCCCACGCTCGAAAAGTTCGAAGCGCTCGGGAAGCGTCGCAAGGCGACGGCGTCGTCGTTCCTGACGATTCAGGAAGGGTGCGACAAGTTCTGCACCTACTGCGTGGTGCCCTACACGCGCGGCGCAGAAGTCTCGCGGCCCGCCGCCTCCATTCTCGATGAGGCCCGCCGTCTCGCCGACGAGGGCGCGCGGGAGATCGTGCTGCTCGGCCAGAACGTCAACGCCTACCGCCACGGTGGAACCGATTTCGCGGCGCTGATCGCCGAGGTTGCGGCGATCGACGGGGTCGCCCGCATCCGTTACACGACGAGCCACCCCGCCGACATGACGGACGCGCTGATCGAGGCGCACGGCACCACGCCCAAGCTGATGCCTTACCTGCATCTGCCCGTGCAATCCGGCTCCAACCGCGTGCTGAAAGCGATGAACCGCTCGCACACGGTGGAAACCTATCTCGCCATCCTCGAAAAATTGCGCGCGACCCGTACCGACATGGCGGTTTCAGGCGACTTCATCGTCGGCTTCCCCGGAGAGACGGAAGCGGAATTCGAGGAGACGCTCGCGATCATCCGCGCGGCGAACTATGCGCAGGCCTATTCGTTCAAATATTCAGCGCGGCCCGGAACGCCGGCGGCGGAGATGGACGGGCAGATCGACGAGGACGTGAAGACGGATCGCCTGCGCCGGCTGCAGGCGCTGGTGCAGGAACAGCAGCTCGCATTCAATACGGCGGCGCTCGGCAGCACGATGCCTATCCTGCTGGAACGCCCCGGCAAGCGTGCGGGGCAGCTGATCGGCAAGTCGCCCTGGCTGCAATCGGTGTATGTCGATGCACGCGGAGCACAGATCGGCGACATTGTGACGGTGGAGATCGAAGGCGCCTACGCGAACAGTCTTGCGGGACGCATCGCATTCGCCGAAGCTGCGTAGCGATGGCCAAAAAATCCGCTCCGCTTTCCCCGCCCGCCGCGAACGACCGGGTCCGCCTTGAACTCGATTTCGACCGCGCCGAACTGCTGGGAGCGCTGTTCGGGCAGTACGACCAGAACCTGATCGCCATCGAGAACCGGCTTGGCGTCTATATCGCCGCACGCGGCAACCGGCTGTCGATAGAAGGCGAGGCCCATGCGGCGGCAAGGGCGCGCGACGTTTTGACAGGCCTCTACAACCGGCTCGCGCTGGGGCAGGGCGTTGATATCGGCGATGTGGAGGGAGCTTTGGCCTTGTCGCAGGATCCGTCGCTGGAGGGCCTGGTTCGCGCCGAGGACGGAAGCGCTTCGCCGATCATCATCCGCACCCGCCGCAAGACCATCGTGCCGCGCTCGCCGACACAGCTTCGTTACATGGAAGCGCTGGCCCGGCAGGACATCATCTTCGCCCTGGGCCCGGCCGGAACGGGCAAGACCTATGTGGCCGTTGCGCAGGCGGTAAGCCAGCTGATCGCGGGTTCGGTCGATCGGCTGATCCTTTCGCGTCCGGCCGTGGAAGCCGGCGAACGGCTGGGCTTTCTGCCCGGCGACATGCGCGAGAAGGTCGATCCCTACCTGCGGCCGCTCTACGACGCTTTGTACGACATGCTGCCTTCCGAGCAGGTGGAACGACGCATCGCCAGCGGCGAGATCGAGATCGCGCCCATCGCCTTCATGCGCGGCCGCACCCTCGCCAACGCGTTCGTGATCCTCGACGAGGCGCAGAACACCACGCCCGAGCAGATGAAGATGTTCCTGACCCGCTTCGGGCAGGGCAGCCGCATGGTGGTTTGCGGCGATCCGAAACAGATCGACCTGCCCAACCCCGGCCGTTCCGGGCTCAACGACGCCACGCAGCGCCTTGAGGGCATCGACGGCATCGCCGTGGTGCGCTTCGGCGCCGCCGACGTGGTGCGGCATCCGATCGTCGGCCGCATCGTGGAGGCCTACGAAGGCCCCGATGCTTGACGTCGCCGCGACCGTAGCGGGCGGCACATGGCCCGACATCGACTGGACGGCCCGCGCTGAAACCGCCTGCCGCGCCGCGCTCGGCGAAAGCCCGTACGCGGGTCTCATCGACGCCAGCTTCTGCTGCGAGGTTTCGATTCGCCTGACCGACGACGAAGAGGTGAAGACGCTCAACGCGCAGTATCGCGGCAAGGACAAGCCCACCAACGTGCTGTCGTTTCCGATGGTCCAGCCCGACTTGCTGGAGAGCCTTTCGAACAGCGACGACGGCGAGGTTCTGCTCGGCGACATCGTGCTGGCAGACGGCGTTGTGACGCGGGAAGCTGCGGAGCGGGGCATCAGCATGACCGATCATGCAGCGCATCTGATCGTCCACGGGCTGCTGCACCTTGTCGGCTACGACCACGAGAACGATGCGGACGCGGATGCAATGGAAGAGATGGAACGACGTGCCCTTTTTTCACTGGGGATTGCCAACCCCTATGCCGGCGAGGCATGACGGTTTCGAACGATGAGCGAAGAACCTCCGAGTAGCAGCGGCGACCAGCCGTTCCGACCCCTTGTCCGAGCCCTGCGGAGCCTGATCTTTGGCCGCAGCGGCGAAGTGACGCTGCGCGAAAGCATCGAGGAAGCCCTCGAGGATCACGCCCGCGATACGCCCGACGGGGATGACCTTTCCGCCACCGAGCGCCTGATGCTGCGGAATCTGCTTGATTTCGGCGAGCGGCGTGTCGGCGACGTGATGGTGCCGCGCGGCGAGATCATCGCCTGCGATGTCGATGACAATTTCCAGGTTCTGGTCGCGGCATTCGTCGATGCGGGCCACAGCCGCCTGCCGGTGTTCCGCGAATCACTCGACGACGTGATCGGCATGATTCACGTGAAGGACGTTTACGCGGTGATCGCAGTCGACGGGCGCAGCGCCGCTGTCGATGCCGAAAGCCTGCTGCGCCCCGTGCTGTTCGTGCCGCCCGCGATGCGCGTGCTCGACCTGCTCGCACGGATGCGGCAGGGGCGGACGCACATGGCGATCGTGGTCGATGAATACGGCGGGACCGACGGGCTCGTGACGATCGAAGACCTTGTCGAGGAGATCGTGGGCGACATCGCCGACGAGCACGACGAGGAGGAAGCCGAGACGATCACGCCGCTTCCGGACGGCGGCTTCGAGGTTGATGCGCGCGTGGATATCGAGGCGCTGGAAGCGGCGACGGGAGCGCCGCTGTCGGAGGCGGCGGACCGCGATGTCGATACGGTCGGCGGTCTGGTGTTCATGCTGGCGGGACACATTCCGGCGATCGGCGAGATCGTGGAGCATCCGGTGGGCTGGTCGTTCGAAGTGACGCAGGGCGACGAGCGCAAGATCGAGCGCGTGCGCGCCTATCCCCCGCAAACAGTTCCGGCCGCGGCACGCGGGGCGTGAGATCGGCCGCGGGGCGACGCGGACTGCTGTTTGTTGCCGGCATCATCAGCAGCCTGGGTTTCGCGCCGTGGAACCTTTGGCCGCTGACGCTGATCGGGCTGGCCTGGCTGATCCGGGAAACCGCGACGACGCAGACGCTGCGCGAGGCGGCGAAGGCGGGGTGGGTATTCGGGTTCGGACACTTCCTGCTCGGCACTCACTGGATAGCGCAGGCATTTCAGTATCAGCAGGATATGCCCGCGTGGACCGGATGGATCGGCGTGCTGCTGCTTTCGGCCTATCTCGCGATTTTCCCCGCGGTTGCAGCGGCTTCGGCGCGGCGGCTCGCCGGGCTGTCGCTGGTTCTGAGCCTCGCGGGGTGCTGGACGATCGGCGAGGCGCTGCGCGGCGTGCTGTTTTCGGGCTTTCCGTGGAATCCGCTGGGCGCGGTCGCGCTGCCGATGGCGGGGCTGGCGCAGGGCGCGGCGATCATCGGCGGGCTGGGGCTTACGGCGATCATCGTGCTGGCGGCGGGCGGGCTTTACCTGATCGGCAAGCGGCAATGGCGCGCGGGCGCGGCGATCCTGGGCGTGACGGCAGCGGCAGCGATCGCCGGACTGATGCCGCTGCGGGCGCCGACGCCGCTTACGGCGGCGCGCCTTCACATCGTGCAGGCCGATATCGGGCAGGACGAGAAATGGTCTGAGGACGGCGTCGAGCGCGCCGTCGCGAAGTATCTGAAGTTATCGCCGACGTCGACGCGCGAGGCGCGGCTGCTGATCTGGCCCGAGGCAGCTATTCCCGATCTGCTCGACGAGATGCCCGCGATGCGGCGCAGGCTGGGCGCGCAGCTGGGGCCGAATGACCTGATGCTGCTGGGCGCGCTGAAGGCGATCCGCGAAGTAGACGGCAGGGCGATCGCGGCGCGCAACAGCCTGTTCGTGCTCGACAGCGAAGGCGGCATCCTGGCGCGCTACGACAAGAAGCGCCTGGTGCCCTTCGGCGAGTTCCTGCCCGCGCGCGCGCTGCTGAACGCGATCGGGCTCGACCGGCTCGCGCCGGGCGCGCTCGACTTCTGGCCCGGACCGGGGCCGCGCACGCTGCCGCTTCCCGGCGGCTTCCCGGCGGTCGGCCCGCTGATCTGCTACGAAATGATCTTCGACGGCCGCGTGACGGAAGCCGATCACCGCCCGGCGTGGCTGCTGAACGTCTCCAATGACGCATGGTTCGCGGGCGCGGGCGCCGAAATGCATCTGGCGCAGGCGCGGCTGCGCAGCATCGAGGAGGGGCTGCCGATGGCGCGGTCCACCCCCACGGGGATCAGCGCCGTGATCGACGCGAACGGCCGCGTGACGGCGGCGATGCCGCGCGGCACGGCGGGCGTGATCGACGCGCGGCTGCCCGCCGCCAACCCGCCGACACCGTTCAGCCACACCGGCCGCATCCTGCCGCTGCTGCTCGCGGCGATGCTGATGCTGCTTGGCTGGAGACTCGCAAAGCGCTGACGCCTTGCGCGCCGGAACGGATGCAAATACACCCGCTATGGTTGTATTCTGCCCGCCGGAGCCATGCCGAACGAAACCGTCCATCCCGTCGACCTTCACGTGGGCAGACGCCTGCGCGAAAGCCGTGCGGCGCGGGGCGTGACGCAGGCCGAACTCGGCGCGGATCTCGGCATCAGCGCGCAGCAGGTGCAGAAATACGAAAACGGCAGCAACCGCATCAGCGCGAGCAAATTGTTCGAAATCGCCGGGCGGCTGGGCACGGGCATCGACTGGTTTTTCGACGGGCTGGAAACGCCGGCGCCTGCGGGGCTTGCGGAGACGCAGGATGCCTATGAGGCCGAGCCGACACCCCACGACCAAACCCGCGCGCTGATCGCCGCGTTCAGGGCGCTGCCCGACGACGCGGCGCGCAGGAACGTGTTGGCATACGTGCAGGATCGTACCGAAAAGACATAAACGATTCTTTATGTCCGCTTGCGCAGGCCGCGCGGCGGCGCTAGACCGGGATCGTCCAAGGGCTGTTTCAGGAAAGACGCATGGCGCGCAGCGACTATCTCTTCACGTCCGAATCGGTTTCGGAAGGCCACCCCGACAAGGTTTCCGACCAGATTTCAGACGCGATCGTCGATCTGTTCCTGTCGAAAGACCCCGAAGCGCGCATCGCTTGCGAAACGCTGACGACGACGCAGCTGGTGGTGCTGGCCGGTGAAATCCGCTGCAAGGGCGTGTACGAAAACGGCGCCTGGGTGGCGGGCGCGCTCGACGAGATCGAGGCGACGGTGCGCTCGACGGTGAAGCGCATCGGATACGCGCAGGACGGCTTCCACTGGGAACAATTCCGCTTCGAGAACCATCTGCACGGCCAATCCGCGCACATCGCGCAGGGCGTCGACGAGGCGGGCAACAAGGACGAGGGCGCGGGCGACCAGGGCATCATGTTCGGCTACGCGACCGACGAGACGCCCGACCTGATGCCCGCGACGCTGGATTACAGCCACAAGATCCTGGCGCGGCTGGCGGCGGACCGCCACTGCGGCGCGGCGCCGTTTCTGGAACCGGACAGCAAGAGCCAGGTGACGCTGCGCTACGCGGGCGGCGTGCCGGTGGAAGCCGCCGCGCTCGTCGTTTCGACGCAGCATGCGCCGGGCTATTTCTTCCACGGCGGCGAAGGCGACCCGGAAAAGTTCAAGGTTCTGCGCGACTATGTGATGCGCGTGTTCCGCGACGTGCTGCCCGAAGGCTTCGTGACCGAGCGGACCGCGATCCACGTGAACCCGACGGGCCGCTTCGAGATCGGCGGACCGGACGGCGACGCGGGCCTGACCGGGCGCAAGATCATCGTGGACACCTACGGCGGCGCGAGCCCGCACGGCGGCGGCGCGTTCAGCGGCAAAGACCCGACGAAGGTGGACCGGTCAGCGGCGTATATCGCGCGCTACCTTGCGAAGAACATCGTGGCGGCGGGCCTCGGCAAGCGCTGCACGATCCAGCTTTCCTACGCGATCGGCGTCGCCGAGCCGCTGTCGCTGTATGTCGACCTGCACGGCACCGGCACGGTGGACGAAGCGAAACTGGAAACGGTGATCCCCCAGCTCGTGCGCCTGACACCCAAGGGCATCCGCGAGCACCTGGGCCTCAACAAGCCCATTTACAGCCGCACCGCCGCATACGGGCACTTCGGGCGCAAGGCCGAGGGCGACTTCTTCCCGTGGGAAAAGACCGATCTTGTGGAGAAGCTGAAGGCGGCGGTTTAAGCCCCTACGCGTTAAGGACTGACCATTCCCACCTATTGCTGATTTTCAATTCGATATATTGTGAAATCTTGTAAGGAGCGGGGGCATGCAAGAAATCAAAGTCAGTCGATTGTCGGCAGGATCCGTATTCAAATTTGGTTACGTGGCTTATGCCATGCTGTTCTTACCGATCATGGTTTTGCTTGGTCTTTACGGGATGAGCGGCGGAACGGCCGTTTATCAGAACGGCCAGCCGGTTTACGGGATCGCAGCCTTGATAACTGCGATTTTCATAGGATTAATCATCCCGGCCATTCTTGCCGTTTGGCTTCTTCTTGGCACACTCATTCTTCGGCTGGCGAAAGACAGGGCTCCTTCGCTTCGGACGGGCGACTAACTGACGTCCTCCGATCGTGCCGAAGCCGCCGCAACAATCACCGTTTAAAAGCGCGATCAAACCTTCCGCTCAAGTGGATCTCGTCAAGAAACCGATCTAATCCTTATCATCCGCGTTGAGCGCGCCCATCAAATCAGCAACGCTGGCGAAACGCTCTATCCGACCTTCCGACACGTCGCGCGTCGCTGCCTGGTTGTCGCGTTGGGCACGCGGATATCGAAGGGCAGGTTCTTGTCGGACGCCACGCGCACAAGCATCAGCCGAATGGCATCGGACACAGACAGCCCCATCCCCGCAAGGACTGCACTGGCTTCCTTCTTCAGATCGGAATCAATCCGAGCACGCACGATGTCGGCCGCTGCCACTTCGCTTACTCCAGTCCATTAGAGGGCTGGTCCATTAGATGGGCTACATTGTAGCTACAATTTCTAAATGCCTCTCTAACGTCGGAGAGTCACGATGGCACATTTCCTGTTGCACGAATAGATACTTAAGGTATTGAAAAAATTAGATAAGAATTTAACATGTTGTGCGCTTTTGGCGAATCCGACCCGGCGGGACCAACGCATCGTCGCGTAACGGAGCCCGGCCAAAACAAATCGCGGGGTGGGCCGCAGCCCACCCCGATACCTCAGATCCCGTCGAGGCCCTTGCTGACGAGCACATTCACCGCGACGCGGCGGTTCTGTGCCTTGCCTTCGGCGGAGTCGTTGCTTGCCGCCGGGTCGGCTTCGGCCATGCCGGTGGGCGTGAGCATGCGGTAGGGTTTCCAGCCGCAGGCCTGCTGCAGATAATTGACGACGCGCGCGGCGCGCTTTTCGCTGAGCACCTGATTATACTCTTCGCTGCCCGTGGAATCGGTGTAGCCGACGACCAGCAGCAGCGCATTGTCCATCGCTTCGGCCTCGGTCGCGGCGGTGCAGAGATCGGCTTTCGCCTGTTCGGAGAGCACGGCCTTGCCGGTGTCGAAGTTCACGTTCGTCGTGCCCTTGATGTTATACTGATCGATGTCGCCGACGCGGCCGCGCAGCGCCTCCGTCGCCGCGGACTGCTCCTCGAAGCGCTGCTCGGTGGCGTTGCGGATCATCGAGGCGGTTTTGAGATCCTTGTTCTTGAGATCGATCTGGCTCGCCACCAGCCCCTGCCCCCACTGCACGGTCTTGATGCTGACGGGCAGGCCGTTCAGCAGCGCATCCGCCGCCAGCTTCTTGCTGTTGGCGCCGAGGAAGCCGCCGCTCGATTTCACCCTGGTCGCATCGCTGATGAACACCGTCGTTTTGGTGCCGCCTGCGGTCGTGACCTGCATCTTCTGGTCGGTGCGCGCCGAGATGAAGCCTTCGACCTCCGGCCCTTCGGCGAGACCCGCGAGGTCCGCCGGGGGATAGGCGTTCACGTCTATGGACGGGTCGGACCCGTTCACATCCTGCGGCTGCGCTTGCAGGCTGGCGGGCACCAGACCCGACAGCGCAAGCAGCACAAACATTCTCGGACTTTTGAAAATGACACTCATTGCGTTCCTCCTTCAGACTCGACCCCATCGGCCGCGCCTGCGCGCGTACCGTCCGCCCCCGGCGCATCGCCGTGTTCGCACCGGCATCTCCGGCACAACATCGTGGTTAACGCCAGTATTACGGAGACGTTTCGAGAGTCTGTTGCGGCAGGCCGATGCAAATGGCCCCGGGCGGGCGCGGAGGGGCGAAAATTTCTTTGTAAGAAACGCCGCGCGGCTGCGACTGTCTCCCCCATGAGCAGTGCGGAAACAAGCGGCGACACGCGCGATGCGCTGTATGCGGACGCGGCGGCGGCGCACGGCGGCATGATCGCGCGGCTTTGCGCGGGCTATGAGGCGGACCCGGCGCTGCGCGAGGATCTGGAACAGGAGATTCACCTGCAGCTCTGGCGGAGCTTCGCCGGGTTCGCAAAGCAGTGCAGCCTTGCGACATGGGTGCACCGCATCGCGCACAACGTGGGGGCGCGGCATATCCACCGCGCGGTGCGGGCGAAACCCGCCGCATTTGTCGATCTCGATACCGTCGATGTCGCCGACAGCCGCGCCGGGCCGGAGGACAGCGCCGACGCCGCGCTGACGCTGGAGCGGCTTTACGCGCTGATCTGGCGGCTGCGGCCGATCGACCGGCAGGTGCTGCTGCTGCACCTCGAAGGACTGGACGCCGCCGCAAGCGCCGAGATCACCGGGCTGACCCCCGGCGCGGTCGGCGTGCGCATCCACCGCATCAAGGCCCTGCTCGCCGAGACTTTCGCGAAAGGAAACCGGGCATGACCGACAGGAACGGCCTGAGCGCGCTGTGGACGGCGCAGACGGTGCAGCCGCGCGCGCTGCCGCCGGAAGACATTCACCGGCGTCACACCGCGCTCGAACGGCGCGTGCGGAGGCGCAACCTGATCGAATACATGACCGCGGCGATGATGATCGTCGCCGTCGCGGGCCTCGTTCTCCTCGACGTGCGGCTCGGCGCGTTCGGCGCGGGCACGATCGGCCTGATCCTGCTGGGGATCGGCGGCGGCGTGGTGGTGCGGCAGCTTCACCGGCGCACGGGCGGAGGCTCGGCGATCGACGGCGCGCGGCCCAGCATCGACGCCTATCGCGACAGCCTGAGGCGCGAACGCGACGCGCTCGCTTCGGTGGCGCGCTGGTACATCGGGCCGATGCTGCCCGGCATGGTGACGATCTACGCGAGCGCGTTCCTCAACGCCCCGCCCGGCGGACGCCTGCTCGTGATCGGCCTGGCGGCAGCGACGGCGATCGCGATGGCGTGGGTCATCCGCATCAATCGGCGCGGCGCCGAGGCGATCGCGGACGAACTCGAAAACATCTGACCTGCAACCCGGAGACCTTTTCATGCACGCTTTCACGATCGCAGCCGCGATGATCGCCGCCACGGCCGCCAGTTCGGTTATCGAACGCGGGCGCGCCGTTTCCCAGTGGGCGTCGCCCGAAAGCGTCGGCGCGCTTTCGGCAGCGGCCGCGCCCGACCTGAAGACGAAGATCGATGCCGCGGGCGGCCCCGCTGCGTTCTCGGCCGCGATCAATGCGCAGTTGGGCGCGCAGACAATCGTGTTCGACGAGGTGGAAATGGCCATCAACGGGCTTACCTTCTACCAGCGCCTCGCCGCGCATGAACGCGCGCCCGCCGCGATGACGACGGTGGTGTGGGACGACAAGGGCGCCGTGGTCGCCGCGACCGTGCAGCCATCGTCTCCGCCGCCGCCGGCGCCCGCAGCCGGTGCGGGCGTCTCCGTGCAGCCGCCGTTCGCAGCGCCGCGCGAGGGCACGTGGTTCACCTTCTGGGGCGGGCGCAACCTTGCCCGCAACTATCACATGGTTGCGCGCGCGCAGACCTATGCCTTCGACCTGGTGGTGGTGAAGGACGGCAAGAGCTTTTCCGGCCCGGCAAACGAACACGCATCCTATTACTGCTGGGGCGAGCCGGTGCTGGCGGTGGGCGACGGCGTCGTTACCGAAGCGGTGGACGGACTGCCCGACATGGCGATCGGCGACATCAGCGCGAACGCGGCGGCGGGCAATCACGTGATCGTTCGTCACGGGCCCGAGCAGCATTCGCTCGTCGCGCATCTGCAGCAGGGATCGACGCGGGTGAAGACCGGCGACACGGTGAAGGCCGGGCAGACGCTCGGCCTGTGCGGCAACAGCGGCCGCACATCGGAGCCGCACATCCATTTCCACCTGCAGACGGGGGCGACCTTCGCCGAGGGCGGCAAGGGGCTTCCCGCCGATTTCCAGAACATGCTGGCGGACGGCCGCCCGGTCCGCGACGGCGAGCCGGTGCGCGGGCAGGCGATCGCGCCCGCGAAATAGGCTTCAGAGCGCGTCGATCGCCTTCGCGAGATCGATGTCGCGCTGCGAAAGCCCGCCCGCGTCGTGCGTGGTGAGCAGGATATCGACGCGGTTCCAGACGTTCGACCATTCCGGGTGGTGATCCGCCTTTTCGGCAAGGAGCGCCACCCGGCTCATGAAGCCGAACGCTTCGACGAAATCCTTGAAGCGGAAGCTGCGGGCGATGCCGTCGCGCGCCGCGTCCAGCGTCCACGCCGGGAGGCCGGGGAGCAGCGCCGCACGCGCGTCGTCGGAAAGTTTCTTCACCATGGCTGTCCTCCTGCTGGCGCGGCGGGGCGCATGCTTCTATGTCGTGGAGCATGAGCGTTCGTCAAACCTTCGCGCCCACGCTGGATGATATCGAGGCGCTGGCGCGCGCGGCAATCGCCAGGCTGCCCGACGTGTTCCAGGCGCATCTCGGCGCGGTCGTGCTGCGCATCGAGGACTTCCCCGACGCGGATGTGTGCCGCGACATGGGCCTCGAAAGCGAGTTCGACCTGCTCGGGCTCTATCAGGGGCATGCCGTGGGGCGGTCGGTCGATGTGTCGGGCGCGCTGCCCGACACCGTCTATCTCTATCGCCGCCCGATGCTCGACCTGTGGGCCGAAGGCGAGGAAAGCCTGGAGCATATCGTGACGCACGTGCTGGTGCACGAAGTGGGGCACCATTTCGGCCTTTCCGACGAGGCGATGCACCAGATCGAGGAATCAGCGCTTTAGAAGCGCGTCCACCCACAGCGGCACGAGTTCGCCCGCGCGCCCGTGGCGGGCTTCATCGAAAAAATGCGTGCCTTCGGAGCGATCGAGATTGATTTCGAGCGTGCGCGCACCCGCGTGCCGGGCGCCCTGCACGAAGCCCGCCGCCGGATAGACCGCGCCCGACGTGCCGATCGAGACGAACAGATCGCAGGCGGCGAGCGCCGTTTCGATGCGATCCATGTGATAGGGCATCTCGCCGAACCAGACGATATCGGGCCGCAGCCGCCGCGCTTCGCAGCGGATGCAGGCGGGGCCGTCCGACAGGGTATCGGGCGCGGTCTGGCGCTCTCCGCAGGCGAGGCAGAGCGCGCTTTTCAGTTCGCCGTGCATGTGCACCATGCGCCTTGCCCCCGCGCGCTCGTGAAGATCATCGACGTTCTGCGTGACGACGAGGAGATCGCCCGGCCACTGCGCATCCAGCCGCGCGAGCGCCGCGTGCGCAGCGTTGGGCGCAACACGGGCGAGCGCGGCGCGGCGCGCATCGTAGAACGCCTGCACCAGCACCGGATCGCGGCGGAACGCCTGCGGCGTCGCCACGTCTTCCACGCGGTGACCTTCCCAGAGGCCGTCTGGGCCCCGAAACGTCGGCACGCCGCTTTCGGCGGAAATGCCCGCGCCCGTGAGCACGACGATGCTTTGAAACTCCGCTGCCCGCATGATCTTGCGCACCGCTCCCCGATTGGCCAGAGATATGCCTTCGCATCAGCGTTCGAGGGGTTCAAGGTTTATGGCGAAGCGTGGCGGCAAGGCCCGTATCGGTGTTCTGGGCGCGGGCGGGCGCATGGGGCAGGGCATCATCGCGCGCGTGCTTGAAACGAAGGAGGCCGTGCTCGCAGGCGCCGCCGAGAAACCGGGCCACCCGGCGATGGGCCGCAGCATCGCGCCGAGCCTGGTGATCTGTGCGAACACGCTGGCGCTGGCGCACAGCGCCGATGTGCTCGTGGATTTCACGACGCCCGACGCGCTTGAAGAAAACCTGACCGCCGCGTGCGATGCCGCCTGCGCCATCGTGATCGGCACGACGGGCCTGGCCCCGAAACACCACAGGCTGATCGACGAAGCCGCGAAAACCACCGCCGTGCTGCAGACCGCGAACACCAGCCTCGGCGTCACCATGCTCGCCGCGCTGGTGAAGGCGGCCGCAAGCCGCCTCGGCGAGGACTGGGACATCGAGATCGCCGAGATGCACCACCGCCACAAGGTGGATGCGCCCTCCGGCACCGCGCTGATGCTGGGCGAAGCCGCCGCCGCCGGGCGCGGCGTGAAGCTCTCGAACGCCGCCGTCAACGCCCGCGCGGGCGCGGACGCGGCGCGCAAGGTCGGCGAGATCGGCTTCGCGGCGCTGCGCGGCGGATCGGTGGCGGGCGACCACATGGTGATCCTGGCGGCGGACGGCGAACGCATCGAACTCGGCCACCGCGCCGAATCGCGCGAGATCTTCGTGCGCGGAGCGGTGCGCGCCGCGCTCTGGCTCGCAGGCAAACCCGCCGGACGCTACACGATGAACGAGGTGCTGGGGCTCGACGCCTGAGAAACGGCGCCTGAGAAACAGCACCTGAGAAACGAGGGAGAATAAAGATGACCGTGCTACGCCATTATCTGATGCGCGCCGCAGAAGGGCGCGGCGAAGCGCTCGGCCAGGCACTGGCAACGCTCGCCGACAAGGTGCGGCCGCTCGCGGGATGCGAAAAGGTGGAAATGTTCACCGACGCGGGCGACGCGGACGCCTTCATCTTCATCGAATACTGGTCGTCCGTGGAGGCGCACAAGGCGGCGGGCGCAGCACTGGGCAAGGACGCCTTTGCGGGGGTGATGGCGGCGCTGGCGGGGCCGCCGGAGGGCCGCTACCTCAATCCCGCAGCAGCCTAGGCGTTCATAGTCAAGCGTCACGCCGAAGGCGTCTAAGTGATTGCCACCACCGCAGAAACTGGAGCGGGCGAAGGGATTCGAACTCTCGACCCCAACCTTGGCAAGGTAGGTAGCATCTATTTTCCTGCCTCATTGATGTTATAGCCGTTCCCAGATTTCCGCCAATGACAAAACATATGCGTTTCTGTTGTTTATGACGGCCATGGTAGTTTATAGCCGTTGCCAGTGGGGATGTGGTGGGGTGAATTAATCTATCATTTTATGGCACAATCTCCATACACCCCACTCGATTCCCCACTGGAGGATGGTTTAGCAGGGTCATCGAAAAATGGAAGGAGCGCAGATGTCAGTTGCCAAACGCACCATGGGCCGCCCCCGACGTTTTGCCAAATTTGAAGAGTTTGAAGCGGCCCTACCCCGCGATATGAAAAAGCGCGCTTCCTACTGCGACGGCATCGGTATTTTCAAGGGCGCGAGCAGTTCGACTGTATGGGTTAAGATCAGAATGCCGCGCGGTGGCACATACAGGGGCCGTTCAATTCCGGTCGGCGGCTCAGTTGAGCATAAGCTAGGCAAGCGATCTTCTTGGGACTGGCCACAGTTGGTTGCAGAACGCGACCGACTCCAAGGCTTAGCTGACCGTGGAGAGCCGTTGGAAGCCGTGGTAGTCGAAACCTTCTCGCAATACGCCTCAAGCTGGCTTGCACGGAAAAAGCCGACCTTGAAGGGCTACGGCGTCACAAAGGGCCATATCAATTCCGCGCTCAATGCAGCTTTCGGGAAAAAGGCGCTGAATGCCATCACCGTTACAGACCTAAATCGTTGGATAGGCATACAGAGCGAAAAGCTGAAACCGGCCACAGTCCAAAGGCAGTTAGCTACCTTCAACGCAATCATGAATGATGCGGTCCGCAGCGGCGTCATAGAACGGAACCCGACCGAGCGAGCCGATAGGATCAAAGGCATCGAACCAAGGCAACGCTTCGTTACCGAGGAAGAATGGCAGAAAATCCTGAAAGCGACGGAAAAGATCGAACAAGATCAGGAGGAAAACAAGGAACGCACCCCGCAGCAGATCAGAGGATGGCTGCGCCACTATGTGGTCTGGGCCTACAACTCCGGTATGCGGCGCGGCGAGATTATTAATCTGACATGGGACCATGTGCGAAAGATCGATGACGAAACCACGGTCATCGAAGTCGGCAACACCAAGACCGGCAAACCCCGGTTCGTCACCTGCACGGCAGAGATGGAGGCCATTCTCACCGCTCTTCGGAAACTGGATAGGGCCGAAGGCGATAACCGCCTGTTCCCTGTGTCCATGACAACTCTCAAACGGGCTCTGACACGCCTATGGAAGGCCACGGGGTTGCAGGACGTGCGATTGCACGATCTACGCCGGACCCACGCCACGATCCTTATTCAGCGCAACATCGACGCTCGTACAGTCGCGGGAAGGCTTGGGCATTCCGGCACGGCAATGCTTGCGAAACATTACGCCGTAGACCTTGGAGACATGGCGGCCGCCAAGGTTTTTAGCCAGCCATTTGCAAAGTGACGTGACCCCCTGGTTTCCACCAGCACGGATTAGAGTCCGGCAGCTTTGTTGCGCATGAGCGCGGGTTGAGCAATGGCCTGCGAAGCGGAGCC
>NZ_JACHNZ010000006.1 GCF_014199685.1 Sphingosinicella soli | reverse complement strand
TCACCCCATATGAATATGTCTGCAAAATATGGTCCGAGCAGCCAAAACGGTTTATCAGAGAACCGCACCATCAAAACGAGGGACTAAACACCTAGATCCTGGGCGAGCGGATACGCCTGTTGCGGCATGTACTGCGTCATCAGCACGATGCTGAGTTTCTGCGCGGGCAGCGCCGAAGCGAGCGTTCCCGCCGCGCCGCCCCAGCCGTAGCTGCCGGGGATGAGCCCCGGTCCGGGCGCTATCACCACGCGCCCGCCCGCTCCATAGCCTTGATTGCCTTCATAAAAGACCCCCGCGGGAAGCAGGTTCGAAACCGTGAGCTTCGCCGCTTCGGGGGAAATGATCTGCGCGGTGCCGTCCCGGCCGCCGTTGGCGACCATGCGCATGAAGCGCATGTAATCGGCCGCCGTTGAAACGAGCCCGCCACCGCCCGCCGGAAAGCTCGCGGGGACCGCATATTCGGTTCTCGGCGGCGTATCGATGGGCACCAGATTGTTGCTTTGCAGCAGATAATTGGTGGCAAAGCGGTTCATCGCGGCGGCGGGCACCGCGAAGCCGGTGTCGTGCATGGCGAGCGGCGTCAGCAGGCGTTCCTGCATCACGGTTTCGAACGGCTTTCCCGCCGCCTTCTCGATAACGGCGCCGAGCACGTCGAGCGCGATGGAATAATGCCACGTCGTGCCGGGATCCGCGACGAGGGGCAGCTCTGCGACCGCGTTTGCGAACGCCTGCAGGCTGCCCGGCGATTCGCCGTCGCCCGCCTCGCGGCCCACTGTGCGGGTGCCCGGCATCAGGCCGAACCGGCGATAGGCCTTGCCCACGGCGCCCGGCTGGAAGTGGTAGGTAAGTCCGGCGGTATGTGTCAGCAGATGGCGCACCGTGATAGGGCCGCTGGCGGCGCGCACTTCCAGGCTGCGTGCGGGATCGGTTGCCACTTTCATGGCCCTGAATGCGGGAATGATTTCGGCGATCGGCTGATCGAGGCCCAGTTTGCCCTCGCTGATCAACTGCGCGGCAAGCACGCCGGTAACCGGCTTTGTCATGGAATAAATGCGCCAGATGCTTTTGGCATCGACCGGTGTGTCGCGCAACAAGCCGAGCGCGCCCGCGCCCGTATAGACGGCGGGCGCATCGCCCGTGCCGACGCCGATGATCATGCCTGCCACCTTGCGCTGCGCCACATAGCGGTCGGCGAGCGCCTTCAGTGCCGTCCAGGAGCGCACGGGCGCTGCAGCGGTTTCAACGCGAGCGGGCGTGGCCGTGCAGCCCGGAAGCAAGGCGAGACCGCCGAAAGCGGCGATTCCGCCGATGAGGCTGCGACGGTCGAAGCTGGGCTGCATTGACATCGGCGGCGATTCCCCTGTTGGCTAGGTGGCTTACAAATGCCACATGAGTGGCATGGAAAAACAGCACGTCAACGGCGGAGCAGCATGAAAATCATAGCAGTCTTCAGCCTCAAGGGCGGTGTCGGCAAAACCTCGGTGGCCGTCAACGTCGCGCATCTTCTTGCAACCCGCGCCAAGCGGCGCACGCTGCTGTGGGATCTCGACGCGCAGGGCGCGGCCTCGGATCTCTTGCAGGTCGAACCCAGCAAGAAGGCCCGCAAGCTGTTCGCCGGAACCGGCGGCGGCGACATCGAGGCCTACATCGTACCGAGCAAGTGGCCGGGTCTCGATGTGCTGGCGGCGGACGAATCGCTCCGAAAGCTCGATGTTCAACTCGTTGAATCGCAGCGTGCGAAGCTGCTCGCCAGGCGTCTCGCGGCGATTGCGGGTGAATATGATCGTGTCGTGCTGGATTGCCCGCCGGGCTTCGGCCTGCTTGCCGAACAGGTGTTCCGCGCTGCCGATCTCATCGTCGAGCCGATGACGATGTCGCCGCTTTCGGCGCGCACCAACGAACAGCTTGCCGAGCATCTGGCGCGGCATCACAAGGGCCAGCCGCCGGTGCTTCCGGTATTCACGATGGTCGATAAACGCCGCGCGCTGCACCGCGAGACGCTGGAAGCCTGCCCCGATGTTCACGCCATTCCCTATTCCAGCAAGGTCGAGGAGATGGCGGTCTACTGTCTGCCGCTCGCCGAGATCGCACCTGATTCGCCCGAGACGGCGGAGTTCGGCAGGCTGGTGACGGCGATCGAGCGCAAGCTGACCCGCCCGGGGCAGCCGCGAAAGGGCTGACGCACGCCCGATGCCCACAATAGAGATTGCCGAAGGGCCGCTCGCCGGCTGGACGCGCTGGCGCCAGACCGATGAGGGGCGGTTCTCGGACCTGATCGGGGCGATCTGCTTTCGTCAGCGCGATGACGGATCGACCGAGGTTCGCACCGAAACCGGACGCCGGCACACCAATATGCAGGACCGGCTGCACGGGGGTTATGTCATGGCGTTCATCGATCAGGCGCTGTTCGCCATCGCGTCACCGCGCCTTGTCACGCACCGCGCCGTCACCTTGACCTGCAACACGGAATTCCTGGGCGGCGGCGTGCCGGGCGAAGAGATCTTCGCACACGGCGAGGTGACGCGCGAGACTGGAAAGCTGCTGTTCCTGCGCGGGATGGTCGAACAGAACGGCCCCATCGCATCGTTTTCCGGCGTGCTGAGGAAGGTGGCGCCGCGTTGAGTGTCGTGCAGGCGTACCGCGCGCTGGTCGCGGCGAACGAATTGAAGCCGGATCCCGATCAGGCGGCGGCGGCGGCGCGGCTCGGCCGGCTGGAAGCGGAGCTTCGCAAGGTCCGGCCCCGCGGCGGGCTGCTGTCGCGGCTTTTCGGCAAAGGCGATGAAACGTCTCCGCGCGGCATCTACATGTGGGGTGCGGTGGGGCGCGGCAAGTCCATGCTGATGGATCTGTTCTACACAGCGGCGCCGTCGATCCCGAAGCGGCGCGTGCATTTCCACGCCTTCATGATCGAGGTTCACGCCGCGCTGCACAAATGGCGCGAAAGCAACGTCGACGACCCCATCGCGCGCGTCGCCGACGATATCGCGAGGGACGTGCGCCTGCTCGCCTTCGACGAGTTGCAGGTGACGAACGTCGCCGATGCGATGATCCTGTCGCGGCTGTTCACGGCGATTCTCGGCGCCGGTGTTACGGTGGTCGCCACCTCGAACCGGCCGCCGCGCGACCTCTACAAGGACGGGCTCAGCCGCGATCTGTTCCTGCCGTTCATCGCGCTCATCGAGCGTGAACTGGATGTCGTCAGCCTCAACGGCCCGACCGATTACCGTATGGACCGCCTCGCCGGCATGCCCACGTACCATGTTCCAAACGGCCCGGAGACGACGGCGGCGCTTGCCGAGGCGTTCTTCCGCTTGACCGACTATCCGCCCGAGGACCGCGCGCATGTGCCCACCGAAACGCTCGACGTCGGCGGCGGGCGCACATTGCACGTGCCGAAATCGCTGAAAGGCGTCGCTGTCTTTTCGTTCAAGCGGCTGTGCGGGGAGGCGCGGGGCGCCGCCGACTATCTGGCGGTGGCGCGGCACTATCACACGGTGATCGTCGTCGGCGTGCCCAAGATGGGGCCGGAGAAGCGCAACGAGGCGACGCGCTTCATCGCGCTCGTCGATGCGCTTTACGATTACCGGGTAAAGCTGCTGATGGGGGCGGACGCGCCGCCGACCGAACTTTATCCCGCCGGGGACAGCGCATTCGAGTTCGAGCGGACGGTTTCACGCCTGATGGAAATGCAGTCGGCGGACTATCTGGCGGAAGGTCACGGCGTTCGCGCCGAATAGCCTGATTTGCTGCGTCGCACACAGCGATGAGAAATTTGCCGGGAAATGCCGTCACGAACGGTTGCAGCGCCGCGATTCAGCGTCTATCGGGTTGCGCGCATTCGCCGGTCGTCCGGTCGGCGTTCCACGCATCGCCCTCAGTGAGAGAGACCCATGGCACGCAATAAAATTGCTCTGATCGGCGCCGGAATGATCGGCGGCACGCTCGCACACCTCGTCGGCATGAAGGAACTGGGCGACGTCGTCCTGTTCGATATCGCCGACGGCATGCCCAAGGGCAAGGCGCTCGATCTCGCGCAGTCCGCTCCGGTCGAGGGCTTCGACGCGCGCCTGAAGGGCACCAGCGACTACGCCGACATCGCAGGCGCGGACGTCTGCATCGTCACCGCGGGCGTGCCGCGCAAGCCCGGCATGAGCCGCGACGACCTGCTCGGCATCAACCTGAAAGTGATGAAGGCGGTGGGCGAGGGCATCAAGGCGCACGCGCCGGACGCTTTCGTGATCTGCATCACCAATCCTCTGGATGCGATGGTCTGGGCGCTGCGCGAGTTCTCGGGCCTTCCCGCGAACAAGGTCGTCGGCATGGCCGGCGTGCTCGACTCGGCGCGCTTCCGCCACTTCCTCGCCGAAGAGTTCAACGTCTCGGTCGAGGACGTCACCGCCTTCGTGCTCGGCGGCCACGGCGACACGATGGTGCCGGTGGTCGAATACTCGACCGTCGCGGGCATCCCGGTGCCGGATCTCATCAAGATGGGCTGGTCCACGCAGGAAAAGATCGACGCGATCGTAGCGCGCACGCGCTCTGGCGGCGGCGAGATCGTCGGCCTGCTCGGCAACGGCTCCGCCTACTACGCCCCGGCGTCGTCGGCGATCGCGATGGCCGACTCCTACCTGAAGGACAAGCGCCGGCTGCTGCCGTGCGCGGCGTTCCTTTCGGGCGAATACGGCATCAAGGACATGTACGTCGGCGTGCCGATCGTCATCGGCGCGAACGGCGTCGAGAAGATCGTGGAGATCGAGCTGAAGGGTGAGGCCAAGGCCAACTTCGACGTGTCGGTGAACGCGGTGAAGGAACTGATGGACGCCTGCCGCAACCTCGACAGCTCGCTGAAATAAGGATCGCTGATGAATATCCACGAGTATCAAGCCAAGCAGCTGCTGGCGAAGTTCGGTGCGCCGATTTCTGCCGGTTTTCCGGCCTTCACAGCTGAAGAGGCCGAGGCGGCGGCGAAGCAGCTTCCCGGACCCGTCTATGTCGTGAAGTCGCAGATCCATGCGGGCGGACGCGGCAAGGGCCGCTTCAACGGCCTCGGTGCAGACGCCAAGGGCGGCGTCCGCGTCGTCAAGTCGGTTGAAGAGGTGAAGACGAACGCCGCCGAGATGCTGGGCCGCGTGCTCGTGACACACCAGACGGGTGATGCCGGCAAGCAGGTGAACCGCCTCTACATCGAAGCGGGCGCACCGATCGCAAAGGAATACTACCTCTCGCTGCTCGTGGACCGCGCTGTCGGCCGCATCGCTTTCGTGGTCTCCACCGAAGGTGGCATGGACATCGAGGAAGTCGCCGAGCACACGCCCGAGAAGATCCACACGATCAGCATCGACCCGGCCTCGGGCTTCATGCCCCACCATGGCCGCGGCATCGCGGCGGCGCTGAAGCTGGAAGGCGACCTCGCCAAGCAGGCCGCCAAGATCGCGCAGCAGCTCTACACGGCATTCAAGACCACCGACGCCGCGCTCCTTGAAGTGAACCCGCTCGTCGAGACGACGGACGGCAAGCTCATCGTGCTCGACGCCAAGATGGGCTTCGACGGCAACGCGCTGTTCCGCCACCCGGACATCATGGAACTGCGCGACCTCAGCGAAGAGGACGCAATGGAGATCGAGGCGTCGAAGTACGACCTCGCCTACGTGAAGCTCGACGGCAACATCGGCTGCATGGTGAACGGCGCAGGCCTCGCCATGGCGACGATGGACATCATCAAGCTGAACGGCGCCGAGCCCGCCAACTTCCTCGACGTCGGCGGCGGCGCCACCAAGGAGAAGGTGACGGCGGCGTTCAAGATCATCCTCAATGATCCGGCAGTCGAGGGCATCCTCGTCAACATCTTCGGCGGCATCATGCGCTGCGACATCATCGCGGAAGGCATCGTGGCGGCGGCGCGCGAGGTGAACCTCTCGGTTCCGCTCGTCGTTCGCCTCGAAGGCACGAACGTCGAACTCGGCAAGCAGATCCTCGCCGACAGCGGCCTGCCGATCGTCAGCGCCGACAACCTCGGCGACGCGGCGAAGAAGATCGTGGCGCAAGTGAAGAAGGCAGCCTGACCCCATGAGCATTCTCATCAACAAGAACACCAAGGTTCTCTGTCAGGGCCTCACCGGCGCGACCGCGACGTTTCACACCGAAGCCGCCATCGCCTACGGCACGAAGATGGTCGGCGGCGTGGTTCCGGGCAAGGGCGGCCAGCAGCATCTCGGCCTTCCCGTGTTCGGCACGATGCGCGAGGCGATGGACGTAACGAAGGCCGACGCCAGCGTCGTCTACGTGCCGCCCGCGTTCGCGGCGGATTCGATCCTGGAGGCCATCGAGGCGGAAGTGCCGCTCATCATCTGCATCACCGAAGGCATTCCGGTGCTCGACATGGTGCCGGTGAAGCGCGCGCTCTCGGGCTCGAAGTCGCGGCTCATCGGCCCGAACTGCCCCGGCGTGCTGACGCCCGACGAATGCAAGATCGGCATCATGCCGGGCTCCATCTTCAAGAAGGGCTCTGTCGGCGTCGTCTCCCGCTCCGGCACGCTCACCTATGAAGCGGTGCACCAGACGACGGCGGTCGGCCTCGGCCAGACGAGCGCGGTCGGCATCGGCGGCGATCCGGTGAACGGCACCAACTTCATCGACGTGCTGGACTTGTTCCTGAACGACCCCGACACCAAATCCATCATCATGATCGGTGAAATCGGCGGCTCGGCCGAGGAAGACGCGGCCGAGTTCCTGAAATCGCACCCGATCAAGAAGCCGATGGTGGGCTTCATCGCGGGCCGCACCGCCCCGAAGGGACGCACCATGGGCCATGCAGGCGCCATCGTTTCGGGCGGCAAGGGCGGCGCTGAAGACAAGATCAAGGCGATGGAAGCGGCGGGCATCGTCGTCTCTCCGAGCCCGTCCGAACTCGGCACCACGCTTGCGCGGGTGCTCGGTCAATAAGGGCTGATCGAATTGTCAAGTTTTTAGGTGCTTTTTAGGGATGTCCTGCGTAGGGAGGCGCGCAGGATCCTCCGCACACCAGGAATGACAGGAATCATGGGTTTCGAAGGACAGCCTCCCTCCACTCTCGAAGGCGTCAGCGCCTCGTTCGTTGAAAACCTTTATCGCCAGTATTCAGCCAATCCGGCGTCCGTCGATGCGGAGTGGCAGCGCCATTTCGCTGGGCTGGAAAGCGCTGCTTCCGGGCCATCCTGGCAGCGCAAGGGCTGGCCTGACACCACCACCGACGATCTGACGGCGGCGCTCGATCCGACGCAGATGACGCCGGACGCGAAAATACCGGCGAAGAAGGGTGTCGCTGCGGCTGCCGCGCCCTCCGCCGAAGAGATCAAGCAGGCGGCGGACGATGCGATCCGCGCGATGACGCTGATCCGCACCTACCGCGTGCGCGGGCACCTTGCGGCGCAGCTCGACCCGCTCGGCCTTGCCGAGCGCCCGTTCCCCGAGGAACTGACGCCCGAATATCACGGTTTCGTCGGCGAAGCGCAGAACCGCACCGTCTATCTCGGTGGCGTGATGGGCTTCGAAGAAACGACGATCGCTGCGCTCGTCGAAGTGCTGAAGCACAATTACTGCGAGCATGTCGGCGTCGAGTACATGCACATCAACGATCTGGAAGAACGCCGCTTCATCCAGGAGCGGATCGAAGGCCGCAACGCCGAGATCCACTTCACGCCGCAGGGCAAGAAGGCGATCCTCAACAAGATCATCGAAGCCGAGCAGTTCGAAAACTTCCTCGGCCGCAAGTACGTCGGCACGAAGCGGTTCGGCCTCGATGGCGGCGAGGCGATGGCGCCTGCGCTTGAAAGCGTCATCAAGTATGCGGGCGCGGGCGGCGTGAAGGAAATCGTCATCGGTATGGCGCATCGCGGGCGCCTCAACGTGCTCGCGAACGTCATGCAGAAGCCGTTCCAGGCGATCTTCCACGAATTCGCGGGCGGCTCGTCGAACCCCGACGACGTCGGCGGTTCGGGCGATGTGAAGTACCACCTCGGCACCTCGACGGACCGCGACTTCGACGGCAATCCCGTCCATTTGTCACTGACGCCGAACCCTTCGCACCTCGAAGCGGTGAACCCGGTCGTGCTCGGCAAGGTGCGCGCAGCCCAGCACCTTCGCGGCGACGTGGAGCGGGACGAGGTGCTGCCGCTGCTGCTGCACGGCGACGCAGCGTTCGCGGGGCAGGGTATTATCGCCGAATGTCTCGGCTTCTCGGGCCTCGACGGCTACAACACGGGCGGAACCGTCCACTTCATCATCAACAACCAGATCGGCTTCACCACGAGCCCGCAGTTCGCGCGCTCCTCGCCCTATCCGTCAGACGTGGCGCGCACCGTGCAGGCGCCGATCTTCCACGTGAACGGCGACGATCCCGAAGCCGTCACCTTCGCCACCAAGGTGGCCACCGAGTTCCGGCAGAAGTTCAACCGCGACGTTGTGATCGACATGTGGTGCTACCGCCGTTTCGGCCACAACGAGGGTGACGAGCCGAGCTTCACGCAGCCGCTGATGTACACAGTCATCAAGAGCAAGCCCAAGGTCAGCGAGGTTTACGCGCAGCGCCTCGTCGCCGAGGGTGTGATCGACCAGGCCTGGGTCGACGACGCGATGAAAACGTACGTCGATCGGCTCGAAAGCGATTTCGAAGCGGCGCCGGGCTACAAGCCCAATAAAGCGGATTGGTTCGAGGGCCGCTGGGAAGGCCTTGGCCGTCCCGCCGATCCGGAGACCGCGCGCCGCTCGGCGGATACCGGCGTGCCGTCCGATCGCATTGAAGAGATCGCCAAGGTGCTGACCACGGTTCCGCCGGGGTTCTCGATCCATCCCACGCTCAAGCGCGTCATCGCCGCGCGCGGCGAGACGATCGGAAAAGGAGAGGGGATCGATTGGGCGACCGCGGAAGCGCTCGCCTTCGGCACGCTGCTTCAGGACGGTTTCGGCATTCGGCTATCCGGGCAGGATTCCGCGCGCGGCACGTTCAGCCAGCGCCACGCCGCGTGGCTCGATCAGAAGACCGGCAGCAAATATATCCCGCTCCACGAGATGAACCCGCGCTTCAAGGTATTCGATTCGCCGCTCAGCGAGTTCGGCGTGCTTGGTTTCGAATACGGCTATTCGCTCACCGATCCCAAGACTCTGGTGCTGTGGGAAGCGCAGTTCGGCGATTTCGCCAACGGCGCGCAGGTCATCATCGACCAGTTCATCGCCAGCGGCGAGATCAAGTGGCTGCGCGCCAACGGCCTCGTGCTGTTGCTGCCGCACGGATACGAAGGGCAGGGGCCGGAGCACTCCTCTGCACGGCTGGAGCGTTACCTTCAGCTCTGCGCCGAAGACAATATGCAGGTCTGCAACATCACGACGCCGGCGAACTATTATCACGTGCTCCGCCGCCAGATGCTGCGCCCGTTCCGCAAACCGCTCATCATCATGACGCCCAAGTCGCTGCTCCGGCACAAATCGGCGGTTTCGCGGATCGAGGAGTTCACCGATGATTCGCACTTCATGCGGATCAAGTCGGACACGAATCCGCCCGCCGACGGGAAGATCGAGCGGCTCGTGCTCTGCTCGGGCAAGGTCTACTACGATCTCGCCGACGCGCGCGACGCTGCGGGTGACAAGGCGACATCGATCGTCCGCATCGAACAGATCTACCCGTTCCCGCTCGAAGCGCTGGTCATTCGTCTGAAGCGCATGAAGGCGCTGAAAACGGTCGTATGGGCGCAGGAAGAGCCGAAGAACGCGGGCAGCTGGAGCTTCGTGCGGTCCTATCTGGAATGCGCGCTCAAGGAAGCCGGTGTGAAGGCGGAACCCGTGTACGCGGGCCGCGCCGCCGCCGCTGCGACTGCGACAGGCCTTGCCAAGCGTCATGCCGCCGAACAGAAAAAGCTCGTGGCGCAGGCGCTCGGCCACGATATCGAAGGTTAAGGAGACATCATGGCTATCGACGTCGTTATCCCCGCGCTTGGTGAATCGATCACCGAAGCCACTGTCGGCGAATGGCTGAAAAAGCCGGGCGAGGCCGTGAACGCGGATGAGCCGATCGTCAGTCTCGAAACCGACAAGGTCGCGGTCGAGGTTCCGGCGCCCTCGGCAGGCGTGCTCTCGGAGCAGCTCGCCGCCGTGGGCGATACCGTGAACGTCGGCGCCGTGATCGCGCGCCTCGAAGCTGGCAAAGGCGCCGCTCCCGCCAAGGCTGCGGCAAAGTCCGCCGAACCCGCGCCCGCAAAGGCCGCCGCTCCGGCACCGTCCGGCGCGAAGCAGTCGCCGGCGGTCACCGTCGCGCTCGCCGAGACGGGCGTTGATGCTGCCAGCGTTCAGGGCACCGGCAAGGATGGACGCCTGACCAAGGGCGACGTGCGCAGCGCCGCAACGGCGCCTGCGGCCGCCGCTTCGGCGCCTGCCGCCGGTACGCGCCAGGAAGAGCGCGTGCGCATGACGCGCCTGCGCCAGACGATCGCGCGCCGCCTCAAGGAAGCGCAGAACACCGCCGCGATGCTCACCACCTTCAACGACGTCGACATGACGGCGGTGATGGAAGCGCGCGACCGCTACAAGGACATGTTCGAGAAGAAGCACGGCGTCCGCCTCGGCTTCATGAGCTTCTTCACCAAGGCCTGCTGCCTTGCACTGAAGGACGTGCCGTCTGTGAACGCCGCGATCGAGGGCGACGAGATCGTCTATCGCAACTACGCCGACATCGGCGTCGCGGTCAGCTCGCCCGGCGGCCTCGTCGTGCCGATCCTGCGCAATGCCGATGCGCTGTCGTTCGCGGAGACCGAGAAGGCGATCGGGGACTTCGGCCGCCGCGCGCGCGACGGGCAGCTCAAGATCGATGAACTGCAGGGCGGCACCTTCACCATCTCGAACGGCGGCGTCTTCGGTTCGCTGCTCTCGACGCCGATCCTCAACCCGCCGCAGTCCGGCGTGCTCGGCATGCACCGCATCGAAGAGCGTCCCGTTGTGCGCGACGGCCAGATCGTCGTGCGCCCGATGATGTATCTCGCGCTCAGCTACGATCACCGTCTGATCGACGGCCGCGAGGCGGTGACCTTCCTCGTGCGCGTCAAGGAAGCGCTGGAAGACCCGACCCGCTTGGTGCTGGACCTCTAAAAGGTCTCGTCGATATTGATATCGAAGCCCGGCGGCGCGCCTTCCGGGCTCTGGTCCCAGCTGCCGCGCAGGCGGGCAAGCGGGCGCATCAGCCAGGGCATGTTGCGCCACATGAAGCCGGGGCGGTGCGTCCAGTAACGTGAGCGTTCCAGCCACGGGCTATGGAAATTCATGGCGATCGAAACGCGGTCCGCGCTCCCCTCGTGCGGCTCGACGCTGTGCGAAACCCAGGAGGGCCACATCAGCAACTCGCCGTCGGAAGGCGCATAGCGGAAACTGCGCCGCGTCGCCGATTCCAGCGTCTGCACGCCGCTCCACCGGTCTTCGAAAACGATCGCACCGCCTTGATCCGCGGTCGATGGCGCGCCGGACACGTAGTAGCAAGCCGACCAGTTCCAGTTGAGCATCACATGATCGTGCGCCCTGTTATAGGCGCCGCCGGGCGGATTGATGTTGGCCCAGCCATCCATGCGCCATTGGCGCGGCGCGGGTTGCGATTCGCCCTGTCGCCACGCTGCCGTAGCGTCGGTGACGCGCTCTGCGGCCCAGTGCGTCAGCATCCGCGTCGCGCGGTCCTGCCAGCCGGGAAGATCGCGCTTGGAGTGCCAACCGCCGATGTTCGTACGCTGCATCCCTTTGGAGGCACGGCGGCGCGTTTCGATCGCTGCAAGGATCTCTGCCTGCCAGTATTCGGCCTCTTCCCAACGAAAAATCAGGAGCGGAGCCGCGAACAGATTGACCTGGCTCGCGACGTTCGAGGCCGAACTGCGATTGATGAACTCGATACGTGTCACGCCGGATGAACACCCCCCTCGCGAATCGATGAAATTCGTTTCGCCTCCATTATCATTTCATGTTCGCTTCTAAATCGCCAGCCACTGCGGTAAGAGCGGCACGAATCCGTGATCTCCCACATAGAACAGGCAAGGTTGACGATGGCTGAAGAGTTCGACGTAATCGTTATCGGCGCGGGCCCGGGCGGATATGTCGCCGCGATTCGGGCTGCGCAGAACGGGCTCAAGGTGGCCTGTGTCGAAAGCCGCGAAACGCTTGGCGGCACCTGCCTGAACGTCGGCTGCATCCCGTCGAAGGCGCTTCTCCACGCATCCGAACTTTATGCGCATGCCGCGGACGGCAGCCTCGCGAAATTCGGGGTCGAAACCTCCGGCGTGAAGCTGAACCTGAAGGCGATGCTTGAAGAAAAGCTCACGGCCGTGAAGGGGCTCACCGACGGCATCGCGTTCCTCTTCAAGAAGAACAAGGTGACGTGGCTGAAGGGCCATGCGCGCTTTACGGGCAAGGTGAGCATCGACGTCGACGGCACGTCCTACACGGCGAAGGCGTTCGTCGTCGCGACGGGCTCGTCGGTAACGCCGCTGCCGGGTGTCGAAATCGACCAGAAGGTCGTCGTCGATTCCACGGGCGCGCTGTCTTTCGCGAAGGTGCCGGACCATCTCGTCGTCATCGGCGGCGGCGTCATCGGACTGGAGCTTGGCTCGGTATGGCTGCGCCTTGGCGCGAAGGTCACGGTCGTGGAGTATCTGGACCAGATTCTTCCCGGTATGGACGGCGACGTCCGCAAGGAAATGGCGCGCCTCCTGAAGAAGCAGGGCATGACATTCCGCACCGAAACGAAGGTCACAGGCGTAAAGGTCGTCAAGGGCAAGGCCGCCGTGACGGTGGAGCCCGCTGCGGGCGGCACGGCGGAAACGCTGGACGCGGACGCCGTACTCGTTTCGATCGGCCGCCGCCCGAACACCGATGGCCTCGATCTCGAAAAGGCGGGCGTGAAACTGAATGCGCGCGGCCAGATCGAGGTCAGCCACAAGTTCGAGACGGGCGTGGACGGTATCTACGCCATCGGCGATGTCACGCCCGGGCCCATGCTCGCACACAAGGCGGAAGACGAAGGCGTTGCGGTTGCGGACTTCCTCTCGGGCCGCGTCGGCTATGTGAACCACGAGGTGATTCCGGCGGTGGTCTATACGATGCCCGAGGCGGCAAGCGTCGGAAAGACCGAGGACGAACTGAAGAGCGCCGGCGTGGAGGTCAAGGTCGGCAAGTTTCCCTTCGTCGGCAACAGCCGCGCCAAGACCAACCGCGACACCGACGGGTTTGTGAAGGTGATCGCCGACGCTAAGACTGACCGGGTTCTGGGCGTTCACATCGTCGGCAGCCTGGCGGGCACGATGATTGCGCAGGCCGCGCAGGCGATGGAATTCGGCGCCTCAAGCGAGGATATCGCGCTCACCTGTCACGCGCACCCGACGCATTCCGAAGCGCTCAAGGAAGCGGCCATGGCGGTGGAAGGCAAGGCCATCCACGTCTGATCCGTGGAAACCGACCGTTAAAGACAGCGATATTCGCTCAGCGCAGCGAAAGCGAGGGCTGCTTGCGGTCGTCCGTCCGTGCCTGAGCAGCCTCGCGCCACGCATTCTTGCGCGCTTCCGCAAGGCAAATCGAATGCTCGACACTGCCGCGCGTTTTGCTGCGGCAGCTCTGCCTGACATTCTCGTCAATACGTGTGTGAACGCCCGGATCGGCGAGCGGCGTGGCCTTGTCCTTGGCGGCCGCCGCCGGGAAACCGCTGAGCAGGAAAGCGACGACGACGGGCAGCAACATCAGCGCGCCGACGGTTATGCGTAGAGACTGGCTCACGGCCTTCATCCTCGTCCATTTTGCCCAGCCCCTCGCGGCGGCATCACCGCTGCGTCCTCAGATATAGTGGCCCTGCGTTCCCATATTGTACGGATTCGACAAACAGGGCGCTAACATCGACAAAATAATCACGCTGTTGCGCGGATCACACAGTCTTGAACGTCGCGCGTACTCCGTCACCCGATTGTCCGCTTAGCGAAGCAGCCACTTCAGCCATGCGGGCGGCGGCGTTTTCGTTGCGGCGGGCGATGGCCGCAGCCCGGCACAGGCGATGCAGCGCGCCTGCATTGAGGGGCCGGAGGCGATCATGCTCGTTTCTTTGAGCGTGGAAAGGTTCCTGAGCTGCTGGGTGCGCGCGAGCCTGGTGAGCGCGTCGGGCGGGGCTGATTCGCCTTCGTCAGCCGAAAACAGGCTGTTCAGGATCTGCAGCGGTATCGGCGGGGCGATTTCCATCTCCACGGTGCGGACCTCTTTCGGCAGTCCGGCGCGCTTGGCGGCGGCGGCAACGGCGGCATCGAGACCGCCGAAATGATCGACCAGTTTCAGTTGCCGAGCCGTGCCGCCGTCCCACACGCGGCCCTGGCCGATCTCGTCGACGCGTTCGACGGGGAGCTTGCGGGCCGTGCCCACGATCCGCAGGAAGCGGCCGTACATGTCCTCGACCGACGCTTGCAGCAGCGCGCCGACTTCCGGGGTGATACCGTCGAGCACATCCGGCGCGCCGGAGAAGGGCGTGCTCTTTACCCCGTCGGCATGAACGCCGAGTTCGGCAAGCGTGCGCTGGAAGGTCGGGATGATCGCGAAAACGCCGATGGACCCGGTTATCGTGGAAGGCTGCGCGTAAATTTCGTCGGCGGCCGTCGCGATCCAGTAGCCGCCGCTTGCAGCGACCGGGCCGAACGAGGCAACGACCGGCAGGCCCTGCGCTTTGGCCGTCATCAGCGCCTCGCGGATCTGCTCCGAGGCGGTCACAGACCCGCCGGGCGAGTCGATGCGCACGACGAGTGCCTTGATGCTGTCGTCCGCGAGCGCCTCATTGACGAGACCGGAGATGGTTTCGCCGCCCGCCGTGCCTGCGGGCGCCTCCCCATCGACGATCTCGCCTGAAACATAGACGATGCCGACGGCATCGCCGCTGCTGATCGGGCCCGCGCCGCTGTGCGCATAATGATAGTCCGCAAGCCCGATGCCGTTGAAGCCGCCCGGCGTTTCCGCATCGCCGGTGCCGACCGTTTTGGCGAGCATCTCGCCGAACGCCACGCGCGTGCCGATGTGATCGACCATGCCGCCCTTGAGCGCCGCCTGCGCGAAGCCGCCGTCCGAGGCGGAGAGGAGGCGCGGCAGATCCTGCATGTAGGTCCGCACGGGTGCGCCTTTGCGGCGGGTGGAGACGTCGGTCATCCACGTTTCCCAGAGGCTGTCGACGAGCGCCTGATCGGCCGATTTCGCTTCGGGTGAGCTTTCCGCGCGTGTGAACGGTTCCACCGCCGATTTGAAGGTGCCGACCCGGAACACGTTGACATCGACCTTGAGCTTGTCGAGCGCGTCCTTGAAATAAAGCCCCGATCCGCCGGGGCCGGTGAGCAGCACGGCGCCGAGCGGCGCGAGCCAAACCTCGTTGGCATGTGCGGCGAGGTAATAGCCGTCATCGAGGTAGGCCGAGGAAAAGGCGTAGACCTTCTTGCCGCTCGTCTTGAAGGCATTCAGCGCGGAGCCGATCGATTGCAGGTTGGCGAGACCGCCGCCCCAGAAGCCGTCAAGATCGAGCACCAGCGACGTTATGCGTTTGTCCGTTGCGGCCGCATTGATGGCGTGAATCACGTCTCCCGCCTCGGTCTCTCCGGGCAGCCTCTGGCCGCCGGTCAGCATGGTGAGCGGATCCGGGTCGGTCGCCTGATCGACGAGATAGCCGTTGATGTTGAGCACAAGCGCGCCGTTCTGCGGCACGTTTATCTGGGCGGTTCCTTGTCGCAGCGCCAGGAAGCCGAACAGGAGAAAGAGCAGGAAGAGCAGGGCGAGCGCATCCTTGATGCCCACCAGAAAACGCCAGAAGCCGCGAACGATCGCCATAATACTACCTCAATGGGACTGTCCCGTTTAGCGGTTCAAACCCTGAACGCCAAGGACGGCTCCGCGCTGCAAAAAAATTCACATGTCTGCCGTTGACACCGGAAGGGGCGGGGCACATATCCCGTGGTGTTGGCACTCGCCGCGTGTGAGTGCCAATATCGGAATTCAGAAAACTTGAAGAGAGGGATACGAATGGGCTTCCGTCCTCTGCACGATCGCGTGCTGGTCCGCCGCATTGAGGCTGACGAAAAGACCGCCGGGGGTATTATCATCCCGGACACCGCCAAGGAAAAGCCGCAGGAAGGCGAAGTTGTCGCCGTCGGCGCAGGTTCCAAGGCCGAAGACGGCAAGGTCACGCCGCTCGACGTGAAAGCGGGCGACCGCATTCTGTTCGGCAAGTGGTCGGGCACCGAAGTCAAAATCGGCGGTGAAGACCTCCTTATCATGAAAGAAAGCGACATTCTCGGCATCGTTGCCTGAGCCGTCGCTTTTTTCGTTTCAGATCCCAGGGAAAGGGTAGTCAGACATGGCAGCCAAAGACGTAAAATTCGGCCGCGACGCGCGTGAGCGCATCCTTCGCGGCGTAGACATCCTCGCCGACGCGGTGAAGGTGACGCTGGGCCCCAAGGGCCGCAACGTCGTCATCGACAAGAGCTTCGGCGCGCCGCGCATCACCAAGGACGGTGTGACGGTCGCCAAGGAAATCGAGCTCAAGGACAAGTTCGAAAACATGGGCGCGCAGATGCTGCGCGAAGTGGCTTCGAAGACCAACGACATCGCCGGCGACGGCACGACCACCGCCACGGTGCTCGCGCAGTCGATCGTCCGCGAAGGCATGAAGTCGGTCGCGGCCGGCATGAACCCGATGGACCTCAAGCGCGGCATCGACCTCGCTGTCGTCAAGGTCATCGAGAATCTCGCCGCCCGTTCGAAGGCGGTTGCCGGTTCTGACGAGATCGCTCAGGTCGGCACCATCTCGGCCAATGGCGATTCCGATGTCGGCAAGATGATCGCCGAGGCGATGGACAAGGTCGGCAAGGAAGGCGTCATCACCGTCGAGGAAGCCAAGGGCCTCACCAGCGAGCTGGAGACGGTCGAGGGCATGCAGTTCGACCGCGGCTATCTGTCTCCGTACTTCATCACGAACCCGGAGAAGATGCAGGTCGAGCTCGAAAACCCGCACATCCTGATCCACGAGAAGAAGCTCTCGAACCTTCAGGCGATGCTGCCGATCCTCGAGGCTGTTGTGCAGTCGGGCCGTCCGCTGCTCATCATCGCCGAGGATATCGAGGGCGAGGCTCTGGCCACGCTCGTCGTCAACAAGCTGCGCGGCGGCCTCAAGGTTGCGGCCGTGAAGGCACCGGGCTTCGGCGATCGCCGCAAGGCGATGCTCGAGGACATCGCGATCCTGACCAACGGTCAGATGATCAGCGAAGACCTCGGCATCAAGCTCGAGACCGTCACGCTCGGCATGCTTGGTCAGGCCAAGAAGGTCACGATCGACAAGGACAACACCACGATCGTCGATGGCGGTGGTGACAGCGAGCAGATCAAGGGCCGCGTCGAACAGATCCGTGCTCAGATCGAGACGACGACCAGCGATTACGACCGCGAGAAGCTCCAGGAGCGTCTCGCCAAGCTCGCCGGCGGCGTTGCCGTGATCAAGGTCGGCGGTGCCACCGAGGTCGAGGTGAAGGAAAAGAAGGATCGCGTCGATGACGCGCTGCACGCCACGCGCGCAGCCGTTGAAGAGGGCATCGTCCCCGGCGGTGGTACTGCGCTTCTCTACGCGATCAAGGCGCTCGACGGCCTTAGCGGAGCGAATGAAGACCAGACACGCGGCATCGACATCATCCGTCGCGCGCTGCAGGCTCCGGTCCGTCAGATCGCTCAGAACGCCGGCCATGACGGCGCTGTCGTTGCGGGCAAGCTGATCGACGCGAAGGATGAGAAGCTGGGCTTCAATGCTCAGACCGACGCCTACGAAGACCTGGTCAAGGCTGGTGTGGTCGATCCGACCAAGGTCGTCCGCACCGCACTGCAGGATGCTGCGTCCGTGGCAGGTCTGCTCATCACCACCGAAGCGGCAATTGCCGAGATGCCGGACGATAAGCCGGCACCGGGCGGAATGCCGGGTGGTATGGGCGGCATGGGCGGCATGGACTTCTAGTCCAGCCAACCACAGTCAAACGAAAGGCCGTCGGGAAAACCCGGCGGCCTTTTTTATTTCTCTCATCAATGAAGAACGGCGGCGGGTACAAAAACGGGCACAAAAAAACGGGCCGCATCCGAAGATGCGACCCGTTCTTTTTCCGAACTGTTCAGTAAAATTTACTGAGCAGCTTCCGTCGCGGCGTCCGCAGCGGCGTCGGCAGCACCGGCAGCGGCGTCAGCAGCCGTAGCGGCGGCATCAGCAGCGCCAGCAGCGGCGTCAGCAGCGGTATCAACCGTCGCGTCAGCAACGGCATCCATAGCGGCATCGGTTTCGGCTACAGCGGCATCAGCTGCAGCAGCAGCATCTTCAGCGGCAGCATCTGCGGTCGCGTCAGCGGCTTCTTCGGTCTTCTCGCTGCAAGCGGCGAGGCCGAGGCCGGCGACGAGCGCGAGAGCTGCGAAACCCTTGGTAACATTGCGCATCGACTTGTTCCCCTAGAACAGTTTGTATTGACCCTGCGCCCAATAGTGGGAGCGGCGCGGATTGTCACGGAAAACCTTGTCTATGGAAAGAGATTTGATGATCCGGAGCAAAATATTTTTGTGGAAAATCCTCACTATCCGGCGAACCGGGCGCCACCGGGGCGTTAATGTCTTGTAAAACCATAGATATCCTTGCTGCTGCGCCGCGCCGGGGTTTGCACCGGGGTCGGCTCTTCAGAGGCGCTCAGTTTCCCGAAACAGCGCAGGTATCAGATTCGGCTGGATAAATTCCGCGAGCGAACACGTCGCGACGCGATTCGCGGGCGCTTCAATACGGATCGACTTCAGCCTTCGGATCATCCGTTTCGACTTCTCCGGCAGGCGCGACGGCCTCTGCGTCCGGGGTGATTTCGGAGTGCGCGGCAGTGGCGGCCTCGTCTTCGAACGTCGGTACGAAATCGTCTTCGGGCGGGTCGCCGTCATAAATGTCGTGGAGGCGCTGCTGGAGGAACGCGGCGCGGATCGTCGCATATTCGTCAAGCGCGGTGGCGAGCAGAGGGTCAGCCGTATCGACGAGCCGGGAACGAAGGTCGATCGCTTCGCCGGCGGTGACGGCGATCCGCTCGGTGCCGTCGAGACCGGCGACGTGCTTCTGGAACTTGGGCCACGGGTTGGTCACTGAATCCACGCCGAAACCGACGGTGTCGCGTAGCGTCGAGGGGCCAAGCAGCGGCAGCATGATATAGGGCCCCGAGCCGACGCCCCATGCTGCGAGTGTTTGGCCGAAATCCTCTTCCTGTTTTGTCAGGCCCAACTCGGTCGCGTGGTCGAAGAGGCCGGCGAGGCCGAACGTCGAGTTGATCATGAAACGATCGACAGCGCGGAAGGCGACCTTGAACTTGCCCTGCAGAACGGCGTTGATGAACGACAGCGGCTCGTCGACGTTGTCGAGCGCGTTCGAGACGCCGCGCCGCGCCATGCCGGGGACGACCGCGCGGTAGCCCTGTGCCGCCGGCTTCAGAACGGCCGTGTCGACGCCCTTGTTGAACTTGTAGATCGCGCGGTTGGTTTTTTCGAAGCGGTCGAGCTCGGCTTCGGAGACGCCGCCCGGTGTGGTCACGCAGCCGGCGAGAAGCGGCGCGGTGATGAGGGCGACGAGTGATACGGTGCGTACGGACATGAAGGCTTCCCGGATAACGCTGGGCGACAAGGCGCGGAACGTAGAGTTGTGCGGTGGGCGATGACAATGTATTTCGTTCATTGACCTCATATAAAGATATCTTTATGTCCTCTTTTCATGCAGCCCGCGCTCGACCTTTTCCGCGCTCTCGCCGATCCGTCAAGGCTTCGGATCATGGCGCTTGTGCGCTCGATGGAGTTGTCGATCGGTGAACTTGCCGAAGTGCTGGGTCAATCGCAGCCGCGCGTGTCGCGGCATGTGCGCATTCTTGCCGAGGCGGGGCTTCTCGTGCGGCATAAGGAAGGCGCCTGGGTTTTCCTGAGAATCGATGGCGCAGGGCTCGCGGGCGAGGTCGGCGGGCTTCTGGACCGGATGCTGGACGGCAGCGCGGCGGTCGCCGCCGACACCCGGCGGCTCGACGAGATTCGCACGCGCCGCGTCGCCGAGATGCACAGCTATTTCGACGCCCATGCCGAAGGCTGGGACGGGATTCGTTCGATGCACGTCTCGGACGGCGAGGTCGAGGCGGCGATCCTGCGCGCGCTGGAGGCGCGGCCGGTCGGCTATCTGCTCGATATCGGCACGGGCACGGGGCGGATGCTCGAACTGCTCGCGCCGGGGTCAAGCGGCGCGATCGGCGTCGATCGCAGCGCGGACATGCTTCGCGTCGCGCGCGGCAAGCTGGAGGCGGCGCGGCTCGGGCACTGCGAAGTGCGGCAGGCCGACATGTATGCGCTGCCGCAGGCGGATAGCAGCATCGACACCGTGTTGCTGCACCAGGTGCTGCACTATGCCGACAATCCTTCGGCGGCGATTGCCGAAGCCGGGCGCGTGCTCGCGCCGGGCGGGCGCCTCCTCGTGGTTGATTTCGCGCCGCACACGCTTGAGGAACTGCGCGCGAACCACGCGCACACGCGCCTCGGCTTCGCCGACGACGCCGTGCTCGGCTGGATGCGCGAAAGCGGCCTTGAAGGCCGCGTGGTGGATCATCTGAAAGGGGGCACGTTGACCGTCAGCATCTGGCTTGGGGAAAAGACCCCGCTCGCGAAAAGGAAAGCGGCATGATCCTGACGCTCGACCAGATGACGGAGGCGCAAAACGCCGTCCGCCAGCCTTTGTTCGCCGACCTGAAGGGCGATATCGCCGTGTCGTTCGAATTCTTCCCGCCGAAAACGGAGAAGATGGAGGAGACGCTTTGGGAATCGATCAAGACGCTGGAGCCGCTGGCACCGCGCTTCGTCTCCGTCACCTACGGCGCGGGCGGATCGACGCGCGAGCGCACGCATGCCACGGTTTCGCGCCTTGTTCGTGAAACGACGCTTACGCCCGCCGCACACCTCACCTGTGTCGATGCCTCGCGCGGCGAGATCGATGACGTTGCGCGCGCATACTGGGACGCGGGCGTTCGCCATATCGTGGCGCTGCGCGGGGATCCGCCGCGCGCGGGCGAGCGCTTCGTACCGCGCGCGGACGGATATGAGAACGCCGCCGCGCTCGTCGCGGGACTTCGACGTGTCGCGGATTTCGAGATCAGCGTTGCCGCCTACCCGGAAATGCACCCGGAGGCCGCGAGCATCGGGCAGGATCTCGACAACCTGAAACGCAAGCTGGATGGCGGCGCGCGCCGCGCGATCACGCAGTTCTTCTTCGAGCCCGAAACCTATTTCCGTTTCCGCGACAATGCGGCGGCGGCGGGTCTTGATGCCGAGATCGTGCCCGGTATCCTGCCGGTCAGCAACTTCGCGCAGACGAAGCGCATGGCAGAGATGTGCGGCACGGCGATTCCCGGCTGGATGGAGCGATTGTTCGAAGGCCTTGAAGAGAGACCCGCCGCGCGGGGTCTCGTCGCTGCCACCGTCGCCGCCGAATTCTGCCGCCGCCTGTATGCGGGCGGGGTTCGCGAATTCCATTTCTACACATTGAACCGCGCCGATCTGAGCTATGCGATCTGCCATATGCTCGGGAAGCGCGCGAACGGAGACCGGGCATGACGAACGCAGCAGAGCGCCTGCGCGCGGAAGCCGCGAAGCGCATTCTCATCAACGACGGCGCCTTCGGCACCGCGATCCAGACCTATGGGCTGGATGAAGCCGCCTATCGCGGCGATTACGATCTCGGCCACGATCAGAAGGGCAACAACGACCTTCTGGTCCTCACCCGGCCCGACATCGTGCGCGCCATCACGCGAGGCTATGCCGATGCGGGCGCGGATATCCTCGCGACCAACACCTTCAACGCCAACCGGATCAGCCAGGCGGATTACGGCGCCGAGCATCTGGTCGCAGAGATGAACCACGCCGCCGCCCGCATCGCGCGGGAGGAGGGCGATGCCGCCACTGCGCGCGACGGGAAGCCCCGCTTCGTCGCGGGCGCGATCGGGCCGACGAACAAGACGCTGTCGCTGTCGCCCGACGTCAACGATCCGGGCTTTCGCGCCGTGTCGTTCGACGAGGTGAAGGACGTTTACAAGGAACAGGCCGAAGCGCTGCTCGATGCAGGATCGGATTTCATCCTGATCGAGACGATCTTCGATACGCTGAACGCCAAGGCCGCGATCATGGGCATCATCGAACTCGGCGAGGCGCGCGGCGCGCGCATCCCGATGATGATCTCGATGACGATCACGGACATGTCGGGCCGCAACCTTTCGGGCCATTCGGTCGAGGCGTTCTGGTATGCGGTGCGGCACGCCGAGCCGCTTACGATCGGGCTCAACTGTTCGTTCGGCGCGAAGGAACTGCGCCCGCATGTGCAGGCGCTCTCGCGTATCGCGGACGCGCTGGTGATGGTCTATCCGAATGCGGGCCTGCCCAACGAACTCGGCCAGTATGACGAATTGCCGGAAACCACGGGCGGCATGATCCACGAATGGGCGCAGTCCGGGCTCATCAACATCGTCGGCGGCTGCTGCGGCACGACGGCCGCGCACATCGCCGCGATGGCGAAAGCCGTGGAGGGTCTGCCGCCCCGCGCCGTTCCGCACCCCGAACCGGCGATGCATCTTGCCGGGCTCGACGCCTTCACCCTCGCCTGAACTGAACATCATGACAGAGAACACCGCGCGCTTCGTGAACATCGGCGAGCGCACCAACGTCACCGGATCGGCGAAGTTCAAGAAGCTCATCATGGCGGGGGATTACACCGCCGCCATCGAGGTCGCGCGCGATCAGGTGGAAAACGGCGCGCAGATCATCGACGTCAACATGGACGAGGGCCTGCTCGATTCAGAACAGGCGATGGAAACCTATCTGAAGCTGCTCGCGGCGGAGCCGGATATCAGCCGCGTGCCGGTGATGATCGACAGTTCCAAATGGAGCGTGATCGAAGCGGGCCTGAAGTGCGTGACGGGCAAACCGATCGTCAATTCGATCAGCATGAAGGAAGGCGAAGAGGCCTTCCTCGAGGCCGCGCGCAAGGTCCGCGCCTACGGCGCCGCCGCCGTCGTCATGGCGTTCGACGAGATCGGGCAGGCAGATACGGCGGCGCGCAAGGTCGAGATCTGCGAGCGCGCCTACAAGCTCCTCACCGCCAATGGTTTCCCGCCGGAGGACATCATCTTCGATCCCAACGTCTTCGCGGTCGCGACCGGGATCGAGGAGCACAACAACTACGGCGTCGATTTCATCGAGGCGACGCGCGAAATCCGCAAGCGCTGCCCGTACGTTCATATTTCCGGCGGGCTTTCCAACCTGTCGTTCAGTTTCCGGGGCAATGAGCCCGTGCGCCGTGCGATGCACAGCGTGTTCCTGTACCACGCCATTCCGGCGGGCATGGACATGGCGATCGTGAATGCCGGTCAGCTCGACGTTTACGACACGATCGATCCCGAACTCCGCGATGCGTGCGAGGACGTGGTGCTCAACCGCCGCCCGGATGCCACCGAACGCCTGCTCGATATCGCAGAGCGATTCCGCGGCGACGGTCAGGTTGCCGAAAAGGCGACCGAGGAATGGCGCCTGCTGCCCGTGCAGAAGCGCCTGGAATATGCGCTGGTGAAGGGCCTCGATGCGCATGTCGTCGACGACACCGAAGAGGCGCGGCAGCAGTTCGCGCGGCCCATCGAGGTTATCGAGGGGCCGCTGATGGCGGGCATGTCCGTCGTCGGCGACCTGTTCGGTTCGGGCAAGATGTTCCTGCCGCAGGTGGTGAAGTCCGCGCGCGTGATGAAGAAGGCTGTCGCACACCTCATTCCGTTCATCGAAGCGGAAAAGGATGAAGGCTCGCGCGCCAAGGGCCGCATCGTGATGGCGACGGTGAAGGGCGACGTTCACGATATCGGCAAAAACATCGTGGGCGTCGTGCTCCAGTGCAACAATTTCGAGGTCATCGACCTCGGCGTGATGGTGCCGTTCCAGACGATCCTGAAAACCGCGCGCGAACAGAACGCCGACATGATCGGGCTTTCGGGCCTCATCACGCCGTCGCTCGACGAAATGGTGACGGTGGCGAGCGAGATGGAACGCGAGGGTTTCACCATGCCGCTGCTGATCGGCGGCGCGACGACGAGCCGCGTGCATACCGCGCTGAAGATCGAACCGATGTATTCCGGCCCGACGCTGTATGTTCTCGATGCAAGCCGCGCGGTGGGCGTCGCGAGCGCGCTGACGTCTGACACTCTGAAAGCCAAGCTCGTCGAGGAGACGCGCGCCGAATATGCGATGATCCGCGAGGAGCGCGCAAGCCGGGGCGAAAGCAAGCTCGTGAGCATCGCCGATGCGCGCGCGAACGGCTTTCCGGCGGATTTCGCCGCGCATCCGCCGGTGAAGCCCGCAACATCGGGAGTGAAGGTGATCGATGATGTCACGGTCGACACGCTGATCCCCTACATCGACTGGACTCCGTTTTTCCGCGCGTGGGAACTCGCGGGCAATTATCCGGCCATTCTCGACGACGATGTCGTCGGCGAAAGCGCGCGCTCGCTTTTTGCCGATGCGCAGAAGATGCTCGACCAGATCGCGGGCGAGCGCTGGCTGACGGCGCGCGGCGTCGTCGGCTTCTGGCCGGTGCGGCGCGAGGGCGATGATGTCGCGGTCTTCGCCGACGAAAGCCGCACTTCGGAAATCGGCCGGTTCGCGATGCTACGCCAGCAGATCGACAAGCGTGCGGGGCGGCCCAACATGTGCCTTGCCGATTTCATCTCGCCGGAGGCCGACTGGATCGGCGGCTTTGCGGTGACGGGCGGGGAGGGGATCGACCTGCATTCGGAGCGTTTCCGCCGCGGGCATGATGATTATTCCGACATCATGCTGAAGGCGCTCGCCGATCGCCTCGCCGAAGCGTTCGCCGAATATCTGCACGAGCGCGTGCGCCGCGAACTCTGGGGCTATGCGCCCGATGAAAAGCTGACGAACGAAGAGCTTGTCAAGGAACGCTACAAGGGCATCCGCCCGGCGCCGGGCTATCCGGCCTGTCCCGATCATACGCTGAAGCCGGAACTCTTCCGGTTGCTGGGTGCGACCGACGCGACCGGCATCGTGCTTACCGAGGGGCTGGCGATGCTTCCGACCGCGAGCGTGTCGGGCTTCTATTTCGCGCATCCGGACTCGTCGTACTTCGGTGTCGCGCGCATCGGCCGCGATCAGCTGGAGGATTATGCCGCGAGGCGCGGTATCCCGGTCGAAGACGCTGAACGCTGGCTGCGGCCGAACCTGTAAAACGAAAAACGCCGACGGGTCTTTCGATCCGCCGGCGTTTCGGAGGGTTGGTCGGGAAAAGGGGGGAGTAAAAACCCGACCTCGTTACTGGGCGTCAGGCTTTCCGTCGCCATCCGCATCAACGGCATCGGGCTTTCCGTCGCCGTTCGTATCCCACGCATCGGGTTTTCCGTCGCCGTTGGTATCCCATGCGTCAGGCGTGCCGTCGCCGTTTGTATCGATCGTCGGCGGGGCGTCAGCGTTCTGCGCGAGGGCCGCAGCAGGGGCGCCGGCAACGATGACGGCGCCGAGTGCCGCCCCAAGAAGCTTTTCGATTTTCATTTCAATCACCTTCATCTGTCCGGTTTGCCCCCGGTAGACCCAAGGTCGGCAGTATGAGCCCTGCGAACAACCGCCGGAGCGACGAACGGCCCCGTCAAACCGACGGGAACGAGGTTCCGTTCAGCCCGCCGCATTTTCGGCACATTTCGTTCAGGCGGCGGTTTCGGCAATCTCCACGGGCTTCCACCCGCGTGTCGTGAGTCGCTCGATCGGACGGAAACGCGCCTTGTAGCTCATGCGTTCGCAGCCTTCGATCCAGTAGCCCAGATAGACGAAGTCGAGCGCGGCGGCCGTCGCCTGCCGGATATGATCCATGATGATGAAGGTGCCGAGGCCGGAGCGCGTGGGATGCGCGGGGTCGAAGAAGCTGTACACCATCGACAGGCCGTCGGCCTGCCTGTCGGTGAGGCAGCAGCCGATCAGGCGCCCCTGCCGTCCGTCAACCGAAGGCTCGCGATATTCGATAACGAGCGTGTTGACCGGGGTCTGCTCCACCATCTCGGCGTAATCATAGGCATCCATGCGCGTCATGCCGCCTTCGGGATGACGCTGGCCGAGGTAGGCGCGCAGCAGGTCGAACTGCTCGGGCGTCGTCCACGGTTCGCAGATGCTGACCTCGATGTCGTCGTTGCGGCGCAGGATACGGCGCTGGGTCTGGCTCGGCGTGAACCGCTGCGCGAGCACCCGCACGGAAACGCAGGCGTTGCACCCCTCGCAGCTCGGCCGATAGACGACGTTCTGACTGCGCCGGAAGCCGATGCGCGACAGCGCTTCGTTAAGCTCAACGGCATCGTCGCCGCGCAGTTCTGTAAAAACCTTACGCTCCATCTTGCCCGGCAGATAAGGGCACGGGCTGGGCGCTGTTACGAAGAAGCGCGGGAATCGGAACGTCTGATCGGTCACAGCTGCGAACTATGGTGCGATGTTGCCGGTTTGGGAAGGCATCGCCTGCGCGGTTCGTCGCCCGGCGCGCGGCGCGAGCGCCGGCGGCTCGTTCAGCAGGATGATGGTGATGCGGCGGTTCTCGGCCCGCAGGGGTGCATCGGGCAGCAGCGGCTCACTTGCGGCGCGGCCTGTCACGGCGGCGAAACGGTCTGCGGACACGCCGCTCTGCTGCAGGATAGCGCGCACGGAGACGGCGCGGGCGGCGGAAAGCTGCCAATCGTCGCCTTCGCCGGCGGTATGGCCCTCGATGGCGATACGGTTTGGCATTTGACCTACGCGCGCGGCTACGGCGCGAAAGGCTTGCGCTGCCGGAGCGAGCGGCACAGCGTCGCCCCGCGCGAACATCGGGCGCATGGACGTGTCGGTGATCTGGATGTGGATACCGTCGCGGGCGGATTCGAGCACCACGTTGTCGGCGAGCGGCGCGAGGTTCGGGTCCGCTGCGAAGGCGGAGCGCAGATCGCGGAGCAGGGCGGCCTCGCGCGCGCGGTCGCGTCCGCTGTCGGCAAGGGCGATCGCTTCGGGGCCGCCGCTTGCGAGTGCCACGTCGCCCTCGGCGGCGGCACCGGCGGCGGGGGTGGCGATCGAGGGCGTGAAATAGTCGGCGAGGCCCTGCACCGAAACCTTCTCGGAGGTGGAGATCAGCCAGAGCAGCATGAAGAACGCCATCATGGCCGTGGCGAAATCGGCGTAGGCGATTTTCCACTGCACGTTCACCGACCGCGCGCCGCGCGGCGTTTGACGCATGCGGCGCCGGATGACGGGGCGCGCGTTTGGAGCGGAACGGTGAGGGATGGCCATGGTGAGGCCGAATTTAGCGGGCGGAGGTTAAGCGGGCGCTAAGCGTGTCGGCGAAAAGTTGCCCGCGATCCGCCGCATGCGAGAGGAAAAGCGCCGGTTCGATCAGTTCAAGCTCCATCAGCCGAAAGCCGCCGTCGGCGCCGCGCACCATGTCGATGCGCGCATAAAGCGCGTCGCCGGGTGCGGCGCGCAGCGCCTGCTTCGCAAGCGCGCGGGCGTCTTCGGAGGCGTCGACGGTGATCTCGCGACCGCCGAACTGCTCCTGCACGCGGAAATCACCGGCGGAGGGCACCTTCAGGATCGCGTGGCTGAACACGCCGCCGAAGTAGAACAGCGAATATTCGCCCTCCGTGGCGATCGCGGACATCATCGGCTGGATCAGCATCGGCTTGCCGCGCACGTCGCGGGGAAGAGGATCGCCGGGCGCGAGGCGGTAGGTTCCATCCGCGCCGCCGGAAACCGGCGGTTTCACGATCACAGTGTCACCGAACCGGGCGCGGGCATCTGTGATATCCGTGTCGGAGAGCGCGGGGGTGAAGGCGGTCGGGATCACCGGCACGCCCTTGGCTTCAAGGTCGAACAAATAGCGCTTGTCGGTGTTCCAGCGCATCAGCGGCACGGCATTCGCCATACGGATATCGGCGGATTCCCATGCGTCGAGCGCTGCCGACCAGTCGCCGCTGCGCTCCTGATAGCCCCAGGCGAGAAGCGGCAGCACGATCGTGTCGCCGGTTTCGAGCGGTGCGGTCCACGGCCGAAAGCAAACGGCTTCTCCGAGCAGCGCGCGAAATTCGTCTTCGGCACGCGGCACAAAGGCTTCGAAACCCGCGGCGGGCGTCAGGATGCAGATCTGCAGCATGGATTTCAGGCGATTTCGACCGAAGAGACCTCGTACCCGTTTTCCTTCAGCGTCTCGATCAGTCGGTCGAGATGGTCGCGGTCGCGTGTTTCGCACTCGATGTCGGCATAGATGCCCTTGGCCGACAGGTTGGTGAACACGCGCTGGTGATACACCTCGACGATGTTGACCTGCATGTCGTCGAAGATGCGCGCGACGCCGAACAGCTGCCCCGGCCGGTCGTTGAGCCGGATGCGCAGCCGCGCGAGGCGGCCGGCGCGGGCGAGATCGCGCAGCAGCACGTTCGCGAGCAGCCGCGTGTCGATATTGCCGCCCGTCAGCGGCAGGCCGACGACGCGGCCCTTGAAACGCTCGGGATAGGCGAGGAGGGCGGCGAGGCCCGCCGCGCCCGCACCCTCGACCACGGTCTTCTCGATATTGAGCAGCATCGCGGTGGCCTGTTCGAGCTTGGACTCGTCGACGAGCAGGATGTCTTTCACAAGCTGGCGAACGATGCCCTGCGTGATGGTGCCGGGTTCCTTGACCGAGATGCCTTCGGCGATGCTGTCGCCGCCGCAGGGAAGGGCCTCGCCCGTCATCTTCGCGGCCATCGAGGGATAGAGCGCCGCCTGCACCCCCACGACCTCCACATCGGGGCGCATCGCGCGCGCCGCGATCGACATGCCCGAAATCAGCCCGCCGCCGCCGATCGGCACGATCAGCGTGTCGATCTTCGGCGCGTCATTGAGCATTTCGACCGCAACGGTGCCTTGCCCCGCGATCACGAGCGGATTGTCGAAGGGATGCACGAAGGTGAGGCCGCGCTCGATCTCAAGTTCGCGGGCGCGCGCATAGGCCTCGTCGAAATTGTCGCCGTGAAGCACGATCGTCGCACCGTGGCTTTCGGTCTGCTGCACCTTCACCACGGGCGTGTAGCGCGGCATCACGATCGTCGTGGGGATGCCGAGACGGGTGCCGTGGTAGGCGATGCCCTGCGCGTGATTGCCCGCCGACGCGGCGATCACGCCCTTGGTCCGCTGCGCCTGGGTGAGCGACAGCAACGTGTTGAGCGCGCCGCGTTCCTTGTAGGCGGCGGTGAACTGAAGGTTTTCGAACTTCAGCCATACCTCTGCGCCGAGGATATCGGACAGCGTGCGCGATTTCAGGCAGGGCGTGTGGATGATGTGCGGCATGATCGCCGCGTGCGCTGCCTGGATATCGGCAAACGTCACCGGCAAAGCCGCAACACCCTGAGAATCGCCCATCTGACTGTCCTGACCTAAGAAATTTCCTCGGGCGCCATAGCCGATCTGGATGCCGAGGCAAACAGCGGCTACCAAGCCGCGCGTACGGATCATTCAGGAGGCAGCCGATGTCCAGGGTCGCATTTCTCGGTATGGGTGTGATGGGCGCGCCGATGGCGCGGCACCTGAAGACGGCGGGCCATGAGGTTACCGTTTACAACCGCACGGCTGCAAAGGCGGAGGCGTGGGTCGCCGCGAACGGCGGCGCGATGGCCGCCACGCCTGCCGATGCGGTGAAGGGCGCGGAAATCGTCTTCACATGTGTGGGCAATGACGATGATCTGCGCGCCGTGACGCTGGGCGCGGGCGGCGCAATCGGCGCGATGGCGCCCGGCAGCCTTTACATCGATCACACGACGGTTTCCGCCGCCATCGCGCGCGAGCTTGCCGACGCGGGTGCTGCGCGCGGCATCGGCGTGCTCGACGCGCCGGTTTCGGGCGGGCAGGCGGGCGCGGAGAACGGCCGCCTGACGATCATGGTCGGCGGCGACGCGGAGAGCTTCGCGCGCGGCGAGCCGGTGATGCAGGCCTATGCGCAGCGCATCGGCCTGATGGGCGCGGCAGGGGCGGGGCAGCTTACGAAAATGGTCAATCAGATCTGCATCGCGGGCGTGCTCCAGGGCCTCTCGGAAGCGATGAACTTCGCGATGGAAGCCGGGCTCGATGCGGGCGCCGTGGTGGACGTGATCTCGAAGGGCGCCGCGCAGAGCTGGCAGATGGAAAACCGCGCGCCGACAATGATCCGCGGCGAATATGACTTCGGCTTTGCAGTGGACTGGATGCGCAAGGATCTGTCGCTGGTGCTCGACGAGGCGCGTCGCATCGGGCTTTCGATGCCGCTCACCGCGCTGGTTGACCAGTTCTACGCCGACGTCCAGAACATGGGCGGAGGGCGGCAGGACACGTCCTCGCTGCTCAGACGGTTCAGGGGATAGGTAGATGCGGATTGCGCTCGCGCTTGCGGTTTTTCTGGCGGCGGGCGTGGCGGAAGCGCGAACCGTCATCATCAACGCCAACGGCTACACGCTTGATGATATCGGCCGTCTGGAGCGGTTCGGCGGGCTCATCGTGGGCGACGACGGGCGTGTCGAACGCTTGCTGAAACCGGGTGAGACGGCCGATGGAAATGTCGTCGATGCGGGCGGCAGGACGCTGCTGCCCGGTCTGATCGATGCGCACGGCCATGTCATGGGCCTCGGCTTTCTGGCGCTGCAGATCGACCTTTCGGATACGACGAGCATCGATCAGGCGCTGGCGAAGATCGCCTCCTACGCTGCGGCGAACCCTGAGAGGGAATGGATCGTCGGCGGCGGCTGGAATCAGGTGAGCTGGGGGCTCGACCGGTTCCCGACGGCGGAAGAGCTCGATCTTGCTGTCGCGGACAGGCCCGTCTGGCTGTCCCGCGTCGATGGCCATGCGGGCTGGGCGAATGCGGCGGCCTTGAAGGCGAGCGGCATCACCGCAAAGACCACCGATCCCGCAGGCGGGCGCATCGAGCGCGATGCCGACGGGAAGCCGACCGGCGTGCTGATCGACACGGCGATGGCGCTCGTTGAAAAGAAACTGCCGCCGCCGACCGTCGCCGAAAACACCGCCGCGCTTGAAACCGCGCTGCGGATCATGGCGTCCGTGGGGCTGACCGGCGTTCGCGACGCGGGCATCGACGCGGCGACATGGGCGCTTTACGAACAGTTCGCGAAAGACGGCAAGCTCAGCGCGCGCATCTCGGCGATGGCGGCGGGCATGGATGCGCTGCGGGCGATCGCCCCGAAAGGTCCGACGGGCTGGCTCTATGAGGATCGGCTTGCGGCAAACGCCGTGAAGCTGATGGTGGACGGCGCGCTTGGCTCGCGCGGCGCGGCGATGATCGAACCTTACAGCGACGATCCCGAGAACAGCGGGCTGACGATGCTCGACGGCGCCAAGCTGCGCAACACGATCGCCTCCGCCTCGATGCGCGGCTTTCAGGTGAACATCCACGCCATCGGCGACAAGGCGAACCGCGAGGCGCTGAACGCGTTCGCGGACATTCAGAAGATGGGCCAGCCGCTCGTACGGCCGGGCATCGAGCATGCGCAGATCATCGCGGCCGAAGACATCCCCCGCTTTGCCAAGCTGGGCGTCATCGCCTCCATCCAGCCGACACACGCCACGTCCGACAAGGCCATGGCCGAAGAGCGCGTCGGACCGGAGCGGATCAAGGGCGGCTATGCGTGGAAAACGCTTGTGAACAGCGGCGCGCGCATCGCGGGGGGATCGGACTTCCCGGTTGAACCGGCAAACCCCTTCTACGGCCTTCACGCCGCCGTCACGCGGCAGGACCGCGACGGCGCGCCGCCCAAGGGCTGGTACGCGAACGAGGCGCTGACCTTGCAGCAGGCGCTTGCGGCCTTCACCACCGGCGCGGCGTTTGCGGGCCAGCACGAGAGCGCCGTCGGCACGCTCACCCCCGGCAAGTGGGCGGATTTCATTCTGATCGACGGCGATATCTTCAAGATGCCCGCCGGGGACATCTGGAAGGTGAAGGTGCTGGAGACCTGGCTTGCGGGGGAGCGCGTTTATACGCGGGATTGACGGAGCTTACTGCTGCTTCAAAACCGGAATGATGCTCGCGAAATCGTCGGTCCAAGGCTTCAGGCCGGGCTTTTCGCGCAGCATCGCCCAGCCTGCGGGCCCTGCGCCGCCGCCGTACATCAGATCCTGCATCCGTGTTTCGGTGGGGGTGAGCGCCACCCAGATCGAGCGCGAATAATCGAGGCCGGGAAGGCCGGGATCATAGGGGGAATGGTCGCGCACGCGGGCGGTCCAGCCCATGTCGGCCGCGATCGCGGCGATCACCGGCTGCAGATCGATATGGCGGTTCGAGATGTGGACCATCAGCACACCGTCCGGCCTCAGCGCCCTCGCATAGACCTCGAACGCCTCGGTGGTCATCAGGTGCATGGGGATGGCGTCTGACGTGAAGGCATCGATGGCGAGCAGATCGTATGTGCGCGCGGGCTCCTGCTCCAGCGACAGGCGCGCGTCGCCCATGACGATGCGCATGTCGGGCGTACAGCGCGAAACATAGGTGAACAGCCGCTCGTCCTTTGCCAGCCGGACCACCAGCGGATCAATCTCGAATGCCGTCCAGCCCTGTCCGGGAACGGCGAAGCACGAGAGGGAGCCGGTGCCGAGCCCGACATAGCCGACCTTGGCAAAACGTCCGGCGATTTTCGGCAGCGCTTCGAAGGACTCCGCGACGCCGCTGCCCTTCGCATAATAGGATTGCGGTTCGGTCTGAAGTTCCGGGATCAGGCTCTGCACGCCGTGCAGCGTGGTGCCGTGCTCGAGCTGGCGGATCAGCCGCGTGTTATCCGCCTTCACGGTGTAAATGCCGAAGAAACTGCGCTCGCGGGCAAGCTCTATGCGGCTGATCGCGAGCGCCTGCCAACCGCCGAGGCCGAGCATAAGGGCAGCGAAGCAGGCCGCGAAGGTAAGCCGCCGCCCGATCGACAGCACGGCGGCAAGCGCGATGAATGCCAGCGCAGGCGCGGCCGTCTCGGCGCGGTCGGCCAGGATCAGCTCGCTATGCACCCACCACGACGCGACAAGCGCAGCAACCGGCAAGGCGATGCCGAGAACGAGGCCCCGCCGGCCTTTCCACAGCATGCCGATGCGTTTCGTAAGAGGCTTCGCGGGGATCAGCGCCGCCGCGCAGACGAGCAGGATCGGATGCTCGTACACCCAATCGAACACCAGCGGCGCAAAGATCGCGGCGAACAGCCCGCCGAGCACGCCGCCCGCGGAAATCCAGAGGTAAAAGTCCGTAAGCTGCGACGGCGGCGGGCGCCGCGCGGCGAGATGGCCGTGCAGTGCCAGCGCCACGACAAACAGCAGCACGAGGTTGGTGAGCGCCATCAGCAGCGCGAAGGCGCCCTGCGCGAGGAACGTGTAGCCGCCCAGCAGCAACAGCACGAGGGGCGCCGCCAGCTTCGCATGCTTGACGAAGATCGCCCCGCCCATCGAGAAGGCGACGATGAAGGTTACGAGATAGAGCGCCAGCGGCACCACCCAGAGCATGGGCACGGCCACGATGTCGGTGGTGAGGTGCGTCGTCGTCGAGAGCAGCAGGCCGGAGGGGACAGCGGCAAGCGCTGTCCAGATCGCGCGCTCGCGCCATGACGCGGGCGGGGCGGCTTCGGCGGCGGGCGCCGGATCGCGCGCCGGGCGCCGGGCACAGAACGCGACGAGCAGCGCGAGGACCACGAACCCGGCAGACCACAGCCATGCCTGCTCCTTCAGCCGCAGATACGGCTCCACCGCGAACGGATAGGCGAGGAGGGCGAGCAGGCTGCCCGCGTTGCTCGCCGCGTAGAGGAAATACGGGTCCGCCGCCGCCGGATCGTCGACGCGCGCGTACCACGACTGCATCAGCGGCGCCTGCGCGGCGACGACGAAGAACACCGGGCCGATCGAAGCACCGAGCAGCACCAGCAGCCACAGCATCGGCGGCAGCGTCTCGCGGCCTGCGATGTCGGCGAGGCCGATCGGAAGCGTCAGCGCGGCGATCGCGAAGACGGCGAGATGCCCCAGCATCTGACGCTGCTGCGTAAAACGGCTGATCGCGTGGGCATACACGTACCCCGCAAGCAGCATCGCCTGGTAGAACAGCATGGCGACGTTCCACACCGCAGGCGCGCCGCCCAGGGTCGGCAGCGCCATGCGGCCGAGCATCGGCTGGATGAGGAACAGCAGGAACGAGCCGAGGAAGATCGTCGCGATGAACAGCGGCCGCGCCGCAAACCCCCGCGTCTTGACGCCCCCGGCGGCGGTCATCCGAGCAGCCGCGCCGCGTCGCGCGCGTAATAGGTGAGAACGCCCGAGCAGCCCGCCCGGCGAAACGCCGTCAGCGCCTCGATGATCATGCGGTCGCGCTCGATCAGCCCGGCGCGCGCGGCGGTTTCCAGCATCGCGTACTCGCCGGAGACCTGATAGGCGAACACGGGGATGTTGAAGGCGTCCTTCACCCGCGCGATCACGTCGAGATAGGGCATTCCCGGCTTCACCATCACGCTGTCGGCGCCCTCCGCGATGTCGAGCGCGACTTCGCGCAGCGCCTCGTCGGCGTTTGCCGGGTCCATCTGGTAGGTCTTCTTGTCGCCCTTCAGATACCCGCCGGAACCGACCGCGTCGCGGAACGGGCCGTAGAAGGCGGAGGCGTATTTGGCGGCGTAGCTCATGATCTGCACGTCGTGGAAGTTGCCCGCCTCCAGCACCTTGCGGATCGCGGCGACGCGGCCGTCCATCATGTCCGACGGGGCGATGATGTCCGCCCCGGCGCGGGCCTGCACGAGCGCCTGGCCCTGCAGCATCTCGATGGTCTCGTCGTTGAGGATGCGGCCGTCTTCGGAAAGCAGGCCGTCGTGGCCGTGCGTCGTGTAGGGGTCGAGCGCCACATCGGTCAGCACGCCGATGCCGGGCGCGGCAGCTTTGATGGCCTTGATCGCGCGGCAGGTGAGGTTGTCGGGGTTCAGCGCCTCGCGACCGTCGGCGGTGCGGCGTTCGGGCGGCGTGCTCGGGAACAGCGCGATGCAGGGGATGCCGAGGCTTTCGGCTTCCTTCGCGGCCTGCGCGATCAGATCGACCGACAGGCGATCGACGCCCGGCATCGTCGGCACCGGCGTGCGCTCGCCCGCGCCCTCGGTAACGAACAGCGGCCAGATGAAATCGGCCGGAGACAGCGCCACTTCGGCGAACAGCGCACGCGACCATGCATGCGCACGGGGGCGTCTCAGGCGGGTGGCGGGGTAAGCAGCGGCAGGCTTTGGAACGGACGGCATGGCGGCATCTATGGTCGAAAACGGATGCGTTGAGAAGCGCGGGCTTTACCAGGGTGCGTCGCGGGCGCTAAGCGCGGATCATGACGGGACTCGCCATCGAAGCCGTGCTCACCGGCACGCCGCGCCTTCTGCGCGGCGACGAGATGAGTGCCATTGCAAAAAAACCCGTCGATGGCCCGGTGGCGGTGACGCCGCTCGGCCTTGAGGGCGATGCGCAGGCGGATACCGAAAGCCACGGCGGCATCGACATGGCGATCCACCATTATCCGCGCGATCATTATGCGTTCTGGGCGAGCCTGATGCCGGACCAGCCGCTGCTCCGCGCGGCGGGCGCCTTCGGCGAGAATATCTCGACCACGGGCCTTGATGAGAACGCGGCCTGCATCGGCGACCGCTACCGGCTCGGCATCGCGCTTGTTGAAATCTCGCAGGGGCGCCAGCCGTGCTGGAAACCCGCGCATCGGCTCGGGCGGCCGCTGCTCGTCGCCGAAATCGTCAAGACCGGCCGTTCAGGCTGGTACTACCGCGTGATCGAGCCGGGGGTGGTCGCGGCGGGCGACACGCTGCGGCTGGAGGATCGCCCGTTGCCCGCGTGGACGGTCGCGCGGGTTTTCGGCCTGATCGTCGGCACCGCCCGAAAAACCGATCCGGCCGGGCTCAAGGCTGTTGCAGGGCTGACGCCACTCTCCGCCGAATGGCGGGAGCGTGCGCGCAGGCTGGCGGCATGACCTGCGCGCCCGTTCTGGTGTTCGATTCGGGCATGGGCGGGCTCTCCGTGCTCGGCCCCATCCGCGCCGCGCTGCCGCAGAGTCCGATCGTTTACGTGGCCGACAACGCCGGTTTCCCCTACGGCAGCAAGAGCGAGGCGGAGATCGCCGCGCGCGTGCCCGCGCTGCTCGGTCGCCTGACGGAACGCTACCGGCCCCGGCTGATCGTCATCGCCTGCAACACCGCCTCCACGATCGCGCTGGCGCATGTGCGCGCAGCGCTCGATGTGCCGGTGGTCGGCACCGTGCCCGCGATCAAGCCGGCCGCCGAGGCAACGCAGACGAAGGTGATCGGCGTGCTGGGCACGCCCGCCACGGTGCGGCAGGCCTATGTCGACAATCTCGCCGCCGAGTTCGCGTCGGACTGCGTCGTACTTCGCCACGGTACGCCGGACCTCGCGGCGACGGCGGAGGCAAAGCTGCGCGGGGAAACGGTTCCGGCGGAGGACTATGCGGCCGTAATGGCGGGCCTCACGGACCAGCCGCACGGCGCGGATATGGACACTGTCGTGCTTGCCTGCACGCACTTCCCGCTGGTGGAGGAGGAGCTTGCCGCCGCTGCGCGCCGCCCGATGCGGTTCGTTCACGGCGGGCAGGGGATCGCGCGCCGCGTCGCGCACCTGCTGCAGGGTGCCGACTGGACGGGCTGCGAACCGACGGGCCTTGCTGTTTTCACGGCTAGAGACGAAAAATCCGCCGCGCTCGCGCCAGCGCTCGCGGCGCGCGGATTGGATAGCGCCTATCTTTGACTGCCACGCCTGTATCTACATTGTATAAACAGCATGGATGCCCTATGTACCGGAATGTGAAGATCGGGGTGCTGCCATGCGCGTTCAGGTGAAAAAATGGGGCAACAGTGCCTCCGTGCGGATTCCGGTGTCGGTCATGACAGCCGTGAACCTGCGTATCGATCAGCCTGTGGACGTCCGTGAACAGGACGGGTGCATCATTATCGAGCCCCTCCGCGCGCCCGCCTACGACCTTGATTCGCTTCTTGAAAACATGAAGCCGGAGACGTTTCCGGAAGACGTGGACTTCGGGGAGCCGGTCGGCAAGGAGATCTGGTAGTGGTGCGGTACGTGCCGGAGGCGGGCGATGTCGTCTGGCTCCATTTCGATCCGCAGGCGGGGCACGAGCAGGCTGGTCACCGGCCCGCGCTCGTGTTGTCCCCGTCGCGCTACAATGGCGTGCGGGGCATGATGATCTGCTGCCCCATGACATCGCGGATCAAGGACTATCCCTTCGAGGTCGTGGACAGCGTTGACCCGCCGAGTGTCGTGCTTGCCGATCAGGTCAAAAGTCTGGACTGGAAAGCGCGCCGCGCCACCAAAAAGGGCGCCGTGTCAGCCGAGACGCTGGCGCATGTTCAGGCGAAAATCCGGGCATTGTTGGAGCTTTAGATGTCTGCAGTCCTGCCGAACGCCGATCTGCTCGCCCGCCTCAACGCCGATCTGCCGCCGACAGGCATTCTGCTCGGGGCGGAGATTCTGGAGCTGGATCCGGTGGGCCGGGTGCGTATGTCGTTTGTGGCGACGCCCGCCTTCTGCAACCCGAACGGCACCGTGCAGGGCGGCATCGTTGCCGCGATGCTCGACGATGCGGCGGAAATGGCCTGCGTGGCGCAGGCGGGCAAACGCATCTTCGTCGCGACGATCGAAATGAAGGTGAGCTTCCTGCTGCCCGCAAAGGCCGGAAAACTCTATGCGGAGGGGCGCGTCATCAAGCGGGGGCGCATGATCGCTTTCCTGGAGGCCGACCTTTTCGATGGCGAAGGCGCGCTCCTTGCGCGTATGACCTCCACCGCCGCACCGCGCGCATTCTGAACGACGTGAAGGGATCCGGATGACTGACGACATCGTGTTCGAAAAGCGCGGTCGCGCCGGGCTGATGACACTGAATCGCCCGCAGGCGCTGAATGCGCTCAACCGCGAGATGTGCCTCGCGCTGCACGGCCAGCTCGATGCGTGGGCCAAGGACGACGACGTTTCGGTGGTGATCATTCGCGGCGCGGGCGAGAAGGCGTTCTGCGCGGGCGGCGATGTCGTGGGCCTCTACCATGCGGGCAAGGAAGGCACGCCCGACTGGGAAGGCTTCTTCGCGGACGAATACCGCATGAACCTCGCCATCGGCACGTTTCCCAAGCCCTATGTGGCGCTCGTCGACGGGTTCAGCATGGGCGGCGGCGTCGGCGTCTCCGTCCACGCGCCGTACCGCGTCGTTACCGAAAAGACGCTGTTCGCCATGCCCGAAACCGGCATCGGCCTTATTCCCGATGTCGGCGGAACGCACGCTCTTGCGCAGATGCCGGGTGAAATCGGCACCTATCTGGGCCTTACCGGCGCGCGGCTGAAAGCGGCGGATTGCATGTACGCAGGCTACGGCACGCACCACACTGCAAGCGAACGGATCGAGGCGCTTACCGACGCGCTCGCCGAGGGCGGCGACGTGGCGGCGACACTGAACGCCTTCCATTCAGACGCGGGGCCTGCGCCGCTTGCCGAGGTTCGCGACGAGATCGACCGGCATTTCGCGTTCGATACCGTCGAGGCGATGATGGAATCGCTTTCGCTCGGCGGCGACTGGGCCGTTGCGCAGCGCGACACGTTGATGAAGATGTCGCCGACGAGCATGAAGATCAGCCTCCGCGCGCTTCGCGAGGCGAAGCGCGACGACCTCGCCGGGTGTCTGCGCCGCGAATACCGCGTGGTTTCCGCGATCAAGTCCGGCCACGATTTCTTCGAAGGCATTCGCGCGCAGCTGATCGACAAGGACAAGTCGCCGCGCTGGCGCCCGGCCGCGCTGCGCGATGTGACGGATGAAATGGTGGACGGCTATTTCGTGCCCCCGCCCTGGGGAGACCTCAGCTTTTGAGCGGCAGCGCGCTTGTCGTCGGCCTTGGCCTGAACGGCCTCGGCGTCGTGCGGTCGCTGGCGGCGGCGGGCATCCGCGTGCATGCCTTCGACGACGCGATGGGGCCGTTTTCAGCGACGCGGCACGCGACGAAGACAAAGGCCCCGCTTGCCGGCGAAGGGCTGGTCGACGCGCTTGCGGCTTACCGCGCCACGCGCGATCACGATCCCGTGCTGTTCCTCACCCGCGAGGACAGCGTTGCGACCGTTGCGGTGAACCGGGACCGGATTCCCGGCTACCGGATCGCCATGCCGGACCGCGATATCGTCGAGGCGATGGTCAACAAGGATCGGTTCATGCCGATCGCGCTGCAGGCCGGGCTTGCGGTTCCCCGCACGGTGACGCTGCGCAGCGCCGATGACCTGCCGCTTCTGCAAACGCTGACGCCGCCGCTGATCGTGAAGCCGAGCGAACATGTCGCAGCGTATCAGGCGCGCTTCAAGAAGGCCTATGTGTTCGAAAGCGCGGACGCCGCAGCGCCTATGATCCCCGACATGCTCGCCGCGGCGGGGGAACTCGTGGCGCAGGAATACGTGCCGGGTGACGACGGCAGCGTTTTCTTCTGCCTCGCCTATTTCGGCGCGAACGGCGACATGCTTGCCGCTTACACCGGCTACAAGACCGCGAGTTGGCCGCCGCGTGTCGGCGGCACTGCAGGCTGCGCGCCCGCGCCCGAAGCGCACGCGCGCCTTGCCGCGGATACGCAGGCGTTTTTCGCGGCGGCGCGGTTTCAGGGCATGGGCAGCCTGGAGTTCAAACGTCATGCGCAGACGGGCGCATTCTCCATGATCGAGCCCACCGCGTGCCGCACGGATTACCAGTCCGAGCTGGCGACGCTGAACGGCATCAACCTTCCCGCCGTCCAGTACGCGGACCAGATGCGGCGTCCGCTGCCTGCCGCGCAGCCGGTTCACCGCCACGGCTGGCGCGATCCGGGCGCGGTTGCCTCCGGCGCGGTTGTGCCCCGATCCGGGGCCGGCTGGCGCGCTGTCGATGCGATCTGGCGTAGCGACGATCCCGGCCCATGGCTCGCGCTCGGCCGCAGCCGTATCGCGCGCAAGCTCGGCCTCGCCGGGCGGCGATGAAACCTTAACCGACTCGCTTTAGGCAGTGGCCATGCTCAATACCTTGAAATCGCTCTACAACGACTTCCAGCTTGCCCCCGCCGAGCGCGCGGCGAAGAAGCGCGACGCGGCGGGCCTGCCGTTCGCCGATCCCGGCATCGATGCGGCTGTCGCAGCCTGCACGGCGTGGCTCGGCCGCGCGCAGGACTTTTCGGCGACCGCCGACGGCGGCGTCGCGCGGGACTATCACGTCGCGAAAGGGTGGGCGACGAGCTACCCCGAAACGACCGGCTACATCATCCCGACGCTGCTGACGCTGGGCGAGGAAGCCCGCGCGCGGCGCATGCTCGACTGGCTCTGCGCGATCCAGCTTGAAGACGGCGGCTTCCAGGGCGGCAAGATCGACGCCGTGCCGGTGCAGGCCGTGACCTTCAACACCGGCCAGATTCTGATCGGCCTCGCCATCGGCGCGCGCGTGCTCGGCGATGCGAAATACCTTGAAGCCATGCACGGCGCCGCGCGTTTCCTGCGGGATTCGCTCGACCCGGACGGCTGCTGGCGCTCGCACCCGTCGCCGTTCACGCACGCGGGCGAGAAGGCCTATGAAACGCATGTGTCGTGGGGCCTGTTCGAAGCTGAGCGCACCGCGCCGGGCGAAGGCTACGGCGCGGCGGGGCTGCGGCAGGTCGATTGGGCGCTCGGCAAGATGCAGGCAAACGGCTGGGTCGATGATTGCTGCCTGCAGCACAAGGACAAGCCGCTCACGCACACGCTCGGCTACTACCTGCGCGGCGTCGTCGAGGCGCACCGGCTTTCGGGCGAGCCGCGCTATCTGGACGCGGCGCTGAAGATGGCGCACGGCCTTCTCGGCGCGCTGCGCGGCGACGGCGCGCTTCCGGGGCGTTTGCGGTCGGACTGGTCGGCGGCGGTCGATTGGTCGTGTCTCACCGGCAATGTGCAGATCGCCGAAAGCCTGTTCTATCTGGCTCCGCTCGGCGGCGGCGAAGCCTTCGTGACGGCGGGGAGGGGGCTCAACGCCTTCGTGCGCCGCACCATCGCGCTTGAAGGCGACCCTGATCTCGTCGGCGGCGTGCGCGGTTCGTTCCCCATCGACGGCGAGTACGGCCAGTGGGCGTACCTCAACTGGGCGGCGAAATTCGCCATTGACAGTTTTCGTGTCGAGAAGTCGCTCTAAGTCATTCCAGCCCCTCACAAAGTTGCGAATAAATCGCAAGAGATGCCTGCGACATAAAGTGGGGTGACGGACACGCCACCTCCGATGTAAAGCGGTCAAAACGGCGGGCAGAACGGGTTAGAGCGCGTGGACTATAACCGTATTTTTCAGGACGCGATCGATCGGCTTCATGCCGAGGGCCGCTACCGCGTTTTCATCGACATTCTGCGCAATCGCGGCAACTACCCGAACGCGCGCTGCTTCGCCGGTCACAACGGCGCACGCCCGATCACCGTGTGGTGCTCCAACGATTATCTGGGCATGGGCCAGAACCCGAGCGTTATCGCCGCGATGGAAGAAACGCTGCGTGATGTCGGCGCGGGCTCCGGCGGCACGCGCAACATCGGCGGCAACACGCACTATCACCTGGAACTCGAGAACGAGCTGGCGGAGCTTCACGACAAGGAAGCCGCGCTGCTCTTCACCTCGGGCTATATCTCGAACGAGGCGACGCTCTCCACGCTCGGCAAGCTGCTGCCCGGCTGCATCGTGTTTTCAGACGAGCTGAACCACGCCTCTATGATCGCGGGCATTCGCGGCGCGGGCTGCGAAAAGCGCGTGTTCCGCCACAACGACCTCGAACACCTCGAAGAACTGCTTGCCGAGGCGCCCGCCGACGCTGCGAAGCTGATCGCGTTCGAAAGCGTCTACTCGATGGACGGCGACGTCGCCCCGATCGCGGAAATCTGCGACCTCGCCGACAAGTACAACGCGCTCACCTACCTCGATGAAGTCCACGCGGTCGGCATGTACGGCGACCACGGCGGCGGCATTTCAGAACGCGACGGCGTCGCGCACCGCCTCACCATCATCGAAGGCACGCTCGCCAAGGCATTCGGCATCATGGGCGGCTACATCGCCGCATCGAAAACGCTGACCGACGTGATCCGCAGCTACGCGCCCGGCTTCATCTTCACGACCAGCCTTGCGCCGGTCCTCGTCGCAGGCGCGCTCGCAAGCGTGCGGCACCTGAAATCGTCCTCCGTCGAGCGCGAAGGCCAGCAGGCCGCCGCCGAAATGCTGAAGACGAAAATGGGCGACGCAGGCCTGCCCGTGATGCCGTCGACCACGCACATCGTGCCGCTGCTCATCGGCGACCCCGCGAAGTGCAAGAAGATCAGCGACATCCTGCTGATCGAATACGGCGTCTACGTGCAGCCGATCAACTACCCCACCGTGCCGCGCGGCACGGAGCGGCTGCGCTTCACCCCCGGTCCCACCCACAGCGAGGCGATGATGGACGACCTCGTCCGCGCGCTCGCGGAAATCTGGGACCGTCTGGAAATGCGCCTCGCAGCCTGAACGGCGCATAGGCAAGGGCCGGGGCGCACGCTAAGCTCCCGTCATGGCGACGAAAACAATCAATCTTGCGCTTCAGGGCGGCGGTAGCCACGGCGCTTTTACGTGGGGCGTGCTCGATCGGCTGCTTGAAGACAAGCGCATCGAACTTTCCGCCATATCGGGCACCAGTGCGGGGGCGATGAATGCTGCCGCGCTTGCGCAGGGCTGGGTGAGCGGCGGGCGCGAGGGCGCGCGCGAGTGTCTCGATCAGTTCTGGAAGCGCGTGTCCGATGCGGCGATGTTCGTTCCCGTGCGCGATACGCCGTGGGAGACGTGGTGGAACGCGTGGACGAGTAACGTGATGCGCGCGATGAGCCCGTATCAATTCAACCCGGCCGGTTTCAACCCGCTGCGCGACATCGTCGCGGAGTCCTTCGATTTCGAAAAGATCGGAAGCTGCAAGGCGCTGACGCTGTTCATCGCGGCGACCAATGTGTTTACCGGCAAGGTGCGCGTGTTCACCGGCCCGGAGGTGACGGCGGACGTGCTCGCCGCGTCGGCCTGCCTGCCGCAACTGTTTCAAGCCGTGGAGATCGACGGCGAGCCGTATTGGGACGGCGGCTATATGGGCAATCCGGCACTGTTCCCGTTGTTCTACCATCCGGGGCCGGAAGACATACTGCTCGTGCAGGTCAGCCCGATCGAGCGGCGCCAGACGCCCACAAGCGTCGAGGATATCGACAATCGCATCGATGAAATCGCCTTCAACGGTTCGCTGCTGCGCGAACTGCGCGCCGTCGAGTTCGTCGACCGGCTGATCGAGGAGGGGCAGATCGTCGCGGGGAAGCGGTATCGCAAGATCCTGATGCACCGCGTCGACGGCGGCGAGGAGCTTGCCGCCTATCCCCCCGCCACAAAGGTGAACGCCGACTGGCCGTTCCTCACCGCACTGCGCGATCTCGGCCGCGTGAAGGCGGATCAGTGGCTGAAGGCGAACTACGGGGCGGTGGGGAAGAAGGCGACGCTCGATCTTCGGGGGATTTTTACCTAGCGCTGAGGTTGGGCCTTTGTACCTTGCAGACACGGCCGGACAGGCGAGGGTCGAGGCATGCATCACCGTGTGACACTCCGGCATCTTGACCGGACGCGCGCGCATACCTAGCTATCCGGCATGGCTATTCTACCCATTCTCGAGGCGCCGGACGCCCGGCTGCGGCAGCTCTCCGAACCCGTGGAGCGCGTCGATGACGACCTGCGCCGCCTGATGGACGATATGCTGGAAACGATGTACGACGCGCCCGGCATCGGCCTTGCCGCCATTCAGGTGGGCGTGGCGAAGCGCGTGCTGGTGATCGACCTGCAGGAACCCGCCGAGGGCGCGGAAGACACGCCCGCGAACCGCGTTAAGAATCCGCTCTATTTCGTGAACCCTGAAATCACCTGGGAATCCGAGGAACTGGTGACCTACAACGAGGGCTGCCTCTCCGTGCCCGAGCAATATGCCGACGTGGACCGGCCCGCGCGCATCCGCGCGACATGGCTCGATTACGATGGCAAGGCGCATGATGAGGAAATCGACGGCCTGCTCGCCACCTGCCTGCAGCACGAGATGGACCATCTGGAAGGCATCCTCTTCGTGGACCATCTTTCGAAGCTGAAGCGCGACATGCTGCTGAAAAAGCTGGCGAAGATCCGCAAGGGTGCGAAGGCCGCCTGATGACCCTTGAAACCGCAGAAGAGACGAACCGGAGCTTCCGGAGCTTCCTGCCGCGCGCGCTGGCGGGAAAATGCCCCGCCTGCGGCGAGGCGAAGCTGTTCCGCAGCTTCCTGAAACCGGTCGATCACTGCCCGAAATGCGGCGAGGCCTGGCACCACCATCAGGCCGACGATTTCCCGCCCTACATCGTCATCCTGCTGCTCGGCCACATTCTGGTGCCGACGATGTACGAGGTGAATACGGCGTTCGACGTGCCCTACGAATGGCAGATCCCGATCTGGATCACGCTTACCGCCGTGCTGGCGCTGGCGATGCTGCAACCCGTGAAGGGCGCAGTGATCGGGTATCAGTGGGCGAGGCGCCTGCACGGGTTCGGTGAAGAGGTGGTGGAGTAGGGCGCGCTGTGCCCAAGTTGATCCGCCGCCAGGCTGCCGGACACATCAATAAAACGCTCAGGTTTTGACATTAGGCCATCGGTCTGGTTTCGTCGGAATACGAAAAGGCCGGTGACGTGTGGCGTGATTTTCCAGTATTTGCTTCAGCCGCAGCCCGGCATGTTTAAGGCCCTGCTCCGGCTTGGTGCGCTGCTTGCCCTGGCATGTCCCGTTCACGTCTCTGCACAGTCCCGCGATGCCGAGCCTCGATCGGCGCAAGCGATGGAGCTTTCGGCAGCGCAGCTGTTCGATTTCGCCAAGCAGGCGCAGGCCGCAGACGATATTGAGGCGGCGCGGACGGCCTATCTCGCCTTGGCCAAAAACCCCGATATCGAAATCCGGACCGAGGCCCGTTTTCGTCTCGCGATGATGCTGTCAGAGACCGGGAAGCAGCATCGCGAGGCGGCCGTGCTGCTTCGGGAAATTCTTGATGAAAAGCCCAACGCGGCAAGGGTGCGGGTGGAACTGGCCCGGATACAGGCGTTGATGGGAAACATCGGCGCCGCGGAGCGCGAATTGCGGGCGGCGCAGGCTGCCGGGCTACCGCCTGAAATCGAGCCGCTTGTTCGTTTCTATGCTCAGGCCCTCGGCGCGCGGAAGCCCTTCGGCGGCAGTCTGGAGGTCGCGTTTGCGCCCGACAGCAACATCAATCGCGCCACGCGCTCCGAAACGCTGGGCACGGTGATCGGGGACTTTGACCTCAGCAGGGATGCGCGGGAAACATCGGGGCTCGGCGTGTCGCTGCGCGGGCAGGCGTACGCGCGCGCCCCGATCGATCCGCATGTCGACATCCTGCTGCGGGCTTCAGGCGCGGCGCGGGTGTACCGCGACGGCGAGTTCGACGATTATGCTGCGTCTCTTCAGGCCGGGCCGCAGGTTCTTTCCGGAACGGACAAGATCAGTCTTGCGGGGTTGGTGGCCTGGCGATGGTACGGGCGCAAGCCCTATGAGTTTTCATACGGCCTGTCCGCCAACGTCCAGCATCCGCTGGGCCGTCGCGGGCAGATGCGGGTGGACGGCGCCGCAACCCGGAGTGAGGATCGGCGTTCGTCTCTGCGCGATGCGGATCGCTATAGCCTTTCGGTCGGGATCGACCGGGCCTTTACATCCCGCTTCGGCGGCGGCGTGCAGGTTTCAGGGCTTCGGCAGACCGCGCGCGATCCCGGCTATTCCACAGCGAGCGGCGGCATCGGCGCCTACCTGTTTCTGGAAATGGGCAAGGTGACTTCGGTGCTGAGCGCGAAATACGAGCATCTTGAAGCCGACCGCAGGCTGTTTCTCTATCCGAAGCGCCGCGTGGATGACCGCTATGAGATCGGCCTTTCAGCGACGTTAAGAAAGTTCAGGGTAGGTTCATTCGCGCCCATATTGAAACTGTCTCGTGAACGGAACGTGTCGACCATAGAACTTTATGATTACACGCGCGTTTCAGGGGAAGTCGGGGTCACGGCAGCGTTCTAGTAGGCTGGGAGTAGCGTAATGAAGTCTATCGGACGGATCAAATGGGCGCCGCTTGGCGCAATGGCCCTCCTGCTTGCGGCGTGTGGAGGCGGTTCGGGGGGAGGCGTGACCACGACGCCGCCGGCGCCCACACCAACGCCCACACCAACGCCGACACCGACCCCTACACCCACTCCGACCCCGACCCCGGCACCTGATCCCGATGTCGCTGATCTCGTCGACAGCCAGACCTTCACCGGGCCTTCGAGCCGGAATACGGTTTCGCTTCGGATGCCCGGAGGGATCGTTGAAAACACGTCCGTGAACCTGGGAGAGATCAGCATCTCCTACAACGCATCGACCGGCATCTACACGATGAACCGCGACGGTATCACCCAGAGCTTCGCGCCCGCCGACCGCGTGGCGACGAGCAGCGATGCGGATCGCCGGTATGTCGTAACGACGGCCGAGTCTTCCGAGGCGCTTACGCTCATCGACACGTCGTACACATCCGATCTCCGAACACGCCATGTCGGTCTCGGCTTCTGGCAGTCGAACACGGGCAGCGGCAGCCTGCAGGACACGGCATTCGACGTCTTCGTTTACGGCTTTCCGACAGAAACCGCCGCAGTCCCGAGACTGGGTTCGGCCCAGTACACAACGGATGTGTTCGGGCTCACCACGCAGGTGGGCAGCGATCCGCTGACATTCGCGGGCACCGGGCAAACCATGTTCGACTTCGACCGCAGCACGTTCACGATCGATACGAACCTTCAGGAATATTATTTCGTGACCGGCGCCGGAGTGACCGGAGCCTTGTCTTTCCGCGCTGCGGGCACGCTCGATTCCGGTGACGGCGGCTTTTCAGGCACGTTCCGCTACGACGGATCCCTCGATCCCGTCGCGGGTCAGCTGAACGGCGGCTTCTACGGCCCCGAAGCGCAGGAGGCAGGCGGCGTGTTCAGCGGCGACAACGGCAGCGGCGGCACGGTCGTGGGTGGTTTCACCGCTGCCAACCCGAGCGCGCCGGACCGGAATATCACGCTGACGGATCTCAGTCACAATATGGGTCTTTTCGCGCTGGGCGGCGAATACAGCGGCCTGCAACTCAAGGACGGTACGGACGACGGCACGTCCGAAGCCACGCTGCTGACGAAGAGCCTGTTTTATTATACCGACGGCCGCTACGCGATTTCCGGCGCAGATGGCCCCGAAGTGGAATTCGCCGCAACGGACCGCGTGGACACCAGCGCCGACGCGTTCACGGTTTACCGGAAAACGGAGGGCGGCGAGACGTTCGAGATGGCGCTCTACAAGCCCGATGGCCCCGGTGAGATCGAACTGACCTACGCCAGTTTCGGCGAATATTCGCGATTCCGGGAAACCGCAGACGCGAACGAGATCACCCGGACGTTCCTCAGCTATGGGCTGGAGACCGCGCCGGGGGTGCTTCTGGGTCGGACCGGCACGGCGACATACAACGGTATCGCCATCGGCGCGGCAGGCAGCGGCGGCGCGCAGCAGCAACTCGCCGTGACCGGCACCTCGCAATTCCAGATCGATTTCGCCGCGCAGGCGTACGGCGGTTGGCTGAGGCTGCAGGGTGCTGACCGTGTGGGCGGCTCGACCGTCGATTTCGGTCAGTTCGATCTCGTGGCAGGCACTGGTCTGGCCGATAGCGCTTTTCTCACCGGTCTTACGCAGGCCGGAAGTTCTGTCGGCGACATTTATATGCGATTTTTCGGACCGAACGGTGATGAAATGGCTGGATCCTTCGGTCTCATCACCGGCGGACACCTGGTCACGGGGGCAACCGCCGCCGTTCGGGACTGAAGCCTGATCGTTTGAGAGGGAGGCGCGGTGGCGCGCGCGGCTGGTCGGGTGGGATATTCTCTGACATAACGGCATGGCGAGTGGAGGGGCTTCTCAACCGGGGGGAAAGAATGCGCTATCCATCGGCCATTTTGGGTGAAGACGACCGGCTCGTCAGCCTTCGCGAGTATGATCTGGAAGACAAGGGCCCGCTGCCGAGCCTCGATCCGGTGGTGGAAATCGCGGCCCGGCTGTTCGATATGCCGGTTTCGGCGGTGAATCTGGTCGGCAGCGAGCATGTGTTCTTCGCCGCAAGCCGGGGCATCCGCGAGGCCGACATGCGGCGCGAAGTCTCCTTCTGCGCGCACGTGATTACCCAGGACGATGTGCTGGTCGTGCCCGACGCGCTGGAGGATCCGCGCTTTTTCGACAACCCGCTGACGACCGGCGCGACGCCGACACGGTTTTATGCAGGGGTGCCGCTCCGCTCGCCTTCCGGCCACGCGCTTGGCGTTCTGTGCGTGATCGACAGCAAACCGCACCGGGTCTTCACGCCCGCCGACCGGGAGAGCCTGCGCGACCTCGGCCTCGTCGCATCCGAGAAGCTGGAGCTGCGGCGGATGGAGGTGGCGGCGAGCAACAGCCGCACGCTGTTTGAAAACAGCGCGGCGACATCGCCGAACGCCGTCATCTGCTTCGACCGGAACCTTGATATCACGGCATGGAACAGCGGCGCGGAGACCATGTTCGGCTATTCCTCGCAAGAGGCCACGGGCCGCTCGCTCGATATCCTGATGCCGGCCGAGGAGGAGGCCAGAATTCGCGACGCGGCCAACGATATTCTGGCCAATGCGCGGAACACCGTCGGCGCCGAATGCGTGGAGTATGCGGGCAGGCACCGCGACGGGAGCCCGTTCCCGATGGAGTTCGCATGGTCGAGCTGGGTCGACGACGACGACCGGCACTTCGCCGCCATCGTGCGCGACGTGACGAGGAACAAGCAGCAGGAAGCGCGGCTACGCCACCTCGGCAACTTCGACACGCTGACGGGCCTTGCCAACCGCAACCTGCTCTATCGCAGGCTTGCCGACGCGATCGACAGCGGCAATCCGGCAGCCTTGGCGATCATCGATCTCGACGGTTTCAACGCGGTCAACAACACGCTGGGCCATGAAGCGGGGGACGAACTGCTGCGGGTGGTCGCCGAGCGGCTGACGGACCGGATCACCGAAAAAGACCTGATCGCCCGCGTCGGGGGCGACGAATTCGCCATGATGCTGGTCAGCACCAGCGATCTGCAGGCCGTTACCGAAGTGGTGGAAGGCGCGATGGCCGACCTTTCCGTGCCGATCCGGCTGGGCGGCGAGGAAATCCGCATTCAGTGCAGTGCCGGCATCGCCATGAGCCCGTTGCATGCCGGCGAGGTGCGCGTGCTGGTCGCGAATGCGGACCTTGCGTTGTTCGAGGCCAAGCTGGAGGGGGGCGGGAACGTCGTCGTGTTCGAACCGGCGCTCCGCATGGCCGCCGCCGCACGCCGGGACGGCAATGTCGCCCTGCACCGCGCTGCGGAGCGGAACGAGTTCCTGCTGCACTATCAGCCGCAGTTCCGGCTTTCCGACAACGCCCTCGTCGGCGCGGAGGCGCTTATGCGGTGGCAGCATCCGGAGCTTGGGCTGCTCCAGCCGGCGGAGTTCCTGTCCGCGCTCGAATTCTCGCCGCTGAGCGCGAGTGTGGGCTTCAGAATGCTCGACGATGCCTGCTCTCAGGCCGCGCTGTGGCGAACCCGGGGCGCGCCCGACTTCCGTGTCGCGGTCAATCTGTTCGCTTCGCAGATTCGCGACGGAAACCTCGTCGAGACGGTCGCTGCGACGCTGGAGCGCTATGCCCTGCCACCCGACGCGCTCGAACTCGAGATTACCGAAAGCACCATCCTCAATCAGCAGGACCAGACGCTGCCGCCGCTGTTCGCGTTGAAGGCGATGGGCGTGGGGCTCGCTTTCGACGATTACGGCACCGGCTATGCCTCGCTCAGCCTGCTGAAGAGCTATCCCCTGACCCACATCAAGATCGACAAGAGCTTCGTGCGGGGGATGGTGACATCGGGGAGCGACCGCGCGATCGTCGCCGCGATAATGGACCTGGCGCGCGGCTTCGGGCTGGACGTCATCGGCGAAGGCGTCGAAACCGCCGAGCAGCGGGATCTCCTTCGCATCGCCGGGTGCAACATCGTCCAGGGCGATCTGACCGGCAGACCGACACCCCCCGAGAGCTTTGCTGCGGAATTCATGGCTTCCCAGGACAGCGAGACCGGCGAATCCCGGGCCAGAGGGCTTTAACGAGCGCTGCGGGTATCTATTCCACGACCGGCAGTTCGATGCGGCTGGGGTACTGCGCCGAGGTGTGGATGCGCTGCGTGGCCTTTTTGTAATCCTCCGGCTTCGCGAAGAAGATGTTGGGCACGTAGGTCTGCGGGTTGCGGTCGTAGAGCGGGAACCAGCTGGACTGGATCTGCACCATGATGCGGTGGCCCTTCAGGAACCGGTGGCTGACGTCGGGCAGCTTGATCTCGTAGGGCACGACCTTGTTCGCGGGGATCGCGCTCGGCTTCGAGGGGTCTTCGCGGTAGCGGCCGCGCAGGATGTCCATCGAGATCGCGAGTTCGTAGCCCGCGAGTTCCGGGGCGGGGGCGTACTCCGCCGGGTAGACGTCGATCAGCTTCACCACCCAGTCGCTGTCCGTACCGCTCGTGGAGGCGAAGAACTTCGCGATCGGCTGGCCCGCGAGGCGCACGTCTTCGGTGAGCACCTCGCTGACGAAGGTGACGACGTCGGGCCGCGCCTCGGCGAAACGCTGGTCGTCCACCAGCCAGCGGCCCCATGACGTGTCGGGGTTGTACGTGGAGAGGATCGGCCGCTCGCGGTACGTGACTGGGCGCGCGGGGTCGGCGACATATTCGGCGAAAGCGGCGCGCACGGTGGGCGCGTTCCAGCCGAGCCCGCCCTGCGTCTGCAGGTAGATGGGTTTGGACTGCGACGGGCAGCCGCTCGCGCACGACATCGGCCAGCGATCGTAGCGGTGCCAGACGTTGGCGCCGGTTTCGAACGCCGTGACCGGCGCGAGATCGGCCTTGGGCGCGTCGTTTTTCAGGTGCGCGTCGAAGAAGGGGATCAGCACCTCGCTGCGATACCAGGCGGAGGTGTTGCTGCCGAAATCGATGGCACCGAGCTTCGTGCCGCTCGGCATGTTGCTCTGGCCGTGCTGCCACGGGCCGATGATCATGTAGTTGGCGGCGTTGGCGGTGTCCTTGGGCTCCATCGCCTTGTAGACGGCGGGTGCTCCGTAGATGTCTTCCTGGTCCCACAGGCTGTGGACGTGGAGCGTGGGAACCTTGAGAGGCTCCTTGGCGAGGATCTTGTCGAGCGCCTGGCCCTGCCAGTATGCGTCGTAGGCCGGGTGCGCGGCGGCCTTCTTGAAGATCGGGAACTCCTCGATGCCGAGCTGTTTCGCCATGTCGCTCGCCGAACCGGCGCGCAGCCAGCTTTCATAGGTGTCGTAGCGATCGAACTGGAGGGCGTACTTCGAGGACTTGTCGGCGGTCATCCGGTAGACCCAATCGAGGAAGCTCTGGCGGTAGGCGCCGTTGTGGAACCAGTCGTCGCCGACCCAGCCGTCCACCAGCGGATTGATCGGAACCGCCGCGCCGAGCGCGGGGTGCGGGTTCACCAGGCTCATCAGCGTCGTGAAGCCGCCGTAGCTGACGCCGATGGTGCCGACCTTGCCGTTGGTTTCGGGGACGTTCTTCACCAGCCAGTCGATGCTGTCCCACGTGTCCGTCGAATGATCGGTGTTCGCGGGGTTGAGCGAGCCGACGAGCGGCCGGGCGACGACATAGTCGCCTTCGGAGCGATAACGCCCGCGCACGTCCTGCACCGCGATGATGTAGCCCGCCTCCGCAAGCTCCGCATAGGTGACGGGAAGCGCGAGCTTGTAGGTGTTGGAGGCAAGGCGGGTGATCGCCCTGTCCGCCGAATAGGGCGTGCGCGAAAAGATGATCGGGGCGTTCTTCACGCCGTTCGGGATCACGAGGTTGACGTGCAGTTTCACGCCGTCGCGCATCGGGATCATCACCTCGCGGATCGTGAAATCCTTGCGGGCGTCGGACGGTTTGAAATCGGCGGGGATGTCGCTGATGGGCAGCGGCTCGGCGGTCGCAGGCAGGGCGGCCGCAGCAAGCGTGGACGCGAGCAGGGCGGCGAGACAGCGGCGTGCGAACATGTGAATTCCCCCGGATGTGATCTTGCCGCAATCATAAAGCCGATTACTCTTCGGGCAAGTTATTCTCTGTTTGGAGAAAACGAGCCTGAAAATCCGGGTCCGGCTTCAGGCCGTGATGAGGCCGACGATCTCTGCCGCCGCAGTTTCGGCGGTTTTCAGCGTGGCGGGGTCTTCGCCGGGGAACGCCTTCGCGCGCATCGCGGTGGCCGTGCCGCCGGGGTTGTAGATGTGCGTTCTGATCTTGCTGATCGCAGCGACTTCGAGGCCGTAGGTTTCAACGAGGTTCGCAAGCGCGGCCTTGCTGGCGGCGTAGGCGCCCCAATAGGCGCGCGGGGTTGCCGCCACGCCGGAGGTGATCGCGACCACGTGCGCATCCTTGCTGGCGCGCAGCAGCGGATCGAAGGCCCGGATCAGGCGGTAGTTCGCGGTGACGTTGGTTTTGAACAACTTTTCGAAGTCTTTCGGCTCCATGTGGCTGACGGGCATGAGATCGCCGAGCATCGCCGCGTTCAGCACCAGCGCGTCGAGCCGCGCCCAGCGTCCGCCGATCGCCTGCGCGAGACGGTCCACGGCGTCGCCGTCGGTGATGTCGAACGGTGCGATCGTGGCGGAGCCGCCCGCATCGTGGATTGCCGTTTCGGTCGCTTCCAGCCCGCCTTCGGTGCGTCCGGTGAGCAGGAGATGATAGCCGGCGGCGGCAAGCGCCTTCGCCGTGGCGGCGCCGATGCCGCGGCTGGCGCCCGTGACGAGCGCGACGGGTTTTTCGATATCGGTCATGTCAGCCCGCGCGCTCCGTCAGCATGACGAGCTGATCGTCGGCGCCGGCCTCTTCATAGTCGGTCAGGCGGGTCGGGTATTCGCCCGTGAAGCACGCATCGCAATACTGCGGCGTTTCCTCGACGCGCATATCTTCGCCGAGCGCGCGGTAAAGGCCGTCGATCGACAGGAAGGCGAGGCTGTCCACCTTGATGTAGTCGCGCATGCGCTGAACATCCATCTGCGCGGCGAGCAGCTTGGCGCGCTCAGGCGTATCGACGCCGTAGAAGCAGCTGTGCCGCGTGGGCGGGGAGGCGACGCGCATGTGGACCTCCGCAGCGCCCGCTTCGCGCATCATCTGCACGATCTTCACCGACGTGGTGCCGCGCACGATCGAATCGTCGATCAGAACGATGCGCTTGCCCTGGATGACCGGGCGGTTTGCGTTGTGCTTCAGCTTGACGCCGAGATTGCGGATGGCGTCGCCGGGCTGGATGAAGGTGCGCCCCACATAGTGCGATCGGATGATGCCGAGCTCGAACGGAAGGCCCGATTGCTGGGCATAGCCGATGGCGGCGGGGTTGCCGCTGTCGGGCACCGGGATCACCACGTCGGCATCGACCGGGCTTTCCATGGCGAGCTGCGCGCCGATGTTCTTGCGGACCTGATAGACGGAAAGACCGTCGAGCAGCGAATCGGGACGCGAAAAATAGACATGCTCGAAGATGCAGGGGCGGGGGCGCATCGTCTGGAAGGGGCGCAGCGAGCGCAAACCCTTGTCGTTGATGACGACCATCTCGCCGGGCTCGATCTGGCGCAGATACGTGGCGCCGCAAACGTCGAGCGCGACGGTTTCGGAGGCGACGATGTACGAATCCTCGCGGCGGCCGAGCACCAGCGGGCGGATGCCGAGCGGATCGCGGCAAACGATGAGGCCCTCGTCCGTCAGCATCACCAGGCTGTAGGCGCCTTCCACCTGTTTCAGCGCGTCGATGACGCGGTCCAGAAGCGGCCGGTAGGTGGAGGTGGCGACGAGGTGGATGATGACCTCGGTGTCGCTTGTCGACTGGAAGATCGAGCCGCGACGGTTGAGTTCGCGGCGGACGTGCGCGGCGTTCGAGATGTTGCCGTTGTGCGCCACCGCGAATCCGCCCGTGGACAGTTCGGCGAACAGCGGCTGCACGTTTCGGATCGCCGAAGCCCCGGTGGTGGAATAGCGGACATGGCCGATGGCGGCCTCTCCGGGCAGTTCGCGGATCACCTCGTCGCGGTCGAAATTCCCGGCGACATGACCCATTGCGCGGTGATTGTAGAAGGTCTTGCCGTCGTAGCTGGTGATGCCTGCGGCCTCCTGGCCCCGGTGCTGCAGCGCATGCAGGCCGAGCGCGGTGAGCGCTGCGGCACCTTCGGCGCCCCAGACGCCGAAAACGCCGCATTCTTCCTTCAGCTTGTCGTCGTCGAAGGGGTGCGAGATCATGTCAAACATTGGGCGCTCCGTGCCGGGCGGGCGATTCGACCGTTCATATAGGGTGCCTTCCCCGGTTTGTCGCGGGGTTGTCACACATGCATGGCTGCCATGTTGCAGAGCTATGCGGCACGGCGCGTGATTTCCGCCAGATCGTGCCCTGCCGGCTCCTGGAACAGACGCAGGCCGAACTCCGGCATGATCGCGATCATGTGATCGAAGATATCGGACTGGATCGCTTCATATTCCGTCCACGCCGTGGTGCTGGTGAAGCAGTAGATTTCGAGCGGCAGCCCCATGGACGCCGGGGCGAGTTGGCGGACCATCGTCGTCTGCCCCTCCGCAATGTCTTGATGCGCATGTAGATACGCCTCCACATAGTGCCGGAACGTGCCGAGGTTGGTGAGACGCCGGCTGTTCACGGCATCCGATGCCTTGCGCTGCCGGTTCCAGCGCTCGATCTCGGTCTGCTTTTCGGCGAGGTAGGGGGCGATCAGCGCGAACCGGCGGAGCGCGCCGACCTTGTCGTCGTCCACGAAGCGCACGCTGGTCTGATCGATCAGCAGCGCGCGCTTGATGCGGCGGACCCCGGAATCGGACATGCCGCGCCAGTTCTTGAACGATTCCTTGATAAGGCGGCTGGTCGGGATCGTGGTGATCGTCTTGTCCCAGTTGCGGACCTTCACGGTATGGAGCGCGATATCGATAACGTCGCCGTCCGCACTCTGGCCCGGCATCTCGATCCAGTCGCCGACGCGCAGCATATCGTTCGAGGTGATCTGGATGGAGGCGACGAGCGACAGGATCGTATCCTGAAACACCAGCATCAGCACCGCCGCGAGCGCGCCGAGTCCCGAGAGCAGGATGAGCGGCGAGCGATCCATCAGCGCCGATACGACGAGCACGGCGGCGGCGCAGTAGACGAGGATCTTGCCGACCTGCACATAGCCCTTGATGGGGCGCTCGCCGGCATCCTCGCGGCGCTGATAGACGTCGTTCAGCAGGCTGAGCGCGGCGCTGATCGTCATCGCGACCGTAACGATCGAAAAGGCGACCGCGACGTTGCGGGTCAGCGTGATCGCCGTATCGGTGAGATGCGGAACAGCGCTTATCCCCATCTGCACGATGATCGCCGGGATGAGGTAGGAAAGCCGCCACGCGATCCGCGAGAGCGTGTGCGTTTCCTCACCGAACCGGGTGAGCGCAAGCGCGCGGTTGAGACCCTGAAGAACAATGACCTTGGCAAGCCAGTTGGCGAATGCAGCGACGGTCGCGAGGATCGCGAGTGCAACGAGGGTCTGAAGCCAGGGCTGGTCGGCGAATGCGGAAACGAACGCGAAAATCATGTCCTCCTGTCGGTTGAACGGCGATTATTTCATAGTGACGCGGCTATGGCCACCCGCCGTGTCCCGCGCTAAGCGGGGCGCATGGACCTGAAATTCGACGACAAGGGGCTGGTGACAGCCATCGTGACCGACAGCGCGAGCGGCGCGCTGCTGATGGTCGCGCACATGAACGCGCAGGCCTACGCGAAGACGCTGGAGACGCGCGAGGCGCACTTCTGGTCGCGCTCGCGGCAGGAACTTTGGCACAAGGGCGCGACAAGCGGGAACACGATGAAGGTCATCGAAGTCCATGTCGATTGCGACAAGGACGCCGTGTGGCTGAAAGTGGAGCCCGCCGGGCCTGCCTGCCACACCGGGGCCCAGAGCTGTTTCTTCACGCAGGTAGATTGACGTTTACGTAAACGTCAACTAAAAGAGGGCGCATGCCACAGCGCCCGATGGAAGCCGTTCTCGAGGACGAAACCTTCACCATCACCGATCTCGCCGCAGAGTTCGGCGTCACCCCGCGCGCGATCCGTTTCTATGAGGATCAGGGGCTGATCGTACCGGCTAGGCAGGGGCAAAGCCGCGTCTATTCGCGGCGCGACCGCGCCCGGCTGGCGTGGATCCTGCGCGGCAAGAACGTCGGTTTCAGCCTGGCCGAGATCAGGGAAATCCTCGACCTTTACGACGTGGACGACGGCCGCGTGCGGCAGCGCGAACGGACTCTGGAGCTTTGCCGCCGCCAGATCGCGCTTTTGACCAATCAGCGTAACGATATCGATGCAACGATCGCGGAACTCGAAGAGTTCGTCGGGGTCGTACAGGGGCTGTTGCCCTCCAACGCCAGATCCGGGGAGTTCTGATATGCCCACGTACCGCGCGCCCGTTCGCGACACAAAGTTCATCCTCGACGAGGTGATCGGCCTCGACCGCTATTCGAACCTGCCGACCTTCTCCGAAGCGACGCCCGACATGGTCGCGGCGATCCTGGAGGAAGGCGCCAAGTTCGTGGAAGGCGTCGTGCAGCCGATCAACTTCTCCGGCGACCGCGAAGGCTGCAAGCGCCACGACGACGGATCGGTGACGACGCCCAAGGGCTATAAAGAGGCCTATCAGGCTTTCTGCGAAGGCGGCTGGGGCACGCTGCACATGAGCCCGGAGTTCGGCGGGCAGGGGCTTCCCTACACGATCAGCATGGCGTTCGAGGAGTATCTGAGTTCCGCCGGTATGGCGTTCGGGATGTATCCCGGCCTCACGGCAGGCGCGATCGCCTCCATCGAGGTGAAGGGCTCCGACGAACAGAAGCAGAAATACCTGCCCAACATGGTCTCGGGCAAATGGACCGGCACCATGAACCTCACCGAACCGCACTGCGGCACCGATCTCGGCCTCATTCGCACCAAGGCGGTTGACGCGGGGGACGGCAGCTACAGGATCACCGGCACCAAGATCTTCATCTCGGCGGGCGAGCACGACCTTGCGGAGAACATCATCCACCTCGTGCTGGCGAAGCGCGAGGGCGCGCCCGACACCGTGAAGGGCATTTCGCTGTTCATCGTGCCGAAGTTCATGGTGAACGACGACGGCAGCCTCGGCGAACGCAACGGCGTTTCCTGCGGCGCGATCGAACACAAGATGGGCATCCACGGCAACGCGACGTGCGTGCTGAACTACGACGAGGCGACCGGCTATCTGGTCGGCGAGCCGGAGCGGGGCCTTGAGGCGATGTTCATCATGATGAACGTGGCGCGGCTCGGCGTCGGGCTGCAGGGGCTTTCGCAGGGTGAGGTCGCCTATCAGAACGCCGTGACCTATGCGCTGGAGCGCCAGCAAGGCCGCGCGCTGACCGGACCCGCCGACCCGGGCGACAAGGCGGATCCGATCATCGTCCACCCCGACGTGCGGCGCATGCTGATGGACGGCAAGGCCTTCACCGAGGGCGCCCGCGCGCTGCTGCTGTGGGGCGCGCTTCAGGTCGACCTGTCGAAGAAGGCGCAGACCGAGGAGGAGCGCACCAACGCCGACGAACTGATCAGCCTCCTGACGCCCGTCATCAAGGGCTACACGACCGACAAGGGCTTCGAGACGGCGGTGAACGCGCAGCAGGTTTACGGCGGCCACGGCTATGTCGGCGAATGGGGCATGGAGCAGTTCGTCCGCGATGCCCGCATCGCCCAGATCTATGAAGGCACCAACGGCATTCAGGCGATGGACCTGGTGGGCCGCAAGCTCGGCCGCCACGGCGGCAAGGGTCTGATGCTTCTGGCATCCACGATCGGCGAGGAGGTCGCCGCCGCAAAGGCCGACGCCGCGCTGGCGCCGATGGCCGAAGCGCTGGAGAAGGCCGGAAACGAGCTGCAGACGGCCACCATGTGGCTGATGCAGAACGGCATGGCGAACCCGAACAACGCCGGAGCGGGCGCGGTGCCCTACATGCACCTGATGGGCACGGTCGTGCTCGGCTGGATGTGGCTGAAGATGGCGCGCGCCGCGCAGGCCGCGCTGGCGGCGGGCACGGAAGACTCCCCTTTCTACGAGGCTAAACTGACGACCGCCCGATACTATAGTGCTCGCTACCTGCCGGATGCGGGCGCGCTGCGCCGCAAGATCGAAACCGGCGCCGAAACACTGATGGCACTGCCTCCCGAGGCATTTGCGAGAGGATGACCAAGGCCCCGTCGTCATGCTGAACGTGTTTCAGCATCCATACGGCGGTGCTTGAGGAAACGGCCTATGGACCCTGAAACGAGTTCAGGGTGACGGCAGAAATTGAAAGGTGCGAAATGGCCGAAGCCTATATCTACGATGCCGTCAGAACCCCGCGCGGGCGCGGCAAATCGAACGGCAGCCTGCACGAGATCACCCCGATCCAGCTTGCGACGCAGGTGCTCGCCGCCGTGCGCGACCGCACCGGCATCGACACCGCCGACGTCGACGACGTGGTGCTCGGCTGCGTCGCCCCGATCGGCGAGCAGGGATCGGACATCGCGCGCCTCGCGGTGCTGAACGCCGACTATGCGCAGACCACGGCAGGCGTGCAGATCAACCGTTTCTGCGCCTCGGGCCTGGAAGCGACCAACATGGCAGCCGCCAAGGTGATGGCGGGTGAGGCCGAGTTCGCGATCGGCGGCGGCGTTGAATCCATGTCGCGCATTCCGATGGGCGCCGACGGCGGCTCGTGGGCGATGGACCCGGCTGTCGCGCACAAGCTGTATTTCGCCCCGCAGGGCATCGGCGCCGACCTGATCGCCACCAAGTACGGCTTTTCGCGCGACGACGTGGATGCCTACGCGGTGGAGAGCCAGAAGCGCGCCAAGCGTTCGTGGGACGAGGGCCGCTTCGCGCGCTCCATCGTGCCGGTGCGCGACGTGATCGGCGAAGTCGTCCTCGACCGCGACGAACACATGCGGCCCGAAGCCGACATGCAGTCGCTGGGCAGCCTGAAAGCCAGCTTCACCGACATGGGCGAAACGATGCCGGGCTTCGATGCGATCGCGCTGCTGCGCTATCCCGAGGTCGAGCGGATCAACCACGTTCACCACGCGGGCAACAGTTCGGGTATCGTGGACGGCGCGGCGGCGATCCTTGTCGGCACCAGGGAAATGGGCGAGAAATACGGGCTGAAGCCGCGTGCGCGCATCCGCGCCATGGGTTCGGTCGGCTCCGAGCCGACGATCATGCTGACCGGCCCCGAGTTCGTTGCGCAGAAGGTGCTGAAACGCGCGGGCATGGACACGTCCGACATCGACCTCTTCGAACTGAACGAGGCCTTCGCCAGCGTCGTGCTGCGCTACATGCAGGCGCTGAACATTCCGCACGACAAGATCAACGTGAACGGCGGCGCCATCGCGATGGGGCATCCGCTGGGCGCCACCGGCGCCATGATCCTCGGCACCGTGCTCGACGAGCTGGAACGCACGGGCAAGGGCACTGCGCTCATCAACCTGTGCGTCGGCGCGGGCATGGGCACCGGCACGATCATCGAGCGTATCTAGGCATGACGCTTGCCGCATTAAATCTCCCCTCCCTCTTCAGGGGAGGGGCCGGGGGTGGGGCCTCTCCTCAAACGCAGCGCCGGGCGGAACCGCCCCACCCCAACCCCTCCCCTGAAGAGGGAGGGGCTTTCACGATTTCATCACCGGCCGATCGGTTGGGAAGGGACAGAATATGACCATGGAAACCATCAAATACGACCTCGACGCCGACGGCATCGCACTGTTCACCATCGACGTGCCCGGCCAGTCGATGAACGTCATCACCGCCGAATTGACGCGCGATTTCGATACGATGATCGCGATGATCGAGAAGGACGAGGCCATCAAGGGCGCCGTCATCACCAGCGGCAAGGCCAGCGGATTCATGGCCGGGGCGGACCTGAAAGGCATGGGCGAGATTTTCTCGTCGGGCGGCATTTCGGGCGGCGGCGAGAAATCGAAGATGGCGCGGCTGTTCGACAGCGTGTTCACGCTGAACGTCCTGTTCCGGCGGCTGGAGACGAGCGGCAAGCCGGTGGCGGCGGCGATCAACGGCCTCGCGCTCGGCGGCGGGCTCGAACTCTGCCTCGCCTGCCACTACCGCGTGGTTGCGGACAATCCGAAGGTTCAGCTTGGCCTGCCCGAAGTGCTGGTCGGCCTGTTTCCCGGTGCAGGCGGCACGCAGCGCCTGCCACGCCTGATCGGCATTCAGGCGGCCTCCATGTACCTGCTGCAGGGCAAATCCATGTCGCCGCAGGAAGCGCTGGGCTTCGGCGTCGCGAACGAGATCGCGCCGGCGGACGAGGTGGTGGCGAAAGCCAAAGCGTGGGTGAAGGCGAACCCGACCAAAGGCGTGCAGCCTTGGGACCAGAAGGGCTTCAAGTTCCCGGGCGGCGCGGGCCAGTTCAACCCGGCATTCATCCAGACCTTCGTGGCCGGCAACGCCATTGCGCTGAAAACCACGAACGGCAACATGAACGCGCCGCACGCGATCATGTCCGCCGTTTATGAAGGCGCGCAGCTGCCGATGGACACGGCGATCCGCGTGGAGAGCAAGTATTTCGCCAGGGTCGTTGCCGATCCGCAGGCGGGCAACATGGTGCGCAGCCTGTTCGTCAACAAACAGGCCGCCGAGAAGGGCGCGCGTCGCCCCAAGGATGCCGCCAAGGCGCCGACGAAGAAGCTCGGCATGCTCGGCGCGGGCATGATGGGGGCGGGCATCGCGCTCGTTTCCGCGCGCGCCGGGATCGAGGTCGTGCTGCTGGATCGCAGCATCGAGGCGGCGGAAAAGGGCAAGGCCTATACCGCCGACAAGCTCGGCAAGAAAATGCCCAAGGAGAAGCTGGACGAAATCCTCGCACGCATCCACCCGACGACCGATTTCGCGGACCTCAAGGGCTGCGACTTCATCATCGAAGCGGTGTTCGAGGACCGCGCCATCAAGGCGGAAACGACGCAGAAGACCGAAGCCGTTTTGGGCGCGGACACGATCTTCGGCTCCAACACCTCGACGCTGCCGATCACCAGTCTCGCGAAGGCCTGGACGAAACCGGAAAACTTCATCGGCGTGCACTTCTTCTCGCCGGTGGAAAAAATGCCGCTCGTCGAGATCATCGTCGGTGAGAAGACCGGGTCGGATGCCATTGCAAAGGCGCTGGATTATGTCGCGCAGATCCGCAAGACACCCATCGTCGTCAACGACAGCCGCGGCTTCTACACCTCGCGCTGCTTCGGCACCTACACCGCCGAGGGTTCAGTGATGGTCGGCGAGGGCGTGAACCCGGCGCTTGTCGAGAACATCGGCAAGCAGATGGGCATGCCGGTGGGTCCGCTCGCTGTGTTCGACGAGGTTTCGATCGAGCTTGGCCACAAGGTCATGCTGCAGGCGAAGAAAGATCTCGGCGATGCCTACAAGGCGACGGCGGCCGATGACGTGATCGAGAAGATGGTCGCGCTGGGCCGCATCGGGCGCAAGGCGGGCAAGGGCTATTACGACTATCCCGAAGGCGGCAAGAAGGCGCTTTGGGCCGATCTGGGCGCGACCTTCGGCCAGAAGCCGGATGCAGAGCAGCCCGCGTCGGGCGAAGTGAAGACGCGACTTGTCTATCGCCAGCTTGTCGAATGCGCGCGCTGCTTTGCCGAGGGCGTGCTGGAGACGCCCGAGGACGGCGATCTCGGCGCGATCTTCGGCTGGGGCTTCATGCCGCACACCGGCGGGCCGTTCAGCATGATGGATACCGTGGGCCTCGCGGAGGTCGTGCGCACGCTCGACCGGCTGACGCAGCAGTACGGCGAACGCTTCGCGCCGCCGCAGCTGCTGCGCGACATGGCCGCGAAGGGCGAAACCTTCTACGGCAATGCGCGGCTGAATCAGGCCGCGTAGCTCGGGCGATCCGTCACCTCGGCGTGCCAGCGCAGCGTGTTCGCGTGGTTTTCGGGGATGCGCACCTTGATCCAGCGCGCGAAGTCGATCGCGACGATCGCGCTGATGTCGGCGACCGTATAGCGGTCGCCCGCGACGTAGGGGCTTTCGCCGAGGCGCTGGTTGAGCATGGCGAAGAAGCCGGGGAGCAGCAGGTGCCCGCGTTCGGCAAGCGCGGGGATCTGCGCGGTGTCCGGCCCGCCGCCGGGCTGCGCGCGGTTCGCGAACAGCGGCTGCGTGTTGCGGTAGACTGACGCGATTGCAAGCATCCCGTCGAACTCGATGCGGCGCTGCCAGGATTCGATGACGGCGATTTCCTTAGCATCGCGGCCCATCAGATTGGGCTCGGGATGCAGCGCCTCGAAATAACGGCAGATGGCGATCGATTCGTCGATCACCGTGCCGTCATCGAGCACCAGCGCCGGAATCACGCCGCGCGGATTGACGGCGAGATATTCGGGTGTGCGGTTGCCGCCCTCTGCGACGTTCACCTCCTGGATCTCGATAGGGATGCCCTTTTCCGCCAGAAAGATGGTGACGCGGCGCGGATTGGGTGCGCGGGGCATGCCATAGAGCTTCATGAAGGATTTTCCCTGTCCTGGTTTGAAACGTGATTGCACGAGGCCACATTCTCGTTTATGCGCGCAACCCGCAGTAAAAAACAGGTATTCCGGCGCATGACATTCGAGGTTCGAGGACTACGACGAGGGTAGACGCCGCGCGAACGATGCGGCGCGGACGGCGCATGGCCGTTCTTCATCCTCCTGTCACTTGAATGCTTGAAAGTTCCGCACATGAACATCGTGCCCGCCAGCGCCCGGCACGGCGCTGCCATTGAAGTCCTTCTCGACGAGGTTTTCGGTTCCGACCGGCATGGCCGCACCGCCTATCGCCTACGCGACGGCGTGCGCCCGCTGGAAGGGCTCAGCTTCGTCGCGCTGGCGACGGACGGCACGCTCATCGGCTCGATCCAGCTCTGGCCGGTCGCGCTTGCGGCGGAAAGCGGCGTGCATGCACTCACCCTGCTCGGGCCCGTCGCGGTGACGAAGCGCCTGCAGGGCACAGGCATAGGGGTGGCGCTGATCGAAACCGCGATTGCCCGCGCCGACGCGATGGGGCGCGGCGCGATCGTGCTGATCGGCGACCCGGACTATTACGGACGCTTCGGCTTCACGGCGGAGCCGACAGGCGCGTGGACCGTGCCCGGCCCGGTCGAGCGGCACCGGCTGCTCGCGCGGCTGCCTGAAGGCCATGCGCTGCACACGGCCGGAACGCTGGGGCCTGCAAAGGCGCTCAGCGCCGTTCGCGCCACCACGCCAGCACGAAAAGGCCCGCCGCCAGCAACAACGCCGGCAGCGGCATAAGCAGCGGCTTTTCATCCACCGCGACGATCGCTCCGGCGCGGTTTTCCACAAGGCCGAGCCAACCGGGTCCGGCGGCGGCATCGCCCGGCGTGATGCGGCGAACGCCGGGCTGTCCGTCCTGAAGCAGGTAGCTGCCGCCGCCCGACGCCTTGACGGGCCCGGAAAGCGGGGCTTCGCGGGGGCGGACCTCGGCGAACTCGGCGCTGTCGCCGGCCAGCACGTAACGGATGCGCTCGCCCGCCGCCACGCGGTAGAGCCCGTCCGCGCCGACCGTGACGGCGGCGCCCGTCACGCCCTCGCCGCGCGGCGCGAGCGGGATGCCGCGATCGCGGTCTGATGGATCGGTAAGGATCGCGGCTTCCGGCGGGGCGATGCCGCGCGCGGTGATATCGATGCGGCGCCCGGCGGCGCTGACATCCAGGCGGTTCTCGTCCAGATCAGGCTCCTGCATCAGCCAGTGCGCGATGCGGCGCAGCAGTTCGGCATGCGGCCCGGCGCCGTCGACCCCGCGCGACCACCACCAGACATTGGTGGACGCGATGAGCCCCACGCGCCCGCGCCCGACACGGTCCAGAATGACGAGCGGCTTGTCCTGCGCGCCCGACATCAGCACCTCGCCCGTCGGGGTCATGTCGCTCTGCGAGGCCCAGCGGCCCCACGCATCGGTGCCCCATATCTTCGGCAGCTCGGACGTGACGGGATGGCGGCGGCCCGTGGGCGTCAGTACCGGACGGAACGGCGCCTCGATCCCCGGCCCTGCGGTGCGCGCGGGGAGCACCGGCGCAAGCTCGGTCGCGGCAAGTCCGCCTTCGCCCGCGAACTCCTCGCCGGTGACGACGAGCAAGCCGCCGCCCGCCTTCACGCGCTCGCCGAGATCCTGGAAATAGACGGGCGACAGCAGCTCCGAGAGGCTGAACCGATCGAAGATGATGAGATCGAAATCGCCCAGATGCTGCTCGAACAGCTCCTCGACCGGGAAGGGGATCAGCGACATCTCGTCGGGCGGTGTCGTGTCGAAGCTCGTCGGCAGGCGCAGGATCGTGAAATGCACGAGATCGATGTTGGAATCGCTCTTCAGAATGTCGCGCCACACCCGCCCGCCGGGGTAGGGGACACCCGAAACGAGCAGCACGCGCAGCCGGTCCGTCACGCCGTTCAGGCGCACCAGCGCGCGATTGTTCACAAGCGTCGCCTCGCCGCCCGTAAGCGGCGCGACCGACAGCGCCATTTCGATCGTGCCGCGCCGCGTGACGGGAACGGAGAGGCGCACCGGCTCGCCGGTTCGCACGGTGCGCTCGGTGGTGCGCCCGCCCGCGATCGACTCCGTAAGCGTCGCGGTGCCCGGCGGCGCGTTGCCGTCGTCGATGCGGATGATGACCTCGGCGGGCTGGCCGACGACGCTGTAGCTCGGCACGCGCTCGACGATCAGGCGGCGGTCGGGCGTATCGGGATCGCCCGCGATGAGGTGATGCAGCGGCACATCGGCGGGCAGAAGGCGCGGATCGGGCGCATCCGCCGAGATGCCGTCGCTGACGACGACGACGCCCGCGAGCCGCCCGGCGGGCGCGTCCGATGCGGCGCGCTCGATGGCGGCGGCAAGGCGTGTCGGTTCGCCGGGCGCCTGCGGAACGGGAACGACGCGCCATTCGACCCCCGGCGAAGCGCGGCGAAGCGCGGCGAGCGCGGCGTCCGCCTCGCGCGTGCGGTTCCCGATCCCCATGCTTGCGGAGCGATCGATGACGGCGACGGCCACATCGGGCTTCACGGCACGCCGTTCCTGAAACCGCACCGGGTTCGCGAGCAGCAGGAGCAGCACGGCGGCGATCAGCGCGCGCGGCCAGAACAGCCGCGGCGCGCGCCACAGCACGAGCGCGAGCCCGGCGGCGAACAGCACGCCGATGACGATGACGCCCCACCACGGCAGGAGCGGCGCGAAGCTGATCGCGTGCTGCGTCATCGCTGCGGCCCGCCCATGCGATCGAGCAGCGCACGGGTGTGAACCTGATCGGCCTTGTAGGTTCCGGTGAGCGCGTACATCACCAGATTGACGCCGAACCGCAGCGCCTGTTCACGCTGCGCTTGGCTGACGACACGGTCGCCCGACCAGAGCGAGGCCCAGTCGCCGCCGCCGATGACGACGCCGGAGACGTGGCTGTCTTCCCCCTCGCTGCCCGCCTCCGCCCACACCGCGCCGCCCGCATGGGTGCTGAGCAGGTAGAAGCTGCGCGAGAGCACGTGTTCGCTGCCCACCTCGCTGAGCGCCGGGAGGCCGAGCGGTTCCAGCAAATCCCGCGCGCCGCTTCCCGCACCGAGCGGCCGCCCGAAATCGAAGAGAACGAGGCCCCCGGCGGCGATGTAGGCGCGCAGGCGGAGCGCGGCGGCCGGAGACATGCTGCGGACGGTCGCGGCGGGCCAGTACAGCACCGGATACGCGCCGAGCGGATCGCGCGCCGGATCGACGGCGGCGGGCTTGCCGGGCGAGACGGAGGTGCGGCGCGTAAGCGTTTGGCCAAGCGATTCGAGGCCGCGCGCAACGCCCGCGTCGGTCGCGGCGCTGCCCGTGCGGACGTAGGCGAGCTGGAGATCAGCGGCGTGTGCAGCCCCCGGCGCGAGCATGACGAGCAAGGCGGCGCCGAAGGGCACCAGTACACCGCGCAGACGCAGCGCGACGAGAATATCGACAAGCGCGAGCAGCACGGCGGCGAAGATCAGCCATGCGCCGATATCGAGCGGCGGCGCGGCTTCGACCGCAGGCCTGAGGCCGTCGGTCGCCAGCGGCGCGAAGCTGAAGCGCGGGCCGAGCGCGCCCGCGAGGTTGACGATGCGCCGGGCGTCGCCGCTGCGGTAGAGGCCGGGCGGAGTCGCTGCGCTCGCCGTCGCCGCATCGATACGCGAGGCCGGAATGGTGACGGGCCGTTCCGGTTCCTGCCATTGCCCGCGCGCGCCGAGCATGCGTTCGAGCACCCAGGGTTTCGCGCCCGCGATGTCGATGGATGCCGGATTCGCCCCCAGCGGCAGCAGACGCCGCAGCATCGCCTCGAACAGTCCGCTGAGCGGCAGGGTAGACCACGACGGATCGGCGGCGGTGTGGACGAGGATGAGCAGCCCCGCGCCCCGCCGCGCCGCGCTCACCATTGGCGTGCCGTCGGCAAGCCACGCCCAGCGCATCGCATCATTGTCGGATGCGGCGAGAAGCTGGCGCGAGATGCGCGCTTCCTCTGGAATGGCGAGGCCCGCGAGCGGACCCGTCTCTTCAAAACCGCCGATCGCCTGCGGCTGCTGCCACGACAGCACGCCGCCGAGCGCCCGCGCCCCCGCACGCAGCGGCACGGGCGAGAGCGCGCTGCCGTTTTCGGCGATGCGCGGCCCGGCGAAAAGGATGACGACGGCGCCCTTCTCGACACGATCGAGCAGGGGCTTGGCCTGTTCGGGTTCAGCGGCGACATCGGTGAGCACGAAGAGTGTTGCGGGATCATCGGCGGCGTCAGCGATCGTGCCCGCCCTGACATCGGCGTGTGGCTCCAGCGCGCGGCGCACGTAGTAACCGCCGGATTCGAGCGGCGGCGCGTTCGACGGGCCTTCCACGACGACGACGCGCGGGCGGGCCGCGCTGCCATCCGCCAGCCAGATCGCCTGCGCGCTGCTTCCGGCGGTGAGGCGGCTCACGTCTGCCCGCTCGGACGCGTCGAGCCGGATGCGGAACGTCGCGACGTCGCCGTCGAAGACCAGCGGCTCGCTGAAAAGGGTTTCGCCCCGGCGGCTGCGGAAGCGCAGCGATGCCGACGCAAGCCCCGGCGGCGCGACGATCTGGCCGCTCCAACCCTCGTTGGTGCGTCCGGCGGCGCGAATCGCGGGCTCCGTGGGGGGCAGTGCGAGAAGCTCTGCCCCTGCCAGCGCGCGGCGCAGGGCGGGGGCGTCTGCATCCTCGACGCCGTCGGAAACCCACAGGAACGCGGCGTCTTCGGGAAGCGCGGCCGCGCGGCGCGCGCGCTCGGCGGGCCACGGCAAGGGACTGAGCGCGGCGAGCTGCGCCTTCGCGGTGGGGGCGTCGACCCAGTGCGCCGCCGGAACGGGGCCGTCGAATGCGGTCGGCAAAACCGTGAATCGCGTCGTGTCCGGCAGCGTTTCGATACGCTCGGACGCGGCGGTGACGAGCCGATCCCACTGCGAGGCGGCGGACCAGCCGTTGTCGATCACGATTGCGAGACGGGCGGGCGGCGCTGTTGCGGGGGTCTGCTTCCAGATCGGCCCGGCAAGCCCGGCGATCAGCAGTGCGACGATGCCGATTCTCAGCAGAACCAGCCACCAGGGCGGCGTCGCGGCAGGCGGCGGCGGAATTTCGGCATTGTCGAGCAGCACGATCGAAGGCAGGCGCACACGCCGCACGGCGGGGGGCAGGCGGCGCAGCAGGAACCAGAGGAACGGCAGCGCCAGCCCGGCGGCGAGAAGCCACGGCAAGGCGAAGCTGAACGCGCCGCCCATCAGGCGGTTTCCCGCAGCCAGCGGGCGATCTGCGCGGCATGAGCCGCTGCATCCTCGCCTGTTACCACCTCGACGAGGAACCAGCCGGGACGGTTGCAGGCGTCGGCGAGCCGGGCGCGGTGCGCGGTCCACGCGGCGGCATAGGTTTCGCCGAGCGCTTCGGCGCGGCCCGCTTCGAACGGACGGTCGCCGGGCTCGACCGCGTCAAAATGCACGCGCCCGGTGAAGGGAAAGGCGATCTCGGCGGGATCGGCGACGGCGATAACGACACCCTGCGCACCGGCGGCGGCGGCAGGCGCGATCCAGTCGAGCGCGCGCGGCCCCAGGAAATCGCCTGCCGCGAGCACGATGTCGGCGGGGCCGGGGGCATCAAGCCGGGGCGCGTCGCCCGGGCCTTGCGGGGCAAGCAGCGTGTCGCCCCGCAGCGGACGGGGATCGGGCGGGAAGCAGCACGTCTCTCCGGCTTCGTGCGCCGCGAGCCCGAGCGCGGCGATCACCGTGTCCGCGAGGGCCTTCTTGCGCGGCAGCGCTTCATCCGAAGCGTAGTCCATCGAGGCGCTGGCGTCGGACCAGAGCCACAGCCGCACAGGGTCTTCGCGCTCGCGTTCGCGCACATACAGCTCGTCGCTGCGGCCCGATCGCCGCCAATCCACCTTGTCGGCAGCCTCGCCGGGGTTCAGCATCCGGTACTGCCAGAATTCGGCGCCCGGCCCGGCCACGCGGCGGGGATGCGCGCCCGCCTGACGCGCGGCGCGCGCGCGGGCACGCGCTAGACGCAGCGGGCCGATCATGGCCGCGATGCGTTCGGCGTCCTGCGGCGTACTCACTCCAGCCCGGATTCGACCGCCCGGATGAGATCGGCCGTGCTGCGCCCTTCGCTGCGCGCGCCGAAGCCGAGCTGGACGCGGTGGCCAAGGGCAGGCTGGAGCAGCGCGGCGACATCTTCCAGCAGCGGCACCGATCGTCCTTGCAGGAACGCGCGGGCGCGCGCCGCCGTGATGAGCGCCTGTCCGCCGCGCGGCCCCGGCCCCCACAGCAGGCCGGGGTTTTCCGCGCCCGGCCGCAGGCTGCGTACGGCGCGAAGGATGGCATCGACCACGCCTTCGGGCACGGGCATGTGCGTCAGAAGCGTCTGCGCCTCGATCAGATCGGCGGCGCCGAGAACCGGCTCGGGTGCGGGGTCTTGGGCACCCGTGGTGGCGACAAGAATGGCGCGCTCGTCGGTGAGCGACGGGAAATCGATATCGATCTGCAGCAGGAAACGATCGAGCTGCGCTTCGGGGAGCGGATACGTGCCTTCCTGCTCGATCGGGTTCTGCGTGGCGAGCACGTGGAACGGACGGGGCAGGGGCCGCGCCGTGCCCGCGACGCTCACCTGCCGCTCCTGCATCGCCTCCAGCAGCGCGGACTGGGTCCGCGGGCTCGCCCGGTTGATCTCGTCGGCCATCAGAAGCTGCGTGAAAACCGGCCCTTCGATGAAGCGGAAGGCGCGGTCGCTGCCCTGCGACTGTTCGAGCACTTCGGCCCCGAGAATGTCCGAAGGCACGAGATCGGGCGTGAACTGAACGCGGCGCGTATCGAGCCCGAGCACCGTGCCGAGCGTCTTCACGAGGCGTGTTTTGGCGAGGCCGGGCAGGCCGACGACGAGCGCATGACCGCCCGCGAGCAAGGCGACGAGCGCAAGTTCGACGACGCGATCCTGCCCGATGATGGTGCGGGCAATCTCGGTGCGGGCGTCGGCAAACGAAGCGGCAAGCGCATCGAAGCGCGCTTCGGCCTGCTTGATGTCGAGGGGAGGCTTGGGTTCGGTGTTCACAGCGCTCTAATACAAAGGGGGATCAGGGTTACAATCATCGCTGCGCGCGATAAGGGTGGCAAGCCATGATCGACACACGCGCCACCCTGGACATACCGGCAACGCTCGCCGAGATCGCGCAGGCAGCGGCGGAGCGAACGCTTCCGCCGGTCGAAAGCTGGCATCCCGAGCGCACCGGCGACAGCGAAATGCGGATCGCGCGGGAAGGCACGTGGTTCCATCAGGACGCGCCGATCCCGCGTCCCGAGATGGTGCGGCTGTTTTCGACCATCCTGCGCCGCGAGCCCGACGGCGCGCATGTGCTGGTGACGCCCGCCGAAAAGCTGACCATTCTCGTGGAGGACGCGGCATTCATCGCGGTCGCCGTGGCGAGCGAGGGGGAAGGCGAGGCGCGCCGTCTCGGCTTCACGCTCAACACGGGCGATCCTGTGATCGCCGGGCCGGGGCATGCGATATTCCTGCGCGACGAGGCGCCGTACCTCCACGTCCGCGCCGGGCTGGAGGCGCGCATCGCGCGGCCGGTCTATTACGAACTCGCCGACATCGCCATCGCCGAGGGCAGGGATCCGGCGGGCGTGTGGAGCGAAGGCGCCTACTTCCCGTTGATAGACGCATGAGCGCCGACCTCGACTGGCTGCGCACCCGCCTGCGCGCCTATGAACGCATCCCCGGCCATCTTCCGCAGTTCGGCGATGACATCGACAATTTCGACACCGACCTGCTCGGCGCGCTGACCCCCGCTGCCGTACTCGTCCCCGTGATCGCGAGGCGCGAGCCGACGCTGCTGCTCACCAAGCGCAACGCCAAAATGCGGCGGCATGCCGGTCAGGTGGCATTTCCCGGCGGTCGGCTCGACCCCGGCGAGGACGCCGTGCGCGCCGCCTTGCGCGAAGCCGAAGAGGAAACCGCGCTGCCGCCGGGCGATGTGGAGGTGATCGCGCCCATCGACGACTACGCGACCGGCACCGGGTTTCGCGTTACGCCGGTGGTGGGGATCATCCCGCCGGACCTCGCGCTCACCCCGCACGAAGCGGAGGTCGAAAGCCTGTTCGAGGTGCCGCTCGCCTATGTGCTCGACGCTTCGAGGCACGAGCGCCGCACCGCGGAATTCAAGGGGCGCGAGCGCACCTTCTACGTGATTCCCTGGAGAGACGGCGACATCTGGGGCGCGACGGCGGGCATGGTGGTGAACCTCGCGCGGATTCTGACGCGATGACCCGAAAGCTGCCCCCACCGGCATGGTCGACGACGGCAGGCGGGGCCGCCGTCCTCCGCGCGCTCGATGCCGAAAACGGTACGACGCGGCTGGTGGGCGGCGCGGTGCGCGATGCGCTGCTCGATCTGCCCGTGACGGACGTGGACCTTGCGACCGCGCTCTCCCCGGCGGAGGTGACGAAACGGCTGGAGGCGGCCGGTATTCAGGTCGTGCCGACGGGCATCGCGCACGGCACGGTCACTGCGGTGACACCCGATCTCATCATCGAAGTGACGACATTGCGGCGCGACGTCTCCACCGACGGGCGACGCGCAACCGTAAAGTATACGGCTGACTGGCGCGAAGACGCAGCGCGGCGCGACTTCACGATCAACGCGCTCTATGCGCGGCTGCCCGGCGGCGACATCGACGACTGGTTCGGCGGACTACTTGATCTACATGAGGGCCGCGTCCGTTTTATCGGGGAGCCGCTCCAGCGGATTGCCGAGGATCATCTGCGCATCCTGCGCTTCTTCCGCTTCCACAGCCGTTTCGGACGCGGCGCGCCGGACGCGGAGGGGCTGGCGGCGTGCGCGGCGCGCGCCAACGATCTGATGGCGCTGTCTCGCGAACGCATTCGTGACGAACTGTTCCGCATCCTTGTGCTGCCGCGCGCGGCGGAGACGCTCGCGCTGATGCTGGCGCTGGGCATTCTGAAGCCGGTTCTGCCCGAAATCGTGCCTGAGTGTGTTCCGCATCTCGCGGCACTCGCCGGACGCGAGGCGGCCTGGGGTGTTGATCCCGACCCGATCCGGCGCTTTGCCGCGCTGTTGCCGCAGCGCGAGGGGCTGGGAGCGGAATTCGGCGCGCGGCTGAGACTGTCTCGGCGCGATACGGCGCGACTGGACGCGCTGGGTGTCGCCGATCCGGCGTTGCCCGGGGATCCGTTTACTGCGGCCTATTTCAGGGGCGTCGATGTGGCGCGCGATCGGCTCCTGTTGCTGGGCGAGGACGCCCGCGCCGCGTGGGAAGCGCTGGCGGACTGGCGAAAGCCGGCGATGCCGGTGAGCGGCAAGGATATCATCGCGCGCGGCATTTCGGCCGGCCCGGAGGTCAGCCGGCGTCTGCAGCGTTTCGAACGTGACTGGGTGGCTTCAGGATGTCCTCTCGATGCTGCGCGCATCGATGATCTGCTTGCCGCCGCGCTTGCGTGACGGGCTGTAGAGCCCGGTTTCGAGCAACTTTTCGGCGCCCCTCGCCGCCATCGGGCGCGCGAAGTAAAACCCCTGAGCCATGTCGCAGCCGAGTGCGCGAAGCCGATCCGCCTGGCCCTCCTCCTCGACGCCCTCCGCTACGGTTCTCATGCCGAGGTTGCGCGCGAGCGCGATGATCGTGGTGACGATCTTGTAGCTGTCGTCGGATTTCAACATGCCCGCGACGAACGACTGATCGATCTTCAGCACATCAATCGGCAGCTGCTGCAGATAGCTGAGCGACGAATAGCCTGTGCCGAAATCATCCATCGCGATGCTGAGATCAAGCTGCTTTAGCTTTGTGAAGATCTGGCGTGCCAGCTCGGGATTTTCGACGATGGCGCTTTCGGTAAGTTCGACCTTGAGCGCGCTGCCGGGGATCCCGGAGTTCGCCAGCGCGGCTTCCACGGCGCCGACGATATCGTCCTGTGCAAGCTGTAGCCCCGACACGTTGACGCCGACAATGAGGTCGGCTGCATTGGGGCAGCGCTTGCGCCAGTCGGCGATCTGCATGCAGGCGGTTTCGATCGCCCAGCGGCCCAGCGGCACGATGAGCCCGGAATCCTCGGCAATGGGTATGAAGTCGGCCGGTGAGATCATGCCGCGTTCCGGATGATTCCAGCGCGCGAGGGCTTCGAAGCCGGCAAGGGTGCCCTGCTCGAGATTCACGTAGGGCTGGAAGGCGAGTTCCAGCTCCTGTCGTTCGATCGCCTTCCGGAGGTCGGCCTCCATGCGGAACATGTCGCGCGCGACGCTGTGCGCGCTCGACTGGTAAATGGCGATTCCGCCGCGCCCGCGCGACTTGGCGGTGTGCAGCGCGAAATCCGCATCGCGGATCATGTCTTCGGAATACCGCCGCGACGAGAAGGTCGTTGCGATGCCGATGCTCGACGAAACGAAACACTCGCCGCCCGAGATGACGAACGGCGACTTGAGCGCACTCTGAATGCGCTCGACGACGCGGATCGTGTCTTCGGGCGCATCGATGTTCTTCACGAGTATCGCGAACTCGTCGCCCGCGAGGCGTGCGAGGCAATCGTTGGCACGGATGCAGGGCAGCAGGCGCCGCGCCATCGCCGCAAGCAGCTCGTCGCCGACGATGTGACCGAGATTTTCGTTGATGCGCTTGAACCGGTCGATGTTGATGATTGCGACCGCGAGGTGCGATTTCATGCGACCTTCAAGGGCTTCTTCCAGCTGCTCGATAAACAGTACGCGATTCGGAAGGCCTGTGAGCGCATCGTTCAGCATGGTTTGCTTGAGATTGCGCTCTGCCTGGATTTCGGGAGTGCGGTCGCGAACCGCGATGACAACGCGCGCCGGACTGTCTCCCACGAGCGGGAGCGGTGAGATGTGTGCCGAGAGGTGGCGCTGACGCGGACTTTCGGAAACCGACCAGTCGATCTCGCGCTTGGCGCCGCGCGCGTCCTGCAGCAGCGATTCCACGGCGACCCCGATACGCGGGTTCTCGTTCAGCAGCCGGATACGCGGCAGGCTGAGCCCGATGAGCTGGTTGTGCGGATAGCACGCCCAGTTTTCAAAGGTGGCGTTGGAAGACAGGCACAAGGGAACGCCGTCCGGCCCGCTCTGGAATATAAGTACACCGACGGGGAGCGTATCGATGACACCCTGAAGCATGGCTTCTTCGGCTGCGGCGGCGGCGGCAGGTTCAACCCTGCCGATGCGGTTTGCCGCCGAACCTGCCGCTTCGATCGCGCGTTTCGACTGCATCATTCCCTTCACTTGCAACTCGGCCGGCTGAGTCTCCGGCTTCAAATCACGCGAAGCCGGCACCGGTTCTGAAGGGAATGGCACGCACGAAATTAAGGACCCGTAAAGCGCAGTTATACTTTCGAAATAAAGTTAACCCTGGTCGGGGATATCTCAGTCGAAGCGGTTGCTCCGCGGGAAACCCATCGGCGGCAGGCGGCCGACCTGTGCGCGCGCGCCCATCCAGTTCGCAAGATCGGTCTCGGTGCGGGTGCGGCCTTCCTTGCCGCCCATCGTCCAGGAAAGCCCGTCCGCAAGGCGGAACGGCAGGGCGTCCGAGAGCCCGCCGTCGCGGTATTTCTGAAGCGCGACACCCTGGCCGCGTACCATGACCGGGATTTCCGCGATGGGCACGATCAGCAGCTTCCGGTTCTCGCCGATAAGCGCAAGATGATCGTGGGCCGCATCAATGGCCCTGATACTGTGCAGCCGCACCCCCTTCTTGAACGTCATTACCTGACGGCCCTTGCGGGTTTCCCCGAGAAGGTCTTCGTTGGCGGCAATGAAGCCGCGCCCGTCGTTCGCCACGAGCAGCACACGCATTTCCGCCCGCGCGGTAAGGACCGCGGCAATGGCGGCATCACCCTCGATATCGACGAGCAGCCGTAGCGGCTCGCCGAAGCCGCGCCCGCCGGGGAGCTTGTCGGCGCCTACGGTGTAGAAACGGCCGTTGTCGGCGGCGATGAGGATCTTGTCGGTGGTTTGCGCGTGGAAGGCGAAGGCGGGGCCGTCCCCCTCCTTGAACTTGAACGCTTCGGGATCGCTGAGGTCGAGGTGGCCTTTCATCGCGCGCGCCCAGCCCTTGGCCGATACGACGACGGTGATCGGTTCTTTTTCGATCATCGCTTCGAGCGGGATCTCGCGCGTCGCCGAAGCTTCCTCGATTCGTGTGCGGCGGGCACCGAGCGCGGTCTCGAAGCCGTAGCGATCGCGGAGCACGGCGAGGTCGCGTTTCAGGCGCGTGCGCTGGCGCGCGGGGCTGTCGATCAGCGCGACGAGGCCTTCGCGTTCCTTTGCGAGATTGTCGCGTTCCTTGCGGATCTCCATTTCCTCAAGTCGGCGGAGACTCCTGAGGCGCATGTTCAGAATGGCTTCGGCCTGCCGGTCGTTGAGCCCGAACTCCGCGATCATCACCACTTTGGGTTCATCCTCGGTACGGATGATCTCGATGACGCGGTCGAGATTGAGATAGGCGATCAGGTAGCCTTCGAGAAGCTCCATGCGGTCGTCGATCTTCGCCAGCCGGTGGCGGGAGCGGCGCAGCAGAACGGTGATCTGGTGGCTGAGCCACTGGGTGAGCACCTCTTTCAGGCTCATCACCCGGGGCGTGCGCTCGGCATCGAGCACGTTGAGGTTGAGCGAAAAGCGGGTTTCCAGCTCGGTGAGGCGGTAAAGGCTCTCGATCAGCACATCCGGTTCGACGTTGCGGCTTTTCGGCACGATGACGATGCGGACGGCCTCGTCGCTCTCGTCGCGAACGTCTTCGAGGATGGGGAGCTTCCTGTCGGCGATGAGCTGCGCGATCTGCTCGATCAGCTTGCCCTTCTGCACGCCGTAAGGGATTTCCGTGATGACGAGCTGCCACATGCCGCTTGAGAGCTTTTCCGGCTCCACCATCCACTTGCCGGTGGCCGGGTCTTCACGTCCGGCGAAACGGGCGCGAACGCGGAAGCTGCCGCGCCCGGTGGCGTAGGCTTCGCGGATGCTGGCCGGACCATCGACGATGAGCGCGCCGGTCGGGAAGTCCGGACCTTTCACGTGTTCGAGAAGCTGATCGAGTTCAGCGCCGGGCTGATCGATCAGGAGCACGGCGGCGTCGATGAGTTCGGCGGCGTTGTGCGGGGGGATCGACGTTGCCATGCCGACGGCGATGCCGCTGGCGCCGTTGGCGAGCAGATTGGGGAACAGGCCGGGCATCACCTCCGGCTCTTCATCCTCGCCGTTGTAGGTTGGGCGGAGGTCGGTGGCGTCTTCGTCGAGGCCCGCCATCAGGTCGATGGCGACCTGCGTCAGTCGCGCCTCGGTATAGCGGTAGGCGGCGGCGTTATCGCCGTCGATGTTTCCGAAGTTACCCTGGCCGTCGACAAGTGGGTAGCGGAGGGAGAAACTTTGCGCGAGGCGGACCATCGCGTCGTAAACGGCGACATCGCCGTGCGGATGGTATTTACCGATGACGTCGCCGACGACGCGCGCGCACTTCTTGTAGCCCTGACCCGGATCGAGCTTCAGAAGCCGCATCGCCCAAAGCAGCCGGCGGTGAACCGGCTTCAGCCCGTCGCGCACATCCGGCAGCGAGCGCGCGGTGATCGTGGAGAGCGCGTAAACGAGATAGCGATCCGCCAGCGCGTCGCCGAACGGGGCTTCGATGATGTTCGATTCAGGGTCGAGAAGATCAGTCATGGGGAAGGGCGATAGCAGGCCCGGAAGGGGGATGCGAGCCTATCGACGCAGGCGTGCCTCGATCCTGTCCCGTGCGGCGGTGAGGGTGGCGGCGCGGCGTCCGGTGAGGAGGTCGCGTTCGATGAAATGGCGGGCGATGAGAAGCGCCTCCGCGACGTCATCCGCGCTCGCCTTGCCGCCGCCCGTGATGAATGCAGGCAGCCGAAAGAGGCGGTCCGCATAGGGCGCGCCCGCTCCCGCGCTGACGGCGCGGCCGGTTTTCGGGGAGACGAAGGCGAGGTCGTGCGTCTGCCCCGTGGCGGCGCAGGCGGAAAGATCGAGGCCGAAGCCAAGTTCGGCAAGCAGCAGCATCTCGAAACGCGCGAGCGCGGCGAGCGTGACGAGCGGATCATCCTGAAGCTCTGCGAGGTCGAGCACCGATTCCAGCGTCGCATGAACGCGCGGGTAGGGGTGGCCTTCCGGAAGCAGCGTCGCGGCAAGCCCGGCCAGCCACTCGACGAGCGCGAGCGCCAGCGGATCGAAGGCGAGCGCGGCGCGCGAGCGCACGATTTCCACGCTCGCGCGCGCCAGCTGCGTGTCGCTGCGTCCGTCGATGCGGACGCGTACGCGCGTGCCGGGCGCAAGCGCGGGACGCAGGCGCTGCGAACGCCCGCCGGGCACATAGGCCGCCACGAGGCCGGACTCCGCCGTGAGGAAACGCACGACCGCGCCGTTCTCGCCGTGGGCAATGGCAGCGCAGACGAGGGCTTCGGCATCCAGATGCATTGGCGGATCATCGCCGAGGCGCTAGAGGCGCGTCAAACGATATACGGGGGAGGTGAACCGTGCTGACCGAACTGACTCCGGCACACATGGACCGCTACTGCGCGCGTATCGGCGTGCCGCGCGCGGGCGCCCCCGATCTTGACCGTCTCGCCGCGTTCCAGCGCGGGCATGTGCGCGCCTTCACATGGGAAGTGCTCGACGCCTTCATGGGCTGGCCGAACGCGATCGACCCGGCGGCGGCGTTCGACAAGATGATCGGCGGCGCGCGCGGCGGCTGGTGTTATGAAATGAACGGGCTGCTGGGCGCGGCGCTGTCTGCGGCGGGATTTCAGGTCACGCGCCTGTGCGGCGGCGTGCGCCGGGCCGATCTGGGCGACGGCGTGGTGGGGAACCACCTGACGCTGCGCGTGGATCTTGAACAGCCGTGGCTGGTGGACGGCGGCCTTGGCGATGCACCCGCGCGGCCGATCCCGCTCGCCGTCGGCGACCATCGCCACGAATTCCACGATTTCGGCATCGAAGCGGCGGATGCCGACTGGCTGCGTTTCCGCAATCACCGCTTCGGCGCGGCGCCGAATTTCGATTTCAAGGCTGATTACACCGACGAGCCCCGGCTCGCTGCCCAGCAGGCCTGGCTGATGGCGGACGACGGATCGCCGTTTCGAAACAACCTCGTGGTGATGCGTCACTTCGACGGACGCATCGAATCCATCGTCAACCGCACGCGCCGCACGGTGACGGCAGACGGCATGACGACGGAGGCGATGAAGAACGCGGACGACCTCGCCGCCGCGCTCGGCGGCGTGTTCGGGCTGGAAATACCGGACGTGGCGGCGGTTTGGGCGAAGGTGGAGACGCTGCCGAAGGGCGAGTTCGAGTAACCGCCCACGACAAGGTCAGGGCTTTTTCGCTTGAAGACCGGCAACGAGTTTCCCGAATTCCCGTGCCGATTCTCCGGCGGCGCGGTCGGCCTCCTGCGTGACGGCGGTTTGCTGGAGGAAGCCGTGCGGGAGGGCCGAATATTCGAGATAGACGGTGTGGACGCCCGCCTTTTTCAAGGCCTCTGCGTACGCGCGGTCTGAATCCCTCAGCGGGTCGAAACCGGCCGCAGCCACGAGCGTAGGCGGCATGATCGTGAAATTGTCGGCCAGAATCGGCGAAATTTCGGGCTGCGCCAGATCCATGCCCGGAAACACGCGCTGGTGGACGTAGTTCGTGAAAGGTTCGTCGAGGCCGAAACCGTTCCAGAACAAGCGTGCGGAGTCATAATGCTCGCGCATGACGGGCACGCTGCGATTGTCCACGGCTGCGTAGTAGAGCAACTGACACGCGGGCTTCGGTTTTCCGGCCTTGTGAACGCGGGCGGTGACAACGACCGACATATTGCCGCCCGCGCTGTCTCCGCCGACGCAAATGCGGGACGCATCGGCGTTCAGCCGGGCCGCGTTCTCCAGTGCCCAGTAATAGGCGTCCTCGGCGTCGTTCCACGATCCGGGGTAGGGGCTTTCCGGCGCAAGGCGATAGTCGGTCGAGATGATCATGACCTTTGCTTCGTCCGCCAGCCGCCGCATGGCGCGGTCGACCGCCTCGATATTGCCGAACAGCCAGCCGCCGCCGTGGTAATAGACCAGAACCGGAAGCGGCCCTTCCGCTTTCGGTCGGTAGATGCGGACAGGAATGGGCTTGCCGTCCCTTGCCGTGACCGTTTCGTCCGTTGTCGCGAGTTCGGGCCCCGGTTTGGTGCGGCGGATCCAGCGCTGGTTTGCGTCCTCCCGGGTTTCGAGAGCACTTTGCGGCGCATCGAACGGGTCCGACTCCGGCTTTTCGGGCAGCGTTTTTGCGGCTTCGGCCTCTTTTTCGGCTGCGATCTGCCCTTGATGGAAAAGATACTGCATTCGAAGATCGAGTGTCTGGCCGTCGAGCACGATGCGCTTGCCGCCGACCTGTTCCAGCACCCAGCTGTCGGGCTTGGCGGCAAGATCGGCGATTTCCTGATCTTCAGGGTGCGGCGCACTTGCCGGGTCGGGCGAAGGCGTATGCCCGTCGCATGCCGAAACCGCGAGGGCGAAAACTGAAATGGTGCACAGGTGTTTGCGGAACAACTTGGCCTCCCTTGTAAGCCTGCCGATCGTGGCAGGCGCACGCCGGGGAGCAACGCTCGATGCGGGCAATTCTTCGTCTAAACGGGTAATGGCGCGTGTCGCGGCGTCAATCTACCCAGCCCAGCCCCATGTCACGGTATGTCTCCCGGTCGTCCGCCCAGTCCGGTTTCACCTTCACGTTCAGGAACAGGTGCACGCGACGATCGAGAACCGTTTCCAGTTCGGCGCGGGAGGCGGAGCCGATGGCGCGGATGCGGGTGCCGCCCTTGCCGAGCACGATGGCTTTCTGCGTATCGCGCTGGACGAGGATCTGCTGGTGGATTTTCACGGAGCCGTTTTTCTGCTCCTCCCACAGCTCGGTCTCCACGGTGGAGGCGTAGGGAAGTTCCTCGTGGAGCTGGCGATAGAGCTGTTCGCGCGTGATTTCGGCGGCGAGAAGCCGCGTCGTGATGTTGGAGACCTGGTCCTCCGGGAAGTGCCAGGGGCCTTCGGGAAGCGCGGCGGAGAGCGTGCGGCGAAGGTCGTCGATACCATCGTTGGTGACGGCGGAGACCATCAGCGTTTCGGCGAAGTCGACGCGGCGGTTCGATTCCGCCGCGATGGGCAGCAGGCGCTCCTTCGCGGCGATGTCGATCTTGGTGATGGCGAGCATCTTGGGTTCGGGCCGGTTCGCGAGCACTTCGAGGATCGCGTCCGCCTCATCCGAAATCGCGCGCTTGCCGTCGATGACGAGGAGCACGATATCCGCGCCCGCCGTCCCTTCCCACGCGGCATGCACCATCGCGCGGTCAAGGCGGCGTTTGGGCTGAAAGATGCCCGGCGTGTCGACGAGGAGGATCTGCGTCTGGCCTTCGATCGCAAGGCCCATCAGGCGCGTGCGCGTCGTCTGCACCTTGGGGCTGACGATCGCGACCTTCTGGCCGACGAGCGCGTTGACGAGGCTCGACTTGCCTGCATTGGGCGCGCCGACAACGGCAACCACGCCGCAAAAGGTTTTTTCGCTCATTCACCCGTCTCCCGCGCGAGCAGTGCGATTGCCGCCTGTTTCTCCGCTTCCTGTTTGCTCGAACCGTCCGCATCTGCCGGCGCATAGCCGCGCACCGTGACACGAACGCGGAAGCTCGGCGCATGATCCGGGCCGGAGCGCTCGACGACCTCGTAAACGGGGATCGGCAGGCGCTGACCCTGCGCCCATTCCTGCAGCGCGGACTTGGGATCGCGCGGCGCGGTGCTGCGCCGATCGACGTGCGCTGCCCACTGGGCGCGGATAAAGGCTTCGGCGACGGGAAGCCCGCCATCGACATAGAGCGCGCCGATCAGCGCCTCGCAGATATCGCCGAGGACGTTGTCGGACCGGTGAACGCCCGCCTGGCGCGCGGCGGGCTCCATGCGGATGATCGCGGGTACGCCGATGGCGCGCGCGACCTCTGCGCAGGTGCCCTTGTCGACAAGCGCGGCAAAACGGCGGGCAAGTTCGCCCTCCGTCTCGTCGAAGCGATGATAGAGCCAGGCCGCGACGACGCAGCCGAGCACGCGGTCGCCGAGAAATTCCAGACGTTCGTAGTTGCGCTTGCGCCCGCCGCCGTGCGTGAGCGCGCTTTCAAGCAGCTTCGGATCGGCGAATTCGTGGCCGAGCGCCTTCAGTGCCCATGCGGCGCTCTCCATCAGAAGAGGCGCCCGATACGCTCCCAACGCGCGGCCGATACCCAGGTCCAAGGCAACAGCCAGCTGGCCGAACCGTCGGTCGAGAAGAACATGATCTCGGCGCGGCCGACGAAGTTTTCCGCAGGCACGAAGCTGACGCCGCCCTCGGCGATGCTGAAGCGGCTGTCGGAGCTGTTGTCGCGATTGTCGCCCATCATGAAGTAGTGGCCCTCGGGCACGACGAACGGCGCCGTATCGTCGCCGGGGCTCGCGGGGTCGCTGTCGAGCACGAAATAGGTGCGGCCGCCGGGCAGCGTCTCTTCATAGCGCAGGTAGCGGCACATGCGTTCGCCACTTTCATCGACGAACACTTCACCCTTCAGGCAGGCCATGTTCGGGCTCTGCGGCACGACGAAATCGGCAACGCGGCGCTTCGGCACGGCATCGCCGTTGAGGTAAAGCGCGCCGCCGCGCATCTGAACGATGTCGCCGGGAAGGCCGATCACGCGCTTGATGAAATCCGTGCGGTTGTCGCTCGGCGTCTTGAAGACCGCGACGTCGCCGCGCTCCGGCGCGCTGCCCGCGATACGGCCTTCGAAGATCGGCGGGCCCATCGGGAAAGAGTAGCGGCTGTAGCCATACGGCCATTTCGCGACGAACAGATAATCGCCGACGTACAGACGCGGGAGCATCGATTCGGACGGAATGTTGAACGGTTCGTAGCCGAACGAGCGCAGGAACAGCGCGATCAGCACCGCCCCGACGATGGTTCTGAGGCCTTCCTTCATCGAGCCGAGCATCTGCTCACCGCGCGCCTGATGGACTGCGCGGGAGGCATCGTTAGAAGGGTCTGCGGTTTCGGGATCGGTCACAGGGCGGCACTATTGGCCCCGGTCCGGGGTGTCAAGCAAGGAGCGGAGTGCGGATGGACGAGCGAAGCACGGCCTGGGCGGCGGTTGCAGAGGCAGCGCGCGAGGTTCCCACGCTGGCGGGCCTGTTCGGTGCGGACACGGGACGGGCGGGGCGGCTGTCGGTGGACGTTGCGGGACTGCATCTCGACGTTTCGAAGACGCATCTCTCTCCGGGCGCGGAGGCCGGACTTGCGGGACTGCTGGGCGCATCGGGCTTCGAATCGGTTCGCGCCGCGCTGTTTTCGGGCGCGGCCGTGAACCCCAGCGAAGGGCGTGCGGCGACACATGCGGCGGAGCGGGGCTCGGGGAGCGGGCAGGCGGTTGCGGGGGCTGACACCGCGCGCGCGATGACGCAGCGGCTGGTGGAGCGCGTCGCGGCCGGAGCGTTCGGCGAGATCCGGCACATCCTCCACATCGGCATCGGCGGATCCGCGCTCGGGCCCGCGCTGCTCGTCGATGCGCTCGGCGAGGGGCGATACGATACGCACATCATCTCCAACATCGACGGCGTCGCGCTGGAGCGCGCGATGCGCGCCTGCGACCCTGCGCGGACGCTGGTGGTGGTCGTATCGAAGACATTCACGACGATCGAGACGATGACGAACGCCGAGAGCGCGCGCGACTGGATCGGCGGCACGGCGCGATTCGTGGCGGTGACGGCGGCGCCGGAGAAAGCGGTGGCGTGGGGCATCCTCAAGGAAAACGTGCTCGGTTTCGCCGAAAGCGTCGGCGGGCGGTATTCGCTCTGGTCGGCGGTCGGCGTGACGGCGGCGCTGACGCTCGGCTGGCCGGCGTTCGAGGCGCTGCTGGCGGGCGCGCGCGCCATGGACCGGCACTTCGAGACCGCGCCCATGGAGGCGAATGCGCCGGTGCTGGCGGCGATGGTGGATGTGCTCTACGCGGCGTTCCTCGGCGCTGAAACGCGCGCGGTATTTGCTTATGACGAACGGCTTAGGCTGCTGCCGTCGTTCCTCCAGCAGCTTGAAATGGAGAGCAACGGCAAGCGCGTGGACCGCGAGGGCGGAGCGCTCACGCATCCCAGCGCGGCGATCACCTGGGGCGGCACCGGTACGGACGCGCAGCACGCGGTGTTCCAGCTGCTGCATCAGGGCACGCATCTGGTGCCGGCCGAGTTCGTGATGGTGAAGACGCCGGGGCACGGGCTCGGCGCGGCGCATCATCGCCAGCTTCTGGTGAATGCGATCGCGCAGGGTGCGGCGCTTATGCGCGGGCGGACGATGGAGGAGGCGCTGGCGCTCTCCGGCGGTGACGCAGCGCTCGCAGCGGCGAAGACGTTTCCGGGGAACCGGCCTTCGAGCGCGATCGTGCTGGAACGGCTCGATCCGCATACGCTTGGTGCGCTTGTCGCCTTCTATGAGCACCGCACGTTCACGGCGGCGGTGATGCTCGGCATCAATCCGTTCGACCAGTGGGGGGTGGAACTGGGCAAGGAGATGGCGCACGCGGCGCTGGGTGACGGCGCGGGGGCGGGGTTCGATGCGTCGAGCCGGGCGCTTCTGGCGCGGGCCCTCACCAACTTCGCCTAGGCCTTTGGCCAAGGCTTCGTATCCTCTCCCGCGAGCGGGAGAGGATAGGGTGGGTCAGGCGCCTGCGGCGGCGAGCGCCTGTTCGATGTCGGCGATGATGTCGTCGATGTGTTCGAGGCCGATCGACAGGCGGACGTAGCCGGGGGAGACGCCGGTGGCGATCTGGTCGGCTTCGGAGAGCTGCGAGTGCGTCGTCGAGGCCGGGTGGATCGCGAGGCTGCGCGCGTCGCCGATGTTGGCGACGTGGTAAAGCAATTTCAGGTTGTCGATGAAGGCGCGGCCTGCCTCGCGGCCGCCTTCAAGCTCGAAGCCGAGCAGACCGCCGTACCCGCCCGAGAGATACTTGTCGGCGCGGGCGCGGGCTTCGCTATCCTGCGCGGACGGGTGAACGACCTTGGTGATCCCCTTGCGGTTCTTCAGATAATCCGCGACCGCCTGCGCGTTGCTGCAGTGCCGGGGCATCCGGAGCGGCAGGGTTTCGAGGCCCTGCAGCAGCTGGAAGGCGTTCATCGGCGATAGCGCCGCGCCGAGATCGCGCAGCAGCACGGTGCGGGCGCGCAGGATGTAGGCGATGGGGCCGAGCGGCTTCACCGCCTGCGTCCAGACAGCGCCGTGGTAGCTCGGGTCCGCCGTGTTGAGCGTCGGGCTGCGTTCCGGCTTTGCTTCCCAGTCGAAATTGCCGCCGTCGACGATCAGGCCGCCGATCGAGGTGCCGTGGCCGCCGATGTACTTGGTCGCCGAATAGACGACGATGGTGGCACCGTGATCGAACGGGCGCGCGAGCAGCGGCGCGGCGGTGTTGTCCACGATGAGCGGGATGCCGAGCGCGCGGCCGAGCGCGGCGACCTCGCCGATCGGAAACACGCGCAGCTTCGGGTTTGGTAGCGTCTCGGCGTACCAGGCGCGGGTGCGATCGTCGCTGGCACGCACGAAGGCCTGCGGATCGGCGGGATCGACGAAGCGGACCTCGATGCCCTGATCCTTCAGGGTGTTCGCGAACAGGTTCCAGGTTCCGCCGTAAAGGTCTGTAGAACTGACGATATTCTCGCCGGCGCGGGCGAGGTTCTGGATCGCCAGCGCCGAGGCCGCCTGACCCGACGCGACCGCGAGCGCCGCCACGCCGCCCTCGATCGCGGCGATGCGCTGTTCGAGGATGTCGGTCGTGGGGTTCATGATGCGCGTGTAGATGTTGCCCAGCTCGGACAGCGCGAACAGGTTCGCGGCGTGCTCGGTATTTTTGAACTGGTACGAGGTCGTCTGGTAGATCGGAGGAGCGACCACGCCCGTCGTCGGGTCCGCGCGCCAGCCGGCGTGAAGCGCCAGCGTTTCGGGGTGCAGGCTGTTGGTCACGGCTTATCCTCCTTGTTGGTTTTGAAGCTCTAATCGGGTGACGGGGCCTTCGCCAAGAGGTGACACGCCTTGCTGCGATGCAGCAGGTGATGTATGCGCGCGCCAAATCCGTTTCCTCGAATCTGAAAGAGACCCCCATGGGCCTTCGCAACGTGGCAATCATCGCCCACGTCGACCACGGCAAGACAACGCTTGTGGATCAGCTGTTCCGCCAGTCCGGCACGTTCCGCGACAACCAGCGCGTCGAAGAGCGCGCGATGGACTCGAACGACCTCGAAAAAGAGCGCGGCATCACGATTCTCGCGAAGTGCACCTCTGTCGAATGGATTCACGGCGGCGAGACGACACGCATCAACATCGTCGATACGCCGGGCCACGCCGACTTCGGCGGCGAGGTGGAGCGAATCCTCTCGATGGTCGACGGCGTCATCCTGCTCGTCGACGCCGCCGAGGGGCCGATGCCGCAGACCAAGTTCGTGACCGGCAAGGCGCTGGCGCTCGGCCTGCGTCCCATCGTCGTGGTGAACAAGGTCGACCGTTCGGACGCGCGCGCCGACGAGGTGCTCGATGAAGTGTTCGAGCTGTTCATGGCGCTTGACGCCTCCGACGAGCAGCTCGATTTTCCGGCGCTGTTCGCCAGCGGACGCGGCGGCTATGCGGGACTTTCGGCGGATGTACGCTCGGGCGACCTGACGCCGCTGTTCGAGAAGATCGTCGAGCATGTGCCGTCGCCGGACGCCGATCCGGCGGGGCCGTTCGCCATGCTGGCGACGCTGCTCGACCGCGACAACTTCCTCGGCCGTATCCTCACCGGCCGCATCACCAGCGGCAAACTTTCCGCCAACATGCCGATCCGCGCGCTCGACCCCGAAGGCAAGGTCGTCGAGGAAGGCCGCGCCAGCAAGGTGTTCGCGTTCCGCGGCCTTGAGCGCGTGCCGGTGGAAAGCGCCGAGGCGGGCGACATCGTCGCCATCGCGGGACTTTCGACCGCGACCGTGGCCAACACCATCGCCGAGCCTTCGGTGACGACGGCGCTTCCCGCGCAGCCGATCGATCCGCCGACGCTCGCCATGACCTTCGCCGTCAACGACAGCCCGTTCGCGGGCCGCGAGGGCAGCAAGGTGACGAGCCGTATGATCCGCGAGCGGTTGTTTCGCGAATCGGAAGGCAATGTCGCCATCCGCGTCACCGAAAGCGCCGACAAGGACAGTTTCGAAGTCGCCGGACGCGGCGAGCTTCAGCTTGGCGTGCTCATCGAAACGATGCGCCGCGAAGGTTTCGAACTCGGCATCTCCCGTCCGCGCGTTCTCTTCAAGGAAGGCGCGAAGGGGCGTGAGGAGCCGTACGAAACCGTCGTTATCGACGTCGACGGCGAGCATTCGGGTACGGTCGTCGAGAAGATGGCGCTGCGCAAGGGCGAGATGACCGACATGCGCCCGTCGGGCGGCGGCAAGACGCGGCTGACTTTCATCGCGCCGTCGCGCGGGCTCATCGGCTATCACGGCGAGTTCCTGTCCGACACGCGCGGCACCGGCATCATGAACCGCCTGTTCGACAGCTACGGGCCGCACAAGGGCCAGATCACCGGCCGCCAGAACGGCGTGCTGATCTCGATGGAGCAGGGCGAAGCGGTCGCCTACGCGCTGAACGCGCTGGAAGACCGGGGCATCCTGTTCATCTCGCCGGGCGAGCCGCTGTATCAGGGCATGGTGATCGGCGAGAACGCCAAGCCGCAGGATCTGGAGGTCAACCCGCTGAAATCCAAGCAGCTGACCAACTTCCGCGCTTCGGGCAAAGACGACGCCATCCGCCTGACGCCGCCCAAGCGCATGACGCTGGAACAGGCCATCGCCTACATCGACGACGACGAACTGGTGGAAGTGACGCCGAAGTCCATCCGCATCCGCAAGCGCTACCTCGACCCGCACGAGCGCAAGCGCGAGTCGCGCAAAGCCGCCGCCTGAGGGTTTCCCGGCAAACGCAAAGAAAAAGGGCAGGCGATCAATTCGCCTGCCCTTTTCGATTCAGCTCAGAACTGGTCAGCTCAGAACTGGAACCTGACGCCGACGTTATAGATGCGGCCGATCGTGTCGTAGAGCGAGCGCGTCGTGCCGTAGCCGCCTACGCCCGTGATCGGCGGATTCTGATCGAGCAGGTTCTGGATACTGCCGAACAGGGCGACCGTGCTCTCGCCGCGCTCGATGATCGCGTATTCGCCGGAGATGTCGAAATACAGACGCCCCTTCACGCGGAGAACATCGAGATCCTTCGACGTGAAGCTCGGGTCGATCCTGCCGCCGCCGACATACCGCCCGGTGACGCTTAGGCGCGCCTGATCGGTGATGTAGCTCGCGCTTGTGTTGAAGCGCCAGCGCGGGTTTCCGCCGAGCGCCGCAATGGTCGGCTGGTTGACCGCGTCATGAAGTTCGCTCGCCGTGATGCCGTCGTCGATGACCGCCTTGTCGATGTAGGTCGCGAGCGCGCGGAGATTGATGTCCCCTGCGCCGAGCGGGAAGCGGTACGAGGATTCGAAATCGATGCCGCGGACCTGGACGCGCTGAAGGTTCACCGGCCCGTTCAGAACGCGGGTGATCCTGCCGTCGCCGCCGCGCGTGATGAGCGAGCAAAGCTGCGGCGCGGTCGTGTAGCACTGATCGACAATCGTGGCCGGGGTAAGCGCGATGATCGCGTTCTTCATTTTGATATCATAGTAATCGACCGAGAACTTGAAGCCCGGAAGGAAGTCCGGCGTCAGCACGATACCTGCCGTGAGCGTATCGGCCTTTTCGGGGGTCAGCGTCGGGTTGCCGGTGTTGGCGGCCTGGACCGAATAGCTCTCGCCGCCGAATTCCGGATCCTGCACGCTGAGCGTGCTGGTCGAGCCTGCAGCGAACAATTCCTCCAATCCCGGCGCGCGGATGTCGCGTGAGCGGGTTGCGCGCAGCCGGATGGAGTCGTTGATCGCATAATTGACGCCCGCCTTCCAGGTTTCGACCGTGCCCGACGTGCTGTAATCCGTGATGCGGCCCGCGAGGTTGAGGCTGAGATCGCGTGCCCAGCTTTCCCCGCTTGCCAGCGGCACGAGAATCTCGCCGAAGACTTCCTTGACCTCGATCTTGCCGGAGTAGGGAATGGTGCCGCCGCCGAGATAGCCCTGGACCTGGGAAATCGGATCGGACGTCGTATCGACCTTCCAGCTCCGGTATTCCGCACCGACGGCGACGCCGACCGGACCTGCCCATGTGGAGAAGGGCTCGCCGCGAACGGTGCCGGCGACGATGTTCTGCTTGATGTCCCATTCGCGGCGCGACATGCCGTTGATGTAGTTGAGCGCCGCATCCGTGACGTTGCCTTCACCGATCAGGTTGATCGGAACGCAGCCGTTGCCGGGATTCGTGAGCGTGGACCGACACGCGGCCGCTCCGGTGTTCGGATCGGTGACGGCATCGAGCGCAAGGGCGAACCGCGATGTGACGCGCTGTTCCAGATGGAGGACGTTCTTGGTGCGTCCGTGGCTGTAATAGGCGTCCCACTTCCACGAATCGCCGAAGCTGCCTTCCGCGCCGAACACGGCTTGCAGCGTGTCGATATCCATATCGATGTCGCCGCGGGCATAGTCGTTGAGACTGCGGCCCATGACGAAGCTCGGGATCCCCTCCGAAATCATCACATCACGGACGGACTCGGGAATGAAGGGGTTGTCGGCGCGGATCGTGAGCTGTTCGGTGCGAGACAGCGTGGGGAAGCGCGACTGGATCTTCGAATAATTGATTTCCGCGAAGATTTTCAGCGAGTCGGTTGCGTCGAAGGTGAGGCGTCCGAATGCCGCATAACGCTCGGAAGGGACGGAACCGACATTGTCGGCTGTGGCGTTGACGCCGTCGCCGCCGACCATCGAGGACGTCGTCACGAGCGACCCGTAGTTGAACGGAATCGCCGACCCGTCCGGTGCGAACTGCAGCCCGCGCAGTGCGCCCGGCGAGTTGATGACGCCGCCGTAGGCGACGTTTGCGGCCTTGGCGCCCATGACGACCAGATTGCGCGGCTCATCATTCGTTGCGGTCCATGCCGGGTTTGCGATGCGGGACGGGTTGTTCCCCCAATCGCGGTCTCCGATGAAATCGATGCCGCTGTTCTGCGCGGCCTCGACGGCAACGGTAAGCCGGATACGGTTGTCGGCGAAGTTCGTGCCGTAGGCGACCGAGGCGAGATAGTTGCGGTAGTCGTTATGATCGGTGATGCCGCCCTGCACCTTGCCCTTCAGGCCCTGAAATTCGTCGTCGATGAGGAAATTGACGACGCCGGCCACGGCGTCGGAGCCGTAAGCCGCCGACGCGCCGCCGGTCACGATGTCGATGCCGCGCACCAGCGTCTGGGGAATGGAGCTTACGTTGACACCGCCGCTCGGCGTGTTGGGTGAATAGCGGCGGCCGTCGATCAGAACCTGCGTGCGGAGATAGCCGAGGCCGCGCAGATCGATGTAGTTGCCTGCGGCGAGACTGCTGAGATTGCCGGTGCTCGCGGGGGTCAGCGAGGCGCGGACGGCGGGCATCTGGTTGACGACGTTGGAGATGTCCGGCGCGTTGACGCGCAGCAAATCTTCCGTGCCGATGGCCGTGACCGGCGTAGGGGCATCAAATCCGCTGCGTGCAAGGAGCGAGCCGGTGACGACGATCTCCTCGTCGATCGTTCTGGCGGGAGGCGTGCCGGAAGACTGGGCAAACGCAGGCGAGATTGCGCACAAAGTCATTGCTGCGCCTGCGAAACAAACAGCCTTGTGGCGGCGCGCGCTTTTCAAATTATGGCGGTGTTCAAGTGAATTGGTAAACATGATTGCCCCTTTTTGAATTTTGCGTTGCAGTATAATTGCAGTGAAAATGAAGCCTGCCATGTATCAAGACGTGGCATGGTCATAACCCGTAGTTATGCTTTCCTGCATTTATGCTTGATGCGCGCGGGCACGACGACGCCCCCGAACGAAGTGTTCGAAGGCGCCGGCCTATCTATTCCCGGCAACAGGCAGGTTTTAGTTGCCGGTGACTTTCTTGAAGGGAATGGCACGGACCCGTTCTGTGCCGAGCGTGAACCCGCCGTCGGGCAAGAACGTGAGAATGGTGCCGTTCGCGCGGAACGTGCCGTCGGACGAACGCTCGAACGTCTCGGATTTTCCGGCTTTTGCGTAGGGGGAGGTGACTGCTGCGGTCAGTTCCTTCCCGTCGATCGACACGTCATAGGTGGCCTGAAGCTCATCGGAATAATAACGGCCGTTGAGAGGCTTGTTTTCATCCGTCAGTATGGCGCCCTCGACGAGTTCTATAACGGCGTCGGCGCGTTCGGAGGGATCCCAGTCGCTGCGGTTGCAGAAGACGGCGACGCCGAGTCGGCGCTCCGGCAATCGGGCGTACTGGTTCCTGAACGCTTCTGCGCCGCCGCCGTGCTGCACGAAATATTGCCCGCGCCGCTCTCCGACCATGAGACCGCCCGCGTAGGCCTGCTTGCTCGGCTTGCGAAGCGCGGGCTCACCGTTGGTGAACGTGCCGGGCGCCAGCATGATGGCCTTGACCTGCGGGGTCCAGACCTTGTGGCCGACCTCCAGATCGTGATCGAACTTCGCAAGATCGTTGATCGTGACCATCAACCCGCCCGATCCGCTGATCGTGGGATAGGTATCGCGAATTTCGAAGGTATCGCCCTTCGGCTTGTATCCATGCGCGATCTTGCCCTTCGTCGGACCTGCGCCGTTCATGAACATGCTGTTCTTCATGCCGAGCGGTTCGAGCACGGTTTTCGTGACATATGTGCTGAACGGCATCCCCGATACGCGTTCGATGATCTCCGCGAGCAGCAGATAACCGCCGTTCGAGTACGTGAAATCGGTGCCCGGCGTGAAATTGGTGCCCTGTTGACGAAACAACAGACTGAGGACATCGGCCTTTTTGGCCTGCGAGAAATCCGAAGCGCCTGCCCAGCTTGAAAGCGCGAGCCAATCCCGGATGCCTGACGTGTGGTGGATCAGCATCTCCGCGGTGACGGGCACTTCATATTGCGGCAGTTCGGGCAGATATTTCCGGATATCGTCCTGAAGGCCCATCTTGCCTTGCACGGCAAGCGTGGCGGCGGCGAGCACGGTGAACTGCTTGGAAACCGAAGCCGCATAGATGAGCGTGTCGCCGTCGAGCGGCCGCGCGTTTTCGACATCCGCCATGCCGGCGGCGGTGACGAAGAGGGTTTTCCCCGCTTTGAATGCGCCCGCAACGCAGCCCGGCGCGCTCGCCGCGCGCGGATCGGCGATCAGCTTTCGAACGGCTTCAACGTCGACCGCCTGAGCAGGCGATGAAACAATGGCAAGGCTGAGAATGGCAATCGGCAGTTTCATGGGCGGCCCCCTCCAGAGCGCTGTCGCGGCGGGGCGACAGACCTTGCTAGGGAAGGCCGATCAGGCTGTGTTCACAATAGAAAATCTGCACTGTGCGCTATAACCTGCGGTTATGCCGACGCTTACGCGGCAGCGCGCGCGGTGAAATCCGTGAGATAATCGGCGCCGCCGGTCTGCTGAAGCGGCAGGGCGGTCGCGCAGAAGGCGCATTCGGCGGAGCTGCGGCCGACATACCAGTTGGTGTGCCCGCAGCCGGGGCAGCAATTGACCTTCGACGGGCGATACACAAGCCGGTAGCCCTGCTTCGTGCCGTCATAGGCGCGCGTGTCGAGCATGGTTCTCGTCCTTTCAGCCCGGCGCCGAACAAGGGCGCCTCGCCGAAGCAACACGCAAGCAGAATGCCAGTTCCCTCTATCGCGGAAATTAGCCGTTGCGTGGATTCAAAGCCGCTACATGGCCCGGATTTTCGACCCGGCTGTGCCGTAACGAGACAGGCGCGGACACCGATTACCCGTCAAGGTTCCACGGTCAGAAGGTGGATGTCGTCCGGCTGCGGGATAAGCACGCCGTACCATTCCAGAAACTTGCCCTGGCTGTCTCGCACGGCCGCGCCTGTTGCGCCGAAGGTCACATATGCCTTGCCCGGCGCGCGGATCCGCATCGTGGCGCCGCGTGCCACGCCGGTCTGAACCGCCAATGCAAGGGCGTCTTTCACCTGCGCGACATCGTCCGGGTGCGTGAATGTCTGCCATCCGCCTTCGAGCGCATCTTCAGGCGGACAGCCGGTAAGGCGCGTGAAACTGCCGTTGATATAGGTGACTTCCCCCTTCGCATTGCACGCGAAGATAACGCAGGGAACCGTATCGACGATCGATTCGAAGCGCTGCTTGATGATCTGCAGGCATTCGATTTCGGCGCGCAGGCGGCGCAGTTCGATATCCTTGCGCGCAAGCGCGGCTTCGGAGCGGACGCGAATGTGGTCCAGCGCGCTGAGCGCGAAGTCCGGCTCCTCGACGCCGGACGACGTGTTCCTGGAGAAATCGGTTTCGCGGTCCACGTGCCTGTCCTCGCATCATTCTGCGCGAACATTCTGGCACGAGAGGGTTAATGCGTTGTATGCGCCAGACGAAAGGGGATTGGTGTGGCATCAAGGGAACTGGATCTGCACGGGGCGCTCGCCGGGCTGGGCATATCCTTCACGGTGCATGAGCACGAAGCGGTGTTCACCGTCGCCGAGAGCGACGACCTGCACCGCCGGATCGCGGGGGCGCACACGAAGAACCTGTTCCTGAAGGACGAAGCGGGGGTGTTCTTCCTCGTCACCATTCCGGCCGAAGCGCGGGCGAACCTGAAGGCGCTGCCCGCCGTGCTCGGTTCGCGGCGGCTCAGCTTCGGCAAGGCGGACGACATGGAGCGCCTGCTCGGCATCACGCCCGGATCGGTGACGCCTCTCGCGGCTTTCAACGATACGGCGCGCGCGGTGACGGTGGCGCTCGACGCGGGGCTGGCGGGGGCGGAGGCGGTGAACGTCCACCCCTTGCGCAACACCGCCACGGTCGGCATGTCCGGTCCCGACCTGGTGCGTGCGCTCATCGCGTGGGGCCACGCGCCGATCATCGCCCGCATTCCCGTTCTGGAGGACAAATGACCATCGAGACCGTTTCGACGAACCGCAGCTTCGGCGGCACGCAGGGCGTTTACCGGCACGCATCCGCGCAAACCGGCACGCCGATGGTGTTCAGCGTGTTCGTGCCCGACCATGCGCCGGGCGCGAAGCTGCCGGTGGTGTGGTATCTCTCGGGCCTGACCTGCACGCACGCCAATGTGACCGAGAAGGGCGAATTCCGGCGCGCGTGCGCGGAACTCGGCCTGATCTTCGTAGCGCCGGACACGAGCCCGCGCGGCGACGAGGTGCCCGACGATGAGGCGTATGACTTCGGCAAGGGCGCGGGCTTCTATGTCGATGCGACCGAGGCGCCGTGGGCGGCGAACTTCCGGATGCGCAGCTACATCGAAACCGAACTGCCGGAGATCGTGGCGGCGAATTTCCCGGCGGACATGGCGCGGCAGGGCATCATGGGCCATTCGATGGGCGGGCACGGCGCGCTGACCATCAGCCTTCGCAATCCCGGCCGGTTCCGCGCGACGTCAGCGTTTGCGCCGATCGTCAGCCCGCTCAATTGCCCGTGGGGCGAGAAGGCGCTCGGCGGTTATCTGGGCGCGGACCGCTCGGCGTGGCGGCAGTACGATGCCTGCGCGCTGATCGAGGACGGCGCGCGCGTGCCGGACCTGCTGGTGGATCAGGGCGGGGCGGACAATTTCCTGAAGGACCAGTTGAAGCCCGAACTGCTTGAGGCTGCCTGCGCGAAAGCCGGCATCCCGCTGACGCTGGGGATGCGCGAGGGCTATGACCACAGCTATTATTTCATCTCGACCTTCATGGAGCCGCACCTGCGCTGGCACCATGAACGGCTGACGCGATAGGTCAGGCCGGAACGCGCGTGTAGCGGCCGTCCACGTAAACCAGCGGATCGACGACATCGCCGACGATCGCGGACTCCACGCGGCCGATGACGATGGTGTGCGTGCCATAAGCGAACAGGCCGTCCTGCTTGCAGACGACGTTCGCCTGCGCGCCGCCGAGGAGCGGGATGCCGCCGGGTCCGTCCTGCCAGTCGCCGCAGGCGAAGCGTTCCTCGCCCTTGGCGCCGCCGCCGCAGAGGCGCGAGATGTCTTCCTGATCGGCGGAAAGCACATTGATCGCGAAGTCCGCACCCGCCGCGAGCGGGGCGTGGATCGAGGCGGAACGGTTGACGCAGACGAGCATCGAGGGCGGGTCCATCGACATCGCCTCCACCGCTGTCGCGGCCATCAGGAAGCGCTCGCCCTCGTGGCGGCTGCTGATGACGCAGACCGTGGTGGCGAGGCGGCGCAGCGCCTGCTTGGTCGCGCCGACCAGATCGATTTCACCCAATGCGCTTCTCCCGCTTTTGCCGGGTGCCTATGGCACAGGAAGAAACGCTGCGTCTAGCCGATGGCGGGAAGATCGAGGCCGTGTTCGCGCGCGCAATCCAGCGCGATGTCGTAGCCCGCGTCGGCGTGGCGCATGACGCCGGTGGCGGGATCGTTCCAGAGCACGCGCTCGATGCGGCGCGCGGCGTCTTCGGTGCCGTCGCAAACGATGACCATGCCCGAATGCTGCGAATAGCCCATGCCGACGCCGCCGCCGTGGTGGAGCGACACCCAGGTGGCACCCGATGCGGTATTGAGGAGGGCGTTGAGCAGCGGCCAATCGGAGACCGCATCGGAGCCGTCGCGCATGGCTTCGGTCTCGCGGTTGGGGCTGGCGACCGAACCGGAATCTAGATGATCGCGGCCGATGACGACGGGGGCCTTGAGTTCACCCGAGGCGACCATTTCGTTGAAGGCGAGGCCGAGGCGGTGGCGATCGCCGAGCCCGACCCAGCAGATGCGCGCGGGCAGGCCCTGAAAACGGATGCGCGCGCGCGCCATGTCCAACCAGTTGTGGAGGTGCGGGTTGTCGGGGATGAGTTCCTTCACCTTCGCGTCGGTCTTGTAGATATCCTCCGGGTCGCCCGAGAGCGCGACCCAGCGGAACGGGCCGATGCCGCGGCAGAACAGGGGGCGGATGTAGGCGGGGACGAAGCCGGGCAAGGCGAAGGCATCCTCGACGCCCGCGTCCTTGGCGACCTGCCGGATGTTGTTGCCGTAATCGACCGTGGGAACGCCCGCTTTCTGGAAATCGAGCATGGCGCGGACGTGTTCGGCCATCGAGGCCTTCGCGGCCTCGGCGACGATTTCGGGGTTCTGTTCGCGCATGCCCAGCCAGCGTTCGAGGCTCCAGCCTGCGGGCAGGTATCCGTTCACCGGATCGTGCGCGGAGGTCTGATCGGTGAGGAGGTCGGGGCGCACGCCGCGCCGGTAGAGTTCAGGCAGCAGCTCTGCGGCGTTGCCGAGCAGGCCGACCGACACGGGCTTGGTGGCGGTGGTGACGATCTTGAGGGCTTCGTCGAGGCTTTCGGTGCTGTGATCGAGGTAGCCGGTGCGCAGGCGCATCTCGATGCGGCTCGGCTGGCATTCGATGGCCAGGCAGGAGGCGCCCGCCATCGTGGCGGCGAGCGGCTGCGCGCCGCCCATGCCGCCGAGCCCCGCCGTGAGCAGCCAGCGGCCCGAAAGATCGCCGCCATAATGCTGGCGGCCCATCTCCACGAACGTCTCGTAGGTGCCCTGCACGATGCCCTGCGTGCCGATGTAGATCCACGAGCCCGCCGTCATCTGGCCGTACATGGCGAGACCCTTGCGGTCGAGTTCGTTGAAATGCTCCCACGTCGCCCAGTGCGGCACGAGGTTCGAGTTGGCGATGAGCACGCGCGGCGCATCGGCGTGCGTGCGGAACACGCCGACGGGCTTGCCGGACTGGACGAGCAGCGTTTCGTCGCCTTCAAGGCGGCGCAGAGTCTCGACGATCTTGTCGTAGCTTTCCCAGTCGCGCGCAGCGCGGCCGATGCCGCCGTAGACGACCAGCTCCTCGGGGCGCTCGGCGACGTCCGGGTGCAGGTTGTTCATCAGCATGCGCAAGGGGGCCTCGGTGAGCCAGCTCTTGGCGCTGAGCACGGTGCCGGTGGCGGGGCGGATGACGCGGGTGGGGTCGGTGCGGGTCATGAGTGGCCTTTGGCGAAAGCGAGGGCGGCTTCCAGCACCTCGCGAAGCGTGGATTGAAGCGGCGCGGCGCGCGCGGGGTCGTAGTCGGCGGGCCAGTTTCCCCATGCGGTGACGGGCGGCTCCGCGAGATAGGTGCGCATCGCGAGTTCCATCTGGATCGCATGGATGCCCGCGCCGGGATCGCCGTAGTGGCGCGTCGTCCAGCCGCCCTTGAAGCGCCCGTCGAGGACATGCGTGCAGGGCGAGCGCTGGCAGGCGGCCATCACCGCTTCGGCGAGCGCGGGCGCGCAGGTCGTGCCGCCGTTGGTGCCGACATTGAGATCGGGGAGGTCGCCGGGGAACAGGCGGGGGACGTGGCCGCGAATGGCGTGGGCGTCGTAGACGATGACGCGGGCATGACGGCTTCGTAGGCGCGCGATCTCCCCGGCGAGTGCGCCATGATAGGGATCGAACCATGCGGTGCGTCGGCGCGCGGTCTCGGTGGCGTCCGGCTCCTGGCCGGGACGGTAGAAGGGCTCGCCGTCGAAGGTTTCGGTGGGACAAAGGCTGGTGGTGATCTGGCCCGGATAAAGTGAGACGCCCGCCGGGTCGCGGTTCACGTCGATGACGGTGCGCGACATGCCGGTGCGGATCGTCGTGGCGCCGAGATCGCGCGCGAAGGCATAGAGCGCATCTACCCACCAGTCGGTGTCCTTGAGCGCGAGCCAGGGCGAGCGCAGCGTCTGTTCGATTTCGAGCGGGATCGTCGTGCCCGTGTGCGGGAAGGCGATCACGAGCGGCGCGTCGCCCTGGTGGACCATCAGCCAGGTCACAGGACGGCAAGCTCCGTGAGGGCGGCCAGCGTGCCGGCGTTCACGATGCGGGTCGCCGCGACGATGTCCGGGTGGAAATGGCGGTCGTCCTCCAGCGTGGGCACGTCGCGCCTGAGCGCGGCGCGGGCCTGTTCGAGCACGGGACTGGAGGCGAGCGGCGCGTGGAAGTCGCATCCCTGCGCGGCGGCGAGATATTCGATGGCGAGCACCGAAGCGAGGTTCTCCGCCATCGGCAGCAAGCGGCGCGCGCCGTGCGCGGCCATCGAGACGTGGTCTTCCTGATTGGCGGACGTGGGGATCGAGTCGACGCTGGCCGGATAGGCGCGCTGCTTGTTTTCCGAGACCAGCGCGGCGGCTGTCACCTGCGGGATCATGAAGCCCGAATTGATGCCGGGGTGCGGCGTGAGGAAGGCGGGGAGGCCGGAGAGCGCCGGATCGACCAGCATGGCGACGCGGCGTTCGGCGATGGAGCCGATCTCGCAGAGCGCCAGCGCGATGATGTCCGCCGCGAAGGCGACCGGCTCGGCGTGGAAGTTGCCGCCTGAAAGCGCTTCGTCGGTATCCGCGAATATCAGCGGATTGTCGGAGACGCCGTTTGCCTCGTCGACCAATGTTTCGGCCGCCTGTCGCAGAATGCCGAGCGCCGCGCCCATCACCTGCGGCTGGCAGCGCAGGCAATAGGGATCCTGCACGCGCGCGTCGCCTTCTAGGTGCGAGGCGCGGATCGCCGAGCCCTGCATGAGCGTGCGCAGCGCGTCCGCCACATCGATCTGGCCGCGATGACGGCGCAGCGTGTGGATACGCGGATCGAACGGCGTATCGGAGCCTTTCGCGGCCTCCGTGGAGAGCGCGCCGGTGACGAGCGCGGTGCGCAGCAGGGTTTCGGCTTCGAACAGGCCCGCGAGCGCATAGGCAGTGGAGAATTGCGTGCCGTTGAGGAGGGCGAGGCCTTCCTTGGCGCCGAGCGTGAGCGGGGAAAGCCCCGCCTCGGCGAGCGCTGTCGCGGCGGGAACTTCATCAATTTCGCCGACGCCGATCATCGTGGCGGCCATGTGCGCCAGCGGGGCAAGATCGCCGCTTGCGCCGACGGAGCCCTGCGACGGGATCGTGGGCATCAGGTCTTTCGCCAGCATGGCTTCGATCAGGCGCACGGTCGCGGTGGAGACGCCCGAGGCGCCGTGGCCGAAGCTGGCCAGCTTCAGCGTCATCATCAGGCGCACGACCGCGCGCGGCATCGGTGCACCGACACCGGCGGCATGGCTGAGTACGATGTTGCGCTGGAGCGTGGCGAGATCGTCATCGCCGATGCGCACCGAGGCGAGTTTTCCGAAGCCGGTGTTGATGCCGTAGACGGGATTGCCGCGCGCGACGATACGCGCGACAGACTCTACGCTTGCTTCGATCGCCGGGAAGGCGGCGTCGTCGAGCGCTGCTGTTTCGCCGCGATAGATGGCGCGAAGCTCCGTGTAGCGGATTGCGCCGGGGATGAGCGTGATCGTCACTGTCCTCTCCAGATGCGCGCATGGAGAGGGTTCAATCCCATGCGGTAAACAAGCTCGGCAGGCTGCCCGATGTCCCAGATCGCGAGGTCGCAAGCCTTTCCGGGCGCAAGCGTGCCGATATCGCTGCGGCCGAGCGCGCGCGCCGCCTCGCGCGTGAAGCCGGCGATGCATTCCTCGACCGTGAGGCGGAACAGTGTCGCCGCCATGTTCATCGCAAGCAGCGGCGAGGTGAGCGGCGAGGTGCCGGGGTTGCAGTCCGTCGCGAGGGCGATCGGCACGCCGTTCGCGCGCAGCGCGGCGACGGGCGGGCGCTTTTCCTCGCGCGTGAAATAGAAAGCACCGGGAAGCAGCACGGCGACGGTGCCCGATGCCGCCATCGCGGCGACGCCCGCCGTGTCCAGATATTCAAGGTGATCGGCGGAGAGCGCGCCGTGGCGGGCGGCAAGGGCCGCGCCGCCGAGATCGGAAAGCTGCTCGGCGTGGAGTTTCACGGGAAGGCAGAGCGCGCGGGCAGCTTCGAACACACGCGCGACCTGATCGGGCGAGAAGCCGATGCCCTCGCAGAACGCATCGACCGCATCGACGAGCCCTTCTGCGGCGAGTGCGAGCAGCATCACGTCGCAGACGTGCGCGATATAGGCGTCCTGGCCCGCGAATTCAGGCGGCAGTGCGTGCGCACCAAGGAAGGTGGTGGTGACAGCCACGCGGCGTTCTTCGCCGAGGCGGCGTGCGGCGCGGAGCTGCTTGCGCTCGCTCTCAAGCGACAGGCCGTAGCCGGACTTGATTTCGATCGTCGTCACGCCCTCGGCGAGGAGTGCATCGAGGCGGGGCAGGGAGGCTGCAACAAGGTCGTCCTCGCTCGCCGCGCGCGTCGCCTTCATCGTCGACACGATGCCGCCGCCCGCGCGGGCAATCTCTTCATAGGATGCGCCCTGCAGACGAAGCTCGAACTCGCGCGCCCGGTTTCCGGCGTAGACGAGGTGCGTGTGGCAATCGACGAGGCCCGGCGAGATCCAACGGCCTTCGCAATCGATCGTCTCTGCCGCTTCCGGCGCGCCTGCGCGCGGACCTGCATACGTGATGACACCGTTTTCGCACGCCACGACGCCGTCCTCGACGATGCCGAGATCAGGCCCTTCGAGCGTCATGAGTCTTGCGTTGTGCCAGAGGCGATTCATGCGTGCCATTCTCCGCGCGATCGGTTATTATGTCTAGACATAATATCGAGGTGACGATGCAAAGGCTCTGGTTCACGCAGGCAAGACTGGACGGCGGCTGGGCAAAGGACGTGCGGATCACACTGTCGCGCGGGATGATCCAAGGCGTCGAGACGGGGGTTGCGGCGGCGGCCGGGGACGAACGCCACGACATTGCGATCCCGGGGCTCTGCAACGTCCACAGCCACGGTTTCCAGCGCGGCATGGCGGGACTTTCGGAACGGCGCGGCAGGCCGGACGACGATTTCTGGTCATGGCGCGAGGTGATGTACCGCTTCCTCGACCGCATGACGCCCGATGACATCGCCGCGATCACGGCGCTTGCCTATACCGAGATGCTGGAAAGCGGCTACACGCGCGTCGGCGAGTTTCACTACCTGCACAACGATGTGAGCGGCGATCGCTACGCGGACCCTGCGGAAACCGCGGGCAGCATCGTCTCGGCAGCGGCGGAAACCGGCATCGGGCTGACGCTGCTTCCCGTGTTCTACGCGCACGCCGATTTCGGCGGGGCGCCGTCCGCGCCGGGGCAGCGACGGTTCATCAGCGACATCGATGGTTTTGCCCGGCTGATGGAGGCGAGCCGCGCGAAGCTGCGCGACGGCGACGTGATCGGCATCGCGCCGCATTCGCTGCGGGCGGTGACACCCGAAGAACTCGCCGCGATCCTGCCGCTGGCGGCGGGCGGGCCTGTCCATATCCATGCCGCCGAACAGACGAAAGAGGTGGACGCCTGCCTTGCATGGTCCGGCGCGCGGCCTGTCGAGTGGCTGCTCGACAATGCGGGCGTGGATGAGCGCTGGTGCCTGATCCACGCGACACACATTGACGACGCCGAAGTGATGGGGCTCGCGGCGTCGGGCGCCGTCGCCGGTCTTTGCCCGGTGACGGAAGCGAATCTGGGCGACGGCGTGTTTCCGGCGGAGGCCTATCTCCGCCTCGACGGACGCATCGGCACCGGCACGGACTCCAACATTCTCGTCGATGCGGCGGGCGAGCTGCGCATGATCGAATACAGTCAGCGGCTTCACTGCCGCCGCCGCAACATCCTCGGCAGCGAGGCCGAGGCGTCGGTCGGCGAGCGGCTGTTCGGCGGCGCACTTGCAGGCGGGGCGCAGGCGCTGGGCGTGAAGTGCGGACTTACTGCGGGTATGCCCGCCGATATTGTTGCGCTCAGCGCTTGCCATCCGTCGCTCGCCGCAAGAAAAAGCGACATGATTCTCGACAGCTGGATTTTCGCGGGCGGGGCGGGCTGTGTCGACACGGTGTGGGCGGGCGGCGTGCGGCAGGTCCAAAACGGTCGCCATATCGCGCGGGACGCGGCCGAGGTGCGCTATGCTGCGGCGCTGGAGCGTCTGATCGCGTGAAACCGGGCGAGCGTATCCGCGCGGAGATCGAGGGACGCATCCGTTCGGGCGAATGGCAACCGGGGCACCGCATTCCCTTCGAGCACGAACTCGTCCGCGCCCACGGCTGCTCGCGCGCCACGGTGAGCAAGGCGCTGGAGATGCTGGCGCGGGCAGGGCTGATCGAGCGGCGGCGCAAGGCCGGATCGTTCGTCGCGCACCCGCGCGTGCATTCGGCGGTTCTGGAAGTGCCGGACCTCGCGAAAGTCGTCGCCGAGCGCGGCCTTGCCTATCGCTGGCAGCGGCTGAAATGCGAGTTGCAGGACGGCAGCGTCGTCATCACCGGGCTCCACCACGCGGGTGATGAGCCCTATTGCATCGAGCAACGCGAAATCTCGCTCGCCGCCGTGCCCGAGGCCGAAACCCAGACGTTCGCGGAAGAAGCGCCCGGCACATGGCTGTTGAAGCGGGTGCCGTGGAGCGAGGCGCGGCACCGCATCAGCGCAGTGATGCCCACCGCCGCCGAAGCCCGCCTGCTCGGCATCCCGCGCACCGCCTGCCTGCGCATCGAACGCTGGACATGGCGCGGCGGAGACCCCGTGACGAGCGTATCACAACTCTTCCCCGGCGACCGCCACGACCTCATCGCGGATTTCGCGCCGAGCGTTTGAATTCAGGTTCGGGAGAGGAGAATGGTGGATGCACTAGGTGTTTAGTCCCTCGTTTTGATGGTGCGGTTCTCTGATAAACCGTTTTGGCTGCTCGGACCATATTTTGCAGACATATTCATATGGGGTGA
>NZ_JACHNZ010000005.1 GCF_014199685.1 Sphingosinicella soli | reverse complement strand
GGCGTCTTGCGATGGTTCGATCATAAAGCCGGTAATCAGGCCCTCCGCTTGCTTCAAGTGAACGAAACGGCGTAGTCACGTACTGGAATGAAACATGGACTTCAAACTTGTGATCGGCGGAAAGCTCGTGGATGGAGCGAGCACGCTCGACGTCGTTAATCCTGCGACCGAAGATCTCGTGAGCCGAGCCCCCCGCGCTGACCACATTCAACTGGACGAGGCTGTATCTGCAGCCGTGCGAGCGTTTCCAGAGTGGGCCGCTCGCAGTTGGGATGATCGAGCCGAAGTACTGAGAGCAATCGCGAAGGTTATCGATGACAACGCCGAGCAACTCGCCGTTCTCATCACGAGCGAACAGGGCAAGCCACTTTCCGAGGCAAGACGGGAGGTCGCCGGTGCGTCAGGTACACTCCGGGCCGTTTCGGAGATGCGGCTCGCATCGCGCACATTCATCGAGACCCCGGATCGAAAGATCTACGAGCACTATGTGCCGCTCGGCGTCGTAGCGGCGATCGGGCCGTGGAATTATCCATTGCTGCTGCTAGTGGCGAAGATCGCGCCTGCGTTGCTTGCAGGAAACACGCTAGTAGTAAAGCCCGCGCCCACCACGCCGCTATCCGTCTTGTGTCTGGGCATGCTCGTCGTGAACCTGGTGCCGCCTGGCGTCATCAATATCATTGTCGATAATGACGATCTTGGACATCTGTTGAGCGGACATCCTGACGTCGCGAAGATTTCGTTCACCGGATCAACTGTCACCGGAAAAAAAGTGATGGCCAATGCGGCCGACACGCTCAAGCGGCTAACATTGGAACTGGGAGGCAACGATCCCGCAATTGTTCTTGATGATGCCATCCCCAGCGAGATCAGCGGTCAACTCTTTGAACGTGCGATGATAAATTCGGGTCAGGTCTGCGTCGCGATAAAGCGACTTTACGTTCCTAGGTTTATGTATGACGAGATTTGCGCCGAGCTTGTTGCGCATGCCAATGCGGCGAAGGTCGGCGACGGCATGGATTCCCCTTCGCACTATGGGCCGGTTCAGAATCGGCGCCAGTTCGAGCGAATTAAGGAGCTTATCGTCGATGCTACGAGAAATGGCGCCTTGATCGCCGGCGGACTGCCAGACGAAGATCGCCGAGGCTATTTTATTGAGCCCACCATAGTGCGCGATTTGTCCGATGATTCTCGCCTGGTACGTGAGGAACAGTTCGGGCCTGTTCTGCCTGTGCTTGCCTACGATGATGTCGAGGACGCGATCACGAGAGCAAATGCCAGCGTGTTCGGCCTTGGTGCATCAGTCTGGAGCAGGGATCCGGCGCGCGCAGAGGCAGTCGCCGCGCGCATACAGGCTGGTACTGTCTGGGTGAATAGGCACGGCGAACTTTCTCCCGCTATTCCGTTTTGCGGAAGCAAGCATTCCGGAATGGGCACGGATTTCTCGGATGATGGTCTAAAGGGATTTTGCCAGTCCGTCGTCATTAGCGTCGGGCCCTAAGGTTCTCGGTAGATGGGAAATTTTCGCTACTGGTGTGCGGAGGAGGCACAATTTCTCTTAATTGAACAGGGTAATGCTACGTGATACTCAGTCGCTTTGAAATGGATGATCATGTCGAAATCCGGGAAGGGGTTCAGCGGCTGTGCGTTCAATTTGATAACGAATATTGGCGTAAACTGGATGAATTCCGCGCATATCCAGTCGAGTTTGTGAACGCCCTAACAAAGGCGGGATATCTTTCGGTGCTCGTACCTGAAACATACGGAGGCTCTGGTCTGGGGCTGTCAGCAGCCGCGGCGATCCTTGAAACGATCCAATCGCAAGGGTGTAACGGCGCGGCCTGCCATGCCCAGATGTATATCATGGGCACAATCCTGCGGCACGGATCGGTGGAGCAAAAGGGCGCTTTCCTTCCAGCGATCGCCTCAGGAGAACTTCGCCTCCAGGCGTTCGGCGTCACCGAACCCGACAGTGGATCAGACACCACAGCCATCAAGACGACGGCCCGGCGCGAAGGAAACGAATTTATTGTCAATGGTCAAAAGATCTGGACGAGCCGTGCTGAGCACTCGGACCTCATGTTGCTGCTCGCGCGAACCACGCCGAGGGAGGCGGTGGATCGAAAGACGGAAGGATTATCGACCTTCATCGTGGACATGCGCAAGGCGCAGGATGACGGGCAACTGACTATTCGTCCGATCCGCACGATGATGAACCATTCCACGACCGAGGTATTTTTTGATAACATGCGCGTCCCAGCCGCGAACTTGGTTGGAGAAGAAGGCAAGGGTTTCCGCTATATCCTGTCAGGCATGAATGCGGAGCGGATACTCATCGCGGCGGAATGCGTTGGCGATGCAAAATGGTTCCTCCGGAAGGCCACGGCCTACGCGCGGGAAAGGAAAGTTTTCGGCCATGCAATTGGATCGAATCAAGGCGTGGCATTCCCCATTGCACGGGCGTTCGCCAACATGCGGGCCGCAGAATTGATGGTGCATGAAGCGGTCAGCCGTTATGATAGCGGCGAGATGGTGGCGGCGGAAGCCAACATGGCAAAAATGCTGGCGGCTGATTCCGCTTGGGAGGCCGGCAACGTTTGCCTCCAGACACACGGGGGGTTCGGCTTTGCGGAAGGAGTAGGAATTGAGCGGAAACTTCGCGAGGCGCGGCTTTATCAAGTCGCCCCGGTTTCCACCAATCTCATTCTTGCATATTTGGCTGAACATGTTCTGGGTATGCCGAGAAGCTATGGAGTATAGAAGTTTTTCAGCATGAGCACGGCACTGAAGCAGGGCAATATTCTCGATATTTTTCTCTAAAAAGCACACTGGAATTAGACGTCTAGTCACACCGCGATCATGTAAGAGAATTTAATTGCTCACGGAATCCGGTGCCCCGGAACGGCGCTGTTTTTTTGCGATCGAAGCTGGACTGGAGACAAGCGAATGGCGAACGGATTGAGTGACATTGACAGGACCTGGACCAACGGCGCACCCGTGCCCAACTGGTTCGAGCAGGCCCTTTCAGTTCCGCGTGAGGAAGGCTTCGTGGAAGTCGATGGCGTCCCAATCCATTATTTGCGATGGGGCGATCCGACCAAACCGCCGGTCCTGATGACACACGGCTTCCTGGCCCACGCACGTTGTTTTGCATTCATTGCCCCTCTGTTCGCCGCAGATTACGACATCGTCGCTTATGACTTATCGGGCATGGGAGATAGCGGAGCACGCGACTTCTCGGATGACGAGATAAGGGCTCGGGAAATGATCGGCGTCGCGCGGGAACTCGGCTTACTCGACAGGGCCGCAAAGCCGATCGTGGTCGCGCACAGTTTTGGAGCTCGCATTGGGGTAAAGGCAGTCACTAATTCGCCTGATTCCTTTGATGGCCTTATTGCTTGTGACTTAATGGTGCTTCGCCCGGAAGCCCAGGCAGCCTTGTGGGAGAGCGGGCACAAACGGCCAGGATCTGGTGATCCAAATAAGCCTGTAAGCCGATATCCAGACTTCGCCACAGCCCGGAGTCGTTATATCGTATCTCCGTCGCAGGATGCAGGAGAACCCTTCTTAATGGATTACATGGCCTATCATTCACTGCGTGATACCGGCGAATACTGGACGTGGAAATACTCGCCGAAGGTCTTTGGAGTTCCCACGGATCGAGATGCATGGGGGTTAATGGGGAAACGCCTTGTTGATGCACCTGGCCGCAAGGCCATAATCCATGGTCAGCAGAGTGCTTTGTTTACTGCTGACTCCCGCCAATACATTTGCGAACTCGGGGGCGAAAATATTCCCGTTGTCCAAATCCCCGAGGCACGACATCACTTGATGTTGGACCAACCATTGGCTTTCGCTGCAGCAATTGCGGCATTCCTTGGTGAGTGGACGGCGATGCGCGATATTAAATGTAAAGTCGAGGTATAATGCTATCGCCAAGGGGTGGTGTAGTATAACGCGAATGGGCGGGTTTTACGTTTTCGGGCATTACGATCGAGGGCGTCGTGAGCAATTTCATTCGATGCATATTGGGAACACAGGGGCCGCGCGTTTAAATTCGGAAAGTCCTCGGGACTCCCTCAACGAATTTCGAGATCAAGATCTGGGAATGGCCAATTTTTGTCAAAATCTACCAAAAGAAGACAGTCTTTTCAATAGCCTATGAAATTAGGCTTAGCTGGATGCTTTATTCAAATGTACAGCCTGCTCTCCAGTTTATCAATGATTGAGGTGTCATCTTTCGTCGCCTCGCCGTCAGCCGGACTCTATTGCGCGCAGATGGGTGCCGAGGTGATTCGCGTTGACCAGATTGGCGGCGGATCGGATTTCCACCGCTGGCCAGTCACGAAAGCCAATAATTCGTTATATTGGGAAAACCTAAACCGCGCCAAGCGCTCGGTCGCGCTCGACTTGGGTTCAGCGCCTGGTCGCCAGCTATTGCAGGAACTGATCCAGAAAACTGGCCAATTCATCACTAACCTGCCTTTCGACGGCTTTCTTTCGCACGAGGTACTAGCGCAGGGACGCGCCGATCTTGTAACCGTGCGCATCATGGGGCGGGCCGATGGTTCGCCCGCGCTAGATTACACGGTCAACAACAGGGTCGGCTATCCGATGATGACAGGGCTTGGGCCCGAGCCGATAAATCATGTGCTGCCGGCCTGGGACCTTATCGCGGGTGCCTATGCCGCATTTGCCCTCCTTGCCGCGATCCAAAGGCGCGGTGTGACCGGTGAGGGCGGTGAAGTGCGAATTCCACTCTCAGATGTTGCGATTGGAACTGTCGCGAACCTCGGCGGAATTGCAGAAGTTCTTTACACCGGGGAGAACAGGCCGCGCCTAGGCAATGCCATCTATGGCCTGTTCGGGCGTGACTTCGTAACAGGAGACGGTGTCCGCACGATGATAGTGGTGGTGACCCCAAGGCAGTGGGCCGGCCTTCTGACCGCATTGAATCTTGCAGACGCAGTGGCCGCTGTCGAGGCCGCCCGCGGGGTGAGCTTCGCGAAGGACGATGGCTTGCGATTCGTCCACCGCGATGCGCTGTTCCCTCTTTTCGAAGCTGCGGTCGCGAGCCGATCCCATGCGAATTTGGCTGTTGCACTCGATGCCGCCGGCGTAATGCATTCAAGTTACCGCACAATGCTCGACGCCGCGAATGACCCGGAGCTTGTTGTCAACAATCCGATCTTTGGTGAAGCGCCGAACCCCTCCGGTTTCAACTATCCCGCAGCGGGCAGCTTCGCGACCGTCCCGCTATCGGAGCGAAGAGAGCCTGCACCGGCACCGCGCATCGGACAGCATTCGGAGGAAGTATTGGCGGAACGGCTCGGTCTGTCGAGCGGAACCATTGCCGAACTCATTGACCAAAAGATCGTGGGCATCGCCTGATGTTGGGTTCGAGCTTTAGAAAGGCGTTGGACGCCTCGTGGGTCTTCTACAACGCCGCACTCGCCGCCTTGCGGACACGCCTTGAAACGATCCCAATCGACGTGGAGCAACGCGCTGCTCACGGTTTTGCCTGGGTAGCGACCAGCGTCGTCGCCCTCGACTCTTTGGCGACCTGGATGGAACGCAATGGCGCTGCCAATCCGCTGGACAGCCAAGTAGCGGATCTTGCCTTCGCCGAAACCATCGCGCAGCTGATCGGCGGCCTTCCGATGGGGCAGAACGAGATCTTTCGGCCGATTGACCTGGGTATTGAAGACGCGGTGCATGCACTTGCCTTGGGGGCCGCAGACTTTCTAAACTGCGATCGCGCCGCCATACGCGGGTCCCTGGCAATGGCATTAGCAGATGGGCAGTGGCCGTCGGAAACGTTTCATGATGAAAGTCTCGATGCCATTCGGGACCAATTCCGCCGGTTCACCGAAGCCGAGATCCTTCCTCACGCCCACAAGTGGCATCTCGCGAATGATCTGATCCCCGATGCGACGGTACAGGCTATGGCAGACCTTGGAACATTCGGCGTGTGCCTTCCCGAAGAGTTTGGTGGTCTCGGCCTCGGCAAGCAGGTGATGTGCCTGGTGACGGAAGAGTTGTCTCGCGGGTGGATCGGGGCCGGATCCCTTGGGACACGCTCCGAGATCGCTGGCGAATTGATCATGCTGGGGGGCACAGCCAATCAGAAAGCCCTGTGGCTGCCGAAAATCGCCAGTGGTGAAGTACTGCCGTGCGCCGTGTTCACGGAGCCGGACGTCGGATCGGACCTCGGCAGCCTCGCCACCCGTGCGGGTAAGGAAGCCAGTGGCGAATGGGTCATCGATGGCGCAAAGACCTGGATTACTCACGCCAGCCGCTCGGATCTGATGACGCTGCTTGTCCGCACTATACCGGATGCCAAGGGTCACGGTGGCCTGTCCATGCTGCTGGTGCCAAAGCCCCGCGGCACCGTGGACAATCCGTTCCCGGCCGCGGGCATGTGGGGCAGCGAGATCAACGTGCTCGGCTACCGGGGTATGCGGGAGTATGCACTGTCCTTCGACGGTATGCGCGCGCCCCCCGATGCGTTACTGGGAGGCGAGCAGGGCAAGGGCTTCAAACAGCTGATGTCCACGTTTGAGAGCGCCCGAATCCAGACCGCTGCGCGGGCGGTAGGTGTTGCCCGCCGTTCACTGGAACTCGGGGTGGATTACGCGATCAATCGCAGGCAGTTCGGCAAGAGCATCATCCACTTCCCGCGCGTGAGCGATAAACTCGCGATGAGCCTAGCAGACTTCGTCATGGCGCGCGAACTAACCTACTATGCTGCGCGCGCGAAGGATTCGGGCAAACGCTGCGACATCGAGGCGGGCATGGCCAAGCTCTTGGCCGCCCGCGCCGCCTGGTCCAATGCCGACGCCGCGCTGCAGGTTCACGGAGGCAACGGCTATTCGCTCGAGTTCGAGATCAGCCGCGTCTTGTGCGACGCCCGTATTCTCAGTATCTTCGAAGGCGCGGCAGAAATCCAAGCTCAGATTATTGCCAAGCGGTTGTGGGAATCCAGGGTGTGGTGACATTTCGGGCATCGAACGACCCGCTGACGCGGACGAGGCAGGGACGTCCCGGAGCGCTTCCCGGCCCGAGCTTTCTAGGACCAGGCGATTGAGGGAACCAACCAGACATGGCGCTTAGAGAATCGATCATTACTTCGCTTGGCGATGAGCTGTATGAAGCTCACGTTGCAGGTGTGACGGTGCCCAATCTACGTGATCGCAACCCAGGCATGGATATCGTCGACGCCTATCGGGTTCAGGAACGGATGATAGATCGCCGTCTGCAGAGCGGCGAGAAAATCGTCGGCAAGAAGATAGGCGTAACGTCAAAAGTTGTGCAGGACGCGATTGGCGTGTTCGAGCCCGATTTCGGGCAGCTCACCGATGCCATGCTCGTCGCCGACGGAGCGACCATCGACCTTGGGATGCTGATCCAACCCAAGGCCGAAGGTGAAATCGCTTTCGTTCTTAAACGCGATCTCGTCGGGCCCGGAGTTACTGCCGCAGATGTGCTCGACGCGACCGAATACGTCACGGCGTGCTTTGAAATCGTTGATAGTCGGATCAGAGAATGGGACATCAAGATTCAGGACACGGTCGCCGACAATGCTTCTTGTGGAGTGTTCGCGCTCGGCATGGAAAAGGCCGATCCGTCGCAAATCGAACTGTCTTCTGTCGCCATGAAGATCGAGCGCAACGGTCAGCTCGTCTCGACCGGGATGGGCGCCGCAGTGCAGGGATCACCCCTCAATTCCGTCGCCTGGCTCGCGAACACCCTTGGCCGCTTCGGGATTCCATTCAGGGCCGGGGAAACAATTCTGTCTGGCGCACTGGGGCCGATGATCGATATATGCGATGGGGACCACCTTCGGCTCACTGTCACGGGTGGCTTGGGAACATGCGACCTCACATTCAAAAAAATCACTGGTGGACGAAACGAAAGGCCGACGTTTCTTAGGTGAGCCGCCATCCACCCCTTAAATTCCAGCGAGCGAGTATTATAATGGAAAAAGTTAGATGTGCAATTATCGGTCCGGGTAACATCGGCACTGATCTGCTTTACAAACTGCTCCGTTCCGAGGTTCTCGAACCAGTTTGGATGGTCGGCATCGAGGCCGCTTCCGAAGGCTTGTCACGCGCGCGAGCGCTGGGCCTCAAGACCACGTCCGACGGTGTCGACGGTCTTTTGCCTCACATCATCGATGACAGGGTCCAAATTGCGTTTGATGCAACGTCGGCCTATGTGCACCCGGAGAACAACCGCAAGCTGAACGCGTTGGGGCTGCTGGTGATCGATTTGACCCCGGCCGCGATCGGGCCTCTTTGCGTCCCTTCGGTTAACTTGGAGGAGCTAGCCGGTCAGCAAGTGAGAAACGTCAACATGGTGACTTGCGCGGGGCAAGCCACGATTCCAATCGTCAAGGCGGTGAGCAGAGTCCAGGCAGTGGACTATGCCGAGATCATTGCCACGGTGGCGTCGAAATCGATCGGGCTGGGAACACGCAAGAACATTGACGAATTCACTCGCACGACGTCTGCGGCAGTTGCCAATGTTGGAGGCGCAACAAAGGGCAAGGCCATCGTCGTCATAAATCCGGCCGAACCTCCGCTTATCATGCGAGATACGGTTTATTGCGAAACCACCACAGAGCCAGACCGGGACACTATCACAGCGTCCGTCCTCGAAATGATCTCGGCTGTGCAGGAATATGTACCGGGTTACCGGCTGAAGAACGGTCCGACTTTCGAGGGACGGAAGGTTTCGATCTTTCTTGAGGTCGAAGGATTGGGTGATTTCCTTCCGAAGTATGCCGGAAATCTCGATATAATGACCGCAGCTGCATCCCGCACTGCCGACATGTTCGCACGTGACATACTCGCCGGCAAGTTCAAGCTTGCCGTGCAAACGGAGAACCTAAATGCTTCTTGAAGATCAGGTGAAGGGCCGCAAGGTCAAGCTGCACGACATGTGTCTGCGCGATGGAATGCACTCCATGCGTCATCAGATTACGATTGAACAGATGATCGACATCGCCTCTGGCCTGGACGAGGCAGGTGTGCCGTTGATACAAGTCACGCATGGAGACGGGCTGGGAGGGTCGTCGCTCAACTACGGTCGCGGCCTCCATTCCGATCAGGAATACATATCGGCGGTTGCCGCGCACGTAAAGAACGCCACGATTTCGGTTCTGCATGTACCCGGCATCGGAACGTTAGACGAATTGCGGATGGCTGCCGATTCCGGGGCGGGTTGCGTGCATGTCGCAGCACATTGTACTGAAGCGGATGTTACCGAACAGCACATCGGTCTCGGCCGCAAGCTTGGCCTGGATACCGTCGGCTTCCTGATGATGGCCCACATGACGCCAACCGAGAATCTGGTGGAGCAGGCGCTTCTGATAGAACGCTACGGCGCTCAGACCATTTATTGTGTCGATTCAGCGGGTTACATGCTGCCTGATGATGTGACTGGACGGATCTCCGGGCTGCGCAGCGCATTGCAGACGGAAACGCAGATCGGCTTTCACGCTCATCATAACTTGGGCATGGGAGTTGCCAATTCGCTAGCTGCGGTGGCGGCAGGTGCCGATCGAGTTGACGGATCGGCGGCGGGACTGGGCGCCGGCGCCGGCAACACGCCCTTGGAGCTGTTTGCCGCGGTGTGCGAGCGATTGGGGATCGAGACCGGAGTAAGCCTGTTCAAGTTGATGGACGTCGCAGAGGATCGGGTGCTTCCAATCATGCCGAGTCCTCCGCGAGCCGACCGGGATTCGATAACCTTGGGTTTTGCCGGCGTATATTCGACGTTCCTGTACCAAGCCAAGGAAGCGCAGCGCAAATACGGCTTGCCCGCGCGCGATCTCCTGCTTGAGTTGGCGCGCAAGAAGATGATCGGGGGGCAGGAAGACATGATCGAGGATACTGCTCTTTCCATGGCAAAAGAGAGGGGCCTTATCCCGCCTGATCGTTACCGGTTAGGCCATGTTGACAAAGGACTTCAGTCATAGGCGTGCGACTGCCAGGTTGAGGAAGCTCTCGAACGAGAGGACGGTCTTGTCGTAACGTGTTGCGATGCGGCGCTGTTGCTTGAGCTTGCCGAACATGCGCTCGACGCGGTTGGACAATAACCGACCGGTTGTTACCGCGGAGACTGGGCCTTGATGCGGGCGGCGAGTTCTGCGTCATCGACGAAGTCGTCGAGGAAGGCGTGCCAAGTTTCGGGCGTGATACGCGCGCGTCCCTGAGCATGTCTTTGAGTTCGTCGATGCCGTCATCGGTTAGGGCGGTGATGGTGTCTTCCGGGCCGGTATAGACGCTGATGATCGCGCGGTAGGTCAGGTTGTTGGTAAGCGTGGCAGGATCCCGCCTTGGTAATGTCGCGCTGACCGTGCAGCGTGTCTATAGTGGCTTGGTCAGTGATGTTTGTGCCCAATGAGCGACTGGTGGTCGGGGACGCCATCGGCGGGATAATATTTTCGTCGTTTTTGCAGGCTTCTCTAGCGTTTCGGAGTGCCGGCTAGTAATAATTTGGCGAGCCCTGAGGGCGCTGATTCACCGGAGATTCTAATGTCGCAGCTTGCTGCGCGCGCCTTGGCGGGCGGGCGTAATGTATGATCATTCCGCAATAGCGTCGTGGGCCGCCTATCTCGATTGTAATACCAACGATTGCGGACTCTGACTCACGCGGACGATTCCCAATCGGTTGCTGATGTGATTCAACACTCCTGTTCTGAGGGAGGTTGCGATGGCGGCGGCGGTTGGGTTGCGGGGTGATTTTACGGCGGCGGCAGTGCGGCGGCTGGCTCATGGGAGCCGCGATGCCGGACAGGTCCGCCGGCTTTTGTCGCTGGCGGCGATTTACGGTGGTGGCAGCCGGAGCGCGGCGGCGCTTGTCGGCGGCGTCGGCTTGCAGACGGTTCGGGACTGGGTGCTGCGGTTCAACCGCGACGGACCCGATGGACTGATCGACGGCAAAGCGCCCGGGGGTCGCCCGCGGCTCGACGCCAGCCAGAGGGCAGCGCTGGCGGCGGCTGTCGAGCGCGGCCCCATCCCGGCGGCGCACGGCGTTGTGCGCTGGCGGCTGGTCGATCTCGTTCAGTGGGTCCAGGACGAGTTCGCGGTGTCGATCAGCCCGCAGACGCTGGGCCGCGAGCTTCGCGCCATGGGCTACCGCAAGCTGTCGGCGCGGCCACGCCATCATGCGCAGGAGGCCGAGACGATCCCGGCATTTAAAAAAACTTCCCCGCCCAAGTGGCAGCGATCCGGGCGGCGCTCCCGCGCGGCACACCCATAGAGCTGTGGTGGCAGGACGAGGCGCGGGTCGGCCAGAAGAACGGCATCACCCGGCGCTGGGCGAAACGCGGGACGCGGCCCTCGGCGCCCAAGGATCAGCGCACCGCGTCGGCCTATATCTACGGCGCGATCTGTCCGGCCGAGGGCAAGGGCGCCGCGCTGGTGCTGCCGCGCTGCAACACCGAAGGGATGACGCTGCACCTCGCCGAGGTCGCCGCCACCGTGGCCCCGGGCGCGCACGCCGTGCTGCTGCTCGATCAGGCGGGCTGGCATCTCTCGGCCGGGCTCGTCATCCCCGCCAACATCACGCTGCTGCCGCTCCCGGTCAAATGCCCCGAGCTGAACCCGGTCGAAAACGTCTGGCAGTTCATGCGCGATAACTGGCTGTCGAACCGCATCTTCAAATCCTACGACGACATCCTCGACCATTGCTGCTTCGCCTGGAACCGCCTCACCGATCAGCCATGGCGCATCATGTCCATCGGACTGCGCCAATGGGCGCATGGGTCATGATCAACGAGCCTTGGTATTAGCCACCGCAGCGAGAATCCTGTTCAATTACCGGTATCTTGACCGTGCCGTTGGCGCGCTCAAACTCCGTGGGGTAGCGGATCACGAAGAGGCGCTGCGCCAGCTATCGCCGCTGGGCTGGGATCAACATCAACCTGACCGGTGATTATGTCTGGTCGGATAGCAGCAACTTCGACGCTGATGGCTATTTGCCGCTGAAAATTGGCTCTTCATGACCGGGTTGCAAAACGCTACCGTGAATCTGTGTCCCAATAATGCACTGGGGCCCAGTTGCGCCCCACGCTCGGACACGAACAGCCAGGGCAGGTGATCGTCGCGCGCGCCGAGGTACCGCCTGATCGCGCGCAGTTCGTCGCCCGCGATCGGCTGTTCGACCGACAGGCCGTTCTTCAGACGACGCACCCAGAGCCGCGCGACGGCAAGGTCGACCTCGTCGCGGCGTAGGCCGATCGCCTCGCTGACACGCAGGCCATGACGATACATCATGAGCACGAGCAGGTGATCGCGTGGCCCATGCCGTCCGGCCTTGGCGGCATTGAGCAGGCGGTCGATCTCGGCTGCCGTCAGGAAATCCTTGCGGCGTTCGTGGGCATCGGCGGCCGTATCCGTGTCACTCTTTACATTTTGCCGGTTGATCGCTTTCTCGGCCATGCTGTGTTCCCTTGGGCGCATTGCCTTGCCGTCGGCGTCACTCTTGACGAAATGCGCTTTTTGTAAAGAGTGGCTGGGTACGCCGAGGGTCACGCGGCGATCCTGGCCTCGATGTCGAGCCGCCGCTCCATATTCAGGTCGAACGCACCATACGGGCTGACATGCGCCCAGATGAGCGGGTTAAGCCGCGCTCATCCGCTGCGGTCATGCGCCCGCGCCAACGCTCCTCGGCAAGAACGCGCTGGAGCATCAGCGTGTTGACGTACACCAGGCAGGACTGGAGGAGGTGCAGCGCCGCGACCGATGTCTGCTGCTCGTCGAGCCGGTTCGATGCGACCTCGCCGCCCCGGCCGAAAAAGATGAAACCGTTGGCCGAGTTCCAGGTCTCGACGACGTTCAGCCCCTCGTTGATTTCGCGGCGCAGGGCCTCGTCGTGCAGGTAGCGGCACAGGAACGCCGTCTTCATCGCCTTGCCGAGCTCGGCAAGTGCCTTGTATGAGAACGGCGGTGCAAAATTAGACCACGGTAGCGGCGGCGTAGTGTTGCTGCGGGCGGCGTAAAAGTCGTCCACTTTTTCCTTTTTCGCAATGCTGGCGGGGAGGGATGAGGGATTTACACCGTGGAACTTTACCTGAGGGTTCGTCTGGCCGAGTGAATCAAATCACGCCCCGATTGGCCAAGGGTTTTTGGAGGTGCCCAGATTTGGACCTGATCCGCGGATCACCATACCGGCCAGCGGCTTCTGAAAGCGCCGCAATCAAGGCCTGACAGAAGACCGCACTCAATCACCAGTTCAGAAGGTCAGAAACCCTCTTGCATCACGGGCGGCAACCACAGAAGTCCTGAGCCTAAAGAAACGTGTTTATGTTTTTGGAAAGCAGAACAGTTTCCTGAAGAATTATCATGCGACGCGCAAGTTTCAGAGCCCCACCTTCAACACGCCGGATAAGATCTTTGCGCCGCGCGTGCATATCCATTTTGTCGTCCTCACACCTAAGACGACTATTCACAATGACCGAATGAACCACCCATTCGTTAGGATCAACTGTGACCTCAACTTCTATGTTGCTGACGAGATGAAAGTGACGTGTAGGTGGATCCTCAGCCCACGCCGAGGGTTGCTTTGCTCGACTTACGCGAAGCTTTAGATACTCAAGATCATCATCAAAAAACGCCATTCTGTCTGGGGCGATCTGGTTCTTGTCTTTACGATAACGTGCCTGGATACCGGGCATCCAGTAGTGAATATCGTCCGTAAGAAGTTTGATCCACTCATCGTAATTCTCATCGTCAAGCATCCTAGCTTCTCTATAGAGAAATTGCTGTACCTCTATAATAATATCAATAGAACACGATAGTGACATGGCCTTTTGCCCCCTTCCAACGAATCAATGTTCATTTTCTTTTCCTGCTAGCGTCGCGGCACATCAGACCAAGTCTCCGAACTCATCAGATCTGCCCAACGCTGATAGAATGCGCGCTGATTTGCCTCGTTGAGCTGACTTTTATAGACGTTGCCCTTGAGAGATTCACTTTCAATCTTGGAATCAATACCCATTCCGAAGTGAAGTTTTTGTTTCCGCGTCACGACTCCGGCATTGGTCGACGTGCAATTTTCAAAATTTTCGCCGTCATCCATTTCGAACAAGCCTGCAGGCGAGAAAGTGAGCATTACTCCCCGGCGATAATGTTCCTTAAGAGTTTCGGGTGCGCTTGCGTTCAAATACACCCATGTGTGCAGTTCCGTCTCATGCGGCCCCCTTGGGTTCCAAGTCCGGAACGTGTTATGTCCAACCAGAAAGGAAAGGTTGGGAAAAACATTGGCCGAACTCAGCGCACCCACCATACGGCTACGCACTTTACCCAGCCGCTCGGCAAACCTCGCCTCCTGTTCCCTGAGGTATTCGACAATTTCCGGGGACTTCAGCGTCGCAGCATTCCCGATAAAATCCAGTCCGAACTCCCAGCCATGGCCGTTCACGTTGACTTGATAGGACCGGTCCGAGTGGATGGTTGGGGCTTTGCCGAACATCGCAATCAGCGCCGAACTGTGCGTCCAGGTGGCATGATATGCATCTCCGACAAAATTCTCGGCAGGAAATTTCCAGTTGCACTTGAGGCGTGACTTAATGTTCCCATCGATAAATTCGATACCTCCTTCGGCATTGTCCAAAATAACATCTAAATACCAGCGAAAGTCCCCTAGATACTCATCCAGCGAAGGCGCATCGGGGTCAAAGGTAGCAAAATACATGCCCTTGTAGTTCTCGACCCGCGCCTGATGCAGGCCAAGCTTGGCTTTGTCGAATGTGGGATTGCCATCGTACAACTGTGGGCGGCTGACGCTCGCGAGACTGCCGTCAAGGCCGAACGACCAACCGTGGAAATTGCAAGTGAAACGTCGTGCTCGGCCCACCTCTGCGAAGCAGACGCGGTTGCCGCGATGGGTGCACGAGTTAAGGAAAGCATAAACCTCGCCATCTTCAGCACGGCAAACAATAACACCGTCCTCACCGATAACGGTAGTTAAAAAATCACCCGGCTCGGGAATTTGCGAAGTATGAGCAATGAAGTTCCAGCATCGAGCAAAAATGCGTTCGAGCTCGAGCGCATATAGATCCTTGTCCCAGAAGATGCGTCGGTCAATTTCGTAGCTGTCGAGATTGACGAAATTGGGTAATTCCGAAAGTATGCTCTGCCGATCTCTCGTCATGGTGGAAGCTTGGGCCACTGATTTTCTCCTAAAAAAAATACTATTTCTATTTTATATTCAAATCTGCCCGGATATCCCAAATGTGAAAACCTTATGCCTGTAAACGGACGCAGCAGGAGCTATGCGGTTGGTAATAGTGCATTCCGGAATCGATCTTCAGGTGACAGTACAAGCTCGCATCAGTATGTCATGTGTTCCAACTTGTTGCTTCGGGCAATCTGAGAAAGAGCCTTCTTGTCAGCCTTATTTGCGGGAGTTCTCGGTATACTGTTCACAAGATGAATTGCTCTCGGTCGCTTATAGGCAACAAGTTTCCTCTCGCAGGCGCTTGCAAGTTCCTCCGTCGTGCCTGACGAGTTGTCGCGCAGGATGACAAATGCAACCGGAACTTCGCCCTTGCGCTCATCCGGAATGCCTACGACATGCGCTTCCGCCACAGTGGAATGGGAAGCAAGAACTTCCTCAATTTCACTCGGATATACGTTGTAGCCCCCGACGATGATCATGTCCTTCTTTCGGTCCACTAAATGCAGGAAACCTTCCTCGTCCAGGTAGCCCACGTCACCCGTGGCCAGCCAACCATCGGGATGACCGGCGGCTTGCCCCCAGTAACGGTTGACAACCGTCTCCCCACGGACCCGGATTTCGCCCGTCTCGCCGGCAGGGAGTTGCCGTTCGAAATCGTCAATATCCACGATCTGCAACTCGATACCGGGAAGGGGCCTTCCCGCAGTGCCATAGCGGTGCGTTCCGTCCATCGAGTTGGCGGTGAGCGGTCCGCCCTCCGTCATACCAAAGGCCTCAAGGATCGGAACTCCAACTTTGCCTTCCCACGCCTGTAGGGTTTCCATCAGGAAAACCGAGCCCCCCCCGGGGCAGACCCGGATGCTGGACAGTTCGGTCTTCTCAAGAGCCGGAGACGCCAGCAACCCGACATAGATCGCTGACGGTCCGCCACTGAACATCGTTACCCGGTGCCGCTCGACGGCTGCCAGGACGTCCGCCGGTTTGTAACGCCGCACAATGACCAGTGGAGAGTGGCTGTAGATCGGGTTGAGGCATCCCATGTGAACGCCCCAGACATGGGCGATAGGGGCAACATTCAGCCAGACTTCTTCGCCTGGCCTGGCTGGCCACGCAGCCTGCATGTTTTCGGTGACTTTCATCAGTGACCGATGCGAACGAGATACTCCCCTGGGTTCGCCAGTCGTCCCGCCCGTAAACACCATGTTGGCCAAGGTTTCCGGCATAATCACAACGTTGGGACGCGGGCCAGGGTCGGCAAGCAAAGTCTCGAGCATGAGGTCGCCTTCGCCAAGGACAAGCACATGATCGACCCCGGCTCGGGACGCAGCTTCCATCGCCGGCCCTTCGCTGCCCGCCAGGGTCAGAATGATCTTTGGCGTTGCGATATTCAGCATCCGCACAAGTTCGTGTTCCGTATAGAGCGGATTGATCATCACGGCCTGTGCTCCCGCCACCAAGCAGGCGAGAAAGGCAACATTGGCCTCGATTGAATTTGGGAGGTGAATCGCCACTCGCTCATTGCCGTCAAGAAGCGTCAGCAGGTGTCGGGCGAGCACGGCAGCGGACGTGCCAAACTGCTCGTAGTTTAACGAGCGCTCCTCATCGATGAGGGCGATTGTTTCAGGCGCGCAGTCGACGGCATTCCAGAACATGGCGGCTACATCGTCAAAGCGGCTCCTTGCGGATGAGGAGGCATAGGCCATAGACACTTCTCTCCTAGTTTGTTCCAACCGAAACGCCGGGTGCCAAGTCATGGATCCTTAGTGTGCACAAGTCAGGCGGAAGGTAATCGGATAGCGACCGTATCTCCATCCAGCTTCACCTCATATGTACGCACAGGTTCAACGCACGGGAAGCTTACGGGCTGGCCCGTTCTTATGTTGAAGGAGCCGCCATGAAACGGACATTCAATAACGCCCGCCTCTTGCCATCCTTCACTTAGTGAGGCACTGCCATGAGTACATTTATCATCGATAGCGTAAATTTCATCATCTATCTTGAAGAGCGCAATCCTGGTGCCATTGGGCAACTCGAAGCAGCGAGGCTCTCCTTGCAAAATCTCATTGCTACGGCACGCGATGAAATACTCAGTCATTCGCTTCCTCAATTATCGCTAAATACTCGTTACCGGGACAAATAAAACAAGCCATTAGGACGTCTCAACTAGAAATCCTCGCAATGACATGTCAGGACTAGCAAGGGTTGCTGCATCCACAGGGGCAGCGGCGAAGACAATTCGGCGAGCTGGCATTAAATCGCGCCCAGCATTGACCGCGACGCATCCACGCGCGATACCATTCTCGAGATAAAATCGAATAAAACCATCATTGGGCAAAGGGCGAATTACCGGGACAAGTTCGTCGGAAATGATTCCCATGATTTGAATGTTGAGATCGTATTGGTCGCTCCAGAATGAACAAGGCAACGGGTTCTGAAGCGTTGCACCGAGCATCGCGCGCGCCGCTCTCGTGCCTTGGTCCGCAGCATTTTGGTAAGTTTCATATCGCACTGTCCCCCCCCTAAGCGCGGGTACTCTAGCGACATCCCCTGCGGCGAATACTGAATCGCAGCTCGTTCGATTCGAGGAATCGACAAGAATGCCATCATCAACCAACAATCCGGCTTGCATCGCGAGTTCCGTCCGGGGGATGATCCCAATGCCGACGCAAACTGCATCGCAGTCAAGAACCGACCCATCGTCACATTCGACGGCGCACACGCGATCTCCGTCCATGATAAATCGCTGGAGCGATCGTCCGTACAGCACTCGAATGCCATGTTCCTCATGAACCGCCGCCAACCATCGCCCCATCTCGGACCCGAGAGCCCGGACCATAGGGGTGGATTCGGGCTCTATTGCATGAACCTCGCAGCCAAGTTGCCGCGCGCTTGCCGCAATTTCCGAACCGATCACGCCCATGCCGACTACCACCAGACGGACACCGGGCGCAAGTTGCGCCGCCAACTGAAGCGCATCATTCTTCGTTCTGAGATAGCTGATATTGGCTGCGGCCCCTCCCTCGAGGCGGAACCTGCGAACGTTGCCGCCCGTCGCGATCAGCAACCGCCCGAAGGCGATCTTATCTCCCGTGTCAACTTCCACCCTTTTGTTGTGAAGGTCCACGTCGGTGACGCGTCGAGACAACTGGAGATCGACGGCGTTATCGTGATACCAACCCTCCGGCTTCAGAAAGAATGACCCTGAAATGAGTTCCGGCTCGCGAAGTGCAATCTTCGACAACGGAGGTCGTTCGTAGGGCTGCCAAGATTCCTCCCCGATCATCGTGATGCGTCCAGAATATCCCTCTCGGCGCAGTTCGGTGATACAGGCGTCGCCGGCCATGCCGCCGCCAACAATCACAACGCCATTGGTAAACTCGTTCATGACCCACCGTCAAAAAAATGGCCTTGCACTGAATTGCTCTCATCCAATTCGAATACAGGAATGGCAAAGTTGTCACTATCAGCCAGTAAACCCAAAATACACACTCTTATAGACGAGACTTCCACGATTTGCATGTCTGCATAGATCGAATTCTGACGCAATAAGTCCAGGCCAAAATGAGTGCGTTAGACAGTAAATTAAGGACTCTCGCGGCTCATACATAAGACTATGATTGATCCATCTTAATCTCGTTATATCAGACGAAGAGTGCTACGAAGAGGCGACTTGCCATGATTGCACAATAGGGGTCTGTATCCAAAAACACAGTACAACCTAAGTTCCATCACAAGCCGCCCCGGACGTCCGGCATAAATTCCATGTGACCGTCCTGTCGTCTTTTCTGGCTCAGATCTGCTACCTCAATAGGAAGTCGATGTGGATGCGGTTGAACTCTTCGGCGTTTTCGAACTGAGGCCAATGCCCGCACTTGTCCATAACGACGAATTCGCTGCCAGGGATCATATTCGCAATTTCACGGCCCTGATCGACTGTCGCCGTCGGGTCGTGACTCGTCCAGAGAACGAGAGTTGGAGACTCGATCCTGCCGTACTGCTCTTCAGTAATGAGATTACGCTTGCGGACATCCATCTCCTGCAAGCAAAGAATACGCCGGGTCACATCCGAGTAGCCCGGACGGTTGAAGATACGGCGACGACATTCGATAAGGTCGTCATTGACCATTGATTTATCGTACATCAGGAATTCGAGGCGTGCCTTCACAGTCTCCCAAGTAGGATTGTCTGCTGCGGCGTTTGATACCTTCTTGATCCGTTCCATGACTTCGGGGTTGGCAACCCATCCGCCCGCCGTGTTGAGAACCACCTTGTCGACGCGGTCCGGATGGTGAACAGCGAGATAGGTCGCCACCCAGCCGCCCAGGGACTCGCCAGAGACATGGGCCTTGGACCGGCCAATTGCATCCATCGTGCGCAGCACATGTTCGGCGTAAGTACTGATCTCATAGTTCGTCTGGGGATAATCGGACCAGCCGTGGCCGATCATGTCGATTGCCCACGTGTCGAAATGCTCGCCGTGCGCGCCCATATTGCGCGAAAAGGCTTCCGCATGGCCGCTCGTTCCATGCAGGAAAATCAGTAGCGGCTTGCCGGAATCTCCCGACCTTAGATAACGAGTTTTCGTCCCGGTTACATCAATGAATCCTTGTGTGAAACTGACGCCGGTCAGATCAGACCAAATACTTTCATGCATTTAATTGCCTCCTGTGATTGGAATTTAGCGTATATTTATGATTTTATGTTCATTATCGAACTACCGTTGTGCTGTTTCATCAGGATAAGCGCCAAGCGTCGCTACGAGAACGACCGATACGGCTACAAGTGGAATTATAAGCAGGAACATCGGTTGGTAGGTGCCGAATGCATCGTGGATTGCGCCCGCAGAGGTGGGCCCCAAGCCGATCCCCAAACTTATCGCACCCGTAATAGATCCGAATAAAGTTCCGAAACTGCGCATGCCGAAATATCGTGACGACAAGTACGCAAGGGCATCGACTTCCGCGCCAACGGCTGCACCGATGAGGATCGCGATGGTGGCCGCCATTATCGTGGAACCGTCAAAAAACAGAAGCATCAAGCAAGCGTATATCGGAAGCGAAAATGCGATCGCGGCCACGGTGGGGGCATGAAACCGGTCCAAGAGGTTTCCGGTTACGAGCCGCGCTACAATTGTCGTAACGCCGATCAGACTTGCCAGTGCGGTGGCCTCTCCCATCTGGAAGTGTTGACCCTCAAGCAGCGGCACAAAATGGACAACCAGGCCCATCACCGAAAAGTTAATCAGAAAGCCAGCGAGGGCGAGCCGGATGAAGACAGCCGACCGCAAACCCTCCGAAATCGTAAGCCCCACCAGCCCCTCGGCGGCATTTCGTTTGTCCGTGCCTCGTGAATGAATAGGCCGATCTCTGAAAAAGAGCAGGAGCAGCGGCAACAGCAAAAGCGCCGCGCCGGTTCCGAGGACGAGGAACGCCGTCCGCCATCCCGAGGAACTGATCACCTCACCGGCAACGATTGGTGAGAGCGCGGAACTGATTCCCGTTCCGGTGAGTGCAACGCCCATGGCAAGGCCCCGCCGCCGATGGATCCGGTGGGCAACCGCCGACATCCAGACCGTCGGCTTCATCATCACCGACCCCATCGCCACAATCGCCCAGATTAGGAGCCAGGAGATATGGCTACCGGCGCTCGATAGTAGCGAAATGCCAAAACAGAAAACCATGCAGCCGATGATTGCGATCCTTCGCGAACCGAAGCGATCGACCCAAAAACCGACGAACGGCGCAGCAATGACCGAAGCCAGGCTTATCAGAGTGAGCCCGGCGCTCGTCTCACCTCTGCTCCATCCCATTTCTTCGGAGACGGGGACAATGAACGGCCCCAGCGCGTAAAGGTAGATCATGCTGACCGTGAGCCCCACGGTGCAGACGAGAACGAGTCCCCAATCGGCTGCGGTTTCTCCGGTCTGGAAAGCTGGCTCAAATCCCGATTGCGAGCCTATGCCAGTTGGCTCATCACTGATATTCCTCGCAATCGGTCGATTTTGGTCAATCATCACATCGTGAGCCCTCTTCCACGAGCGAGAGAGGATGCCGTTACAAGGGCTGCGTGCAACATCGATGGGTCGGCTTGGCCCGTTCCCACGATATCGTACGCTGTGCCGTGGGCAACCGAGAGAAACAGGTATGGGGGGCCGAGCATGAGGACGCAGTTGCCCGAGAATCCCCATGTCTTGACTGCGATGTGCCCCTGGTCATGGTACATGGCAAGTACCATGTCATAGCGGCCTTCGATGCAGCGCCGGAAGACTGCGTCCGGACTGTCGGGGCCGCTGGCATTAACCCCCAGTGCACGTGCGCGCTCCACGCCCGGTGCAATCTGTTCGCGGTCTTCCGGCCCGTTCGCATGCGCATTGAAGCCGGCGACACCTATTCGCCTCTGCTCCATGCCCCACGATTGCATTGCCCCGTCAAGTTGCAGAAGCGCCGAAGTAATAAGATCTGCGGTGATCAGCCCGCTCACACTGACAAGAGGCACGTGATCCGTCAGGTGGGCCACGCGAAGCGGACCTGAAAAGATGAGGAGGTAGCTCTCGCCAACGACAGGGCTAACGGACCGCGAACGCTGTCCCGCAAGTTTGAAGGACCCGGAACTTATCGGCGCCATTACCAGAGCGTCGATTGCCCCCTTGCAAGCCAGCTCGATGGCGGTATCCATCCAACTGGCCACTGCATGACCGGCCGCCACGGAATCGCTACCGAGAGGGAAAGCAGTGGCGGGCAGTCCTTCAGGATCAAGCACATGAAGGATACCGGGCTCGTGCGCGACCTCACCAGGGCCGGACACCGGCTTGACTTCTGCATCGAAACCACACGTTTCAAGTGCCCGACGGACAACGGACGCGCTACCGATGAGCAAGTGGCGACCATCAAGGCTGAGTGATTTGTCACACATCGCCTTGACGACAACTTCGGGGCCCACTCCCGCCGGATCCCCGATGACGACACCAGTTATTGTTTTTATGCAACTTTGATTGTCCATTAGGTCCTCAGATCATGTAAAAATCGAGCACTGTGTCTGTTATCGGGTCGATTACGACTGTCCGCTTGCTCGCAATCTTTAAATCTCCATCGACATCCACGAGCCGATATGTCGCGTGGCCGCGATAGCTCAGGCATTGATCCTCCCGAAAGGACTCTGTCAACCAATTGGTTTCAACGAGCAATTCCTTGTCTGCTTGTTCAACCTTGAGAACCGAGAAGATGTGGTTCGTCGTTAAAGCTGGAGTCGAGGCGGATGAAGAACCCGTTCTGATCCGAAATACACGATCCTCCAGACCTCCGCGATTGTCATAGTAGATCATCGAAATCTGCGTTCGCGGATCCTGGCTGAGTTCACCGTTGTCTCCCCATGCCGGAACCCAGTATTCGCAATCTGGCCGGTAAAGGTCGAGCCATTCGTCCCATAGCCTGCGATCGAGGACGAACGCTTCGCGCCCTATGAACGCCCGTGCACGGACCCATGCGTCGATCATCGAACTCATACGACGGGCTCCTTCTTCGACCCATGCTCACCGAGGGCTCGGGCCGCTTCGATTTCAAGAGCCTCCTCCATCCTTCTCAACCATTCCTCGTGCAGTTCCGCGAAGAGTCCCTCGTCGGCTACAGCATCGCTGCTGAGCAAAGCCGCGATACCGAGCTTGGCTCCCCACTGGCCGCTACCCTCGGCCCACCGAGTCGCACCTCGAGCGATGTCACTCCGCCGGCCCCCGTTGCCGAAGCCTATCTGGCAATTGTTGAATTCGGCCAGATCGTCGGGTGTCGCCATGCCAGTTGCGTTCATGAAATCCTCAAACTGGCGGATGCGCAGGTTCCGAATCTCGGGCGCTTCGCCGACCGGGGCGATCGCATATGAAATGACCTCGGTCTTGTTGACGGAGAGCGGCCTCACGATGCGAATCTGCATGCCGTTCTGGTCCATCAGGAACACATTCGGGAATAACAGGAGATTGCGGATCGTCTTGTTCGTCCACCAGGCGGCTTCCTCGCCATAGGTCTGCTGCAACCAAGAAACAATGTGGCTGTTGGCGCGAGCATCCGGAGCACCGGCCATGCCCCAGATGAGCTGATGCCCCTGGGGGAAGGAGAAGAACCCGCCAGTTCCTGGACCGCCACCGGTTGATCGGCGATTGGAGCCCAGCACGGGCCGTGCCCCGTCGCCTATTCCGACCTGCATTGCGTAGGCTGAGTCTCCGGTGGCCCGGCGTCCCGTGGTCCGTATATAGTTCGCATGGACAACGGGGGCATGGTAGCCGTCCACACCGTTTTCTGCCTGAAGTTTCCAGTTGCCGTGATAGACGTACCGAACGGTGCCATGGAGCACCTCCAGTTTATCCTCGGGCGATTGCTGAACCATAAGATCAATAAACCGCTTCGCGTCGCCAAGGTATTCCTCAAGCGGCAGGACATCGCCTGAGAGGCTCGCAAAGACAAAGCCCCGATAGCTGGCGACCAGGACTTCGTGGAGGCCCAGTTCAGTCTTGTCAAAATCGTCCGGGTAGCCGCCGTCCCCCTCGTCAGTGACATCAAGCAGTTCGCCAGAGTTGGCGAAGCTCCAGCCATGGAACGAGCAGCGAAAGAACTTCGCCGATCCGGACTTCTGGCGGCAGATACGGGCCCCGCGGTGGGTGCAGGCGTTAATGAAACATTTCAATTCGCCTGCCCGGGTCCGCACCAGAACAACGGACTCTCGTCCGACGTGCGCGGTCAAAAAGTCATTGGGTTTGGCGAGCTGGCTTTCATGGGCGAGGAACACCCAGTTGCGCTCGAAGATGTATTCCATCTCGAGATCGAACATTTCCGGGTTAGTAAACACCTCTTGATCAAGACGAACCCTTCCGGATGATGACTTGTCCACCCAACCATGCAGTCGCTCGTGAAGTTCTGTTCTTTGCTGAGAATCGTGTATCTGTGTCATAGTGCTTGTCCGCTTAATCCGTTTTTTCTGGGAACAGTAAAATTGCAAGAACTGGTATCTCAAAACTTTCGGGAGATGCCGATACCAAATCTGGCGGGCGGCTCGTAAAGGCCGTCTGTGCTGAGGTTCCCTACGCGTGACTGCTGCAGGACGGCCTCGTTGAATACATTCTGGCCGAATAGTGAAATCCGCCACAGCTCGCTGGGGTCGGCCCATGACAAGTCAACACCGACCAGTGTATAGGGTTTCTGGGAAACGATGTTCAGAAAGTCAAAATAGACGCGACTGGAATGGAACAGGTTTCCGGTGACGCGGAAACTGCCTCCACCAAGTTCGTGCTCCCAAGTCGGCCCGAAATTGAACGTCCATTTGGGCGCTCGCACCATGACGTTGCCTGAGACGTCCCCGGCAGCAACGGTATTGCCTCCCCGCGGGGATGGCAGGAATGTCTGCGCAAGCGGGAAGTTTTTGTATCGAGCGTGATTGTAGGCCGCTGCAGCCCGGAACTGGAGCGACTCTGATGGTGCGACCTGAAGCTCAAGCTCCCCGCCATACAGTTCCGCCGCGGCAGCATTTTGGACCACGTAACTCGTTGTCAACGGATCGCGAGCCGTGACCTGCAAATCCTTATAGTCATAATGAAACAGGGCCAGGTTCACCCGCAGCCACCGGGTCGGGTCCGACTTGATGCCGGCTTCAAGGGCCTTCACCTCTTCGGGCCTAGTCAAAACCGGAGTGATCGTGCCCGTGTAAACGCCACTCTTGAAGCCATTGCCATAGCTTGCGTAGATGTTCGTTTTGGAAGCGATCTCGTAGCGAATGGAGCCGCGATAGGTGAACTTGTTGAACCGTTCGCTGTCCTTGGGCAAATCCCGTTCCGCGCCGTTGTTGTTCAGGAAGCCCACCTGGCTTCGCTTTTCCGTGGTGTACCGTGCGCCGAGCGTGACGAACAATCCGGGCGAGGGCTCCAGCGATCCCTCTGCAAATGCGGCATAGGAATCAGTGGTGTTGCGGAAGCTCGAAATCGTGAAGGCCTCTCCGGTGATGGGCCGGTCCGGCGCAGGGCCAAAAGTGGCGTTGGTGGTCTTCGTGCCGTTGTGGCTGCGCAAAATGAAGGCATACCCACCGATCAGCCACGTGAAAGGTCCGCTGCCGTTCGAGAGTAATCTCACCTCCTGGCTGAACACTTCGCCAATCCGGCCATAGGGTGAAGTAAGCAAGGTGCCGATGCGAACATTGGATGCATCCGAATCGGCATCCTGGCGAACATCAGTGTGCAGGTAGCCGCCGGTGGTTTCCAGAGCCACCGCGCCTAAATCAAATTCGGTCAGCAATCCAAAACTGTAGTTTTTACCATTAAGCAGTGGCGCGGTATCCAGTGCGACCTGCCAGGGTTCAGCCGGCACGATTGCGCCATAACTGCGCCCCAGGGTGTTCCCGTCAAGCGGCTGCGGCGCATTCACTTGGCTCTTGAGGCGGTAGTACTCCCCAATGAGCGTGATCTTCGCCTTGTCCGAGGGACGAAACATGAGCTTGGAACGCACGTCGGTAACAGTAAGATCGCCAAAATCGTCGGAGCCGACCAGATTGCGCACGTAGCCGCCCTCATGCCGCCGCATTACGCTGATGTCGGCCGCCACCGTCTCAGACAAGCCTCCGGTCAGGTAAGCGCGCGCATCGTACATCAGCGCATTCTGCGACGAACCCGTGAGCGCCCCCATCCGGACATCTGCATGACCACCAAAATCGAATTGCGGATCGGGCGTCACGATACTGACAAGTCCGCCTGTGGCGTTGCGGCCGAAAGTGGTGCCCTGCGGACCACGCAGAACCTCAATGCGCTCGATCTCGACCAGGTCCACGTTGGACGCCTGTGCAAACGGCACATAAATGCCGTCGACATATGTCGCGACACTTGGCTCGTCGCTCACGGTGACCCCAGTAGAACCGATGCCTCTTATGAATGGCTGAAACGCGCCGAAATTGCGGCCACCGTTGAATCCGGGGACGACACTTGTCAATTCCCGCACCGAAGGAGCACCCGCGGCTGTAAGCGTTTCCTGTGATACGGCAGTGACTGCAAGTGGAACGTCCTGCGCGCCTTCCGCGCGACGCGTGGCGGTCACAACGATTTCGCCGAACGCCGACACTTGCTCCTCTCCCGGTTCGACGCTTTGTTGCTGAGCGCGAGCCTCGACCGGCATCGTCAAGCTTAGCACACCGGCCACGGTTTGAATTGCTGCAACTCTCATATCCACCCCCCCGAATTTCTTTATTTATTGGGCGGCTGTTCGGTTGGTAGGCCTCGGAGACACTGAGGTGTAGCTCGCCGAAACACGACGCCCTACCCCAGACTGCTACAGCGAAGCCGTGTCCCGGTGGAAGCCCCTAATTGGTGAAGCTATATTTCGCGCTTCGGCAAGGCAGTGATGGTGATGGTGATGGTGGCTGCCGGGGGCTGGCGCGAGGTGGGCCTCCTGCTATTTGCCGCCGAAGGCGCGCAGGAAATCGATGAGCAGTTCGGTCGGGCCACTTGGTTCCACATCGGACTTGGTGCATATGAGCATTTGCCTCACTGACCATGGCTCATCCAGCTCAATCAAGCGAAGCTGCGAATTCTCGACATGCGAGGCAGCAGCCATCAGGGGAAGAATTCCGATACCAAAACCGGCGGAGATCATGCGGCAGACCGCATCGAAGCTGTCTACCGCCACCCGCAGCCGTAAGGCTTCGCCGGCCTCGTTCGCCTTGGCGGACAGGAGCCGCGTCATGGCGGTGTCATATCCCATCTGCACAAGATGCTCGTCAAAAAGATCTGCGAAACGAACCCGGCTCACCCCTGGGCGAAAGGCTTGCGGTGCAACCACCGCAAGCCGATCGCAGCGATAGGGCCAAACCAGCAAGCCGAAAGTTTCACCACCCGCCAGGATGACTCCGATATCGCTGTTGCCTCCCCGCACTTCAGAGACAATTTTTGCACTATACGCTTCCTGAATTTCAAGCCCGATGGCCGGATGTTCCTTGGAGAAAGCTGCGAGATCCGCAGGCAGGAACTGCGCGATTGCCGACGTGCTTGCCCAGATCGAGACGCGTCCCCGCATACCATTACGATAATCCCCCATATCCCCTTGTAGTCGGGTTAACTCGCCAAGTATATTACGCGTTCGTATCAAGCATGTTTCTCCCGCGGGGGTCAGTTCAACTCCGCGCTGCGACCTCTTGAAAAGGCGAACTCCCATTTCAACCTCGAGATTGGCGATCCGCCGACTTATTGCGGCAATGGCAATGTTTGCGACAGCCGAGGTTTTCGAGAGACTTTTGTGCTCCGCGGCAAGCGCAAACAGCCTCAAGGTTAGAAGGTCTATCATCGGTTCAGTTTCCAGAATGCAGGCAGCTTATGTGCGCTGGTACCATTCCGAACGGTAGTTGGACACCCTGATTTACCCTTGGCGATGATGGCGAGATTATGATTCCATCGTGTTGAAGCGATGGAGGTGTATGTTGGACTTGCCCCGGGAAAGTGGAGAGGCATTTGCTCAGCGAGACACGGTCCGCTCGAACTGTGCGACGCAGCTCGGCCTGGTAGTCCACAGTCCCATATTGGCTGCCGCGATCCGAGTGATGGATCAGTCCCTCTGGCGGACGCCTCATCGTAAGAGCTTTGCGCAAGGCGGCGAGCGCGAGGTCGCGGTTGTCAACGGCACTGTAAAAATCCCCGGAAGTGGCAAAGTAAAATTCCCCACTTTGCGGTTTCGGTTTTCAGGTGGTTTGTGCGGCGCCTCCATTTTTGGGTGGGCGTCCGCGGCGCCGGGGCTCGACGGGCGCAGGTGGCGTAATCAGGGCGTTGGACCTGATGTGCTCGGGCAGCAGATCGGCATGCCGACGCAGGCGGTAACTCGAGCCGTCGATCTGGATGACGATGGCATGATGCAGCAACCGGTCGAGCAGCGCGGTTGCGACCACGGGGCTGCCGAAGATGTCACCCCATTCCGCAAAGCCGCGGTTCGAGGTGAGGATCATCGCCCCCTTCTCGTAGCGCGCATTGACCAGCTGGAAGAACAGGTTGCCTCCGCCGGGTATGACCGGGAGGTAACCGATCTCATCGACGATCAGGAGCGATGGTCGGCAGTAGAACCGGAGCCGCTCGCGCAAGGTGCCTTCGCGTTCTGCTTTCGCCAGAGCGCCGATCAGGTCGGCAAGCGTGATGAACGACACGCTCTTGCCCGCCTTGACCGCCTCGAGCCCAAGCGCGCTGGCCAGGTGGCTTTTGCCTGTGCCCGGCGGACCCAGGAGGTGTACGACCTCGGCTCGCGCAACAAAGTTGAGCTCAGCTAGCGCCATGATCCTGGCTTTGTCGAGCGAAGGCTGGAACGAGAAGTCGTATCCAGCCAGCGTCTTCACCGTGTTGACCCGGCCCATCCGCAGGGCAGTGCGGATGCGGCGTTCTTCCCGGAACGTCAGTTCCTCGAGCAAGAGCTGTTCCACGGCCTCCAGAGCTGTGATCTCGCCGCGATCGAGGCGCGAGACGCAGTCATCGACGACCTCGATCGCACGAGGCATCTTCCAGCACGTCGATCACATCGGGCGCGCGGAAGCGGAACCGGGGAACGACCGCTGGCGAGTACCGGCTGAACGTATCGACGACCGTCAAGACACGCAGCTTTGGCCCCGTCGCCAACTGGTCATGGACAAAGTCCATGGCCCATACATCATTGACGCGGGAGGCCGCACAGCGGCCTTCCCTCAACTTCGCCTTCACTCGCCGCTTGGGCGCTTTTTTGCGCAGTTGCAGGCCCATCTCTTTGTAAAGCCGATAGACCCGTTTGCCGTTGATCGCCCAGCCTTCGCGTTGGAGCAGGACATGGATACGACGATAGCCGTAGCGAACCCGAGTCCCCGCGATCTCCTTGATCCGTTGCTTGAGGTCGGCCTGACCGGTGCCCTTGCCACGATAGTGGTAGCTGGATCGTTCCGCCCGAAGCACGCTGCAGGCCCTGCGGATGCTGACCTGCCAGGTGCTGCAGACATCATCGACCAACTGGCGCCGCCGATCAGGCCTCAGAGCTTTCGCGAGACGACATCCTGCAACATCGCCTTGTCCAGCGACAGGTCGGCGACCAACCGCTTGAGCTTGGCGTTCTCTTCTTCAAGCTGCCGCAGGCGCTTCATCTCCGATGGCATCAGCCCGGCGTACTTCTTGCGCCAGTTATAGAACGTGGCCTCGCTGATCCCAGCCCTGCGGCACACCTCGCCGACCGATGTCCCGCCATCAGCCTGCTTCAGCACGAAGGCAATCTGCGCCTCCGAAAACTTCGATCTCTTCATCGCTCACTCCGTCTCCTGGCCCTCCGATCGTAACTGGAATTTTCCAGCTCAAAACGGTCCAGAATTCCGGGTGCAGGTCACCAGATCCTCGGCCACCTCTCGCTGCGTACGTCCGCTCGTCGCCGCGAGCCGTACAGCTTCGTCCTCAAACTCCTTCGAAAACCGTCGGTGTTTCATCATCGAGTTCGCCTTTCACCTCAAGGGAACTCTCCACTTTTCCAAAGCAAGTCCATCATGACTTCGATTGTTTCGGCTGGAGCGAGTATAAATAGGACGGATGAAAAGTCGGGATCACGGGGCAGGCGATTGGTGGCCGGCTCGAATGAAGTGAAGCCTTCGTTCGAGGTCGCTTGGAATAGAAGCTTGCGTGCGCGGCGTTCCCTAAGGGCGTTATTGCGGGGCGGAAGAGGGCTGCCTGCATAGCCTCGATCGCGGAAAAGCTTGAGAGCGAACGCATAAAGGCTGAATTCGCTGATTACAGGTTGACCGCTGTCGCGGGCCATTTGAACGAGAAGATCGGCGGCAGTATGTATGAGACCGAGGCCTTGACAAATGTCCTAAGGACATTTGTCAAGGCCTCGGTGCTGTCAAGGCTGAAATTTAGAAAGCCGGACATGGAACCGGACATTAATGCGGACCTAGATGTGTACGCGTTAATGAAATTTCCTTGAAAATAAGCTATTTCTCTCTAGATGAGGAGTGGACTTGGAAGCGGATATTGATCGTGCAGGATCGCGGTGAACCAGTTGATATAATGCAGCCGATGCGGGTGGGTGAAGGATCGCCTCGCCTCGGCCTGCTTCGTGACCTGTCGGTCGACCTCGCTGCAAAGGCAGCTTCCTTTCGCGCCAGCCTGCCTTCCGAGATACAGGCTGCACTCGCGCATCTCGTACGCGCTATGAACTGTTACTACAGCAACCTCATCGAGGGGCATGATATCCATCCGATCGACATCGAACGCGCCCTCAACAACGATTTCAGCGACAATCCCGAACAGCGCGACCTTCAGCTCGAGGCGCGTGCACATATCGCCGTCCAGGAATGGATAGATGCCGGGGGGCTGAGCGGCCGAGCGCACACCGTTGCAGGCTTGTCCGAGATTCATGCGCGATTCTGCGAAAATCTCCCCGAAAGCCTCCTCTGGGTCGAGATGCCGGAGAGTCGTGAGCGGGTGCGTGTCGAGCCGGGGCTACCAAGAACGCGAGACGTTCAGGTCGGACGTCACGTCGCGGTTAGCCCAGGCGCCGTCCCGCGCTTTCTTGAACATTTTGAACATTGCTACGCAAACCTTGGGCGCAGCGATGCGATCATCGCCGTGGCCGCTGCTCATCATCGTTTCGTCTGGATCCATCCGTTTCTCGACGGAAACGGCCGCACCGCCCGGCTGATGTCGCACGCGATGCTGCTTGAGACGCTCGATACCGGGGGTGTCTGGTCGGTCGCGCGAGGTCTGGGGCGCACGGCGCAGGATTACAAGCGCCATCTGGCGGCCTGTGATCTGCCGCGGCGCAACGATCTCGATGGCCGGGGAGCACTCAGCGAGGAAGAACTTGCCGCGTTCACCGCATATTTTCTGAAGACTTGCATTGACCAGGTCGATTTCATGACGAGCCTCGTCGAACCTACGCGGTTCAGAACGCGTATCCATCGGTGGATCGAAGAAGAAGCGGCACTTGGCAAGCTGCCCGCGAAAGCCGGTACGATAATCGACGCAATACTCTATCGCGGCGAACTTCCGCGCGGGGAACTGGAATCGGTTGTCGGTACGGGCGATCGCCAGGCGCGGCGGGTCGCTGCGACACTGCTCGATCTCGGTGTTCTGGTTTCGGAAAGCAGTCGCGCGCCGCTGCGTCTTGCTTTTCCAGCCACACTCGCATCGCGCTGGATGCCCGGCCTTTTCCCCGACAAGGACTGAGCCGCCGCTTGTGAGGAACGCTACCCTCCAGTGAGAACTTCGGTTGACCTGGGCGACGCCGCCATTGCGCAGCGCACAGTTTACCGTTCCAGCCCGCGCGTTCGTCCCCGCCGCCAACTGAACCCGTCGTCGCGGACAATGCCGCCGATCTCCTTGCCGATCTGACGCTCGAGCGATCGCCGCCACGGGACAAGCGAGAATTCGCGCTCGGTTTCGATGAGCGCGAAGCGGCCGCTCATGAGTTCGATCCGGCGCGTCAGTCGGCCATCTGGACTTGCTCCGCCTTTTGCGCAGCCTCGTTATCGGCCTCGTTGCCGGAACAGGTAGCGAGGAACAGCGCAACAGCCATCAATCCGGCCAAGGAAAAGCGGCCTAGCATATGTAGGCACCCCTGCCGCTCGCCAGAAGTTTATCGTCAGGGCCTAGAATGCGGGTTTCGGCGACGCAGATCTGGCGCCCGATTTTCACGACCTGTCCGCGCGCGGTAAGCGGACCGGTGGTTGCGGGCCGATGATAATCGACCCTGAGGTCGGCCGTGGCCTTGGCCTGAATGCCCAGCATAAGCAAAGTGTAAAGCCCCGTGAGATCGATCAGCGCGGCAAGCACGCCACCATGCGCCGAGCCAACCATCGGGTTCGACACGATTTCCTCGCGCCACGGCATGGTGAGCTCAAGCCCGTCTTCGGAGCAGGATTTGATTTCCAGCCCAAGCCATAGATGGAATGGTGCGATGTGCAGCATCTCCTGCAAACGCGCACGATCAATCACCGATGCATTTTCGCTCATCGCCTCAGCTCCTTGTGGCGATGATGGCGGCACAGAAAATCGAGGATTGCTGTCGAAAAAGCATCGTTGGCATCACCCACGACCATGTGCGTGGCGCCGGCGATGTTGGTATATTCGGCATGTGGAGAGATCTGCCGCAAGTGTGCCACGGCTTCTTCGGAGACAAGATCGCTCGCTGCACCGCGAATGAGATGCAACGGCAGTGTCAGACGGGCCGCCGCCTTGCTGAGCTGTTCGAACTGGTGCTCCTGATTTTCAGGGTTGCTGCGTTTGGCCGCCATGATGTTGCGGATGAACGCAGGATCCCAGTGCCAGTAGAAACGGCCATCCTCTTTTTGCCGGAGATAACGCCGCAGGCCTGCACTCCCACCGCGCTTGCCGCGATGCGGCATATAGCGTGCGATAACCTCTGCCGCTTCATCCGGTGAGGCAAAGCCGGTATCGACATGTTGGTCCATGAAGCCTACGACCCGCATCACGCCGTCCGGCTCCATACGCGGCGCGATATCCACCAATGTGAGCGATGCGAAGCTGCCTTGGGCAAGTGTTCCTTCAGCAAGTAGCCCTGCCAGTCCACCAAGCGATGCCCCGACCAGCGCGGGCTTGCGATCCATTTTGGATGCGACCGACACAAGATCGGCTGCAAAGTCACGCATTTCATAGGCTCCGACATCCGACCAGTCGCTGTCGCCATGGCCGCGCATGTCAAAGGCGATTGCGCAGAACCCGGCATTGGCCAGATCACTGGTGACGCGCTTCCACGCCCGCCGGGTCTGCCCGCCCCCATGGGCGAGCAAGACCGGCATTGCCTCAGGCTCGCCAGTAATTTCGGCGGCGAGGGCTATCCCTCCAGATCCCTGAATGCGGGTGGTGTTGCTGATCATATGAAGGTGATATATTATAAGGCACCTTACAGTAAACGATTTTGTTTTGCTTGCCGATCCGATATGATCCCAGACATGGCAATGCGACTGGACTAGGATGCCACCAAGGCCTTGACGAATTTTCTGACCGACACGGATCGGCTCGTATTCCTGATGGAAGAGGTAACGCGGCGATTGCGGCGCACTTTTGACACGTCAGTCGAACAGTTTGGACTTACCCGTACTCAGTGGCGCACGCTCGCCTATCTCTATCGAACGCCGGGTATGACGCAGACCGAACTCGCAAGGGAGCTGGAGCTGGAGCGAGCCAGCATCGGTCAGGCGATTAACAGGCTCGAGGAACTGTCGCTGGTCGAGCGGCGCAGCGCCAAGAACGACCGGCGCGTTTGGCACCTCCACCTTATGCCTGCTGCGGTTGAGCTATTGCCCAAACTGCGGGCAGAGGCTGACACCGTCTATGGGCGCCTGCTTGCAGGAATTGAAAGCAAAGAGCTGAATCGCTTGAGTGCGACGCTGGCCGCAATGCAGATTAATCTGGAACGGAATTAGCGGTTGCGGCTGGCAGTCAGCTTGGCACCAACACTCTCCTTGACGCCCTGGAGCGTCCCGGCTTTCGCGGAGGCTCCTATTTGTGAGAAGGAGCCACGATGAACGCCACAAGGAACAAGTTGTCGCCTGAGTTCGCGATCGAGCGGTGCGGATGACCGCAGGCAGGCACCTTCTCAAGCGTTTCCGTGATGTCGGTCGGCAGGTGGCTCAGATCTGGGAACGCTGGCCATAGGTGGCGAACGCGCAGGGGGTCGACGTACATCTGGGCTGCAAGGGGCTGAAGAATGGCGGCGGGAACGTCACTGTCAGATGGCAAACCGAATCCGGGATGCCGCATCAGCGCCATATGGCAGGCCAACCCGGTCCTGCAGCTTGGAGAACGCCGTGACCCGTTCCGGCTCGAGGAGATCGCTGCGCATGGCAAGGATCTGGCCGAACTTGACGGCGACCGGCCCGAGGTCACGCAGCAGCGCGACGACTGCCTCGGGCCCAGGGTTGTCGAGCGGCTCGTCCCGGGCGGCTCCGAGGCCGAGCCGGGCGGCCAGTCCCTTCAGCCCGTGGCGGGCGAACAACACCAGAATATGCCCGAGCCGCTCGCGTTCCTTCAACCCTGCCGCTTCTGCCCGGATCAGCCATGATCCTCAGGCCTGGGTGGAACGAGGCAGCCCCTCCGGAACCCCGCCTCATCCTCGAGCTGGTCGACGATCCCGTCGAGGTGCAGGATCGCGGCATCCAGCCCCGCTAGCTCTTCCTCCGTCAGGCTGCCGAAAGTGCTTGCCACGATGCCGTCATAGAGCGGTAGGCCCCGCTCCAGCATTGCCCTGCCCGCCTCCGTGATCTGCACGAGCTTGGCGCGGCGGTCGCCGGGCACCGGCGCGCGCAGGACGAGGCCATTCTGTTCAAGCCAATCGATGGCTTGGGTGACAGTGCGGGGCGCGTGGTCGAAGAAGCTGGCGATATCTATCGAGCGGCGCGGTTGCTCCGCCAGGAACGCGAGCAGCTTCAATCGGGCCATCGAGGCGCCGTGGGCGGAGAGATGCGCGTCGATCAATCGCCGCATCCTGTACCACGTCCACCCGAAGCTGGTGGCAATCTTCCGCAACCGCTCTTTGTGAGGTTCCATAAAATACGGTATTGCCGCTAATTCTCGGGTGTGGCAAGGGCGCCGTCTCGAGAGCAGTTCGGTGGACCCAGGGCATGGCGGATCAATCGGCAGACGCCGCAGCAGATGATGAAAGAGTCGAAGAGCGGCGGAGCTCCCCGCTCAAGTCTCCGCGCGTTCGGCTTGCGCTGCTCGTCGGCGCGATCGCGATCGTTGCCGCCGGCCTCCTCTGGTACTTCGACCGTGAGACGCGCGGGAAGTACATGCAGAGCACCGATAACGCCTATGTCTCGGCGGATTCGGTCGTGGTGGCCCCGAAGATCGCCGGATACGTCGAGCGTGTCCTGGTCACCGAGAATCAGGCGGTTCGGCAGGGGCAGCCGCTGGCCGAGCTCGACCCGCGCGAGTATCGCGCACAGACCCAACAGATTACCAGCCAGATCGAAGCGGCCACGGCCTCGACTGAGACCACGCGTTCCCAGATCGCCGAGCAGCAGGCCGCAATCGCGCAGGCACAGGCGCAGCTGGGCTCGGCGCGCGCCGAAGCCGTGTTCGCCGCGCAGCAGGTTGAGCGCTACCAGCCGCTCGCCGCGTCCGGAGCCGAGCCACGCGAGCGGCTCGCCCAGCTTCAGACCCAGGCACGCCAGGCACGCGAGCGGGTCGATGCCGCCGAGGCAGGACTGCTCGCCGCGCAGCGCCGTGTCGGCACGCTCGGCGCCCAGGTACGACAGGCCCAGTCGCAGGCCGAGGCCGCCCGCGCCCAGCTCGCGGCCGCCCGCGTGAACGTCGAATCGACGCTGCTCAGGGCCGCGATCGACGGCCGAGTCGGCGATCTTGCCGTCAGGGTCGGGCAGTTCGTCCAGCCCGGCACCCGAATGATGACTCTGGTGCCCGTCGACCGCCTGTTCATCGAGGCCAACTTCAAGGAGACCCAGCTGGGGCTCATGCGGGTTGGCCAGCCGGTCAGGATCGAAGTCGATGCGCTGCCCGGCATAGAGCTGACAGGCCGGGTCGCCAGCTTCGCTCCCGGCACGGGCGCCCAGTTCTCGGTGCTGCCGCCGCAGAATGCGACCGGCAACTTCACCAAGATCGTCCAGCGCGTGCCGGTCCGGATCGCCATCGAGGCGCCTCCCGAGGTGCGGCGCCTTCTGGTTCCCGGGATGTCGGTCGAAGCGACCGTCGACACACGCTCGGCCAAAGGAGAGCTGGACCGAATCCGCCGGGTCGCGAGCGAGGAGCGCTGAAGCGTGGCGACGGCCGCAGCTCCCGCAGGTAGAGCTCGTCCCCAGGGAGCTGACGCAACCGCGTGGATCGCCGTGGCCGCCGGCGCGCTCGGCGCCCTTCTTGCGACGCTCGACATCTCCATCGTCAACTCCGCGCTGCCTACGATTCAGGGAGAGATCGGCGCAACCGTGACCGAGGGGACATGGATCGCCACCTCCTTCCTCGTCGCCGAGATCGTCGTGATCCCCTTGAGCGCGTGGCTCGAGCGGCTTCTCGGACTGAGGACGCTGCTCCTTATCGCCGTGACCGCTTTTACCGGCTTCTCGGTCCTGTGCGGGGTCGCCACGGATCTGACCACGATGATCGTCGGCAGAACAGGTCAGGGCCTCGTGGGAGGGCTTTTGATCCCGACAGCGATGACGATCGTCGCCAAGCGCCTTCCACCCCATCAGCAGCCGGTCGGAATGGCGCTGTTCGGCATGACCGTGATCCTCGGGCCGGTTCTCGGACCGTTGCTCGGCGGCTGGCTGACGGAAAATTTGAGCTGGCACTATGCCTTCTTCATCAATGTGCCGGTGTGCGCGGTGCTGCTGCTGCTCCTGCTGCTGGGCCTGCCGCACGAACGCACGAACTGGATCTACTTGCGCGAGGCCGACTGGCTCGGGATCGTCGGCATGATCCTCGGCCTGGGAGGGCTGACGGTCATGCTCGAGGAGGGACATCGGGAGGAATGGTTTGAATCCTCCCTCATCGTCCAGCTGACGATCATGACGGTGATCGGCTTCGTGATGTTGGGGATCGGGCAGGTACGGGCAGCAAAGCCGGTCTTGAAACTCGGGCTCATCCTCAACCGCCAGTTCGGCAGCGTCGTGGTCATGGCGCTGGCGCTCGGCATGGTGATGTACGGCTCGACATTCGTCATCCCGCAGTTCCTTGCGCTGATCGCCGATTACAACGCCCTCCAGACCGGACAGGTCATCTTCCTTATGGGCGTGCCAGCATTCTTTATGATGCCGATCGTGCCGTTCATGATGCGGCACGTCGACATCAGGCTCGCGGTCGGCGCCGGCTTGGCGATCATGGCCTTCAGCTGCTTCGTAAGCACCAGCCTCACAACCGAGTCGGCCGGCGAAGCCTTCACGGGCGGACAGCTGCTGCGCGGGGTGGGAATGATCCTGACCATGCTCTTCCTGAACCAGGCGACGATCGCTTCGGTCAGCAAGGAGGACGCCGGTGACGCGTCCGGCATCTTCAATGCCGCGCGCAACCTCGGCGGCTCATTCGCCTTGGCTGCCCTCGCTTCCTTCCAGGACCAGCGCATGTGGCTCCACAGCCGGCGCATGGAGGAGACGCTCTGGGCGAATGACCCGCGGCTGCAAGACTATCTCGCGGGAATGTCGCACGCGCTCGGTAGCGCGGAGGCAGCGGTTCAATCGCTCGCCGGGACCATTCAGCAGCAGGCCTTCGTCATGACCTACAACGATATATTCTGGGCGATGACGCTCGCGACGCTCGCCACGCTTCCGCTCGTCCTTTTCCTGCGCCCGCTGCCCAAGGGGCTATCGCTGGCGATGCACTGAGGTGCCGATGTCCAAGATCAGATACTTCGTCCTCGCCCCTCTGCTGCTTGGCGGCTGCGTGGTCGGCCCGGACTATTCCGGGCCGCCGGAACTCGGCCGCGCCGAGCCCCAGCCCGCGTTCGTCCGTCAGGCGCCGGGTGCGAGTTCCGACGAGCCGGCGGTCGCCGCCTGGTGGGAGACGCTGCGTGACCCGGTGCTGGACGAGCTTGAACGCCGGGCGCTCGCGTCCAATCCCTCGCTCGAAGCGGCGCAGGCGCGAGTCCGCCAGGCTCGCGCGTCGGTCCACCAGGAGCGCGCTAACCGCTCCCCGACCGCCGGTGCCCAAGGGACGGCCGTGTTGGCCGATCTTCCGGGGCTCGACCTGCAATCAAACCAGGGAAGCGGCCCCGCGGCGCCGACAACATCACCCGAACAGGACGAGGACACTTCCCTCCAGTTTTTCAACCTGGGGCTGAACGCCAACTGGGAAATCGATCTTGCGGGGGGACAGGTGCGCGGGATCGAAGCCGCCAACGCGCTTGCGGCGGCGGCGGCTTTCAACGCTGCGGACGCGCAGGTGCAGCTGACTGCGGAGGTTGCGCAGGCCTACACGAACCTTCGCGACAGGCAGCAGCGCGCCGAGGCGCTCCGCGGTGCGCTCGACCTGCAGCAACGGCAGCTCGACCTTGCCTTGGAGCGCTTTGAACAAGGCACAGTGCCCGCTTTCACCGTCGGCCAAGCGAACCGCGCCCTGCAGGCGACGACCCGCGAGCTCGCGAGCGCCGAAGCCGACGTCGAAGTTTACCTCAATGCGCTCGCCGCGCTCACCGGCGAGGAGCCGGGCTCGCTCGATCCTCTCTTGACCCCAGTGCGCGATGTCCCGTTGCCGCCAGAGAGCGTCGCTATCGGCGATCCCGCCTCGCTTCTCCGTCGCCGGCCTGACATTCGCGCAGCCGAGCGCAACCTGGCCGCGGCAACGGCGCGCATCGGGGTAGCGGAGGCGGCTCGATTTCCGAAGATCAGCTTCATGGGAATCCTCGGGATCGGCGGGACGTCGCTCGATGATCTGGTCGACCTCGGCAATATCTCCAAGATCGCCCTTCCGCAGCTCCAATGGGGTCTGCTCGACTTCGGGCGAACATCGGCGGCGATCGCGCAGACCCGCGCGGGCCGCGATGAGGCCGAAGCGCAGTATCGGCAGGTGGTGCTCGGAGCGCTACAGGACGCGGAGACTTCGCTCTCGCGCTTTGCGCAACAAAGGCGGACCGTGGCCGCGCTCGCCGAGATCAACCGCTCGGCCGAGCAGTCGGCCGCGCTGACGCGGCAACGTTACGAGCAAGGCGTCATCTCGCTCGGCGACAGTCTCAAGGCCGAGCACCAGCGGCTGATCGCGCAGGCGAACCTGCGTAGCGGGATTTCGGCGCTGACTGCCAGCTATGTCGCGGTCCAGAAGTCGCTTGGGCTGGGATGGAGCGAAGCCGAAAACTTGGCTCCGCTCGCGCCGGCGCAAAAAGAATAGGCGCAATTCTAACCGTGACGGAGCCTCTCCTGTGAGCGTTCGTTGGAGGTCACGTGGCGGAATCGGCGCGCCGTGCGTCTTATAGCGGGGGAGTTTACCCGGTGATCTTGGAGAAGTTCCAGGGCATGAGCGTTTCGAGGTCTTTGTTGCTGTGACCAGCCGCCAGCCTCTCGAGGACGCAGGTGAGCCAGGCGTTGGGGTCGACTTCGTTCATGCGACAGGTCTGCATGAACGAGCCCAGTATGGCCCATGTGCGGGCGCCCTCGGCGCTGCCGCTGAAGAGCGCGTTTTTCCTCGTGAGAACCCGGGGTTTGATGGCTCGCTCGACCACATTGGAATCGAGCTCGATGCGGCCATCGTCGAGGAAGCGAGTGAGCCCTTCCCAGTGGTTGACGATGTAGTTGAGCGCCTTGGTCAAGTTGCTCTTGGCGCTGAGCCGGCGCCTGCTGGCGAGGATGAGCATCTCCTGTCAGCCATGATGACGGGAGCGGCGGGCGACACGACACCTACGGATCCGCGCTCTCAGCGCAACCGAGCGAGTCGCAGAGGCGGCCAGCTACTAACCCGAGCTCGCAGCTCATGCTATAGATCGGCCTGCCCGCACCTTCGTGCTCCCGGTGCCTCTGTCCCGGATGGTCGCACCATATGCCGCGGTCCTCACGAGCGCAGCAGGAACATCGGCACCGCCGATCCTCGTACCGGTTACGAATGCCATCGAGGCGCTGAATGCCCAGCTCCGGCGGGCGGTCAGGGCCAGGGGGCACTTCCCTAACGACGATGCCGCGACCAAGCTGCTCTATCTGATCTTGAACCGATCCGAGAAAGAGTGGAAGATGCCGCCGCGTGAGTGGTCCATGGCCAAGGCCCAGTTCGCCGTCCTGTTCGGCGAACGCTTCATCAAAGCCATGGCGGCGTAATGTTTAACCGCCCGCCCACACACGGAAATCCTGACAGTCCCGTGCAGCCCGGTCCTCGGGAATGCCGCCGTTCTTGACGATAGCGCGCTCCTCGTCGGTCATGCGCTGGCGCGGGGCGGCAATGATACTCGCGTCGACGATCTGGCCGCCCATGGCCAGGTAGCCCTGATCCTTGAGATGGGTATCGAAGCGGGCGAACAACGCCTCGATGGCATTGGCGCGCACGAGTGCCTCGCGGAAGCGCCAGATCGTCGTCTCGTCGGGCGTATTGTCGCCATCGTCGAGGCCGAGGAAACGTCCGAAACTGCGCCGGTCGAGGATCTGGAACTCCGTCTGCGCATCCGAAAGCCCGTAGAGCGTCTGCAGGACCAGCGTCTTGAACATCATCACGGCATCCATCGGCGGCCGGCCACCCTTGCTGCCATCGGAACGCTGCAGCGCTGCATCCAGCGCGGGGCGGAAAATCTCAAAGTCGATCAGGGCGCTCAGCTTCTCCAGCGGATCACCCGCCGCCGACAGCGCCGCATACCGCTCGTCCAGATCGAAAAAGCCTCGCTGCACAGACACATGCACCTCCATCGCCACCACGCGATGGAATCATAAACACAGCCTCGCCGCCAGAGGTAAATCAGGGTGTCCAGCTGCATACCTCCATCTTGACGGCCCTCCACTGCAACAAAGAGCCTACGAGAGGCAATTACCGCATTGCAGCGATTGAGGCATGATCACCCAAGGCGCGGCAATCTTGAACCGAAACTTCCAAATCTTATGAACCCGCCAGCCTGGCCTGCCCCGTCATCGCCAAACCGACGGGGTTGGTAACGAAGAGACGAACTTTATCCCCCTCAATGGTGGCACCGAAGCGCAGGTCTTCACCATCGAAGCTGGGCGAGACTGCACGGAACGAGAACTCAAGGACGCGCCGGCCACCCGCAGCCTGCAGAAGATGATCGAACATCAAGGTCGCCAGGAAGGGACCGTGGACGACAAGCCCCTCATATCCCTCTGCATCACGCGCATACTCGCGGTCGTAGTGAATGCGATGCGCATTGAATGTCAGCGCGCTGTAGCGGAAAAGTTCGACCGGGCCGACCGTGCGACCGCTGAAATGCTCAGCGCGAAATTCTGGCTGCATAACGGGGCGCGGCGCAAGGCCAGGGCCCTGATGCGCTTCGCGATAGACGATATCCTGCTGCTCCGAGATGAGGACAGGCCCACCCGAAGTCGCACGAATCTCGTGCGCGACGGTGCAGAAGACCATGTGGCCCGACCTGCCGCTTTTGGGCACCGCGGAGACGAGCCGCGATCGGCGCACCAGCCGAGCGCCAGGCTCAACGATCCCCTCGAACTGTATGCGGCTGCCCGCCCACATCCGCCGCGGGAGCGATATCGCGGGAAGCATCCCACCAGGATCGCGCAGCGGATGGCCGTCCGCTCCAATGCGCGACTGTATCTCGTTGGGCGGGAACAGCAGAAAATGACCGAGCGGCGGCATGCCATCCGCTGGAGACCATCTGCGATCCAGAAGCGCCGAAAGACGACGCAGGCGCTCGGGATCTGCGCGGTCCTCCGATTGCTCCTCGCGTCCGATATGGCGTTCGAGTGAAGCGTTATCGATCATCATTCGCCCAATCGGCGGATTCTATCTCGAAGTGCAAATTTCCTGGATTTATGGGGTTTCCCCCTGTTGGCAGGAAGGCATGTAGAACAATGGAATGCTATAACCATCTTCAGCTTGATGACCGACGTACGATCTTTAGGCTCGTTGACGCTGGTCGTCCGGTAAGCGAGATCGCGGCGCATCTGCAACGCCACCCCGCGACGATCTATCGCGAGTTGCGGCGTAATCGCCATCATGACGAGCATCCGCCATTTCGCGGCTATTTCCCGACAGTTGCCCAAGGTAAGGCAGCGGCACGCCGGGTGCGCGGCGCGAAAGTGGCCCGGGATCCGTTGTTAGCATCCTATATTGTCGACCGGTTGGCGGCCGCCTGGTCGCCCGAGCAGATAGCGGGCTATGTACGGCGCCATCGCCTTGCTGGCCTGTCGATATCCCACGAAACGATTTATCAGTATGTCTATGGTGCGGACGGCCGCCGGCAAGAACTCTGGCGGTATTTGCCGCGTGCGCGGCGATCACGCCGCCAGCGCTATGCCCGCAAGCCGCGCGGCGTGCATATTCCGTTGGCTAACACGATCGGTGAGCGGCCACCCGAGATCGGCGAGCGAACCAGCTTTGGGCATTGGGAAGGTGATTTGCTGGCGTTCAGGCAGGAATTTGGCAAAGCCAACCTGACGTCGCTGGTGGAGCGGCGCAGCCGCTATACTGTGCTGGCGCACAATTCCAGTCGGCATTCCGCCGGGGTCATGGCCGGGATCGATCGCCATTTGCGTGCCTTTCCCCCTGCCCTCCGGCGCAGCGTCACGTTCGATCGGGGCACGGAGTTTGCGGCCTTTGTGGTGCTCAAGGCACGGCTCGATATCACGAGCTATTTCTGCAAGCCGTCAGCGCCATGGCAGAAAGGCAGCGTTGAGAATAGCAACGGCCGGATCCGGCGGTTCCTGCCGCTCGACACCGACATTGCGCTGACATCCGACCGGGAGTTGCAGGCGATCGTGGATCGCCTCAACCAGACGCCGCGTAAATGCCTAGACTACCAAACACCATATGAGGTTCTCAGCGCGCAGATCGCACTGCTGAAGACAGGCTGAAATTTTTCACCGGGGGTGGGGCTCGCCCCACCCCCGGTGAAGTGATAAACATCCAACGGGAATTGCACTTCAAATGGAAACCACAATCGTTCACAATTTCGTCTATTGTCCGTCGTCAGAACATTTGGCACAACTCGCGGCGTAGATTAGCGGAGTGCGGGCCTCGTCTTGGGTTTGATGTTAGGCGGCGAGCTTGCGGTGTTGCAAGCGCCGATATTCGATGGCCTGTCGTTTGATCCTTTCGCGCTGTTTGATGATGGCTGGGGCCCTGCCGAAGTAGGCATCGGCGGGCGTCACGTTGTTCAGCATTGCCGAGCTGTACCGCAAGGAAGGCATCGCGCAGAGCCTGTATTACACTTGGACACCCTGATTTACCTCTGGCGGCGAGGCTGTGTTTATGATTCCATCGCGTGGTGGCGATGGAGGGGTATGTGTCTGTACAGCGTGGCTTTTTCGATCTGGACGAGCGGTACGCGGCATTGTCGGCGGCGGGTGATCCGCTTCTATAACACCCAGCGTCCGCAATCGGGCCTTGCCGGGCGAACCCCGGTGGAGGCTTATCGGCGAAACGGGCAATCAGATCATGGGGGGCATGCCCCCCAATGATCTGATGATCAAACAGATGGCACGACAACCGGGATTAGCTTAACTCAGCCGCCAAACTGTCCAAGAAGGCCGCACCACCTCAGATACCGACGCACGCTGGACGCTGAAGTTCGCCAAAGGTCGGCCGCTGCCCGGCGGCAAGCCGGGGATCGACATCGCCATCCCGAGCTTCGGCTACAAAAGCAGCATCGCGATCTGCCGGCGCTATGGGTTCATCCGCCGCGGCAAGGTCACCGACGGCGCGCGCTTCGACGGACGCATGCTGCGCGATGTAGTGACCAACGACAACACCGCATCGGACGTGTGGGCTGACACCGCCTACCGCAGCCGATCCAATGAGGCTTGGCTGAAGTCGATCGGCCGGGTCAGCCGCGTCCACCGAAAGAAGCCCAAGGTCAAGCCGATGCCGGCGCGCACCGCGCGCGCCAATGCCGCTAGGTCCACCGTCCGCGCCCGCATCGAACATGTGTTCGCTCGGCAGAAGGACCAGATGGCGCTGTTCATCCGCACCATCGGCATCGCGCGTGCCGAGACGAAGATCACGCTCGCCAACCTCGCCTACAATATCGACCGCCTGATCTTCCACGAACGCCGCGCCGCCAAGGAATAGCTGCACCCGGCGAAGGCGTTTTCCGGCAAAACCAGCCGGAAGCGGTCCCTTCAGACCGCCAGAGAGGCGCACCATGCGCCCCGGCACGCCGACATCAGCCCCAGGCGACACGTTGATTTGGGTGCCCATCTTGCGAACGCGTAGAGCTCCCATAGTACCCGGAAGAATCACGGGACGCATCGTAACAAGGTCCGACGAGCCCTTTCTCCATGAAACGCTTCCAACATAGGCCGTGGGGAGGGCCCTAGGTGTTTGGTCCCAGCATGTGATGGTTCGGCTTGACGACGAAGACGTCTGGCTTTGATTTCCAGAGTTCCTCGACGGCCTCGTAGGGGGTTTTGAACCTGAGAGCCTTGAGCTGCTTGGCAAAGTTATAGGCTGTCAGCCAGTCGCGGACGTGACGCCGCAACTCGGTAATGGAAGCATAATGGAAGGATTTTACGGTCGCTTCCTTGATAGTCCGCACCATGCGTTCGGCTTGGCCGTTGGTCCAAGGGTGGTAGGGTTTGGTCAGCCGATGCTCGATGCCATTCTCCAGGCAGACACGACCGAAGATGTGCGGGAAGGTTAGGCCCGTGCCACGCTCGAACTGGGCGAACTGCACGCCGTTGTCAGTCAGCACGGTGTGGATTCTGTAAGGCACCGTTCGGATCAGCGACTTGAGGAAGCCGGCGGCAACCAGCTTGGTAGCCTTGCGATAGATGCGGGCGAAGACCAGCTTTGATGTGCGGTCCACAGCGACATAGAGGAAAGCCTTGCCGCCTTCGTGGCGCAGTTCGGCGATATCGATGTGGAAATAGCCGATCTCGTAGTTCTTGAACTTCTTCGGCTTCTCGCGGTCCGCTTTAGGCAAGCGGCTGATCCCGTGCCGCTGCAGGCAGCGGTGCAGCGACGACCGCGTCAGATGTGGGATCACATCCTTCAGCCCAATGTAGACATCGTCCAGCGGAAGCCGCGCCTGCACGCGTAGCGCCACAATGGCAGCTTCTTCCATTGGCGAGAGGACGGTGCTGCGGCGCTCCCTTGGACCCATGGGCAGGTCTTCGACCGACTGCCGCTTGCGCCACTTCAAGACGGTCTTCTCATTGATCCCGTATCGCTTCGCGAGGTTCGCGACCGAAGCTTGCGATCGCTGTAGCTCGCCTCGAATGGCGTGCGTGGTCTTGGCGCTGCCGTGGAAAACCTGGCCCATAGCTCCCTCCGCTGTGATGATGATAAATTTACACCATCACATGCTGGGACTAAACACCTAGCCATTCCATCAGTGCCGGACCCAGCCCCAGATGCTACGGGGAAATCCACCGGGCCGTTACCACTGAGCTGTGTATTCACGAATTCTGGATATGGCAGTTCAGCTTCGTTCCAACACCTTTGTATACAAAGCTGGGCGACTTCACCCTACTTTTCCAACCCTGTGATGTCGGTTGCTCGAAACAGCAGGAATAGTTGGCTGCCTGCCCGGGGAGCCACACCTTTCCTGATTTATGGTCTGTGTCCAATCCTCCGCTGCGATGAGCGTTGAGGATTTTTCTCTGCTTATCGATGGCGGCGAGCGGGAACGGCGGGATGCTCGCCGCGCGGGTATCGTGCGGAAAAGCAGGAACCGGTTTTTCGCAATAAACCCTGCGGCGGAGCGCTTCTGCGCGCGATAATTGCGCTCAGCGCGACAAACAATGGTCATCGTTTGTCACGTATAGCATGACGCCGTTTCGTATATTGACACCTCTTGGGTTGTCATTAAGCTCCCCGCACAATGAAAAATTGTAAGAGGGGGTTCGGTATGAAATTCGGGAGATTTCACCAAAATACAGTGTGGACGCGCCGCGCAGCTTTGCTCGCAACTGCGGTGGTGTCCGTTCCCGGCCTGGCCGGAACGGCGTTCGCCCAAAGCGCCGCAGACACCGCGCAAGACGCCGTGAACAGCGACGTCATCATCGTCACAGGCAGCCGCATCGCGCGCGCCGATGTCGAGGCGCCGGTGCCGACCAAGGTGCTCGATGCCGCCGCGATGGAGCAGCGCGGCTCCACCAGCATCGGCGATTATCTGGCCGAAGTGCCCTCCTTCCGCAATACGCAGGGGCCGCAGACGGCGGCCAGCTCAACGCTCGGCACCGGTCAGTTTTCGCCCGATCTTCGTGCGCTCGGCGTCATCCGCACGCTGACACTGGTGGATAGCCGCCGCTTCGTCCCCTCGGCCGCAACCGGCCAGGTCGATCTCAACCTCATACCGCAGATTCTGGTCGATCGGATCGACGTCGTCACCGGCGGCGCATCGGCGGCTTATGGATCGGACGCCGTATCCGGCGTCGTCAACGTCATCATCAACAAGCGCCTTGAAGGCTTCAAGGGCAGCGCGTCGATGGGCATCAGCGATTACGGCGACGGCCAGGAATTCCGCGGTGCGCTGGCCTGGGGCAGTTCGTTTGCGGACGGGCGCGGGCGGATCGTGCTCGGCGGCGACTATGTCGATTCCAAGGGCGTGCTGGACTTTTCCGACCGCCCCTCCAACGCGCGCCAGCCTGCGCTCATCTCCTATCCCGCGAACCGGCCCGCAGGCACGCCTTCACGCGCCTATTTTTCCGGCGCGACGCTGATCAACATGGCCCGCGGCGGCCTCATCACGGGCGTAAACGCGGACACGAACGCGGGCAACGGCGCGGACGTTCTGCGCGGCATCCAGTTCGGGCCGGGCGGCGTACCGACGCCGTTCAACTACGGCAACTATGCGGACTACAGCCCGACGAACACGACAGCGACCAACTTCTCCGGCGGCAACGATCGCCTGTTCCTTTATGACGGACACAACATCGTCGTGCCGACCGAGCGTTACGCGTTCTTCGGCCATGCCGAATTCGATGCCACCGATCGTCTCAGCCTGTTCGTGGAAGGCAGCTACGGCCGCAGTGCCGGCTACGGCGACTCGCCCCCGGTTCGCGATACCGCATCGACAGCGACGATCCGTCTCAACAACGCCTATCTGCCCGAATCCATTCGCGACATCATGGTCCCGAACAACATTTCGTCGTTTACGCTGGGCCGCCCTTATAACGACTTCGGCCCCGTCGCGCGCGACAACAGCAACACGACCGAGCGCGGCCTCGCAGGCTTCAAATATGATGTCGGCGGCAGCTGGTTCCTCGACGGCTATTATCAATATGGCCGCAACGTTCTGGATGCGAACGTCTCGGGGCTCCGCGTCACGCGCAATTTCGTGTTTGCGGTTGATGCCGTCAACGTGGGCGGGCAGATCGTCTGCGCCGCGACGCAGGCCAACGGCACCGTGACCAGCCTCGGCGAGGTGCTGAACCGGTTCAATGCGGCGGCAACGGGCTGTCAGCCGATCAACCTGTTCGGCGAGGGTTCGCCCAGCGATGCCGCGATCGACTATGTCACCGGCACCGTGCAGCAGCGCGTCACGACCAAGCAGCAGGTCGCGTCGCTTGCGATGCAGGGCCAGCTGTTCGACCTGCCCGGCGGTCCGCTCGCGGTTGCGTTCGGCGGCGAATGGCGCAAGGAACAGGCCGTTTCCGTCGTCGACGATATCTCGGCAGCAAGCGGCTTTGCCTACAGCAATCCCAAGGCGTATTCCGGCAGCTATGACGTGAAGGAAGCCTTTTTCGAAGTGGTCGCCCCGCTCATTAGCGGGCAGCCTTTCGCAGACCTGCTCGAATTCAACGGTGCGATCCGCTACACGGATTATTCGACGTCGGGCGGCGTGACGACGTGGAAGCTCGGCGCGATCTATGCGCCGATCCCGGACGTTCGCTTCCGCGCGACGCGCTCACGCGACATCCGCGCACCCAACAACGCCGAACTGTTCGCGACAACGCAGACCATCGCAACGCTCGCCAATCCGTTCGCGAACGGCGCATCGACGCAGCTTACGCAGATCAATGCGCCGAGCCCGACGCTGCAGCCTGAAAAGGCCGATACCTGGACGGTCGGCGTCGCGCTGACGCCGAGCTTCGTTCCGGGTCTGACGATCTCCGTCGATTATTACGACATCGACATCGCCGGAGCCATCGCCACCTTCCCCGCCCAGTCCGTGCTCGACAATTGCCACGCGGAAGTCAGCGCCGGTTCGCCCGACTTCTACTGCCAGTTCGTGAACCGCACACCGACCGACAATACGACCGCCAGCGTCACCTCGGTCACCGCCGCGCTGCTGAACATCGGCTCGCTGCGCACGCGCGGTGTCGATATGTCGGCGACCTGGCGCAAGCAGATCGGCGCAGGCGAGCTGACCGTGCGCGGCCTCGCCGCCTATGTGAAGGATCTGATCTATGATGACGGCCTCGGCCGGCCGCAGACGTTCAACGCCGCAGGCGGGCTGACCTCCTACGGCAGCGTCATCAACCGCGCGGGCGCCGTCGGCGGCTTCACGGCGGGGCAGCAGACGAACGCCACCGGCACCCCGCACTGGACCGCAACGGGTTCGGTCACCTGGGCGCAGGATCCGTTCGCGCTGAGCGTGCAGGGGCGTTACGTCGGCGGCGGCAAGATCGATCCCGGCCTGATCGGGCCCGACGACGATCTCTACGATCCGGCCTCGCCGATCTCGATCGCCGACAATCGCGTGAACGGCCGCTTTTATATCGATGCGACGGCGCAAGTCGATATCATCAGCGAGGGAAGCCGGAAGCTCCAGTTCCATTTCGGCGTCAACAACATCGCCAACAAGGATGTGCCGTTCCCCTCGATCGCCATCGCCGGCATGTACGATCGCATGGGCCGCTACTACCGCGCGGGCGTTCGCTTCGCGTACTGAGGAACCGTTGACCGGGATTGCGGCCCTGCGCTCTATGAAAGCGCAGGGCCGCATGTTGATGTGAGAGGTGGGACATGGACAGCAACAGTATCGATCGGCGTACCTTGATCGGGGTTTCCGCAGCCGCGGCCGCAGTGCTCGCCGCCGGAAGCGCCGCCGCGCAGCAACCGCCCGCCGCACCCGCGCCGGGGCATGTGATGGGCGTGTTCGGCAAGGCGGGCGCGGGTCCGGGGCGGCCCGTGATCGCGATGCTCGTGCATCCCAAGATGGTGCTTCAGGATCTCGTCGGCCCGATGACGGTGTTCAACCTGATGATGTCGGAAATCCACCTCGTGTGGAAATCGCTCGATCCGGTGATGACCGAAATCGGCGTGCCGATTACGCCGAGCACCACCTTCGCGGATTGCCCCAGGGATGTCGACGTGCTGTTCGTGCCCGGCGGCCTCGCCGGATCGATCGCGATGATGCAGGACGACGCGGTGCTTGCCTTCCTCGCCGACACGGGCGCGCGCGCAAAGTACGTGACGAGCGTGTGTACCGGTTCCCTCGTGCTGGGTGCGGCGGGCCTGCTCAGGGGCTACAAGGCGACGAGCCTGTGGAACGTGCGCGATCTCCTGCCGCTGATGGGCGCCACGCTCGAAAAGAAACGCGTCGTCCACGATCGCAATCGGCTGACCGGCGGCGGTGTTACGGCGGGGATCGATTTCGGCTTGACGCTGTGTGCGCTGCTGAACGGCGAGGACAATGCAAAACTGATCCAGCTCATCATCGAATATGCGCCTGAGCCGCCCTTCAATGCCGGCGAACCCGAGACCGCCCCGCCCGAGATCGTGGAGCGTCTATTGAAGGCGCGCGCTGGGGTTACGGAGCAGGCAGCAACCATCGCGAAGGCCCGCGCAGCACGTTGGATGTGATGGAAGACAGACCCGTCGTTATCGGCATGATCGCCTACGATCGCATGACGAACCTCGATTTCGTCGGCCCCTACGACATCCTTTCGCGCGTGCGCCAATCACGGACGATCGTGCTCGGCAAGTCGCGCGAGCCGATCGTGACGGATACGAATTACCGGCTGCTGCCCGAAATGACGCTGGCCGAAGCGCCCGATCTCGACATCATCTTCGTGCCCGGCGGCCCCGGCTCCACGGCGTTGATGGAAGATGAAGAGGTGCTGCGCTTCCTGCGTGAACGCGCGCCGAAGGCACAGTGGGTCACCTCGGTGTGCACCGGCGCGCTCGTGCTCGGCGCGGCGGGCCTTCTGGAGGGTTTTCGCGCGGCGACGCACTGGTCGTGCATGGATCTCCTGCCACTGTTCGGCGCGATCCCCGTGAACGAACGCGTCGTGATCGATGGAAACCGCGCCACCGGCGGCGGCGTCACCGCCGGAATCGATTTCGGGCTGACCCTGATCGCCCGCATCTGGGGGGAGGACCAGGCCAAGCTGATCCAGCTCGGCACCGAATATAATCCCGCGCCGCCCTTCAACGCGGGGTCGCCCGAGACAGCGCCGGACATTCTGCCGCGGTTTCGGGAACTCAGCAAGGCGAGCGCCGAAGTGCGTATTGAAGCCGCGAAACGCGCGGCAGGGAAACTGCATCCGGACGTCTGATCGAAAAGGAAGAGGGAATGTTTCGTTTCGATCAGAAGTTTCGCGACGAATTCCGCGAAAGCTGGCAGGTTCTCCTCATCGCCACCCTCGCGCTGTTCTTCGGCTTCTCCGCGCCCGCGTTCTCCCTCCCCTTCATCTACCCCGAAGTGATCCGCGAATTCGGCTGGACGCGCGAGCAGGCGACGCTGCTGGCCTCGGCAAAATATATGACGGGCGTTTTCGCGTGCCTGTTCTTCGGGCGCTTTCTCGATATCGCGGGCGCCTGGCGTGCGCTCATGGTGTCGGTCGTCGTCGGCGGCCTCGCGCTCATCGCCTTTGCGTTTGTAAGCGGCCTGCCGAGCTATTACGCGGTCGGCGTGCTCCTTGGCATTGCGGGTCCGGGCGCGATGGTGTCGAGCTTTGTCGTGGTCGCGCGCAGCTTCCGCGCATCGCAGGGCACCGCCACAGGCATCGTTCTGCTCGGCGGCGCGATCGGCGGCGTGGTGATGCCCGTCGTCACGCAGGCGCTGATCGACGCTTTCGGGTGGCGCACGGGCATGGTCTCGCTCTCAACCGGCATCTGGCTCGTCGCGGTTCCTGCGCTCGTCTACGGCATGGTGCGTGTTCCGCTTCCCGATCACCGGGCGAAAGCCGGCGCAAGCGAAGCCGTAAGCGTCACCGCCTATTTCAGCGGGCTGATGAAGGGCTCTGCGTTCTGGCTGATGGGAATCGCCTTCTTCCTCATCACCGTCGTCGATCAGGCGCTTTCCCAGCATCAGGTGCTGATGTTCGGCGATACGGGCCTGTCCCCGGCCGACGGCGCGCTCGCGGTGAGCGCGATCGGTTTCGTCGCGATCTTCGGGCGCCTCGTTGCGGGCAACATCCTCGATCGCAGTTCGAACCGCGGCGCAGCCGCACTCTATCTCAGCTTTACGCTCGCCGCATTGCTCTCGCTCGCGCTTGAAACTCCGCTCATCCTCATCGGTTACATCGTGGTCCGCGCGCTCGCGCTTTCCATCGCCATGGTCGATGGCCCGGTGATCTCGCGCCACGTTTACGGCACGCAGCATCTCGGGCTGCTGACCGGCCTGTTCGTCGCAATGGCGAATCTCGGTTCCGCGACCGGGCCGTGGCTGATGGGCCGGATGTATGAAACCTCCGGCTCCTACCATTCCGCGCTGGTTCTGTTCATGATCCTGCCTGCGGTGGCGGCGGCCTGTATCTGGTTCGTCAATCCGCGCATGTGGAAGGCGGATCGGATGGCCGAAGCCCCGCCGATCCCCACCGCGAAGGCCAGCCTCAACGCATCATTCGTCAGTCCGCCAGGGCGGCGACCAGCGCATCGCGGTCGATATTGCCGCCCGAAAGAACCGCCGCGACGTTGCGCCCGGAATGATCCGCCGATCGCGCAGCGGCATAAGCGATCGCGCTCTGCGCCTCCACCACCAGATGGCTGTCCAGCGTGAGATCGCGAAACGCCTTGCGCGCCTCCGCGTCCGTCACGGTGATGACGCCCGCAAGCATCTCGCGAAGCAGCGGCCACATGATCTCCAGCACCGATTGCCTGCCCGGCCCGCTCGCGAAATTGGGCTGCCGGTCGACCGTCACCGGGTGCCCTGCCGCGAACGCCGCCGCCAGCGGCGCGGCGCCTTCGATCTCGCAGGCATAGACCTTCACCCCGGCACGGACCGCGCGCATCGCGGTTGCAATTCCCGAAACGAGACCGCCGCCGCCGAACGGCACGATCACCGTGTCGATCTCGGGCCATTCATCCGCAAGCTCGATGGCAATGGTGCCGTTGCCCACAATTCCATTCGGCTCGCAGACCGGGTGGAGAAAGGTCGCCTCGGGCATCCCAGTGTCGCGCGTCTGCATGATGCGCCACCACGCCTCGAAATCGTGGAATACCAGCTCGACGCCGAGCGCGCGGAGCTTCGCCACTTTCACTGCGGCGGATTTTTCCGGGATATGACAGATGAGACGCATGCCGTGAGGCGCACCCGCGATCGCGAGCGCGGGCGCGAAATTCCCGGCGCTCGCTGTCACCACGCCGCGCCGGAGTGTTTCGGGCGAAAGCTGTTCGATCACATTCGCCGCGCAGCGAATCTTGAACGATCCGGTCGCCTGCAGATTTTCACATTTCAAACGGATCCGGCGCCCATCGATCGCGGGCGTATCGAGCAGCGGGGTAACGACCGCATGCTGCGAAATCCGAACAGAGGCATCGTGAAATGCCTCCGCGCCGAGCGCCGCGATCCTGTCGCGCAGTTGAATTCCAGCATCTTCGCCCGACTGTTCCGTTGCCATCACCGCGCCTCCATCAGCCGCGCTGCCACTGAACAAAGCCGCACGAAGATCCCGTGCCGCCCTCGGTCCGGTAGAGGCGCTGATAATCGACGATCTCCATGGCCAGCCCGGCGCGCGTCATCGCGGCGGAGGTGGCGATCCAGCTCTTGCACTCCGATGTGCCGGCCATCAGCTCGTTCTGGGGAATGCCGCGCAGCGCGGCGGTATCATTGTCGCGCATCGCGTTCAGGAAGCGGTGGTCCCATTCGGGATCGACGACGAAATGCGTCAGGCCCCCGGTCGTCAGGATCGCAACGCGCGCATCGCTCTCCCACGCCGCGACCGCATCGGCGAGCGCCGTCCCGAAATCGTGGCACCGCGCGGCGGACGGGCTGTTGTCATAATACCAACAGTTGACGTCCACCGGCACATGCGGGCGAACATGATCGCGCATGATGTTCTTGTACAGAAAGCCGTAGGCGTGCGGCATTCCGTAAAGCAGCGATTTGCTTCCCTGCACGGTCGGCTTTTCGTGGCAGATCGTGACATCGAAATCCGCGCGGCTGAAACTTCGCGCCAGATGCAGGCCGAGCGCGCGGTGGCCGGGATAGACGGTCTGGGCATCGGGCAGATGGCCATGATCGGAAATCTCGATTCCCACCGGCAACCGCGATTTCTGTTCGTCCGTGCGCGGCAGGTTCGCGATCTCTTCCGCCGCGATAACGGCGAAGGCGGGCACCATGTCGGAAAAAATCTCGTGCTGGTCGTTGCCCACGATGATGACGACATCGGGATCGGCGGCCACGTAAGCCGCGTGCAGCCGGTCCATCGCCGCGAAGCTCGCATCGAGCGCCGCCTGCCGCGTCGCCATGTCGAGTTCGGCGGCGATATTCTCGTGCGCGCGCAGCGCCGCGAGTTCGGCGTAGAGCATCTTGCGGCCGTGGAACCACAGCGGAATGCCGTCCTGGCGGTCGCGCGCGGCGCGGATATCCCAGTCGTGCGCCAGCGTGTGCAGTTGCGGCGTGTGCGCGCAGCCGATGCCCAGAACGATTTCAGCCAAAACGGACTCCCGTGGTTTCGCGAGTCAGCACCGCTTCTCGCCGATGATGTTGGTCAGCGTGCCGATGCCTTCGACCGTCAGCTCGATCACGTCGCCGGGTTCCAGATAACGGCCCGTCTCGAAGCCGCAGCCGTTCCCCATCGTCCCGGACCCCAGCACGTCGCCGGGATACAGCGTCTCGTCGCGGCTGACGAAGGCGATGATCTGCTCGAAACTGTGCTGCATGTCGCCCAGCCGTCCACGGCCCTGCACGTCGCCGTTGATCCGGCTTTCCATTTTCGCCGACCCCGGATCAGAGAATTCATCGCGCGTCACGATCCAGGGGCCGAAGGCATTGCCGGTATCGAAATCCTTGCCCTTCGACGGCCCCATGCGGAATTGCTGGTCGCGCACCTGCTCGTCGCGTGCACTGAAATCGTTGTAGATCGTGTAGCCGAAGATATGCGCGCGCGCATCTTCCACCGCGATGTCCACGCCGCGCCTGCCGATAATCGCGGCGCATTCGACCTCATAGTCCATCGTATTGGTGAATCGGGGCCAGCGGATCGTCGCGCCGTGGCCCGAACAGGTCATGCGGTTCCCCTTGAAATAAAAGGGGCGCTCGTACCAGATCGGCGGCAGGTTATAGGCGCCGCTCGCCTTGTAGCTTGCATAGGCGGCTTCCGGGTCGGGCTGCGACGCCGCGCGGGTGCGCATGCTCGCCTCCAGCGCCTGCAGCGTGTGCAGCTCGAAATTGGCGAAGTCGCGGATCGAATTGGGCACGGGCAGCGGCGCCAGCAGGCGCACCGCGTCCAGCGCGTGCAGATGGTCGCCGCGATCGGCCGCGAGCAGACCGGCCGCAACGTCGAGCGCGGCCTCCTCATTCTCGATAATGGACAGCATCGTCGCGAAAAGCGGCGCGCGGGCGGCCCCCGATGCGGCCGCAAGATCAAGCAAAGCGCCGTCCGCCGTCAGCGCGCCGGTGCGGGCCTGCCCCTCGATTTCAAACGTCGCGATCTTCATTCTGCCTCTCCGCTCCGTCCGGGCTAGAAATTGAATTCGCCTGATGCAACAATTCACACAGGAAGTTGCATTCGTCGCGACAAATCCACATGCTTGTCGCTCGCCGTTTCCTTTAGGAGCCGATCATGGTGAACCGCGACCCGAGACGACGTGCCCCGCAGTCCGTCCCGCCCAAGATCGAAGCGGTTGCGGCCGCCACGGCCATCATCGATCTCCTCGCCGAGCAGGAGGGACGCACGAGCGTCCAGAAGGTCGCCGACGTACTGGGCATTACCAAGTCGCGCGCGTCGCGTCATCTGGCCAATCTCGAACTGCTCGGCATCGTTTCGCGCGTGGCTTCGGGGCGCGGCTATCAGCTCGGGTGGCGCGTTCTGCGCTGGGGAAAGATCGCGTCTGCGCGGTACGATCTCAGCCAGATTCTGGAAAAGCCCCTGCGCGAGCTGAGCGAGGAGACCAACCAGACCGTCCTGCTGTGCGCGCCGGCGGGGGCGGATGCGATCGTGGTCCAGTGCCTGCCGCCCGCCAATGCGGGCATTCGGATCGAGGTGAATGTCGGTCTGGTCATGAGCCTGCCGTTTTCCCCCAGCGCGCGGATCGCCTTCGCCTTCCAGCCGCGCGAGCAGCGCGACCTGCTGCTGGGGCATCTGAAGCAGCGCGAGGCGGAGTTCCGCATCGAGGATGAAGACCGTTTCCGCGCGCAGGTCGCCGCGATCCAGCGCGACTATTATTGCTGGGATCGCAACAAATACAACGTCGGCTACGGCGCCATCGCGGCGCCCGTGTTCGATCAGGAGGAGATGCTCGCGGGCATCGTCACGCTCGTCATGGCGAGCGAGGAGCTGAAAGGCAGCACGCCGCCCACCGCCCTCCTCCGACAGCTTCTCGGCTGCTGCGCCAAAGCCTCAAAGCTGCTCCGTTCGCGGATATGCTTCCCCGAACCGGCACCGGTTCGATGAGCGGGCCCGCCCCACGTTGCGCTGATCGCGACCCGCTGATAGCCTTTTCCATCATGTCGCAACCCAAACCGCTGCATATCGCGTTCACGCTGTATGACGACGTGAACATCCTCGACGTGTCGGGCCCGCTCGAAGCCTTCTGGCTCGCGGCTGACGCTTCCGGTGAGAAGACCCCGCGCTACCGGATTTCCACAGTGTCGCTGGCAGGCGGCCTCGTGCGCACGTCGAGCGGCATGTTGATCCAGACAACGCCCTGCGGCGACCTCGGCGATGTCGATACCGTGATCGTGCCGGGCGGCGGGAGCCCGCGCAGACCCGAAGTGCCCGAAGCGATGGTGCAGTGGATCGCCGACGTCGCGCCCGATGTTCGGCGGCTTTGCTCCGTCTGCACGGGCGCTTTTCTGCTTGCCGCGGCGAGGCAGCTGGACGGGCGCCGGGCGACAACGCACTGGGCGGCGGTCGATCAACTGCGCAAGCGGGCGCCCGAGGCGCAGATCGAGGCGGACAGCATCTATGTGCAGGATGGCGGCGTCTGGACGTGTGCGGGCGTCACGACGGGCATCGACATGTCGCTAGCGCTGATCGAGGATGATTACGGCTACGAGGCGGCGATGGAGGTGGCGCGCTATCTGGTCGTCTATCTGCGGCGTTCGGGTTCGCAGCCGCAGCTCAGCCAGCCCTTCTCGCTCCAGATCGCCGACGACAGCTTCGCCGCGCTCCACGCCTGGATCCGCGAAAATCTGGCGCATCCGCTGACCGTGGAACAGATGGCCGAGATCGCGGGCATGAGCGTGCGAACCTTTTCCCGCCGCTACCGCGACAGCACCGGCCGAACCCCCGCGCGCGCCATCGCGGCGCTGCGGCTCGAAGCGGCGCAAAGCGCGATCGAGCGCGGCAACTCCTCGCTCAAGCGCATCGCGCGCGACTACGGCTTCGGCGACGAGCGCAACCTGAGGCGCGCGCTGCGGCGCGGGCCCGAATCCTGAAACACTGAATGGACAGGCCGCGCACTCCGGAGAGCCGCGACCTGTCCATTCAGGCACCTGTCAGCGCCGGGCCGTCAACGCCGGGCGGTCAGCGTCAGCCCGATCGTGCGCGGCCGCAGCGTATTGGCATAATAGGTCGTGTCGGTCGGAAACGCGTTCGAGATGTAGTTCAGCTGCGGGTGCGAATTGAACAGATTGTCGGCGAACAGCGCGAGATCGAAATTATCGTCGCGCCAGCCGACGCGCAGGCTGGTCAGGTGATAGCCGTCGTTCCGCTGTCCATTGGGATCATAGCCCGAAGACGTGGGCGTGTCGTATTTGGAAATCGTGCCGTTGTTGCGCGACGCATATTGGTTGATGCCGCGAATATAGCCGTCGCCGCTGCCCAGCGGCATCGAATATTCCAGCGTCGCGGTGATCTGCCACGGCGGTGCATCGCTGACCTCCGCGCCCCGCTCGGCAAGGATGATGCCGTTCGACGTAAGCGTTTTGGCAAAGCGGGACTTGTTGTAGCCGCCCGCAAGCGCGAGGAAGAGTGAGTCGGTGGGGCGTGCGCTGATCGACAGGTCGAAGCCGTCGCTATTGGCGGCGCCCAGATTGGTGATGAACCCACCCGGACAGCCGCTGAGGCTCACGAAGCTCTGAATGTTGCTCCAGTCGACATGATAAATGCTGGCGTTGACCTGCACCTTCCGATCGAAAAGCCCGACCTTGCCGCCGACTTCGTAGTTCCACACCGAGTCCGAATCGAAGGTTCCCGGCGCTGTGTCCAGACCGAGCTGCGACAGCGAATCGAGGCACGGCGGCGAGGGCGTGATCGGGACGTTCGCGCCGCCCACACGGAAGCCCTTGGATGCGGAAGCATAGACCAGTGCAGCGTTTGAAGGCTCCCACGTCACGCTCACCTTCGGCGTGAACGGCGACTCCTTTTGTTTCCCGGTCGTGAAGCTGCGCCCCGTCGGCGGCACGAACGAGCCTTCCAGAAGCTCGTCGTATGAGAACTTCGCGGAGGCGATCCGGCCGCCCGCTGAAAACGTAAGATCGCCGAAGCGCAAATCTATGTTGCCGAATGCGGCAAGCTGTTCGTCGACCAGGTTGAAGTCGCGATAATAACGCGTGATCTCCTCACGATTCTGGAGACCGCGAAGTGTTTCGAACGCGGCGGCGTAATAGGCATCGCGGACGTTGACGACGTTCTGCTGCTTGGCGCGCTGATAAAAGCCGCCGATCAGCCAGCGGAACGCGGACTCGCTGTTGTTCGATTGAAGCCGGACCTCCTGCATGAAATTGTCCTGACTGTTGTCCGTCGTGTTGGTCGCCCCGCCCGCTGCCACGAAGGCTTCCGGGATCAGTATGGGCACCGGCAGGGTGCCGACACCCGGCAGCTGCGTCTCGGGAGGCCGCATCCCGTTGAACAGGCGGGCAACCGACTCGTCCAGAAGCGTGAAATCCAGAACCATCGACTGGCGGCGGGTAAAGAACGACGTCACCGACGTCGCCGTCACCCCGCCGAAATCGGCTTCGACTTTCAGCGCGGGCAGATAGAAGCGGTCCTTGGACGGCTGCGCGTTGGTGCGCCCGCTGATCAGACGCTGCTTGGAACGGTCGGAAAGACGAACATAGAATTGCCCGTAATCGTCGGCGCGCGATTCCTGGAAGTTCAGCGATGGCGTGATCCGGATAGTATCGGTCGGCGCCCAAAGCACGGCGGCCTTCATCGTGTGGACGGCCGACGTGTTCGCGTCCTTGTCCACCATCGCGCCGGTGCGCTCGTTGATACGGTCCACGAAGCCGGATTCATGGGGGTAGGATCCGCTCAGCCGGATCGCGAGCTTGCCTTCCACGATCGGTGTGCTGGCCGCAGCGCCGCCTTCGTAATTGATGCCGCCGCTGTCCGTCGATGAAAGCTCGGCGCGGCCATAGGCCTGCACCTCGTCGAGGTCGGGCGCGGGCGAAATGAAACGCACCGCGCCGCCTTCCGAGCCGGAGCCGAACAGCGTTCCCTGCGGGCCGCGCAGCACCTCGACACGGTCCAGATCGAAGATGGTCGGCAGCGCGTCGCCGGGGCTCTGGGCGCCCGCACTGCGGGACTGGATGGGCGTATCGTCGATGTAGATGCCGGTCGTGGCGGCGCCCACCGTCGAGCGAACGCCGCGGATCGCAATATTCGCCGGCTGGAACGTGCTTTGCTGCTGCAGCGAAAGGCCCGGAGTCTGCGAAACGACATCGCTGAAGCTGCGGATGCCCTGATTGTCGAGCGCCTGCCGGTCATAGGCGGCGATACTGGAAGACACCTTGTTGATGCTTTCCGATCGGCGGCTGGCCGTGACGACAATTTCGCCGACCATGCCGGCTGCCTGCGCGGCGTCCTCGCCCGCCGCCGGCTGCGCCATGGCTGCGGACGCGCACAGCGGCGTCAGGGCTGTCGCGGCGATCAGGATTATGCGACGATTGCTGTATTTCATGCGAGAATACTCCCCCTCAAAAAACGGATGACCCGTGATTTCCCCTGAAACAGCAATGCACGATGTCCGATCGCTCCGTCGGCATTACGGCATCGGCTGTTGTGAAACGAAACTTATCCCAAGCCCGGCGGAGCGATGGGCCAAATTGCGCACAATCTCGGCCACACCGTGCGCGGCCCGGCGAATACCGGAGAGCGGCCTGTGTCGTGGCCGGATTTCGCCGTTAAGTGGCGGTATTTTACCCCGCGCTGTCCCTATCGTTTTTCCAATGGCGCGCCGGATCGGTCTCAGGCGGCGCGGCGCGCGCGCACTCCTGCGCCGCAGAGATCTTGGTAAGGAATGATCGTGGCGAACTCTGACGAACTGCTCCTGCGCCGACAGCGTGTGCTCGGCAGGAACAGTCCGCTTTTCTATGAAACGCCGCTCCATCTTGTGCGCGGCGAGGGTGCATGGGTCTACGATGCCGATGGCCGCGCCTATCTCGACGTCTACAACAACGTGCCCTGCGTCGGCCATTGCAACCCCCGCGTCGTGGAGGCGATTTCCCGCCAGGCGGCAACGCTCAACCTCCACACGCGCTATCTCGACGAAAACCTCGTCCGCTATGCCGAACAGCTGACCGCGCGCTTCGACGCGCCGCTCGACGCCGTCACGCTCACCTGCTCGGGAACCGAGGCGAACGAGCTGGCGCTGCGCGTCGCGCGCGCCATTTCGGGCGGGTATGGCATCATCGTCAGCGACAACAGCTATCACGGCAACTCGACCATCCTGGCGGGGCTGGCGAGTTCGTTCCCCGGCGGCGAAGCCTTCCCCGCGTTCGCCCGCGCGGTGCGCGTGCCCGATCCTGCGCACGACCGGCAGGGCCGCAGCGACGCGGAACTCGCGGCGGCGTTCGCCGCTCAAGTACAGGATGCCGTCGACTCGCTTGCCGCCGACGGCATCCGGGTCGCGGCGCTGCTCATCGACTCCTTCTTCGCCAACGAGGGCCTTCCCGATCGCGTGCCGGGTTATGTCGAGCAGGCGGTGGAGATCGTCCGCCGTGCGGGCGGCCTCTATATCTGCGACGAGGTCCAGTCCGGCTTCGCGCGGACCGGCGACGCGATGTGGGGCCATCAGCTTACCGGCGTCACCCCCGACATCGTCACGCTCGGCAAGCCGATGGGCAACGGCTTCCCGCTCGCGGGCCTGGTCACGCGCCGCGAATGGATCGAACGCTTCGGTCAGACGTCGCGCTATTTCAACACGTTCGCGGGCAACCCCGTCGCGGCTGCGGCGGGCATGGCGGTGCTGGATGAAATCGACCGGCTCGATCTGCTGAGAAACAGCCGCGAGACCGGCGCGCATGTGCGCGCGGGCCTCGAACGGCTGGCGCAGAAACATCCGCTCATCGCCAACGTGCGCGGACGCGGCCTGTTCTTCGGTGTCGAATTCATTCGCGCGGACGGTACACCGGCGGCGGAAGAAACGACCCGCGTGGTCAATCGCATGCGCGAAAACGGCGTCCTCCTCAGCCGGATCGGGCGGCGCGGCAACATGCTGAAAATGCGCCCGCCGCTCGTGTTTTCAAGCGCGGATGCCGATCATCTCCTGTCCGCGCTCGACACCGTTCTCGGCGGCCTGTGAGGACCGGCACCTTGGCCTCAGACACCGATCTCACCGATCTCGCCCGCGCAGCGCTCGGCCGCTGGGACGGGAATTTCGGTGCGCCCGAATTGTTCAAAAATCGCGAGAATGCGGTCTTTTCGGTAAGGCGTGAAGACGGCGCCCGGTTTGCGCTCCGCGTACACCGCGCGGGTTATCATTCCGATGCGGCGCTGCGATCCGAGCTTTACTGGATGCGCGAGCTGGACCGTGCAGGCATCGCCGTGCCTTCGGTGGTTCCGGCAAAGGACGGCAGCCTGTTCGTGCGCATCGATCTCGCCGACACGGCGCGGCAGGTGGATATGATCGGCTGGCTAGCCGGTGCCCCTGTCGGAGAGGCCGGTTCCGGTCCCGCCTACCATCACCGCCTCGGCGCGCTCGCCGCGCGCCTGCATCTGCGCGGCTCGCAAATTTCGCTCCCGGCGGATTTCACGCGCCATAGCTGGGATGAAGAGGGTCTGCTCGGCGAACGCCCTGTGTGGGGCCGCTTTCTCGATCTCCCCGCGCTGTCCGCAGACCAGCACGCGCTGCTGCGCGAGGCGGCCGACGCGGCGAAGGCGGGTCTCGCGATGTACGGCAAGACGCCGGATCGCTTCGGCATGATCCACGCCGATCTGATCCGCGACAATGTGCTGGAAAACGAGGGCGCGCTTCAAGCGATCGATTTCGACGATAGCGGCTTCGGCTGGTACATGTTCGAACTCGCGACGATCCTCTGCGCGAACCTCGACAGGGCGGATTACTCCGAGACCCGGCGGCAGCTCCTCGACGGTTACGGTTCGGTGCGCCCGCTCGGCGACACCGATGTCGCGCATCTGCCGCTGTTCATGTTCCTGCGCGCGACCACCTATCTCGGCTGGCTGCAGACCCGCGCGGAAACATCGACGGCAAGGGAAAAGGCCGCAATGCACATCGATCGCGCCTGCCGACTGGCAGCGGCATATCTGGCACATGAAGGAGATCGGCAATGATCCGGGACATCCTCAAAATGGGCGACCCCCGCCTGCTGGAGGTCGCAAAGCCGGTCGCGCACGTGGATGATCCGGCGGTGAAGGCCGTCATCGCCGACATGTACGATACGCTGCATGATGCCAAGGCGTTCGGGCTCGCAGCGCCCCAGATCGGCATCGATCTGCGCATCCTCATCTTCGGCATCGCCGCCACGAAATACCACCCGGAGCAGGAGCCTGTGCCGCTCACCGCGCTCATCAACCCCTGGCTCGAAATCCTCACCGAAGAGAAGGATCACGGCCCGGAATCCTGTCTGTCCGTTCCCGGCATGCGCGGGCTCGTGCCGCGTTTCACCCGCATCCGCTACGGCGGCACGCTGGAAGACGGCGGCACGCTGCAGCGCGAGGCAAGCGGCTTCCACGCGCGGCTGTTCCAGCACGAATACGATCATCTGGACGGGATCCTCTATCCACAGCGGATCACCGACATCACCAAGTTCGGCTTCACTGAGGCGCTGCTCCCGCGCGCCGAGTGGGCAAAGCACGCGTCCGAATGATGCAAGCCCCGAGCCCACGCCTCCCCGCGCTGATCGTCGACGGGAAGCCTTTGTCGACCCGCGACGCATTCGACGTCGTCGATCCCGCGACCGCACGCCCCTTCGCGCAGGCACCGCTCGCGACGCGCGACGATCTCGATCTCGCCGTCGCAGCCGCAAGGCGCGCCTTCCCTGCCTGGTCCGCGACCTCGATCGAAGCCCGCGCCGAAGCGATCGAACGCATCGCCGACGCGCTGGAGGCCGAGCGCGACTCCCTCGCCGCGCTGCTCTCACGCGAGCAGGGCAAGCCCCTGCATACCAGCGCGGGCGGCGAGATCGCCGGGGCCGCGCAGTGGGCGCGCGCAACCGCAAGGTTGCGCCCCCCGGTCGAGGTAATCCGCGACGACGCCGACGAACTGGTCGAAGTCCACCGCCGCCCGCTCGGTGTGGTCGGCTCGATCACGCCGTGGAACTACCCGGTGATGATCGCGGTGTGGCACATCATCCCCGCGCTCCTCGCGGGCAACACCGTGGTGATGAAGCCGTCGTCATACACACCCTTCACCGCGCTGCGTTTCATCGAGATCGCGAGCGCGCATCTGCCGCCCGGCGTGCTCAATTCGGTCGCGGGCGAGAGCGGACTGGGGCAGTCAATGGTCGAACATCCCGGGATCGACAAGATCACCTTCACCGGTTCGACCGGGACAGGCCGCCGCATCATGGCGAGCGGCGCCGCCAACCTGAAGCGCCTCACGCTCGAACTCGGCGGCAACGACGCCGCGATCGTGCTCGCCGATGCGGACATCGATGCGATCGCGCCCAAGATCTTCGCCAAGGCCTTCGGCAATTGCGGCCAGACATGTGCGGCGCTGAAGCGGCTCTATGTCCACGATTCAGTCCACGATGCGCTCGCCGCCAAGCTCGCCGCGCTCGCGCTTCAGGCCAAGGTCGGCCCCGGTAGCGACCCCGCCACGCAGTTCGGCCCCGTGCAGAACAAGGCGCAGTTCGATTATCTCTGCGCGCTGGCGGAAGAGGCGAAGGCGATGGGCGCCCGGTTCCTGTGCGGCGGCGCGCCGATGACGAGCGACGGCTATTTTTTCCCGCTCTCCGTCGCGGTCGATGCCGCCGAGGGCATGCGCATCGTCGACGAGGAACAGTTCGGCCCGATCCTTCCCATCATCCGCTATTCCGATCCGGAGGACGCGCTCGCCCGCGCCAATGCGAACGAGAACGGCCTCGGCGGCTCGGTCTGGTCGTCGGATCTCGCCGCGGCGCGCAAGCTCGCCGAGCGGATGCAGGCGGGCACCGTGTGGGTGAACGATCACGCGACCATCTCGCCCGACGCGCCGTTCGGCGGCGCCAAGCAATCCGGCATCGGCACCGCGTTCGGCCTCCACGGCCTCGACGAATACATGCAGCTCCAGACCGTCCGCATCAGCAGGCGCGCGGCATGACCAAACCGGAAACCGAAACGCCGGCGCAGCACAGCACGCTTTATTCCTATTACGTGCTCTTCATCCTGGTCCTGATCTTCATCCTGAACTGGATCGACCGGATGATCCTGTCGATCCTGCTGGTGCCGATCCAGCAGGATCTCGGCCTGTCGGATACGGCGATGGGCGTGCTCAGCGGCTTCGGTTTCGCCGTGCTCTATGCCGTCTCCACCGTGGTGATCGCCCGCTATTCGGATCGTCACAACCGGCGCAATCTGGTCGCCGTCGCCGTCACGGTCTGGAGCGCGGCGACATCTCTGTGCGGCATGGTCACCGGCTTCGGCCAGTTGCTGCTCGGCCGCGCCGTCGTCGGCGTGGCGGAAGCGGGCGGCGGCGCGCCGACCTATTCGATCATCTCCGATTATTTCGAGCCGCGCCGACGCGCGCTGGCGATGGGCATTTACTCCAGCGGCATTTATCTCGGCATCATGCTGAGCTTCCTGCTCGGATCGTTTCTTGCCGAACGCTATGGCTGGCGCGTCACCTTCCTGATGCTCGGCCCGCCGGGTATCGTGCTCGCGCTCATCCTGCGCTTTACGGTCAAAGAGCCGGTGCGCGGCCGGTTCGAGCCGCCCAGCCTGCGCGGCCAGCAGCCGGTCGGTGCGTCACTGCGCTTCCTGTGGGGCCAGCGCGCCTATCTCGCTGCGGCGGGCGGGCTCACCATCACGGCCGTGACACAGGGCGCCTATGCCGCCTGGGCGCCCGCGATGCTCATAAAGACGCACGGGTTCACCCTCACGCAGGTCGGCCTCAGCCTCGGCCTCGTGCTCGGCATTGCAGGCGCGGTCGGCACGTTCTCCGGCGGCGCCCTGTCGGACTGGCTGTCGGCCCGAAATCCGCGCGTGCGCCTTTATTTCCCGGCGGTGGCGACCTTGCTCACCGCGCCGTTCTTCGCGGCCTTCTGCCTTGCGGACGACCCGCGCGTGGCGCTCGGCATCTATGCGGTCGGCACGCTCATCTCCGCCACGCATTTCGGGCCCGCGTTCGGGCTCACCCAGAATCTCGCCCTCCCCGCGATGCGCGGCTTCGCGACCGCGCTCGTGATGGTGGCGACGGTGCTCACCGGTCAGGGTCTCGGCCCGGTGCTCACCGGCGTGCTCAGCGATGCGCTGCGCGGCAGCGTGGACGGCGAACCGCTTCGTTATGCGCTCGCGATCATGGCCGGGTTCGCCGCGCTCGGTGCGATGATGTTCGCTTACGGTGCGCGCCATGTCGCCGATGATTTCCGGCGCGCGACGGGCGACGACCTCTGCGCCGACGCAAGGAGCCCCGCATGAACGATCGTCTCGACCGTCGCACCGTCGCCGCCATGGGGCTTGCGGGCGGCGTTCTCTTCGCAACCGGAGCCCGTGCTGAAATGATGGACCCGAACGCCGTTCTTGCGGACATCGCGGCAGAGCGCCGCCGCTTCGCCGAAACGCTGCAAAACCACGATCATGCCGCGCTTCCCGCGTTCTTCACCGCCGACACGATCGTCCTGCCCGCCAACAAGCCGCTCGCGCAGGGCCGCGACGCGGCGGTCGCCTTCTGGACCGCCGGAACGAGTGATCCCGCCCGCCGGCTCCGCAGCATGTTCGACATGGTCGATTCGCTCTTCGCGGACGGCATGGTGATCGAGGCCGGCCGCGCGCAGGTCTTCCTCATCACCGCCGGCGGCGACCAGCTCATCGATCGCGGCAAATATATCGTCGTGTGGAAACACGAGGGCGGGCGCTGGAAGCGCCACCGCGACATCTTCAACAGCGACGGCCCCGTCGCCTGAAACGCCTTAACGACCGACAGGAGAACCCCGATGAGCCAACCGATCGACCGCCGCGCCTTCGCTGCCCTGGGCCTCGCCGGCGCCCTTCTCGCAACCGGCGCGCGCGCGCAGCATACCGCGCCTGCCGACGCGCCGGTCACGCAGGCGCCGAAGAAAACGCATATCACGATGCTGCTCTACCCCGGCACGACCGTGCTCGATTGGGTCGGCCCCTATGAAGCCCTGTGGCGGGTGCCGGGCATCGAGTTCGTCCTCGCGGGCAAAACCACCGAACTGATGAAAAGCGAAAGCGGCATCATCGACTACAAGGCCAATGTCGCGCTTGCAGACATTGATCGCACCGACGTGCTCATCATTCCCGGCGGCGCCAAGGGCGTGATGGATGCGGCGAACGATCCTGTCATCGCGGAGTGGGTCCGCCGCATCGACCGCACGACCACCTACACCGTCGGCATCTGCACCGGGTCGCTGTTCCTGTCCCAACTCGGATTGCTGAAGGGACGGCGCGCGACAAGCTACTGGAAATTTACCAACATGCTGGAAAGCGGCGGCGCGACGTTCGTGCCGGAACGCTGGGTGCGCGATGGCAAATACTGGACATCGGCGGGGGTATCGGCCGGAATGGACGCGACGCTGGCGTTGATCGCCGATCTTTACGGCCCCAAGCAGGCGATGATGGCGCAGCTCGCCATCGAATATGATCCCAAACCGCCGTTCGACGCGGGTTCGGTGCGAACCGCACCCAAAGACGTGATCGAAGCCCTCGGCGGCGTCGCGCCGCCGCACGCGCACTGACCTCGCGGGCGGGCCGCTGGCGATCCGGCGTCCGCCCTTCCCCTTACTTGCAGGATGCCGGTACGCCGTTTGGCGGAAAGGCGTTATTCTGTCTTAAAACGGTTGCAAATTTATCTCAACATTCGTAACAGAGTCTCACATTACGTTACATGGAGACGAACGGCAGTGATACTGGATCGGCAGATGGCAGCGGTTGGCAAGCTGGAGCGAATCACCGGGGGCGACGTGCTTGTCGCCGGTCTGCACCGTTGGGGCGTCGATACCGTGTTCGGCGTGCCGGGCGTGCAACTCGATGAATTGTTTGATGGATTGCAGCGCGGCGGCGGCGATATCCGCGTGCTCCACGCGCGCCACGAACAGGGCGCCGCCTATATGGCGCTCGGCTACGCGATGACGACCGGCAGGCCCGGCGTGTGCGCCGTCGTTCCCGGACCCGGCCTTTTGAATGCGGGCGCGGCGCTCTCCACCGCTTATGCCTGCAATGCGCGCGTCCTGTGCCTCACCAGCACCGTCAACAGCGCGATGATCGATCGGCGGCACGGCGCGCTGCACGAAATCAACAATCAGGACGGCCTGCTGCGCAGCCTCACCAAATGGAGCGCGCGCGCGACCCATGCGAGCGAGATTCCCGCACTGCTCGATGAAGCCTTCCGCCAGCTCCTCACCGGGCGTCCGCGCCCCGTGGCGCTGGAGGTGCCGCCCGATATTCTCGCCCAGACCGGCTTCTTCCCCTACCCCGATGCCAAACCGGCCCTTGCCAATCCCATCCCCGATCCCGATGCGATCCGGCAGGCGGCGCAGCTGATCGCCGGCGCGCGCAATCCGATGATCGTGGTCGGCAGCGGCGCGCTCGATGCGGGCGCCCCCGTGCGCCAACTCGCCGCGCTCATTCAGGCACCTGTGGTCAGCCGTCACATGGGGCGCGGCGTCGTGCGCTGGGATGACGATTACGCCCTGCCCGCCGCAGCGGCGCTGCCGCACTGGCCCGATGTCGATGTCGTCATCGGCATCGGCACCCGGCTCCAGCAGCTCCGCGAATGGGGCATGGGCGGCGATCTGAAGGTTATCCGCATCGATCTCGATCAGGCGGAGATCAACCGGGTCGCGCCGCCCGCCGTTTCCATCGTCGCGGATGCCGAGGAAGCCACCGGACTTCTGGTGGACGCGATTTCCGCGCTCGCCCCCTCGCCCGCCTCGCGCACCGCCGAATTCGCCGCAATCCGCGCCGCGTTCCGCGAAGAGGTCGCAGCCGAGATCCAGCCCCAGACCGGCATCCTCGATGTCATCCGCGCAGCGATGGACGAGGACGACGTCTTCGTCGACGAGATGACGCAGGTGGGCTACGCTTCGCGCTATGCGCTGCCGATCTATGCCCCCCGCACCTACGTCAATTCCAGCTATCAGGGCACACTCGGCTACGGCTTCGCAACCGCGCTCGGCGCGCAGGTCGGCGCGGGCAAGCGGCGCGTCATTTCCGTGAACGGCGACGGCGGCTTCATGTACACGATGCCGGAGCTGGCGACGGCGGTTCTGCACAAGATCCCGCTCATCGCCATTGTCTTCAACGACGGCAATTTCGGCAACGTCCGCCGCATCCAGTCCAGCAAATACGGCGGGCGCCATATCGCATCGCATCTGCACAATCCGGATTTCGTGAAACTGGCAGAATGCTTCGGCGCGACCGGTATCCGCGCCGAGGGTGCGGCCGGTCTCGCAAAGGCGCTGGAGGCGGCGAAGCAGGCAGACGGCCCCGTGCTCATCGAAGTGCCGATGGATCTTGAAAAGACCGCATCCCCCTGGAAGCACGTGCATGGCCGCAAAGTCCGCTGATCGCCGCCCGTCGGCGCAAACGACCGACATTCTCCGCACGCTCGTCGCCTTCCCCACGGTCAGCCGCGATTCGAACCTCGATCTGATCCACTGGGTCCGCGACTATCTGGATGGCTACGGCATCAAATCGACGCTCACGCAGGGCGCGCATCCGGGCAAGGCCAATCTGTTCGCCACCATCGGCAGCGGCGACGGCGGTATCGTCCTTTCCGGCCACAGCGATGTCGTGTCGGTGGACGGTCAGGACTGGAGCAGCGATCCCTTCACGATGGAGGAGCGCGACGGGCTCCTTTTCGGGCGCGGCACCAGCGACATGAAGGGCTTCATCGCCGCGTGTCTTGCCAAGGTTCCGGCGTTCCTTGCCGCGAACATGCGCGAACCGGTCCACCTCGCCATCTCGTTCGATGAAGAGGTCGGGTGCAAGGGCGCGGGCTACATGATCGACGAGATCGTCGCTTCGGGCGTGCGCCCGCGCGGCTGCATCGTCGGCGAGCCGACCTCGATGGAGGCGGTCATCGGCCACAAGACCGGAAGCGCCTACGGCTGCACGGTGCGGGGCCTGGAAATCCACAGCTCGCTTGCGCCGCGCGGCGTCAACGCGATCTTCTACGCAACGCGGCTCATCACCCGGATCGAGGCGATCGCCGCCCGGCTCGAAGCGCAGGAGCAGCGGCACGACGGCTATCCCGTTCCCTGGTCGACCCTCTCCGTCGGCGTGATCGAGGGCGGTCAGGCCAGCAACATCGTACCGGGCATGTGCCATTTCCGGCTCGATGTCCGCACCCTGCCGTGGACCGATCCCGAAGCCATCATCGCGGAACTGCGCGATTACGCCGATCGCGAGCTGCTGCCCGCGATGCAGGCGATCCATCCGGCCGCGTCCATCGAATTCCAGCGCAACGGGCTGGTGCACGGCTTCACGATCGAGGCGGACGCGCCGCTCACCCGCTATGTGCAGCGGCTCGCGGGAACGAACGCCCCGCCGGGCTTTGTCGCCTTCGGGTCGGAGGCGGGCCTGTTTCAGGCGCAGAACATCCCTTCGGTGCTCTGCGGCCCCGGCTCGATCGCGCAGGCGCACGCGCCCGACGAGTTCATCGCGCTCGAACAGCTCGCCCGCTGCGAGGATTTCCTGGATCGGCTCGCCGCCATTCCCTTCGAATAGCCGTCAGTCTTCGACCTTCGGCATCAGGGGCGAGACCGCCCCTTCGGCATACTCTTTCTGCAGCCGCTGCGCCGCGAAGCGGACCTGCGCGAGCAGTTCCTCGTCCGGCTCCGGCATCAGCAGCGATGACGACAGGATCAGCCCGATGGTGCCCGCGATCAGGCCGTCCGGCTCGAAGATCGGCGCTGCGACGCCCCCGAGGCCGGTTCCGCGCGGGTTGGCCTCGAAATCGACGCCGTAGCGCTTCAGGTTCGCGGCGACGCGCGGCGGTGTCGGCTTCTGGTTCTCGAAGAAATAGATCAGCCGCGCCGCCGGCGACGTCGGCAGCGTCAGCACCATGCCGGAATGGATCATGATCCCCGGCTCGAACTGGTTGTTGACCGAAGACACGACCATCGCCCCGCCCCGCGTGGGTGTCGCGAGCAGCGCAGTGTGTCCGGTCACCGTGAACAGATCCTGCAGAAACGGCCGGGCGAGCTGAACGATGTTGCTGCGGTAGACAGCGGCGCGCCCGAATTTCAACAGCTTGCGGCCGAAGACATACCCCTCGCCCTCGCGCGCGCGGTCCACCAGCCCCAGACGTGTCAGTGTCTGCAGATGCCGCGAAACCCGCGCCTTGGTCATCCCCAGCTGCCGCGCCATATCGGTAACACGCACCGTATCGGTCGCCTCGGTCAGCACCTCCAGAATCTGGACCGTGACCTCCACGCTCTTGACGCGGGCGGACCCGATGTCGTCATCCGTCTCTTGTGTCTCGCTCATGCTGCCCCCTACCACCGCTCGCCGCACAAAGCGAGAACGGGATCGAAGGTCAATTGTCGAGCGATGACAACCTTGGTCCTAAGCCCCTTGCGGGCTCGGCTCGCCGCTGAAGCCGCGCTTGCCGGTCTTGGGGATCGCGCTGACACCCGTTGAACCGCCCGAGGGTCTGGCGCGCGCGCCGCGGTCGCGGTCCACGCCCTCGCCCGCCAGAAGCGCCTTGATCTCGTCGCCCGAGAGCGTTTCGTATTCAAGCAGCGCCTGCGCGAGCGTGTGCAGCTCCTCGCTGTGTTCGGTGAGCAGGCTCTTCGCGCGCTCGTAGCCCCGCATGACGATCGCCTTGATCTCGTGGTCGATCAGCTGCGCGGTCTGCTCCGACACGTTCTGCGTCTTCGTCACGCTGTGGCCGAGGAAGACCTCTTCCTGGTTTTCGGCGAGCTTCATCGGGCCGAGCTTGTCGGAAAGGCCCCACTGCGTGACCATGCTGCGCGCAAGATCGGTCGCGTACTGGATGTCCGACGACGCGCCGGACGACACCTTGTCGTAGCCGAAGATGAGTTCCTCCGCGACGCGCCCGCCCATGGAAACGGCGAGGTTCGCGTGCATCTTGTCGCGGTGATAGCTGTACTGGTCCCGCTCCGGCAGGCGCATGACCATGCCGAGCGCGCGGCCGCGCGGGATGATCGTCGCCTTGTGGATCGGGTCGGACGCCTCTTCGTGCACGGAGACGATGGCGTGGCCGGCCTCGTGATAGGCGGTCATCTTCTTCTCGTCTTCGGTCATGATCATGGAGCGGCGCTCGCTGCCCATCATGACCCTGTCCTTGGCCTCCTCGAACTCGGCCATGCCGACAAGGCGCTTGGATTTGCGCGCCGCCGTCAGCGCCGCCTCGTTGACGAGGTTCGCAAGATCGGCGCCCGAAAAGCCGGGCGTGCCGCGCGCGATCGTGCGGCTTTCGACGTCGGGCGCGAGCGGCACCTTGCGCATGTGCACCTTCAGGATCTTCTCGCGGCCTTCGATATCCGGGCGCGGCACGACGACCTGGCGGTCGAAGCGGCCGGGGCGCAGCAGCGCGGGGTCGAGCACGTCCGGGCGGTTCGTCGCGGCGATGATGATGATGCCTTCGTTGGCGTCGAAGCCGTCCATCTCGACGAGGAGCTGGTTCAGCGTCTGTTCGCGCTCGTCGTTGCCGCCGCCGAGACCGGCGCCGCGATGACGGCCGACCGCGTCGATCTCGTCGATGAAGATGATGCACGGCGCGGACTTCTTCGCCTGCTCGAACATGTCGCGCACACGGCTGGCGCCGACGCCGACGAACATCTCGACGAAATCGGAGCCCGAAATGGTGAAGAACGGTACGTTCGCTTCGCCCGCGATGGCGCGCGCGAGCAGCGTCTTGCCGGTGCCGGGCGAGCCGACGAGCAGCGCGCCCTTAGGAATCTTGCCGCCGAGACGCGAAAAGCGGCCCGGATCCTTCAGGAAGTCGACGATTTCCTCAAGCTCCTCGCGCGCTTCGTCGATGCCCGCGACATCGTCGAAGGTGACGCGGCCCTGCTTTTCGGTGAGCAGCTTGGCGCGGCTTTTGCCGAAGCCCATCGCGCCCTTGCCCGCGCCGTTCTGCATCCGCTGCATCACGAAGATCCAGATGCCGAGGATCAGCAGGAACGGCAGGATGTTGATGAGGATGGCGGCGAGCAGCGAGCGGCTTTCCTCCGGCTGCGCCTTGAACTTGACCCCGGCGGCTTCCAGCCGCTCGACAAGGCCGGCATCGCCGGGCGAATAGGTGCTGAACATCTCGCCGCTCGTCAGACGACCGGCGATGTCCTGCCCGCGGATATCGACCTCGCGCACGGCCCCTTCGTTCACCTTGGTGATGAACTCGGAATAGGCGATCTGCTGAACCGCGCCCTGCGATTGCGGGGCGTTGTACATGGAAACGAGCACCACGACCGCAAGCATGATGACCGCCCACATGGCGAGGCTTTTGCCCCAGGGTCCGGTCGGCGGCTTCTTGTTCTCGTCCATCGGGTTCGTCGTCTCCGAAAAATGTTACTGCTAAGATAGGCACGGCGGCGTTAACGACAACAGCTATTCGGTGCCTATTTGCGTGGATGCGCGCATTTTTCGCGGCGGTTCGGGCCGGAAGCGCCACAAAGGCCCGCCCTCCGCGCGCACCCCGCCCAGCGTGCCGCCTTGCCCGGCAAGCAGGCGCTGCAGCGCCGGGCCATCGGGCTCGACGCCGCGAATCTCGCGAAAGGCTCTCAGCACGAGCCGCCGGACCAGTTCGGCGGGCAGCCCGCGCGTATCGACCGCAATCGTGTCGCCCGTCGCGCGTGCGCGCCCGGCCCAGGCTTCCTGCGCCGTCCACTCCAGCGCGGCTTCGGCCTCGGCGAGATGGGCGGCGGTCGCAGCCGCGCCGCCTGCGTCGATCCCTCCCCCCGCAAGCATCGCGCGCGCGCCGGTTCGGTCGTAGGCCTCGCTGCGATTGCTGGGATCGTCGATCGCAACCAGCCCCGCCGCCTCCACCAGTGCGACAAGATCGGCCTTGCGCGCGCCGAGCAGCGGACGAAGCAGCGTTACCGCGTGCCCCTCCACCGCGCGCCGCGCGCGAATGCCCGCCATGCCGCCGAGCCCGCTGCCCCGCGACAGGCGCATCAGCAGCGTTTCGGCCTGATCGTCGCCGTGGTGCGCCGTCATCAACCATGGGACACCATGGAAATCGCACCAGTCCGCCATCGCTGCGTAGCGCGCGCCGCGCGCGGCGGCCTGCACGCTGGCCGCGCGCGGCACATCGACCGCGAGCGTCACATGCGGCACGCCGAACCCCGCGCAGATCGCGGCGACATGGCGCGCCTCGTCCGCCGCTTCCGGCCTCAGTCCATGATCGACGGTAAGCGCTGCGGCATCGAAACCGGCGCGGTGCGCGAGGAGCAGCAGCGCCAGACTGTCCGGCCCGCCCGAAACGGCAAGCGCGACCCTGCCGCCGACATCGGGCGCGAGCGCCGCGACCGACGCGCGGAAGCGTTCCGGCGTCAGACCGGCCTCAGCCGCAGCGCGCTGCCGAGCGGGCATCCACGAGCTGCGTGCGCAGCGTTTGCGAGAGGGTTTTGCCGTAACTCGCCTCGAGCTGGTCATACGCCTCGCATGCCTTCTGCGGACTCGGCGGCGAAAACGCCATCAGCGACCTGCCGAGCCAGAGCAGGCTCTCGGAGGCGCGTTCGCCTTCCGGGCGCTTCTGGTAGTTTTCAAGCAGCGTACGCGCCGCCTGCACCGGCTGGTTCTGCGCGAAATAGGTGCGCCCCAGCCAGTATTGCGCGTTGCTGGCGCGCGCATGCCTGGGATTCTTCTCGATGAAGGCGGAGAGCGCCTTTTCGGCGCCGGGATAATCCTTGGCGGTCACGAGACTGTACGCGGCGGTATATTCCTGCTCCGGCGTCAGCGCCGCTGCGGGCGGCGCAGCGGCGGCAAGCGCGCCGGGGGGCGGAAACACGCCCTCCGTACCCGCCGCAGCAGCCGCACCGGGCGCACCGGGCGCACCGGGCGCACCGGGCGCGGCAACCGGCGGCGCGCCGCCTTCCAGCGTTGTCAGCCGGAACTCGGCATCGGTCTTGAACTTCTCCAGCGCCGCTTCGAGCTGACGGACCTTGAAGCTGTTTTCCTCCATTTGCCCGGTCAGCGCGGTAAGCTGGTTTTCCATCGAATCGACGCGGCGCGAAAGATCGCTCAGCGGATTGGATGCGGGCACGCCGGGCGTCACGACCGGCGCGGCGGGCGCCTGAATCTCCGCTTCGAAATACTCCCTGGAGCCCGCCGGAAACACCTTGCGCTGCACGGCGCGCATTTCGCTCTCGAGCTTTTTCACGCGGCCTTCGACCTGCTGGGCGGTCTGCGCGGCAGCGGGCAGCGCGGGAAGCAGCAGCGGCATGGAGAGCAGAAGCAGAAGTTTCAGTTTCATAAGACTTTCCCGACGATTGAACGCGCAGTGCCAGCCTAGCGGCCCGCACCTTGCCTGAATCTGAAGCGCATCAGTTCGCCCGAGGCTGCCCGCGCGCCGCAAGCCCTGCCGCAGTCAGCGGCACGTCCCGCACCGTCTGCGTCGCGGCGCCGAGCGGCGGGATCGCGGTGCCCCCGACCGTGACGTCGAGCGCGCCTGCGCGGCCGGTCCAGAGCAGAAGATCCTGCCGATCAGCCGGCACGTCGTAGCGGTCGCCCGCCGCCATGACGCCCTGGAATACGGCACGGCCCGATCCCGCCTCGTAAATTCTGACCCACGCATCCTCGCGCGCATTCACCACAATTGCGCCGCTGGTCGGCGCCGGGGGTGCGGATGTTGCCGTCGCGTCCGCCGCTGCGACGGCTGCGGGCGTTTCCGCCGTAGCAGGCGGCGGCACCGGCGGCGTATCCATCGCGACGGTCGCGCCGCCGTCCGATCCGGCAGGCGCTTCCACGACCGCAGGCTCTTCATCGCCGCCGAACCAGCCGAGGCCCCACGCGGCGACGGCAAGCGCCAGGAGGCCGAGCAGCACAAGACCGAGCAGCGCAGCGGCGCGCGTCGGCACGCGGCCGTCTTCAATGGGTTCATGATCCATGGTCGGGACGACGCGGTCGGGCTTCGTCGTTTCGCGGCGAAACTGTTCGACGGCGGTATCCGAATCGAGGCCGAGGATCCGTGCGTAGGATTTCACGAACCCGATCGTGTAGGGCAGCGCCGGCAGCGTATCGTGCTTGCCCTCTTCGATGGCGGTGAGATGACGCATCGGCACGCGCGTCTGGTGCGCGATATCGGCGAGTTCCCGGCCAAGCTCCAGCCGCCGCGCGCGCAGCACCTCACCGATGTGGCGCGCACCGCCGAGTTCGATACCGTCCTGCGTTTCCAGCTCGTCGCTCACCAAAACCCTCCGAACATACGCCTACTTGCCCAATTGCCACGTTCGCGCGCGGCCCCGCCGGTGTCAACGCGCTTCATCGCAGCGTTGCCTCAACCAACAGCGATGCCGCGGCTCGACGCATACTCGGTCAGCGCGGCGCGAACATCGGTGCCGCGCCGCAGCCAGCCTTCCATTTCGTGCTGAAGCGGCGCCAGCGCGAGCGAACGGATCATCGCCTTCATCGGGCCGATGCCAGCAGGCGTGATCGACAGACGCTCGATGCCGAGGCCGAGCAGCGCCAGCGCATCGAGCGGACGCCCGCCCATCTCGCCGCACACGGTGACGGGACGGCGCGCCGCACGCGCCTGGTCCGATACGCGCTTCAGGAAGCGCAGCAGCGATACGGACAGCCAGTCGTAGCGGTCGGCAAGTTTGGGGTTGGCGCGGTCCGCCGCGAACAGGAACTGTGTGAGATCGTTGGTTCCGATCGACAGGAAATCGATGCGCGGCAGCAGCAGATCGAGCGATTCCGCGAGCGCAGGCACCTCCAGCATGCAGCCGAACTCGATCTTCTTGGGAACCGCGCGGCCGCGCGCGACCATGCGCGAAAGCTGCGCCTCCACGAGCGTGCGCGCCTCGTCGAACTCCCACGGTTCGGAAACCATCGGGAACATCAGGCGCAGCGTTCGTCCGGCGGCGGCATCAATGAGCGCGCGCGCCTGCACCTTCATCAGCCCGTCGCGTTCCAGCGCAAGGCGGAGCGCGCGCCAGCCGAGCGCCGGGTTTTCCTCAACCGTGTCGCCCATCATGTAGGGCACGGCCTTGTCGCCGCCGATATCGACGGTGCGGAACGTCACCGGGCGGTCGCCCGCCGCATCGAGCACCGACTTGTAGAGCCGCGTCTGTCGTTCGCGGCGCGGCAGCGTCGCCGAAACGAGGAACTGGAATTCGGTGCGAAACAGCCCGATGCCGTCGGCGTTCGTGATGTCGAGCGCTTCAAGATCCGAACTCAGGCCCGCGTTCATCATCAGGCTGATGCGCGCGCCGTCCACGGTGACGGCCGGAAGATCGCGAATTTTCGCATATTCGGCCTGGCGCCGGGCCTTCAGCGCCACCTGCTCCTCGAACTGGTGGACAACAGGCTCGCTCGGCCGCACGAACAGCGCGCCGCGCTGCGCATCAAGCAGCAGCGGATCGCCTTCGAAGATCGTGGTGCGCAGATCCTTCACCCGCCCGAGCACCGGAATGCCCATTGCGCGCGCGATGATCGTGACGTGGGCGGTAAGCGAGCCTTCTTCCAGCACCACCCCGCGCAGGAAGCTCTTGTCGTATTCCAAAAGCTCGGCGGGGCCGAGATTGCGGGCGATCAGGATCATGTCCTGCTGCATGCCCCGCTTCGCCGCCGTATCCATCTGGCCCGAAACGATCCGCAGCAGGCGGTTCGAAAGGTCGTCGAGGTCGTGCAGGCGCTCCTGAAAGAACGGGTCTTTCGTGGCGCGCATGCGCGAGCGCGTCTTCATCTGCACGCGCTCGATCGCCGCTTCGGCGGTAAGGCCGCTGTCGATCGCCTCGTTGATCCGCCGGGACCAGCCCTCGTCGTAGGCGAACATCTTGTAGGTCTCGAGAATCTCGTCGTGATCGCCCGGGGCGGCGAAATCGGCCTGCCCCATCATGTTGTCGATCTGCTCGCGCATCTTCTCGAACGCGGCATAGACGCGCGTGCGCTCTGCCTCCGTATCCTCTGCGACCGTGTGCTCCACGATCACGCGCGGCTGGTGGAACACCGCCTGCCCGCGCCCCACGCCTTCCACGAGCTTGAGCCCGGTCATGCGCGCCGGGCGGCTTTCGCGTTCCCGCGCCTGCTGCACCGTCTGGGCATCGACCAGACCCGCCGACGCGATCAGTTCCGACAGCACCATCGCGGTGGTCTGCAGCGCTTCGATCTCGACATCGGCGTATTCGCGCGGATCGACATGCTGCACCGCAAGCACGCCGATGGCGGTTTCCTGCCGGATGATCGGCACGCCTGCAAAGCTGTGGAAGCTCTCCTCGCCGGTTTCCGGCTTGTAGGCGAAGTCCGGGTGCGATTTCGCTTCGGCAAGGTTGAGCGGTTCGCGCGTCGTCGCGATCGTACCGACGAGCCCCTCGCCCACGGCAAGCCGCGTGACGTGCACGGCGGACTGCGCGAGGCCGCGCGTCGCGAAGAGTTCAAGGACACCGTCGCGAAGCAGATAGATCGAGCACACTTCGGACGAAAGCGCGTCCGCGACGATATCGACGACGCGGTTCAGCTTGGCCTGCGCGCCCGCCTTGGTGGCCATGACATCGTGGAGGCGCCGCAGGATTTCGCGCGCGGCGCTGGTAGCCGAGACGTTCCTCTCGGCGGTCATGCAGCCTGTGCGCCGCGGCGCGCAAGCGCTGCTGCCGCTTCGCTGACCAGTTCGTCGATGATCGCCTGCACCGGTTCCTCGCGTTTCACCATGCCGACCGACTGGCCCGCCATCAGCGAACCGTTGTCGATATCGCCGTCTACCACAGCGCGGCGCAGCGCGCCTGCCCAGTAATGCTCGATCTGGAGCTGGGCCGCATTCATGTCGACCGCACCGGAATCGAGAAGCACGGCAACCTCGCGCTGCTTGGCGCTGAACGCCTCGGTGCCGGCGTTCTTGAGCGCGCGGACGGGGATCACCGGCAGGCGCGGATCGATCTGCACGCTTGCAACCGCATCGCGCGCGGCGGCGCGGATGAACGCCTGCTTGAACTTCGGATGCGCGATGCTTTCGGTCGCGCAGACGAAGCGCGTGCCGAGCTGCACGCCCGCCGCGCCCATTTCAAGGAACGCCGCAATCGCTTCGCCGTGGCCGATGCCGCCCGCGACGAACACCGGCACATCGGTGATATGGGGCAGGATTTCCTGCGCCAGCACCGTCGTCGACACGGGGCCGACATGGCCGCCCGCCTCGGTGCCCTCGATGACGAGCGCATCGACGCCCGAGCGCACCAGCTTCTTCGCGAACGCCAGCGCCGGGGCAAAACAGATGAGCTTGGCGCCCGCCGCCTTCACCGCCTCGATCGCCGGACCGGAGGGAATGCCCCCCGCGAGCGCGATATGGCCGACCTTCTCCTCGGCGCAGACCTGGATCAGCTCCAGCAGCGCGGGGTGCATCGTGATGAGGTTGACGCCGAAGGGCTTCACGGTCAGCGCGCGCGTCGCAATGATTTCCTCGCGCAGCCGCGCCGGGTCCATCGCCCCGCAGGCGATCATGCCGAAGCCGCCCGCGTTCGAAATCGCGGAAACGAGGCTGCGTTCCGAAACCCAGGTCATGGCCCCGGCCATGATCGCATGGCGCGTGCCCAGAAACGCGCAGCCGCGCGCCATCAGCGTGTCGAGGCGATCACGCCCGCCGCTCACGCAGCGACCCCGGCAGGTTCGGACGTGTCGTCGAGGCCGTAGGCGGTGTGCAGCACGCGCACGGCAAGCTCGGTATATTCCTCGGCGATCAGCACCGAAATCTTGATCTCGGACGTGGTGATCGCCTTGATGTTGATGCCCCGGTCGCCGAGCGCCTTGAACATGGTGAGCGCGACGCCCGCGTGGCTCTTCATGCCGACGCCGACGACGGAAACCTTGCAGACGTTGTCGACGGCTTCCAGCGCGCTGTAGCGGATCGTGTCCTTCGCCTTCGTCAGCTCGTCCATCGCCCGCGCCAGCTCGGTGCGCGGCACCGTAAAGGTCACGTCGGTATGGCCGCTTTCGCGCGCCACGTTCTGCACGATCATGTCGACGTTGATGTTCGCGGCGGACAGCGGCTCGAAGATGTGCGCGACGACGCCGGGCGTGTCGGGCACGCGCGTGACCGTGACCTGCGCCTCGTTGCGGTTGTACGCGATGCCGGTGATGAGTTCCTGTTCCACGCCTTCTTCCTCGTCCACAACGAAGGTGCCGGGGGCGTCGGTGAACGACGACAGCACCTGCACCTTGACCTTTTCCTTCATCGCAAGCTCGACCGAACGGGTCTGCAGCACCTTCGCGCCGACGCTTGCGAGTTCGAGCATCTCCTCGAACGTCACCGAATGGAGTTTCTTCGCTTTCGGCACGATACGCGGATCGGTGGTGTAAACACCATCCACATCGGTGTAGATATCGCAGCGATCGGCCTTCAGCGCCGCCGCCACCGCGACCGCGCTGGTATCCGAGCCGCCGCGACCCAGCGTGGTGACGCGGCCATCGTCGGTGACGCCCTGAAAACCCGGAACGACCGCCACGCGGCCCGTCGCCATGTCGGCGAGGACGGCGGTGGTGTCGATGTCGCCGATGCGCGCGGTCGAATGCGCGTCGGACGTGCGGATGGGAAGCTGCCAGCCGAGCCAGCTGCGCGCGGGCACGCCGATCGCCTGCAGCGTGATCGCCAGCAGCCCCGACGTCACCTGCTCGCCCGAGGCGACGACGACGTCGTATTCCGCCGTATCGTGCAGCGCGGCGGCCTCGCGGCAGAAGCCGACCAGGCGGTCCGTCTCGCCCGCCATCGCCGAGACGACGACCGCGACCTCGTTGCCCGCTTCCACTTCGCGCTTCACGCGCGCGGCGACGTTGCGGATACGTTCGATACCCGCCATCGACGTACCGCCGAATTTCATCACGATCCGGGCCATGGTCTGGCGCCTGTTCCTTTGTCACGTCCATGAAAACAACCCGGCCGGAACCGGCGGGGTACAAAAGCGGCGCCTTGATAGAAGCCGCCTTGCCCGAGTGCAAGCGCCTCGACTTGCCGCACCGCCGCCGACCCCTTATGCGTTCGCCATGACCGCCGCCTGGCCGCATCCGGAGCATTGCTGCACCATGAAATCACTCTTCCTCGGAACCGCCGTCGCGCTCGCGCTGGGCGCCGCTGCACCGACCCTCGCCGCCTCCAGGGGCGCAGGCCCCGACCCCGCGCTCGTCTCCGCCGTCGATATTCCCTACGAGCGCTTCACGCTTGCAAACGGCCTGCGCGTCATCGTCCATACCGACCGCAAGGCGCCGATCATCGCGACGAGCATCTGGTATCATGTCGGCTCGAAGGACGAGCCTGCGGGCAAGACCGGCTTCGCGCACCTCTTCGAACACCTGATGTTCAACGGCACGGAAAACTACAACCACGACTGGTTCGTGGCGCTGCAGGAAATGGGCGCGACGAGCTACAACGGCACGACGTGGTTCGACCGCACCAACTATTTCCAGAACGTGCCGACGCCCGGCCTTGAACGCATCCTGTTCCTCGAATCCGACCGCATGGGGCATCTTCTGGGCGCGATCGACCAGACCAAGCTCACGAACCAGATCGGCGTCGTGCAGAACGAAAAGCGACAGGGCGACAACCAGCCCTACGGCAAGACCGAATACCGCATCCTCGAAGGCCTGCTCCCCGAAGGCCACCCTTACCGCCACTCAACGATCGGCTCGATGGAAGACCTCTCCGCCGCCTCGCTCGAAGACGTGAAGACGTGGTTCCGCACGTGGTACGGCCCCAACAACGCCGTGCTCGTGCTCGCGGGCGACATCGACGCGGCGACCGCGAAGCCGCTCGTCGAGAAATATTTCGGCGATCTTCCTGCCGGTCCCGCCGTCGAGCGCCGCCTGCGCGCCTGGGTGCCGGAACGCAGCGAGACCGTGCGCGAAACGATGGAGGATCAGGTCTCCAACACGCGCATCTACCGCGTGTGGGCGGTGCCCGGCCTCAACGATGCCGACGCCCAGAACCTCTCGATCGCCGCGGCAACGCTCGGCGGCGGGGGCAGCTCGCGGCTTCACAAGGATCTCGTGCGCGACAAGCAACTCGCCATCGGCGTCTCCGGCTATCTGCAGTCGTTCGAGGCCGTCAGCCTGCTGCAGATCGAGGTGGACGTGAAGCCGGGCGTGAACCCGGATACCGTGAACGCCCGGCTCGACCAGCTTCTCGGCGAGTTTCTCGCCAAGGGTCCGACGAAGGACGAGGTCGGCCGCGTCGCGATGCGCGCGGTTTCCGGCACGATCCGGGGCCTCGAAGCGGTCGGCGGCTTCGGCGGCAAGGCCGTGACGCTCGCGGAAGGGGAGCTTTATTCGGGCGATCCGCAGAAGTTCAAGAAAGACCTTTCCGCCTATGTGAACGCCACCCCCGCAAGCGTGCAGGCCGCCGCGAAGCGCTGGATATCGAAGGGCGACTACCAGCTCACCGTCTATCCCTACGGCGCGCTCCAGCAGGTCGCGGGCAAGGGCATCGACCGTTCGAAGCTGCCTCCCGTGGACGGCGCGCCCGCGCTCGAATTCCCGGCCGTAGAGCGCGCGACGCTCTCGAACGGCATCGAGGTCGTGTTCGCGAAGCGCGACACCGTGCCGGTCGTCAACCTCTCGATGGTGTTCGATGCGGGCAACGCCGCCGACGCGCGCGACAAGCTCGGCACGCAGTCGCTGATGCTCTCGCTGCTCGATGAAGGCACGGCGAAGCGCACCGCCATCCAGATCGCCGAGGAAGAGGAGCGTCTGGGCGCCGACATCGGCGCGAGCGCAGGCAACGACACCACCGAAATCTCGCTCTCGGCGCTTTCCACCAACCTCGCGCCCTCGCTCGATCTGTGGGCGGATATCATCCGCAACCCGAAGTTCGACCCCGCCGAGCTGGAACGCGTGCGCGGCATCCAGATCGCCGGGATCGCGCAGGAGGAAAGCCAGCCGCAGACGCTCGCGCTGCGCCTGCTGCCGCCGCTCATCTACGGCGCGGCGCACCCCTACGGCGTGCCGCTCACCGGCTCGGGCACCGTGGAGGGGGTCAAGGCGGTCACGCGCGAAGACCTCGTCGGCTTCCACCAGACCTGGCTGCGCCCCGACAATGCCACGATCTTCGCGGCGGGCGCGACGACGATCGGCCAGCTCGTGCCGCTCCTCGAAAAGACCGTCGGAACATGGTCCGCCCCGTCCACGCCGAAGGGCGCGAAAACCTTCACGACCGCAAGCCCGCCTGCCGCCAGCAGGATCATCCTGATCGATCGCCCCGGCTCGCCGCAGTCGTTCATCCTCGCGGGCTACCCGCTCGCGCACAAGGGCACGGACGACAACCTCGCGCTCACCACCGCGAACACTCCGCTCGGCGGCGTGTTCACCTCGCGGCTCAACATGAACCTGCGCGAGGACAAGGGCTGGTCCTACGGCGTTTCCACCGCGATCTCGCAAACGTCGGAGCAGATGCCCTTCTACGTGTTCGCCCCCGTGCAGGCGGACAAGACCGGCGCGGCGCTCACCGAACTCCGCACGGACATCACCGCCTACGTCACCGACAAGCCGATCACGCCCGAGGAGATGAAATCGACTCTCGCGTTCCTTTCCGGGCGGCTGCCGGGCGCCTACGAATCCTCGTCCGCCGTGCTCGATGCGCTGCAGACGAACGCCCGCCTGAAGCGCCCCGATGATTATCAGGTGACCTACGCCGCAAAACTGAACGCGCTCACCCGCGAACAGATGATCGCGGCGGCGAAGGCCAATATCGACGTGAACAGGCTGCTCTGGGTGATCGTCGGAGACCGGCGACAGGTGGAGCCGCAGCTGAAAACTCTTGGACTCCCGATCGAGGTGAAATGATGAGCAAGATTGAAACGGGTTACGCAGATTATACGCACGCGGGCACGACGTTCGAGGCCTATGTCGCCCACACCGGCGGTACGCACAGGCGCCCCGTCGTCCTCGTCGCGCACCAGTGGGCGGGCCAGTGTCCGCACGAATGCGAGCGGGCCGATCTGCTTGCCGAAGCCGGCTACGTCGGCATCGCGATCGATACCTACGGCAAGGGCGTGCGCGGCACGGTGGGCCAGGACAACAGCGCGCTGATGAGCCCGCTGATGGCGGACCGCGCGCTGCTGCGCGACCGGCTGCTCGCCGCCGTGGAGTTCGCCAAATCGCACCCCCTCGCCGATCCGTCGCGCATCGCGTTCACCGGCTTCTGCTTCGGCGGCCTGTGCGCGCTCGACGTGGCGCGCAGCGGCACGAAGGATGTGGCGGGCGTCGTCTCGTTCCACGGCGTCTATCCGCCGCCGAACCTCGGGCCGCAGGGGCCGATCCATGCGCAGGTGCAGGTCCACCACGGCTGGGAAGACCCGCTCGCCCCGCCGCAGGACGTGCTCGGCCTTGCGAAGGAGCTGACCGACGCGGGCGCCAGGTGGCAACTGAACGCCTACGGCGACACCGTCCACGCCTTCACCGCGAAGGGCATGAACAACCGCGAAGGCGGCGCGCAGTACAACGAGATCGCCGATCGCCGCTCGTGGCAGGCAACGCTGCTGTTCCTCGAGGAGATTTTCGCCTGAGGCGGATTTCCAGTCTCTGCGTGTTCCTCGGCTCCAGCCGGGGGGCACGCCCCGATTATGCGGACGCCGCGCATGGGCTCGGCACGGCGATGGCCGCGCGCGGCATCCGGCTCGTTTATGGCGGCGCGTCGATCGGCCTGATGGGCGTGCTCGCCGATGCCGTGCTTGCGGGCGGCGGTGAAGCCGTCGGCGTCATCCCGCAGGCGCTCGTCGATCACGAGGTCGCGCACCACGGCCTCACCCAGCTTGTCATCACCGGCTCGATGCACGAGCGAAAGGCGGAAATGGCAAGCCGCGCCGATGCCTTCGCGGCGTTGCCCGGCGGCGTCGGCACGCTCGAGGAGCTGTTCGAGGTCTGGACCTGGAGCCAGCTCGGCATCTTCGAAAAGCCCTGCGGGCTCCTGAACGTCGCGGGCTACTACGATCAGCTTGCCGGTTTCCTCGATCACATGGCCGCCGAGAAATTCGTGCGCCCGCAGCACCGGGGCATGCTCGCCGTGGCGGAAACACCCGACGCGCTGATCGACGCGCTGGAAACGTGGCAAGCACCGCTCGTCGAGAAATGGATCGGCCTCGAACAGAGCTAGACACCCTTTTTTTCTCCCCTCCTCTTCAGGGGAGGGGTCGGGGGTGGGGCGTATCCACAAGCCCGGCGTCGCGGAGCGGCACCGCCCCTCCTCTTCAGCGGAGGGGCTTCAGAATTCGCACACATCGGCATTTACAGCGAGAATTGACCCTGCTATCGCGCGCCGCGATGTCCATGACGATGAAAACGATTAGCACCAAGCCGGTCCGCGCTCGCGGGGCGGTCTTGTTCGTGCTGACGGTTTAACCGGCAAGCCAGCAGGACAGAGCCCCGCCGAAGCGCGGGGCGGCCTGGATTTCCCAAAGCCACGTACCCCGCGCCTCTGCCATACAACAGGAGACGCAGTTCACATGACCAAACCCCTTCCCGCCCGCCCCAGCGTCGGCATCGTCGGCGCGACCGGCCTCGTCGGCGGCATGATGCTCGACATTCTCGCCGAGCGTGACTTCCCGCTCGCCTCGCTCCGCCTGTTCGCGTCCGCGCGGTCGCGCGGCAAGGCGATCCCCTTCCGCGGCAACGACGTTGTGGTGGAAGACGCCGATACCGCCGATTTCGCGGGTCTCGACATCGTGTTCTTCTCGGCGGGCGGCTCGACCTCGCGCACGCTGGCGCCGAAGGCCGCAGCAGCAGGCGCGGTCGTCATCGACAACAGCTCGGCATGGCGCAGCGACCCCGACGTGCCGCTCGTCGTTGCCGAGGTGAACCCGGAGGCGCTGCGCGATATCCCCAAGGGCATCGTCGCCAACCCGAACTGCACGACAATGGCCGCGATGCCCGTGCTGAAGCCGCTCCACGCGGCGGCGGGCCTGAAGAGCCTGGTCGCCAGCACCTATCAGGCCGTCTCTGGCGGCGGCATGGCGGGCGTCGAGGAACTGCACGAACAGATCGTCGCGGGCGCTGCGGGCAGCGATGCGCTCGCGCGCGACGGCGCCGCCGTGGACCTCGGCGAGCCCCGCAAATGGGCCGTGCCGATCGCCTTCAACGTCGTGCCGCTGAACTACGTGCTCGGTGAGGACGGCTACACCGAGGAAGAAGCCAAGCTCCGCGACGAAAGCCGCAAGATCCTGAACCTCCCCGCCCTCACCGTCTCGGGCACCTGCGTGCGCGTGCCCGTGTTCAGCGGCCATGCGCTCTCAATGAACGTCGCGTTCGAGCGTCCGCTGTCGGTCGCCGACGCGCTGAAACTGCTCGAAGCCGCGCCGGGCGTGGTGGTGACGGACGTGCCCAACCCGCTCGAAGCCACCGGCAAGGATCCGGTATTCGTCGGCCGCGTCCGCAGCGACCCGACCGTCGACCACGGCCTCGCGCTGTTCGTCGTCGGCGACAATCTCCGCAAGGGCGCGGCGCTCAACGCCGTGCAGGTCGCGGAAGTGCTGCTCGAACAGGCACGCTGATTGCATGGGGAGCATCGGTGCGGCATCATCCGCGCCGATGCTCCCCGCCATCATCACCCGCTGGTTCGATGCGCGCGGCTGGCGCGTGCGGCGGCATCAGGCGGAGATGGTCGTCGCCGCCGAGGCCGGGCAGCACGCGCTGCTGGTGGCGGCGACGGGCGCGGGCAAGACGCTCGCGGGCTTCCTGCCGACGCTCGCCGACCTCATCCAGAACCCCGCCGAAGGGCTGCACACGCTCTACGTCTCGCCGCTGAAGGCGCTCGCGGCGGACGTCGAGCGCAACCTGCTCGCCCCGATCGCCGAAATGGGCCTGCCCATCCGCGTCGAAACGCGCACCGGTGACACGTCCTCCGACAAGAAAGCCCGCCAGCGCACCGCGCCGCCGCATATCTTGCTGACCACCCCCGAATCGCTGTCGCTGCTTCTGTCCTACCCGGACAGCGCGCGCACGTTCGCCGGGCTCAGGACCATCGTGATCGACGAGGTCCACGCCTTCGCAAGCGGCAAGCGCGGCGACCTGCTGGCGCTCGCGATCGCGCGGCTGCAGGGCCTCGTGCCCGGCCTGCGCCGCGTCGCGCTTTCCGCCACGATCGGCGACCCGGAGGATTACCGCCGCTGGCTGGCGCCGGGCGAAAACGTCGCGCTCGTCGCCGGCGAACCGGGCGCGAAGGCGAAGATCGAGATCCTGACGCCCGAGGGCCGCGTGCCGTGGTCCGGCCATTCGGGGCGCTACGCGGCCGAGCAGGTGTACCGCGAAATCGAGCGGCACCGGCTCACGCTCGTGTTCTGCAACACGCGCAGCCTCGCCGAGCTGGTGTTCAACGACCTGTGGGCGGTAAACGAGGCGACGCTCCCCATCGGTCTCCACCACGGATCACTGTCGAAGGAGGCGCGGCAGAAGGTGGAGGGCGCGATGGCGGACGGGCGGCTGCGCGCGCTCGTCTGCACCGCCAGCCTCGATCTCGGCGTCGATTGGGGCGACGTCGATCTCGTCGTCCAGATGGGCGCGCCCAAGGGTTCGTCGCGTCTCATCCAGCGCATCGGCCGCGCCAACCACCGGCTCGATGAAGCGAGCGAGGCGATCGTCGTACCTGGCAACCGCTTCGAATATCTCGAAGCCCGCGCCGCGCTCGACGCCATCGACGCGGGCGAGCTGGACACCGAACCCTGGCGCCCCGGCGCGCTCGATGTTCTCGCCCAGCACCTGATGGCCTGCGCCTGCGCCGACCCCTTCGACGCGGACGCCATGTTCGCTGAAGTGCGCCGCGCCGCGCCTTATGCCGCGCTCACCCGCGAGGAATTCCACCGCGTCCTGCACTTCGTGGCGGACGGCGGCTACGCCCTGCGCGCCTACGACCGCTACAAGCGCCTCACGCAGAACCCGGACGGGCGCTGGCGCGTCAGCCACCCCAATCTCGCGAAGCAGCACCGGCTGAACGCGGGCATCATCGTCGAGGCCCCGATGCTCGACGTGCGCTTCGGCAACGGGCGCAGCCTCGGCCGCGTCGAGGAATATTTCGCCTCCACGCTTTCGCCGGGCGACACGTTCCGCTTCGGAGGCCTCGCGCTGGAGGTGGAGCGCATCATCGACACCGACCTCATCGTCAGCGCCACGCGGCGCGCGGCGATGATCCCGAGCTACATGGGCGCGCGCCTGCCGCTTTCCACGCACCTTGCCGAGCGCGTGCGCGGTTTCCTCGCCGACCCTGCGCAGTGGCGGCGCTTCCCGCCGGATGTGGCCGAATGGCTGGAGGTGCAGCAGATCCGTTCCGTGCTGCCGAAACCGGGCGAACTTCTGATCGAGACCTTCCCGCACGACGGCCTCCACCACATGATCGCCTACAGCTTCGAAGGCTGGAACGCGCACCAGTCGCTCGGCATGCTGCTCACCCGCCGCATGGAGACGCTCGGCCTGCAACCCACGGGCTTCGTGGCGAACGACTATGCGCTGGGTGTCTACGGCCTGAAGGAAGTGCGCGACCCCGCGCCGCTCTTCTCGCCCGACATCCTGGAGGACGAGCTTGCCGAATGGGTCCAGACCTCGCACCTGCTGAAGCGCGCGTTCCGCGAGGTCGCGGTGATCGGCGGGCTGATCGAACGCCAGCATCCGGGCAAGCGCAAATCCGGCCGTCAGGTCACCTTCTCCACCGATCTCATCTACAACGTGCTGCGCAAATACGAGCCCGATCACATGCTGCTGCGCGCCGCGTGGGAGGATGCGCGCCTGCGCCTCACCGACGTCGCCCGCCTCGCGAACCTGCTCGACCGCGCCGCGGGCAGCATCGTCCACAAGCGCCTCGACCGCGTGTCCCCCCTCGCGGTGCCTGTGCTGGTGATGATCGGGCGCGAAAGCGTCGCGCAGGGCCTTGCCGACGACGCGCTGCTCATCGAGGCGGAAGCGCTCGCCCGGCAGGCCATGCACATCGTTGTTGAGAGGCCCGATGTCGCGTAAGCTGCGCGGCAGGGAAGGAACGTGTCATGCACGCCTTGGCAATCGCCGTTCTGCTCGCCGGCGGGGCCGCCGAACCGGCGCCGTCTCCGCCTGGTGCCGCCGAAACCGTTGATTTCAGCGCCGACCGGTCGCTCCGCATGACCGTGCCGGTCAGCATCGGCGGGCGTGGGCCCTTCGATTTCGTGGTGGATACCGGCGCCGAGCGCACGGTCCTTTCCGAAGAGCTTGCAAACACCCTCGGCCTCGGGCGCACCGGCAGCGCGAACGTCCACAGCATCAGCGGCGTCGGGCGGTTCGAAACCGTCACCGTGCCGTCGCTGTCAGTGACGAACACGCCCGTGCGCAACGTGCGGGCGCCGCTTTTCCGGCGCGGCGATCTCGGCGCCGAAGGTCTGCTCGGCGTCGACAGCCTGCAATCGAAGGCGATCCTCATCGATTTCGCGCGGCAGACGATCGTCATCACCCCCGCATCGAAAACGCCCGACCTCGAAGCCGACGACGACAGCACCATCGTCATCCGCGCGCGCAGCCGCCTCGGCCGCCTGATCCTTGCCGATGCCGCCATCGGCCACCGCAGGATCGCGGTGGTGATCGATACCGGCGCGGAACACAGCGTCGGCAATTTCGCGATGCGCAAGGCGGCGGTGAAGCGGGGCAAGGCGTCGCTGCTGATCCCCACCACGCTGCACGACGTGGCGGGCGGCTCGGTTCCCGCCGAAATCGCGCTTGTCGACGACATGCGGCTCGGCAGCGTGACGCTGATGGGCATGCCGATCGCCTTCGCCGACCTCCCGGTGTTCCGTCAGCTCGGTCTCGACACGCGGCCCGCCATGCTGCTCGGCATGAACACGCTGCGCGCGTTCGAGCAGGTCGCGGTGGACTTCGCAACGCGCAAGGTGCGTTTCGTCGTGCCGGGCGGCGGCAATCGGGAGACGGACACGCGGATCGCGGCAGCCGCCCCTTGATCGCGCAGCCACGCCGGGGCATAGCCGAAGGCATGGTTCCCCTTTCGTTCGCAGGCCACGAGATGGTTCCGCTCGCTGCGGGCGCGCTCTGGTGGCCTGCGCGCCGCGCGCTTCTGGTCGCCGATCTTCACTTCGAGAAGGCCAGCTGGTTTGCGCGTTTCGGCCGGATGCTGCCGCCCTACGACAGTTTGCAGACGCTGTGCGGGCTTGAAGCGCTCATCGCGTCAACAGGCGCGCAGACGCTCTGGTGCCTCGGCGACAGCTTCCACGACGCGGAGGGCCCTGCCCGGCTTTGCGGCAGCGCGCTTGAACTGTTGCACACGCTGCAGAGCCGCATCGACTGGGTGTGGATCACCGGCAACCACGACCTGAAGGCAGGCGGCCTCGGCCTTGCCCGAACCGAGGTCGAGGTGGACGGCATCGTGCTGCGCCACGAAGCCGAGCCCGCATCCGCGCTTCCGGAGATCAGCGGGCATTTCCACCCGAAAATCCGCGTTCAGGGACGCGGGCGCGCGGTCAGCCGCCGCTGCTTCGTGATGTCGGAGCGAAAACTGATCCTGCCTGCGTTCGGCGCGCTGACCGGCGGACTTGCCGCGAATCACCCCGCGATCCTGAACGCCGCCGGGCGCCCGGCCATCGCCCTTGTGCCGACACAGGACCGGCTGCTCAGGTTTCCGCTCGCCGCCTGAAACGCCCGCCCTTTCAGAGCACTTCGGTCTTGTAATGGTGCCACATGAACACCGCCGCCGCGCCCCGATGCGGCCGCCACAGTTCGGCGATCTCGCGCGTCGCACGCTCGCTCGGCCGTTCGGCCAGCCCCTTGATGCGCCCCACCTCGATCTGCACGGCAAGGTCTCCGGCGGGCCAGATGTCGGGGCGGCCTTCGGCGAACAGCAGATAGATTTCCGCCGACCAGCGCCCGATGCCTTTCACGGCGCTCAGCAGCGCGATCGCCGCCTCGTCGTCGGCGGGAAGGTTCGCGAAATCGATCTCGCCGGAGGCGGAAAGTCCGGCAAGGCTCTGGGCGTAGCCGATTTTCTGCCGCGAAAGCCCCGCCGCGCGCAGGTCTTCGGCGGATCGCGCAAGCAGCGCGCGGGGGTCCGCGATCGCCCCCACCGCCCCTGCCAGCTTGTTCCAGATGCTGTTCGCGGCCCCGACGCTCACCTGCTGGCCCACGATCGTGCGCAGCAGCGTCTCATAGCCGCGTCCCCGGATACGCGGCTCGGGATAACCGGCCCGGGCGAGCGCTGCCGCCACGTGCGCGTCGCGCGCGGCGATGGCATCGATGCCGTCGCGCAACGCTTCCGCAGTCAAACCCATTCGCCGCTCATGCCTTTTGACAACGCCTGTCTTGCCGCTATTAGGCTTCCCGAATCAAAAGGTCGAGGGAACGGGGTAAGAGATGGCGAAACTGATTGTCGTGTCACGCGACGGATCCGAAAAGACGGTGGAAGCCGAAAACGGCCTGTCCGTGATGGAAGCCATTCGCGACAACGGCTTCGACGAGCTTCTGGCGCTGTGCGGCGGCTGCTGCTCGTGCGCGACGTGCCATGTGTTCGTGGACGATGCGTGGACGGACGTTGTCGGCACCCCCGGCGAGGATGAGAACGACCTGCTCGATTCGTCCGACTACAAGCAGGCCAGTTCACGCCTTTCCTGTCAGATCGAGATGAGCGACGAGCTCGACGGTCTCAAGGTCACCATCGCGCCGGAAGATTGAAGGTCGGGATCGAGGTTGGCGGCCTGAGTTCGGCGCTCGCGTTTTGAAGGCGATTGTTGCAGTCTTGGCGCGATGAAACTCGGTCCGCTTCCCAAACAGGGCTTTTTTGCCGACAAGAACCACGCCTTCTGGGTGCTCCAGATCAGCGGCTGGGCGGCCTATCTGGTGCTCCGCGCGCTCGGCGGGCTCGCCAATTCGATGGGCATCGGCTACGTCGTGCCCACGCTCGTCGCCACTGCGACCGGCTTTTCGCTCACGCTCCTCATGTCCGCCGCGTTTCGCCGCATCATCCGCATGCGCGCGGTGTTCGTGTGGAGCCTCACGCTCATCATCGTGGCGCTCGCCGCCGTTGCCTTTTCCGCGCTAGAAGTCTGGGCGCACGCGCGCTTCTACAACTCCAGCTTCCAGCCCCAGGGCATCCAGTTTTTCGGCGCCATCCTGCTCGATCTCTCCGTGCTCGCGGCATGGACGGGCCTTTACTACGGCATCAACTATTATCTGCTGCTCGACGAACAATCGGAACGGGTGCTGATCCTTTCCGCGCAGGCGAGCGCGGCGCAGCTCGCCATGCTGCGCTATCAGCTCAATCCGCATTTCCTGTTCAACACGCTGAACAGCATTTCCACGCTGGTGCTGCTCAAGGAAACCGAGCGCGCGAACACGATGCTTTCCCGCCTGTCGTCGTTCCTGCGCTACAGCCTGGTCAGCGATCCCACGGAAACGGTTTCGCTGGCGCAGGAGATCGAGGCGCTCAAGCTCTATTTCGAGATCGAACGCATGCGATTCGAAGACCGGCTGCGCACCCGCTTCGACATAGAGGACGCCGCGCTGCACGGTTCGCTTCCCTCGCTGCTGCTGCAGCCGCTTGTCGAAAACGCCATCAAATATGCCGTCACGCCGCAGGAAGAAGGGGCTGAAATCGTTGTGGCGGCACATGTTTCGGGCGACAGGCTGCTGATTTCGATCAGCGACGACGGACCGGGGCTCACCGCAGAAAGATCGTCACTCGTCCCGTCGTCCGGGGTCGGATTGAACAATATTCGCGATAGACTGTTTCAGACCTATGGCGACGACCATCGGTTCGAAATGATATCAAACGTACCTCAGGGGGTCGTCGCCAATATTGAAATCCCGTTCGAGCCCGCAAGTGTTCGGCTCAAGGAGAGCGTTTAATGACGATCCGGACCATATTGGTCGATGATGAGCCTTTGGCCATCAAGGGCCTTGAGATGCGGTTGGAAGCCTTCGATGACATCGAGATCATCGAACGCTGCGCCAACGGGCGCGAAGCCATCCGCGCAATCAAGACGCACAAGCCCGATGTCGTGTTTCTCGACATCCAGATGCCTGGTTTCGATGGGTTTTCCGTCGTCAACGGGCTTGCCGACATCGAACCGCCGCTGGTGGTGTTCGTAACCGCCTACAACGAGTTCGCACTCAAGGCCTTCGACGCCCACGCGGTCGATTACCTGATGAAACCGGTGGACGAGGCCCGTCTCGCCGCCACGATGGAGCGCGTGCGGCAGCGGCTCGGCGAGAAGAACGCCGGTGCTGAAAAAGACCGGCTGCGCGAGCTTCTGCAGGAAGTTGCGCCCGCCGCGGCCGCCGATATCAAGTCCGCGCCGGAACCCCATGCCGCGTCGCGTTTCGAGCGGATGATCAACATCAAGGATCGTGGCCAGATCTTCCGGGTCGATGTGGAAAGCATCGAGCGGATCGACGCGGCAGGTGACTACATGTGCATCTACACCGGCGACAACACGCTGATCCTGCGCGAGACGATGAAGGATCTCGAAAAGCGCCTCGATCCGCGCATCTTCAAGCGCGTTCACCGCTCCACGATCGTCAATCTTGATCAGGTGAAGCAGGTAAAGCCGCACACCAACGGCGAGTGCTTCCTGAAGCTCGGCTCCGGCGCCGAGGTGAAAGTCAGCCGCAGCTACCGGGATGTGGTGGCGCGGTTTTTGTAACACGCCCTTCCCAAATAGGGTTTGGCATGAAAGGCTCTCCGCGAAGCGCGACACATGGTCGCCTCGTGGAGGCCTGCCCATGCGACAGCCAAGAGCAATTCCGAAACAACGGTCCATCACGGTCGTCGCGTGCCCGCGCGCGCGATCGCGTGCGAGCATGTTTCAACTTCATCAACTTCGGCTGAAATCCGGGCGCGCGAGGGCCGGGATTGCGCGTGTTACCGCACATATAACCCTATTGGGCAAGCCCGCCGGTCAGGCACGCACCGCCGCGCCGATGTAATTGATGCGGCGGTCGTCCGACAGTTCGAAGCCGCGCGAGGGGCGGAAGCCGATACCGCGCGTTTCCGTAACCTTGAGTTCGGCGGTCTCCAGCGCGGCGGTCAGTTCCTCGGGCGTCAGGAACCTGTTCCAGTCGTGCGTGCCGCGCGGAATGAAGCGCAGCACCCATTCGGCGCCGACGATCAGCGTGCCGTAGGAGAGTGCCGTGCGGTTCGGGGTCGAGAAGACGAGCAGACCGGCGGGCTTCAACAGACGGGCGATGCCCCGCAGGAAGACCGGCACGTCCGCGACATGCTCGACCACCTCCATGCAGGTGATGAGATCGAAGCGCCCCGCGCCCTCCGCCAGCGCCTCCACGGAGGACTGGCGATAGTCGATGTCAAGCCCCGCATCGGCGGCGTGCGCCTTCGCCACGGCGATCGCTTCGGCCGCCGCGTCGATCGCCGTCACCCGTCCGCCGAGGCGGGCGAGCGGTTCGGCAAGGATGCCGCCGCCGCAGCCGATGTCGAGCACGTCCAGCCCGGAAAGCCACGCCCGGTCCCGCGAATCGCGTCCGAAGTGCGACAGCGCCTGCTCGCGGATGAACGCGAGGCGCACCGGGTTCACCTTGTGAAGCGGCCCCGACGATCCGTCCGCATCCCACCATTCGTGGGCGATGCTGTCGAAAAGTCGGGCCTGCGCGGGGTCGATGGTGCTCGTGGTCATAAAGCCACTGTCGCGCGCCGACGCCCGCGCCGCAAGCCGGGACTAGCTGCAGCTGTGTCGCAGCACGGCGCCGGCGCGCGTATCCTCGAGCTTGCCCTTGTCGAGCGCGACGCGGCCGTTGACGATAACGGTGTCGATGCCCCTCGGATAATCGACCGGGTTGTCCCAGCTCGCCACGTCGTCGAGCGTTTCATAGTCGAACACGACCACGTCCGCCTTCATCCCCTGCCGCACGAGGCCGCGATCGCTGAGGCCCATGCGCTGTGCGGGCCAGCCGGTCATCTTGCGGACGGCGTCCTCCAGCGTCAGCACCGGGCGGCGCTTCACATATTCGGCGATCACCCGCGGAAACGTGCCGTAGGAGCGCGGATGCGGCAGGCCCAGATCATCGATTTCGCCGGGCTTCAGCGCGGCGCCCGCATCGCTGCCGATGCTCGTCCACGGCTGGCGAAGCGCCATCTCGATGTCCTTCTCGTCGATCATGAAATAGAGCGCCATCGAGCGCTTGGGGTAGGCATTGAGCACGATGTCCCACGCCGCGTCGGCGGGATCGAGGCCGAGCGCCTTGCCGATCTCGACGAAGTTCTTGCCGTGAAACTGGGCGTATTTGTCGCTGTGCGCGTTGGCGAGGACGACGCGCTCCCAGCCGCCCGAGGCTTCCACTAGGTTCGACCACCCCTCCATCGAGCCCGCCGCGAGCTGCTCTTTCAATTTCTTGCGGATTTCGGGGTCTTTCAGGCGCTCGAGGCCTTTTTCCTCGCCGTCCGCCCACACCCAGTTCGGCACGGTGATCTCGACCCCGGTGCCGCCCGCCGGATAGGGATACATGTCCGCCGCGACGTCCACGCCGCGCTTGCGCGCCGCCTCGATGGTGGCGACCGCCTTCGCCATGCCCGTGCCCCACGCCGGCGCGTAGGCGTTCTTCAGGTGGTAGATTTCCACCTTCACGCCGCCCTTTTCGCCGATTTCGATGGCTTCCTCGATGGCAGGCACCAGTTTCGCGCTCTCGTCGCGCATGTGCGTCGCATAGAAGCCGTTGCACTGGCCCGCGACCTTCGCAAGTTCGACGAGGTCGGCGGTGGTCTGGAAGCTGCTCGGCGGATAGATGAGCGCGCTCGTTATGCCGAACACGCCCGCCTTCATCGCGGCGGCCACCTCCGCCTTCATCGCCTCCATCTGCGCCTTCGTGGGCGCACCGGCGACATCGCCCATCACCTTAACGCGCGCTTGAGACGTGGCGTAATAGCTGCCGAAGTTGACCCCGATGCCCTGTGTTTCCAGTTTCGAAAAATAGGCGGGAATCTCGGATGCCTCGACCGGCGTGCCGCCCTCGCCCGAAAGCACGGTGGTGACGCCCTGACGCAGCTTGTTCTCCGCCGCGCCGTTCACCGGCAGCACCCGACCGGACTGGTCCATCATGTCGATGAAGCCGGGCGAAACATAGCGCCCCCGCGCATCGATCTCGCGCTTGCCCTTGGCCTTGATCGTCCCGACGGTCGCGATTTTCCCGTCCTTTATGCCGACATCGGCATTCACCCAGGGATTGCCCGCGCCGTCGAGCACGCGCCCGCCGCGGATCACGATATCGTAGTCGGTCGTCTGGGCCGCAGCGGCCCCCGAAGACATCAGCACCACGCCGGCAAGAAAAGCCGCGCGTTTTCCAGGCGATGTGAATCCCATATCTTTTCTCCCTCGTCTGTCTTGTTCCGGCGGCGTCTATTTCAGGCAGTTTTCCACGAGCCTGTCGAATGCCGGGCCCCGGCGGATGGGGTCCGCGACGGGGAGGCCGAGACGCTTGCTCTCCGCTTCCATCAATGCCTCGGCTTCGGCAGCATTCATTGCGCTCGTGTTGAACGCAATGCCGCCGCAGCGGATCGCCGGATTGGTTCGCCGCCCCATAAGCAGATTGAGTTCGATCGTCTCCTCGATCGAGGGCACCTTGAAATCGGGCAGCCCCAGCATCGTCTCGCGCCCCGGCTCGTGGCACACCACGATCACATCGGGCTGGCTGCCGTGCAGAAGCCCAAGCGACACTGCCGCATAGGCCGGGTGAAACAGCGAGCCCTGACCCTCGACCACGTCCCAGTGATCGGGTGCCGCGTCCGGGCTCAGCACCTCGGCCGCGCCCGCCTCGAAATCGGAAACCACCGCATCCATCGGAATGCCGCCGCCCGCGATCATGATGCCGGTCTGGCCCGTCGCACGGAAATCGACATCGACACCGCGCTCCGCAAACGCATTTGCCAGCGACAGCGCCGTGTACTTCTTGCCGAGCGCGCAGTCCGTCCCCACAGCCAGCAGACGCTTGCCCGTCCGTTTGCGGCCCGTACCGATCGGCAGTCCCGCAGGCGGCACGCGAATATCAATGAGGCGCCGCCCCAGCCGCGCGGCGGTTTGCGCAAGCTCGGGCACATCGACAAGGCGGTTGTGCAGCCCGCTGATGATGTCGAGACCCGCTTCGAGCGCTTCCACGAGCGATGCGATCCAGGCCGGGGCGATGACGCCGCCGCGGTTCGCCACGCCGATCAGGACAGCGCGCGCGCCTTCGGCATAGGCTTCCGCCGGTGTCATGACCGGCAGGCCGGTCGTCACGGTCGCGCCGACCGAAAACTCGCCGACGCATTTGTCTCCGGCCCAGTCGCGCACGCCGAAGGCGGTTTTCGCGAAACCCGCTTCGACGGCATCCCCCAGAAACAGGAGATACGGATACGGCAAGCGCGCAGACGCATCCGGGGCCACATCGAAAATCGCATTCATGAACGGCTCCACAGTACATCGTCCTCAGGATGCAGCACACGTCTCCTGATAAGGACAAAATGATCCCAATATGAAATTTGTCAATTCCAACTTAAGTGAATTTCCAGAAATTTCCCTAATTGCAAATCGTTTCAAAAAGTGCAAACTTGCCGATGGAGGGTAACGTCGCGTGTGGTTTGACGAACCCTTTTCAGGGAGAAAACACAACATTCCCGATGGAGGTTCTGGGGAGCGTTCTGCCGGAAATGGTGGCTGACGAGGCGCGGCTCAAAATTGTCCGCCCATCGCCGGTCGAAGCGTCTTGTAACCCGCAACCAAGGCCTGAGCTGCACACATCGCGGCCCGGGGGCGGGTGGCTGCAACCGTAAAAAAGGGGGTCCATGATGACCGATCAATCCACATTCGTCACATCCGGTATATCCGAGGGTCGCCGCCGCTTTCCGGCGAAGGCATTGCTTTGCGCCACGTCCGGCCTCGTCGCCTTGTGGAGCGCGCCGCTGCACGCCCAGGAAACCGCGCCCGATGCCGCGAGCCCGGCTGCGGCCGCCGAGGAAATCATCGTCACCGGTTCGCGCATTCAGCGCAGTGGTTTCACCGCACCGACGCCGACGACCAACATTTCGTCCGAAGATCTCGAACGCATCGCCGCGCCCAATATCGCGGACGCGCTCAATCAGCTTCCCGCGCTGCGCGCGACACTGACCCCGGCAACGTCAACGAACCTCTCGACCGCGCTCGGCGGCAACTTCCTCGATCTGCGCGGCCTTGGCTTCCTGCGGACACTGACCCTGATCGACGGGCGCCGCTATGTCCCGACCACGACAACCGGCGGCCTCAACATCAACACGATCCCGCAAGCGCTGATCGCGGGCACCGACGTCGTCACCGGCGGCGCATCCGCTGCTTATGGTTCGGATGCTGTCGCGGGCGTCGTCAACCTGCGTCTCGACAACAAACTCGAAGGCATCAAAGGGTCGCTTCAGGGCGGCATCACCGACCACAACGACCACCGCAACTTCCTGGCATCGGCAGCCTTTGGCACCAGCTTCGGCGGCGGTCGCGGCCACCTGCTGATCGGCGGCGAAGCGGCACACAACAGCGGCGTCGACAAGATTGGCGATCGCGGCTGGGGCAACAACCCGAGCACGATCTTCAATCCTGATTTTCCACCGCCCCCCCTGCCCTCAAACGGTATTCCTCAATACCTGGTCGTCAACGATGCACGCGCATCGAATGCATCATTCGGCGGTGTCATCAACGGCGTATACTATCCCGGCGCCCTCACCACGCTCGTCCCCGGTCCGTTGCGCGGCATTCAATTCGCGCCCGACGGCACTCCGATCCCGTTTACCTACGGATCGCTTGTCACCGCTACGACGATGAACGGCGGCGACGGCGTTCCCTCGACGTCTGATCTCGTTCTCGAAACGCCGGTGAAGCGCTACTCCGGTTTCGGGCGCCTGACGTACGAAGTCGCCGACGACGTTGAGGTTTTCGCAGAGTTTGCCTACGGTCGCACGGAATCCAACAATCCGAGCATCCTCGGCAACGACATGATCCGGATCAAGCCGGACAATGCCTATCTGGCAGAGTCCATTCGCGATGTAATGCTAGCGAACAACATCGCAGAATTTCAGCTCGGTCGCAGTCTCAAGGATTATGGGCGCGGCGCAATCGACGTAACAACGGATACCTGGCAATTCACCGGCGGTGCCAAGGGCCAGTTCGGTGAGGGCTGGAGCTGGGACGCCTATTACGGTTTCGGCAAAACCCACAACCTCGCTCTGTTCACCGGCAGCCGCATCACGGCCAATTGGAGCCTTGCGATGGACGCCGTGTTCCATCCAGATTCCGGTGCGATCGTGTGCCGCTCGAGCATAACCGATCCCACCAACGGCTGCGTTCCAATGAACGTACTCGGTGAAGGGAATGTAACGCAGGAGGCCAAGAATTACATTCTCGGCACCGCCGTCCGCGACTGGAAGATCAAGCAGCGCGTGGCTGCGTTCGCCGTGCGCGGCGAGCCGTTCTCGACCTGGGCCGGTTCGGTTTCGCTCGCATTCGGTGGTGAATACCGCAAACAGACCGTAGACGTCACATCCGACCCGCTTTCGCAACTGGGCGCCTACCGGGTCGGCAACGCGCAGCCGTGGTCGGGCGATGTCAACGTCAAGGAGGGCTTTCTCGAAGTCCTCGTGCCGCTGGCCGCTGACCAAAGCTGGGCGAAGGCCATCGATCTCAATCTCGCGGGCCGCGTGACCGACTACAGCACGTCAGGCACCGTGAAGACCTGGAAGATCGGCGCGACTTACGACGTGAACGACTCGATCCGGTTACGGGCGACGCGGTCGCGTGACATTCGCGCACCCGGCCTCGATGAATTGTTCGCTTCGGGCAACACGTTCATTTTCGGGATCAACGATCCGGTTCTGGGTACAAGCTATAACGTGCAGAACATTCAGGGCGGCAATCCGGACCTGAAGCCAGAGGAAGCGGACACGCTGACGTTCGGCGTGGTCTTCACGCCCGCGTTTCTCCCGCGTTTCCGTATGTCGATCGACTATTACGATCTCGAGTTGAAGGGCGCGATAAACTCGCTCGCGATATCTGCGATCGTGAATCGCTGCTACACTGACACTCCGGCGCTCTGCTCGCTTATCACGCGGCCTACACCCACGAGCCAGATCACCGTCGTTCGTTCGGCGCCGGCGAACTTCCAGAGCATCAAGCTGCGCGGCGTCGATGTCGAGCTGGGCTATGGCCTCCCCCTGTTTGATGGCAATCTCGATCTGCGCGCGCTCATCAACTACACGGACAAGCTCGATCTCGTGGACGGCGCCAACACGACGCACCTCGCGGGAAATACCGAGCTGATCACGATCCAGGGTGTCGGCGGCACACCGCACTGGCGTTTCAACACAAGTGCTACGTTCGCCACGGATGCTTATAAACTGGCGCTGACCGGCCGTTATGTCGGTGGCGGCATCATCACGCAGAACGGGTCAGTCGACAAGGAAAGCGTCAACGGCCGCTTGTATTTCGATATCATGGGCGAAGTGACCCTTATCGACAACGGCGACCGCCGTGTCGCACTGTTCGCAACGATCCAGAACCTCACCGACAATGATCCGCCGATCACAGCCTGGAACGGCTACGGCACGACGCGCAGCCTCTACGACATGATCGGGCGTGTCTACAACGCCGGTGTCCGCTTCAAGTTCTAAACGCCAGGGGCGGTCCGGAGTATGGGCTGGGCCGCCCTCAATTCCTTACTCCGGGTCTTTCCTGAGAGGATTGAGAACCGACTTCAGATCGGCATCGGTTGCCGAACAGATGGACAGAATGCGGCACGGGCCATCCCCCACCGCGACATAGGCGTGGCCCATACTGCCGTCGAAGTAGACAGAGTCCCCCGTGGACATCAGAGAGGGAGCATAAAGGTCGCAATGAAATTCGCACTGGCCTTCCAGAACCAGCGCATACTCCTCGCCCGGATGCCGCATCATGTCGCCGAATTCAGCGATCGATCGTACCTGGACATCGATGATCATGGGATTGAGCGATTTGTTGAGAAGGTCGGCGGAAGGATAGACGTAATCGTAAGTTGCGGTGCGTATCCTCGGCCCATCGCCGGCGCGCGTGATCGTCCGGCGTCCGGTGGCGAGCGATTTTCCCGCGGAAGCCGGCTTCGACGCCGCGAACAGCCGCGTGATATCGATGTCGAGACCCCGGCTGAGACGCATGAGTTTCTCGTAGCTGAGCGAAATCTTGCCTGTTTCAACCTTGGACAATGTCGAAATCGGCATGCCGGTCCGCTTGCTGACCTCCGCGAGCGTCATACCGCGTTCGGTACGGATACCGCGCAAAACCTCGCCCGGGTCGGTATCCGTAGGCGAAGCCGATGCCCCACGCGTGGGGCTGCGGTTGGCAGTAGACATTTTCTTCCTCTCCCGAAGCCGCAAAGTAGCAGAGCAGCACCCAACTGTCATTGCGGCGAAACGAAATTAGCTACATCAGATTTTTCAAAAATAGACAAATGTGAAAATCACCCGTGGCGGCCGCTTCGCCGTCCACCGCAGCATTAGTGGTAACAGATGAAAGGATTGCCCATGCGACGCGCTCCCCTCCTGGCCCTCTTCACCGCCGCCCTGCTCGCCTCCGGCCCGATGGCGGCACCGGTTCTGGCGGCGCCTGCTGCTGCGACCGCCCAGAGCCGCCTGTCGGACGCATTCAAGCTGTTCGCCGAGCAGACTGACGGCACGGTCGGCGTCGCCGTGCAGGCCGTGGACGGCAAGACGATGGCAACGCTGAACGCGGGCACGACGTTCCCGATGGCCAGCACGTTCAAGATCGCCGTCGCGGGCAAGATCTTCGAGCGGATCGACAAGGGCGAACTGACGCTTGAACAGATGGTGACGGTCGATCCGAAGCTGCTCGTCGGCTCCTACGGGATGGCGGTGCAGACGCCGCATCCGGGCATCGCCCTGTCCATCTACAACCTCCTTGAATTCATGATGACCCAGAGCGACAACACCTCCACCGACGTGCTGGTGGCGCTCGCGGGCGGCCCGGCGGGCGTCACTGCGTGGCTGCGCGGCCAGGGCATCACCGGGCAGCGCGTCGATGGCGATACCGCGCGCCTCATCTACCGCGCGATGGGCATCGAAAACCCGAGCCTGCCCACGTTCAAGGAAAATGTGGAGGCGGCGATCAAGGCTGACCCCGCAATGCGCGATCGCGGCCCGAACGTGCCGTTCAACGCCGATCCGCGCGACGCCTCCACGCCAGAGGCGATGGTGCAGCTTCTGCTCCGGATCCATTCGGGCAAGGCGATGAGCGCGAAGAGCACCAAGACGCTGATCGAGATCATGGAGCGCTGCCGCACCGGCGCGACGCGCCTCAAGGGCCTGCTGCCCTCCGACACCGTCATCGCGCACAAGACCGGCACGCTGAACTCGGTGGCGAACGACGTGGGCATCATCACGCTCCCCGGCGGCAAACAGTTCGCGATCGCGGTGTTCGTGAAGGGCGATACCAAGGGCAAGGAGGTGCAGGACAAGGTGATCGCCGACATCGGGCGTGTCGCCTACGACCACTTCCTCACCGCCAACTGAAACCGGGAGCAATCACATGAAGATGCGGACCAAGGCTGCGCTCGGCGCCGTGTTGCTGACGGCATTCGCCCCGGCGGCGCAGGCCGACGAGAAATGGGATTTCCTGATCACCAACGCGCGTATCGTGGACGGGAGCGGGAACCCGTGGTTTCGCGGCGCGATCGCCATCGACGACGGCAAGATCGTGTGGGTCGGCAACGAGACGACCGATACGCTGCGGGCGGCACGGGTCATCGATGCGAAGGATAGGGTCGTTTCCCCCGGCTTCATGGATTTCATGGGGCAGAGCACGCTTGTCTACGTGACCAATCCGGCTTCGGCGCAATCGCGGCTGACGCAGGGGATTACGGTGCATCTGAGCGGGGAAGGCGGATCGCCCGCGCCGCAAAGCGAGACGACCCAGCCTGATCCCGTCATGATCCAGGGCAAGCCGTATCGCTGGCGCACCTACAAGGACTATTTCGACATCCTGGAGACGCTCGGCGTGCCCGTGAACGTCGTCCACAACGTCGGCGCGGCGCAGGTACGCCGCGTCGTGATGGGCGTCGAGGACCGGAAGCCCAGCCCGCGCGAAATGGAAACGATGAAAAAGCTGGTGGACGAGGCGATGCGCGACGGCGCCTCGGGCCTCTCCACCGCGCTCATCTACCCGCCTGGCAATTATCAGACCACGACGGAACTCGTCGAACTCGCGAAGATGGTGAAGCCCTACGGCGGCTTCTATTCCACGCACATGCGCAACGAGAGCAACCAGCTGCTCGAAGCCATCGACGAGTCGATCGCGATCGGCAAGGGCGCCGGAATCCCGGTGCAGATCTACCACCTGAAAGCGGCGGGCGTGAAGAACTGGCCGCTGATGCAGAAGGCGGTGGACAAGATCGCCGACGCGCGCACGGCAGGCCTCGACGTCACCACCGACATCTATCCCTATGTGCGCAACGGCATCGGCCTCGGCTCCTTCGTGCCGCCGTGGTCCTACGCAAAGGGACCGGAAGCCTTCTACAAGACGCTCTCCGACCCCAAGGTGCGCGCCGACCTGCGCAAGGTCGTGGAAACCGACACGTTGTGGGAGAACTGGTACGACCATGTCGGGCAGGACTGGGCGAACGTCCAGATCACCGACGACAGGCTCGGCAAGGAACTCGCAGGCCTCAGCATTGCCGAAGCGGCGAAGCTGCGCGGCAAGGACACGTGGACGTTCGTGTTCGACACCATCGCAGAGGGCGGCGTCAGCGTTGCGCCGCTGAGCATGAACGAGGAACAGAAGCGCATCGCGCTGAAGGCGCCGTTCGTGATGATCAATACGGACACCTCGCCCGCGAGCCCCGACGTCGACGGCATCGCCACGCATCCGCGCGCCTACGGCACGATGCCGCGCGTGCTCGCGAAATACGTGCGCGACGAGAAGGTGATCCCGCTCGAGGAAGCCATCCGGCGCATGACGTCCGCATCGGCAAACCGGCTCGGCCTGTTCGATCGCGGCAAGCTCAGCGTCGGCTATGCGGCCGACGTCGTGATCTTCGACCCCGACACCGTGCAGGACCGCGCCACGTTCGAGAATCCGGCGCAGTATTCAACCGGCATGGACTACGTGTTCGTGAACGGCGTGCTTGCGATCGACGACGGCAAGATGACCGGCGCGCGGGCGGGCAAGGTGATCCGCTACGACCGGACGCAAAAATAAAGACCCGAGCAAGGAAAAGAGAGACAAATGGGGATTATCCTGCCGCCGGAATCATTCGATTGGCGGATCAAGGGCCTGCCAGCGACATGGCGGGGAGATGCAGAGGCGCTGGCGGGCGCCGGGCTTTCCGTGCTCAACGAGGATCTGATGCTGCCCGCCGCCGTGCTGCGCCGCTCCGCACTGGAACATAACAGCGGCTGGATGAAGCGTTTCACGGAGCGCACCGGCACGCAGATCGCACCCCACGGCAAGACGACGATGAGCCCCGAACTCTTCGCCATGCAGATGGCGGACGGTGCGTGGGGGATTACGGCGGCAACCCCGTGTCACGTACGCGCCTACCGCGCGTTCGGCATCGACACGATCTTCATGGCGAACCAGCTCGTGGGCCGCGAGAACATCGCCTATGTCGCGGCTGAACTGCGCGACAATCCCGGCTTGGATTTCTACTGCCTTGTGGATTCGATGCGCGCCATCGACCTGCTTGAAGCTGGGCTCTCTGCGACCCCTGCGGGCAGGCGTCTTCAGGTGCTGATCGAACTTGGCATCCCCGGCGGCCGCACGGGCTTCCGCGACAATGCCGAGGCGCTGGCGGCGGCAGAGCGGATCGCCGCCTCGCCTCATGTTTGCCTGCGCGGCATCGAGGCGTTCGAGGGCATCATCCAGAGCCTGGAAGTCGCCGAACGCGACGCGAAGGTCGATGCGCTGTTGCAGCGGATCGTCCGGCTCGGCGAACACTGCCACGACGCGGGCCTGTTTTCCGGCGAGCCGATACTTTCTGCGGGCGGTTCAGCGCTGTTCGATCGTGTCGCGGAGACATTCGGCGCAGCGCGGAAAGAGCGGCCCTTCCTCGTGCTGCTGCGCAGCGGCTGTTACCTTGTGCACGACAGCCATTTCTACCGGCAGCTCATCGACCAGATGGAAGCCCGATCCCCGATCGCGGCAAGCCTCGGCGATGGTCTGCGCCCCGCGCTTGAAGTGTGGGCCTATGTGCATTCGCGCCCCGAACCGACGCGCGTGATCGCAGGCCTCGGCAAGCGCGATATCGGCGAAGATGTCGCCCGGCCCATGCTCCTGGCGTGGGTGCGCCCAGGGCCCGGCGCAGCGCCGCTCCCGGTTGACGACACGCACCGCGTCATGCGGCTCGACGATCAGCACGCCTATATCGATGTTCCGGCGGACTCTCCGTTGCAGCCGGGCGACATGATCGCGCTGGGCATTTCGCATCCGTGCACCACGTTCGACAAATGGAAGCTGCTGTATATCGTGGACGATGCACTGGTCGTGACCGGATCGGTGCGGACATATTTCTGAGCCGTCGAAGGTTCGTGGGGATGGAGGCGTTATGATGAAAAGACTGCTCGCATGGGTAATCGTGGTGACGGCGCCCGCCGCCGCGCTGGCACAGGCGCCGGACCCTGTCCTTGACCGCGCCGCCGTGCTGATCGCTGACGCGGCCCAGTGGGAGATCCGTGAAAAGCAGATCCCTTCGATCGCCGTGGCGATCGTCGGCCCGGACGGCGTTCGCTGGGCTGGCGCGTGGGGCAAAGCCGATGCGGAAGGCAAGGTGCCCGCCTCCGCCGATACGGTCTATCGCGCCGGTTCGGTGAGCAAGCTGTTCACCGATGTCGCCGTGATGAAGCTCGTCGAGCAGGGCAAACTCGATCTCGACACGCCGGTCCGCACCTACCTGCCGACCTTCCAGCCGAAGAACCCGTTCGGCGGCGAGATCACACTGCGCCAGTTGATGACGCACCGCAGCGGGCTGGTGCGCGAATCCCCGCGTGGCAACTATTTCGACGTCGCGCCCAAGGACCAGGCCGACACCGTGCAAAGCCTGAACGAGACGGCGCTCGTCGCGGCGCCCGGCAGCATCACCAAATATTCGAACGCCGGAATTGCCGTCGTCGGCGAGGTCGTCGCCCGCGTTACCGGCATGTCCTTCGAAAAGGCGCTGCACAGCCTTGTGCTGGACCCGCTCGGCATGACGTCGAGCGGGCTTACAGCTGCGCCTTTTGCCGGACGCGTCGCCTATAGCGAAATGGCCGCGTTCGACGGCCCGCGCGTCGCCGCGCCGCCGATCGAACTCGGCATGCCTGCCGCCGGAAGCCTGTACACAACCTCCGGCGACCTCGGGCGCTTCGCGCAGGCTCTGCTGAACAAGGGTGCGATCCCGAACGGCCGCATGCTGAACGCCGCCTCGCTCGACGAAATGTGGAGGCGCCAGTACCCGGATCCGGGCACGCGCATCTTCGGTCTCGGCTTCGTCGTGGCGGACATGGACGGCAAGCGCGTCGTCGGCCACGGCGGCGCCATCTATGGTCATTCGACGCAGCTTCTGGTGATGCCGGACGCGGGCCTCGGCGTCATCGCGTTCACGACCGTGGATGCTTCGAACGCGATCACGAACAAGCTGGCCGACTATGCGCTGCGCACCGTTCTCGCGCTGAAGGCCGGAACCGAGCCGCCCGCGTTCGCGAAAGGCGCGCTTGTGACGGGCGCGGAGGCGAAGCGGCTTTCCGGCTGGTTCTCGAACGGCAAGCGAAGCGTCAGCACGCGCATCTACAACGGCCGCCTCGTCATCGATGCGCCCGAACTCGTCGGCGATATCCGCCGGACGGCAACGGGCTACATCGTGGAAGACGCGCAGACACGTTTCGAAGCGCTCGCCCTCGCCGATGACGCCTCGTGGATCGAGGTCGGCGGTGTTCGCTACGCGCGCGGCGAGATGCCCGAGCCGCCGCTGCCGAACGCCGAGCTTGCCTCGCTGGTGGGCGACTACGGCTGGGCGCACAATGTGCTTCGCATCTATGAGCGCGACGGCAGGCCCTTCGTGTGGATCGAATGGACCGAGCACACGGAACTGACGCGGACCGCGGCGGACCGCTATGCGTTCCCCCTGGATCGCAGCCTCTACCCGTTCGAGGCGCTGACGTTCGAACGCGATACGGCAGGCAACGTCACCGCCGCCGACCTCGGCGGCATCCGCTTCCCGCGCCGCGATTTCGGCGCCGAGGTGGAGGCGAATATTCGCGCCGGCGTTCAGGCGAACTTCGCCGGACTTCGTGCCGCCGCACTCGCCGCCACGCCGCCGCAGGAGCCGCCCACGGCAAAACCGAGCGACCTGTATGCGATCACCGCGGCCGATCCCACCATCCGGCTCGATGTGCGCTACGCGGGCACCAACAATTTCATGGGCGTTCCGATCTATGAAAGCGCCCGCGCCTATCTGCAGCGGCCCGCCGCCGAGGCGCTGGCGCGCGTCCATCAGGCGGTGCGCAAGCGCGGCTACGGTCTGCTCATCTACGACGCCTATCGGCCCTGGTATGTGACCAAGATGTTCTGGGATGCCAGCCCGGTTTCCAGCCGCATGTTCGTGGCCGACCCCTCGAAGGGTTCGCGCCACAACCGGGGTGCGGCGGTCGATCTCACCCTGTTCGACCTGAAAACGGGTCAGCCGGTTGAAACCACGGGCCGTTACGACGAGTTTTCGACGCGGTCCTACTCCAACTTCGTGGGCGGCACCGACCACCAGCGCTGGCTCCGCGAGGTGCTGCGCAGCGCGATCGAGGCCGAGGGCTTCGACGTGTATGCGGAGGAGTGGTGGCACTTCGATTACGGCGACTGGCGGGACTATCCCATCGGCAGCAAGACATTCGAGGAACTCGAAGGCCGCAGCCGCCGTTGACCCCCCGCGCTGTTTGATCGGAATCATGGAACAGGCGTGAAGCCCGGCGCAAAAAACTTGCGCCGGGCGCTTGCGTTGCAAAACTGCAACACCATATCGCGCTCAGTCCATGATTGCCCGAACAGGGGATGAAAACGCCATGAATATCGAGAAGTTCAGCGACCGCGCCAAAGGATTCCTGCAGTCCGCGCAGACCGTCGCGATCCGCATGAACCACCAGCGTGTGGCGCCCGAGCATCTGCTGAAGGCACTGCTGGAGGACGATCAGGGCATGGCCTCCGGCCTCATCGCGAAAGCGGGCGGCGATGCCCGCGCGGCAACGCGTGAAGTCGATCAGGCGCTTTCCAGGCATGCGCAGGTTTCGGGCGGCGGCGCGCAGGGCGTGCAGTGGGATAACGACACCGTGCGCGTGCTGACGCAGGCCGAGGAGGTCGCGAAGAAGGCGGGCGACAGCTTCGTCACGGTCGAGCGGCTGCTGCTGGCGCTGACGCTGGCCAGGGAAACCGCCGCGGGCAAGGCGCTCGCTGCCGCGGGCCTCACGCCGCAAGGGCTCAACAGCGCGATCGAAGACCTGCGCCAGGGCCGCACCGCCGACACGGCAAGCGCGGAGGACCGCTATGACGCGCTGAAGAAATTCGCGCGCGACCTGACGCAAGCCGCGCGCGAGGGCAAGCTCGACCCGGTGATCGGCCGCGACGAGGAAATCCGCCGCACCATCCAGGTGCTGGCAAGGCGCACCAAGAACAACCCCGTGCTGATCGGCGAGCCGGGCGTGGGCAAGACCGCGATCGCCGAGGGGCTGGCGTTGCGCATCGCCAACGGCGACGTGCCCGACGGCATCAAGGACCGCGCCGTGATGGCGCTCGACATGGGCAGCCTGATCGCGGGCGCGAAGTATCGCGGCGAGTTCGAGGAGCGCCTGAAGGGCGTGCTCGACGAGGTGAAGGCCGCCGAGGGCGACATCATCCTGTTCATCGACGAGATGCACACGCTGATCGGTGCGGGCAAATCCGAGGGCGCGATGGACGCCTCCAACCTGCTGAAGCCCGCGCTCGCGCGCGGCGAACTGCACTGCATCGGCGCCACCACGCTCGACGAATATCGCAAGCATGTGGAGAAAGACCCTGCCCTGCAGCGCCGCTTCCAGCCCGTGTTCGTCGGCGAGCCGACCGTAGAGGACACGATCTCGATCCTGCGCGGCCTGAAGGAGAAATACGAACTGCACCACGGTGTGCGCATCACCGACGGCGCGCTGGTTTCCGCCGCGACGCTTTCGAACCGCTACATCACCGACCGCTTCCTGCCCGACAAGGCCATCGACCTGATGGACGAAGCCGCATCGCGCCTGCGCATGGAGGTGGAATCCAAGCCCGAGGAGATCGAGAATCTCGACCGGCGCATCATCCAGCTGAAGATCGAGCGCGAGGCGCTGAAGAAGGAGAAGGACGAGGCTTCCAAGGACAGGCTGGCCAATCTGGAGCGCGACCTCGCCGATCTGGAGGAGCAGTCGCGCGAACTGACCGCGCGCTGGCAGGCCGAGCGCGAGAAGATGCAGTCTGAAACGAAGCTGAGGGAACAGCTCGACGCCGCGCGCAGCGAACTGGAACAGGCGCAGCGTTCGGGCGATCTCGCCCGCGCCGGCGAACTCTCCTACGGCGTCATCCCGGGGCTCGAAAAGCAGCTCGCGGAGGCTGAAGGCGCCGGCAAGGGCGCGATGGTGCGCGAAGAGGTGACCGCCGACGACATCGCGGGCGTCGTCTCGCGCTGGACGGGTATTCCGGTGGACCGGATGCTGGAAGGCGAGCGCGAGAAGCTGCTGCAGATGGAAGCGCTGATCGGAAAACGCGTGATCGGGCAGGAAGACGCGGTGAAGGCCGTGTCCGCAGCCGTGCGCCGCGCGCGCGCGGGGCTTCAGGATCCCAACCGGCCGCTGGGTAGCTTCCTGTTCCTCGGGCCGACCGGTGTCGGCAAGACCGAACTCACCAAGGCGCTCGCCGAATTCCTGTTCGACGACGCGGGCGCGATGGTTCGGATCGACATGAGCGAGTTCATGGAGAAACACAGCGTCTCCCGCCTGATCGGCGCGCCTCCGGGCTATGTCGGTTATGACGAGGGCGGCGTGCTGACCGAAGCGGTGCGGCGGCGGCCCTATCAGGTCGTGCTGTTCGACGAGGTGGAGAAGGCGCACGCGGACGTCTTCAACGTGCTGCTGCAGGTGCTCGACGACGGGCGGCTGACCGACAGCCAGGGCCGTACGGTGGATTTCACCAACACGATCATCATCCTCACCTCGAACCTCGGTTCGCAGTACCTGTCGTCACTGCGTGACGATCAGACGGTGAAGGATGTGGAGGACGAGGTGATGGCGGTGGTGCGCGGGCATTTCCGGCCCGAGTTCCTGAACCGGCTCGACGAGATCATCCTGTTCCACCGGCTGGCACAGGCGCACATGGGGCCGATCGTCGATCTGCAGGTGCTGCGCGTGCAGAAGCTGCTCGCCGACCGGAAGATCACCATCGACCTCACCGATGCCGCAAGAGCCTGGCTGGGGCGGGTTGGTTACGACCCGGTCTACGGTGCAAGGCCGCTGAAACGCGCCGTGCAGAAGTATCTGCAAGACCCCCTCGCCGACAAGATCCTGTCGGGCGAGATCGGTGACGGTGCAGGCGTGAAGGTGGATGAAGGCGACGGCGCGCTGGCGTTTCAGGTCGTATAAAAAAAGGGGCGACCGCAAGGCCGCCCCTTCCCATTCAATTAGAACTTCGTTCGAACTAGGAGCTGTCTGCATTCACAGGATTCCCTTTGAGTTGGAGTTCTGATTCAAGGTCGTGGAAGGAGACGAACCTTGAGCAGACGGGTTTTGACGG
>NZ_JACHNZ010000004.1 GCF_014199685.1 Sphingosinicella soli | reverse complement strand
GGCTCCGCTTCGCAGGCCATTGCTCAACCCGCGCTCATGCGCAACAAAGCTGCCGGACTCTAATCCGTGCTGGTGGAAACCAGGGGGTCACGTCATGTGCCAGATAAATGACGGACTTGCATTAGGACTCCAATCCATCAGGCGCGCTATTATGTGTGCACATTCAGTTATAACAGCAAACCAGTCAATTGCCGTTATCACCCCTCCCAAGGCGGCACAGGCCCATAAAGCCCCTCCAGAAAATCCGTGAACGCCCGCACCGCAGGCGCGATTTCGCTGCGGCGCGGCGATACGGCGTAGATGCCGACGTCGGCCGATCCCTCGCAGTCCGGCAGGATGCGCTCCAGCCGCCCGGCGGCGAGGTCGGCGCTTACGTCCCATAGGGATCGCAGCGCGATGCCGACCCCGGCGATGCACAGCTCGCGCACGACCTCGCTCGAATTGGTGCGCACGCGGCTGGTGCCGTCGATGGAAACCGTTCTCCCGTCCCCGCCCGTCAGCCGCCACGGAAACTGGCCCGTCGCCGCAAGCAACTGATGCCGCGCGAGCGCTGCCGTGTCCTCCGGCGTGCCGCGCTGCGCGATATAGGCGGGGGCGGCGCAGAGGATGCGGCGGTTCGTCGCCAGCCGCCGCGCGCTCACGCCGCCGCCGCCCGTGGGCGTGATCCGCACGGCGACGTCGATGCGCGCCGCCATCAGGTCCGCGAACCCGTCCGAAAGGTCGAGATCGAGCGTGATGCGCGGATAATCGTCCAGAAACCGTTTCAGGTGCGGCGCGATGTGCAGCCGCCCGAACGATGTGGGCGCCGACACGCGCAGCAGCCCCGCCGGGCTGCCCGTCGTCTCCCCGCTCGCGCGCGCTTCGGCCTCCGCCACCGCCTTCAGGATCGCCAGCACGTCTGCGTGAAAGCGCGCCCCCGTTTCGGTGAGCGCGAGCCGCCGCGTCGTGCGGTTCACCAGCCCCGCGCCGAGCCGCGCCTCCAGCCGCGCCAGCCGCTTCGAAACCATCGCAGGCGACAGCCCCACCGCGCGCGCCGCCGCCGAAAGGCTGCCGCTTTCGATGATCTTCGCGAACAAAGCATAGTCTGCGTCCATCAGGCGGCATCCATCCGATTTATTCCTGTGGTGAAAAGCTGCTTTAATTTTCGTTCGTCTACCGCACGAGTTCGCGTTCGTCTATGAACGCGCTGCACCATCCCGGAGACCGTATGAGCACCATCAGCCTCGATCAGGCCAGAACGATCATCGCCGCCACGCTTGCGCACGGCAAACAGCTCGGCCTGAAGCCGCTCGGCGTCGCCGTGGTGGATGGCGGGGGCCATTTGATCGCCTTCGAACGGGAAGATTGCACCGCCACGCTGCGCGCGCACATCGCCGTCGGCAAGGCCGCAGGCGCGCTCGGGCTCGGCGTCTCCAGCCGCAGGATCGGCGAAATGGCCGCAGAGCGCCCCGGCTTCATCGCGTCGCTGGGCGCGATTGCACCTTCGGGTCTCATTCCGGCGGCGGGCGGCGTGATCGTCCTCGATGATGCAGGCCGCGCCCTCGGCGCCGTCGGCGTCACCGGCGACACGTCCGACAACGACGAGCTTTGCGCGCTCGCAGGGATCGCGGCGGCAAATCTCAAGGCGCAGGGCGCCTGACAAAGGACATGACGATGACGGATATGATCGAAAAGAACGGCCTCCGGATCGCAGCCAGCCTTGCCCGCTTCATCGAAGCGCAGGCGCTGCCCGGCACGGGCGTGGACGCCGACGCTTTCTGGGCGGGCGTGGCGGATATCTACGCCCGCTTCGCGCCCGAAAACGCCGCGCTCCTGAACACCCGCGACGATCTGCAGGCGCGCATCGACGCCTGGCACACCGCGCGCGCCGGAAAGCCGCTCGACGCCGCGCAGTATCAGGCGTTCCTGCGCGAGATCGGTTATCTGGTGCCGGAACCCGCGCCGTTCGGCGTCACCACGCAGAATGTCGATGCGGAGCTTGCGACGCTCGCCGGGCCGCAGCTTGTCGTCCCCGTGCTGAACGCGCGTTTCGTGCTCAATGCCGCCAACGCGCGCTGGGGCAGCCTCTATGATGCGCTCTACGGCACGGACGCGATTCCGGGCGCAACCAGCGCGAAGGGCTACGATCCCGCGCGCGGCGCGCAGGTGATCGCGTGGGCGAAGGCGTTCCTCGATCGCGCCGTGCCGCTTGCGCGCGGATCGTGGACGGGCTGGACGGGCGGCACCCCCGCGCTCGCCGATCCCGCGCAGCTTGTGGGCCATGCGGGGGACAACATCCTGCTGCGCCACAACGGCATTCACATCGAACTCGTCATCGATCCCGCGCACCCGATCGGCCGCGACGATCCGGCGGGCCTCGCCGATGTCGTGCTCGAATCCGCGCTCTCCACGATCGTCGACCTCGAAGACTCGGTCGCCGCCGTGGACGCGGAAGACAAGGTCGCGGCCTATGCGAACTGGCTCGGCCTGATGAAGGGCGACCTCGAAGACACGTTCGAGAAGGCCGGCAAGCCGATGACGCGCCGCCTGAACGCCGACCGCGAATACACCGCCCCCGATGGCACCGCCTTCACGCTGCCCGGCCGCAGTCTTCTGTTCGTGCGCAACGTCGGCCACCTGATGACGACGCCCGCCGTGCGGCTCTCCGATGGGTCGGAAGCCCCCGAGGGGATCCTCGACGGCATCGTCACCAGCCTCATTGGCGTTCACGACCTCAAGCGCCAGGGCCGTTTCGTGAACAGCCGCGCGGGCTCGATCTACATCGTGAAGCCCAAGATGCACGGCCCCGAAGAGGCCGCGTTCACCAACCGTCTGTTCGATGCGATCGAGGATCTGCTCGGCCTGCCGCGCCACACGATCAAGGTCGGCGTGATGGATGAAGAGCGCCGCACCTCGGCGAACCTCGCGGCGTGCATCGCGGCGGTGAAGGATCGCATCGTCTTCATCAACACCGGCTTCCTCGATCGCACCGGCGACGAGATGCACACCTCGATGCGTGCGGGCGCGATGATCCGCAAGGGCGACATGAAGACGTCGGCGTGGATCACCGCCTACGAGAACCGCAACGTGCAGATCGGCCTCGCCTGCGGGCTTTCGGGCCGCGCGCAGATCGGCAAGGGCATGTGGGCCGCGCCGGACCGGATGGCGGACATGCTGGATCAGAAGATCGGGCATCCCAAGACGGGCGCGAACACCGCGTGGGTGCCCTCGCCCACCGCCGCGACGCTGCACGCGACGCACTATCACGCTGTCGATGTGTTCGCGCGGCAGGAAGAGCGCCGCGCGGAGGGGATCGACAGTCTGGACGCGCTCCTAACCCTGCCGCTCGCCGCCGGGCACAACTGGTCGCCCGAGGAAATCCGGCAGGAGCTGGACAACAACGCGCAGGGCATTCTCGGCTACGTCGTGCGCTGGGTCGATCAGGGCGTCGGCTGCTCGAAGGTGCCGGACATTCACGACATCGGCCTGATGGAGGATCGCGCCACGCTGCGCATTTCCTCGCAGCACATGGCGAACTGGCTGCTGCACGGCGTCTGCACCGCGGCGGACATCGACGCCGCTTTCGCGCGCATGGCCGAGAAGGTGGATGCGCAGAACGCAGACGACGCGCTCTACCGTCCGCTCGCGGGGAACGAAGCGACCAGCCTCGCCTACCAGGCTGCCCGCGCGCTGGTGTTCGAAGGCGTTTCGCAGCCGAGCGGCTACACCGAGCCGCTGCTCCACGCCTTCCGCGCGAAGGTGAAGGCGGCAAATTCGTTAGTATACTAAATACCCGGTTGACACGGGCACAGGCGGTACGCACCGTCCCGGTCGTATCAGAGACGACCGGAGGAAATCCCATGCCCGTGCTCCGCCAGGTGCCTCGCGCCGAAATCAAGGACGAGGTCGTCGAGCGCTATTACACGCGCCTGTTCGGCGATCGCTGCCCCGTCGCCGAGCCCGGCACCGCGACCGGCACGCCCGGCGACTGGTGGACCGTCTATGCGCTCTCGCCCGATATCTTCCAGCACGCCGTCGACGGCTTCGCGCTCTACCGCAACCCCGCCCGCCGCATCGATCCCGTGCTGCGCGAGCTTGGCCAGACCCGCGCCGGGTGGGTGAAGCAAAGCCAGTTCGTCTTCTCCCAGCACTGCAAGTCGCTGCGCGGCCTCGGCGTCAGCGACGACAAGATCGCCGCCATCCCGCACTGGGCGGTCTCGCCCCTGTTCAACGAACAGGAGCGCGCCGTCCTCGCCTACACCGATTGCCTCTCCGGCGCGGGCGGGCGCGTTCCCGATGCCGTCTTCGACACGCTCAAGACCTTCTGGGACGACGAGCAGATTTTCGAATTCACCTACATCGCCTGCCTCTACGACATGCACGCCGTCATCACCCGCGCGCTGCGCATGGAATACGACAACCGCGCGGAGCCGATCGTCGAGGTCGAAGCGCCCGAAGGGTTCAGCGCCGCCGATTTCCTCGGCGGCCCGCCAGCCGCAACGCCAACATAATATCTAAGACGCTGCGGCGACCGGCCACGCGAGGCGAACCTCGAGCCCGCCGAGCGGGCCGGTGCCGAGCGTCAGCGTGCCGTCGGTGGCGCCTACCAGATCGCTGACGATAGCCAGCCCGAAGCCGTGGCCCGGCCCGGCCTCGTCAAGCCGCCCACCGCGCACGAGCGCCGTCGCCGCGCGCGTGTCGGCGATGCCGGGGCCGTCGTCCGCGACGGTCACGCACACCTCGCCGCTCGCGACCGCGCCGGACACGGAGACGCGCCGCCGGGCGAAGCGCGCGGCGTTTTCCATCAGCGCGCCCAGAATTTCGGCGAGGTCCGAAGCGGCGAACGGCAGCTCCATATTGTCGGGCACATCGATCTCGAACACGATGCGCTCCCCCGCCTCGGTGCGCTCGATGACGGCGGCAACGGCTTCGGCCGCCGCCAGCACGTTCGCGTGCGACGAGGCCTGAGCCTCGCGGGCGACTGCGGAGCGGGAGCGCGCAAGTTCCGCTTCCAGAGCCGCGCCCGCAGCGGCAATCGCGCGGTCGAGGCCATCGGCGGCGGCATCGGCGCCCGCCTCGCGCGCACGGCGGCTCTGCGCGGCGAGCGCGGCGAGGGGGGTCTTCAGGCCATGCGCGAGATCGGCGGCGCGGCGCCGGGCCCGGTCGACATCGCCTGCGCGGGCGTCGGCGAGAGAATTGATCGCGTTCGCCAGCGGGTCGATTTCGGCAGGATGGTCGGTCGACAGCCGCGCGCCCGGGTTGCGGCGCATCCGATCCAGTTCGACGCGGATCCGGCCGAGGGGCTGCAACCCCAGCACCACCTGTCCGTAGGCGGCGGCGGTGAGGACCAGCCACAACAGTGCGAGCGAGCCGATCATTTCCCGTCCGAATTCGCGCTGCGTATCGCTGAGCGCGCTGTCGTCGGTCGCCATCTGCACCAGAACGGCGCGGCCGCTGCGGTCGGGCTCGACCATGCGCTCGATCACGAGCAGCCCCTGCGCAAAGGGGCCGGGAACGCGGCGGGCGCGCCAATGATCGTCCGGTGCGCCGGGGACGAAGGCGAGAGACTGATCCCAGAGCGAGGGCGAATGGGCCTGCCCGTCTGCGGCGCTCACCTGCCAGTAAAGCCCGCTCGCCGGCTGAAGAAAGCGGTTGTCGGAGGGCGGCGGATCGACGAGCGGCTTGCCGCCGGCATCGAATCTCAGCGCCGCGAGCAGTTCGTGCGCCTTGTCCTCCATCGAAAGCGCTTCACGGCGCTCGATATGGCGTTCGAACAGCAGGTCGAGACCCAGGCCCGCGACACCGAGCGCAAGAAAGATCGCAGCCCCGGCGCTCGCCAGCAGCCGCAGCCGCAGCGAACGCAGCGGCATCAGCCGTCCTCCGAAAGAACGTAGCCGAAGCCGCGCCGGGTCTCCACGACGCCCTGGCCGGTCTTGCGGCGCAGCCGGGTGACGAGCGCCTCGATCGCGTTGGCGTCGCCCGCATCGGCGGTGCCGTAAAGATGCTCGGCGATATCGTGCACCGCCGCGATGCCGCCGCGCTGATGCGCCAGGAATTCAAGGAACCGGTATTCGAGCGGCGACAGGCGGATCGCGCGCGTATCGACGTGCGCGGACATGCGGCTCGTATCGAGCGTCAGGCGGCCGATACGGATCAGCGGGGAACCATGCCCGGCCGCGCGGCGCAGCAGCGCCCGCATCCGCGCCACCAGTTCTCCCATCGCGAAGGGCTTGGCGAGATAGTCGTCGGCGCCCGCGTCGATGCCCTCGACCTTCTCGGTCCATTCGCTGCGCGCGGTGAGGATCAGCACGGGGAAGTTGCGCCCCGCACTGCGCCAGCGCCTCAGAACGCTGAGGCCGTCAAGGCGCGGCAGGCCGAGATCGAGGATGACGGCGGCGTAGTTTTCCGTATCGCCTCGGAACCAGGCGTCGTCGCCCGTCACGGCGAGATCGACGAGGAAGCCCGCATCCCCGAGCGCGCGGACGAGGTCGTCGCCGACGTCGGGATCGTCCTCCACCACCAGCAGGCGCATCAATCGTCCTCGATGCCGATGAGCGCGCCCGTGCGCGCATCGAGTTCGACCTCGCGGACGCGGCCCTTTCTGGTCAGGATCTTCACCTCGTAGCTGAGCACGCCGTCGTCCTGCTCGAGTTCGATCTTCAGCACGTCGCCCGGCACGCGGGCCTGTGCGAGCGCCAGTATCTGGGGCAGCGACAGGATATCGCCGCGTTCCACGGCGGCGCGGATCGAGGTCGCCTCTGCGGCCTTGTGCTGTGCTTTCTTGTCTTTTGCGGGCGCGCCGGAGGCAAGCGCCAGCGCGCCCGTTGCGGCCAGCAGGGTCAACGAGACTGCGCGAAGGCGGGGCTTCAGGCTCATACGCATCGCCGGTGCCTAGCAGGCCGCCGCTGACGTTTCGCTGACGATCCCGGCAGGCCGCCTGTCAGCCCGCTGCGCTTACCGATACGGCGACAACGCAAGGAGATGCACATGAACCGATTCGTCCTTCCCGCCGCCATGCTCGTGGCCGCAATGCCGTTTACCGCCGCAGCCGCGCCTGCCGCAAAGCCGATATCGTTCGGCGCTGCCGAAAGGCACGCCGCGAAACAGGGCGTGCGCGCCGACGAGATCAAGATCAAGGGCTCTACGATCGAGGTGGAGGGCCGCGACAACCGCAACCGCAGGGTTGAACTGCTGCTCGACCGCCGGACCGGCGAAGTGCTCGACCGGCGCTTCGACGATTGAGCGGGCAGGGGAACCGGTCGGGCGTCTGCCCCTTTCAATTGACTGGTTCCCTTGTCGCCCGATGCCGCTAAGCATCTCCCGGAAAGTGACAGGGAGAGATGCGCATGGCCTACGAACATATCCTGCTCGACGAACAGGACGGCATCGCGACGCTCACCATCAACCGGCCCGAGGTGCTGAACGGTCTCAGCACGCATTCGGTGGGCGAGATGATCCACGCGATCGACGCGGTGCGCGACGGCGGCACCGCGCGTGTCCTGCTGCTCACAGGCGCGGGGCGCGGCTTTTCCTCGGGTGCCGATCTTTCGGGCGGGAACGCGGGCGCGGCGCCGGACAGCAGCGGTCTTCCTGCCGGTCTGGCGGATACCGGAAAGGTGCTCGAAAGCCATTTCAACCCGCTGCTCGAACGCCTGCTCGATCTGCCTTTGCCGTTCATCACCGCCGTCAACGGCCCGGCGGCGGGGGCGGGGGCATCGCTTGCGCTTGCCGGTGATATCGTCATCGCAGGGCGCTCCGCCTATTTCCTGCAGGCCTTCATCAATATCGGCCTCGTGCCCGATGTCGGCTCGACATGGCTCCTGCCGCGCCTCGCCGGCCGCGCGCGGGCGCAGGCGATGATGATGCTGGGCGAAAAGGTGCCCGCCGCGCAGGCTCTCGAATGGGGCATGATCTACAAGGTGGTCGACGATGAAGCGCTTGCGGCCGAGGCGCAGGCGCTCGCCGCGCGGCTCGCGAAGGGCCCGACGAAGGCGTATGCGCTGATCCGTCAGGGCCTGCGCCAGTGCCTCGACACGACGCTCAGCGAAGGCCTGATGGTCGAGCGCCGCAACCAGCGCCTCGCAGGGCTGACCGAGGATTTCGCGGAAGGCGTCAGCGCCTTCCTGCAAAAGCGCCCGGCGAACTTCAAGGGGCGCTAGCCCGCCTGCGTGCGGCCCCGGTCGAGAACGGCCTTTCGCCGCGCCTCGACCGCTGCGGCGCCGATCGCGCTATTGCCCGCCGCCCGCGCCGTCTCCAGCGCCATCGCCTCACCGAAGGGGAGCGCGAACCCGTCGTCGATCAGCGCCTTGAGCGCCTTCAGCGTCTCGGGATCGGCCGACAGCATATCCTCCGCAACGCGCCGCGCCGTCGGCATCAATTCGGCAGGCGCGACGACCCGGCTCACGAGGCCCCAGCGATCCGCCGTCGCGGCGTCGATGAAATTGCCGGTCAGCGACAGTTCCTTGGCACGGGCAACGCCGATCGCGCGGCTCAGACGCTGGCTCAGCCCCCAGCCGGGCATCAGGCCGACGCGCGCATGCGTATCGGCGAAGCGCGCGGTGTCCGACGCGATCAGCACGTCGCAGGCGAGCGCGAGTTCGAAGCCCCCGGTGATGGCGACCCCGTTTATCGCCGCGATCACCGGGCCTGAAAATCGTCCGATCGCGCTCACCGGGTCTTCTTTCGTGACGGCGTCGGCAAGGCTCGACGCGCCCGATCCCAGTTCCTTGAGGTCGAGCCCGGCGGTGAACGCCCGCTCGCCCGCGCCGGTCAGGATCGCAACGCGGATGTCGGGATCAGCCTCCAGCGCGTCGAACGCGCGCGCGAGGTCGCTGCGCAGCGCCGCCGAAAGCGCGTTCATCGCGTCGGGGCGGTTCATGGTGACGACGGCGTAACCCCCGCAGCGCTCGATCTCGACAATCGCCATCAGGTCTCCCTTCGGTAGCGGCTGACGAACGCGCGCGCGAACGCCTCCAGCCGCCCCTCTGCGATGGCCTGTCGCAGCCCCGCCATCAACTGCTGATAAAAAGAGAGGTTGTGCTGGGTCATCAGCATCGCGCCCAGGATTTCGCCCGAGCGGACCAGGTGGTGGATATAGGCGCGGCTCCAGGTGGCGCAGACCGGGCAGCTGCAATCCGGGTCGAGCGGGCCTGTGTCTTCCGCGAAGCGGGCGTTGCGAAGGTTGATCGGCCCGTCGTGCGTGAAGGCCTGCCCGTTGCGGCCCGATCGCGTCGGCAGCACGCAGTCGAACATGTCGACGCCGCGCTGCACCGCGCCCACGATGTCGTCGGGCTTGCCGACCCCCATCAGGTAGCGTGGCCGGTCTTCGGGCAGCAGCCCCGGCGCATAATCGAGCACCTCGAACATCTGCGCCTGCCCCTCGCCCACCGCGAGCCCGCCGATCGCGTAGCCGTCGAAGCCGATCTCCGTCAGCGCCCCAGACGACGTCCGCCGCAGATCCTCGAACATCGATCCCTGCTGGATGCCGAACAGCGCCGCGCGGCCCGCGTGCGCGTGACCGTCGAAGGCGTCCCGCGAACGCTTTGCCCAGCGCATCGACATTTCCATCGATTTCGCGGCGACGGCGTGCGGTGCGGGAAACGCGGTGCATTCGTCGAACGCCATCACGATGTCGCTGCCGAGATTGCGCTGGATCTCCATCGAGCGTTCGGGCGTCAGCAGGTGCCTTGAACCGTCGAGGTGCGAGGCGAAGCGCACGCCCTCTTCGGTCACCTTGGTGAGGTCCGAAAGGCTCATCACCTGATAGCCGCCCGAATCGGTGAGGATCGGCCGGTCCCACCCCATGAAGCGGTGCAGGCCGCCGAGGCGCGCCATGCGCTCGTCGCCGGGGCGCAGCATCAGGTGATAGGTGTTGCCCAGGATGATGTCCGCGCCCGTCGCGCGCACGTCCGTGGGTTTCATCGCTTTGACGGTCGCGGCGGTGCCGACGGGCATGAACGCGGGCGTGCGGATTTCGCCGCGCAGCATGCGGATGGTGCCCGTGCGGGCGCGGCCCTCGCGGGCATGGACGGAAAAGGAAAAGCGGTCGGTCACCGCCGCCCCATAGACCGAACACCCGCGAGAGGGAACCGGCCCGCCGCGCGAAACGGTCAGGGCAGAAGCAGGCTCGCGTCGCCGTAGGAATAGAAACGGTATTCGTTCGCGATCGCGTGTGAATATGCGCCGCGCATGGTCTCCAGTCCCGCAAGCGCGCTCACCAGCATGAACAGCGTCGAACGCGGCAGATGGAAGTTGGTCATCAGGCCCTGCACGGCGCGGAAGCGGTAGCCGGGCGTGATGAAGATGTCGGTGTCGCCGCTGAACGGCGCGATCACACCGTCCTCGCGCGCGGCGCTCTCCAGAAGGCGCAGCGACGTGGTGCCCACGGCGATGATGCGCCCGCCCGCCGCGCGCGCCGCGTTCAGCCGCGCTGCCGCTTCGGGGCTCACCTCGCCCCATTCGGCGTGCATCCGGTGGTCGCGCGTGTCGTCCACCTTCACGGGCAGGAACGTCCCCGCGCCGACGTGCAGCGTCAGCGTCTCGCGGGCGATCCCGCGCGCATCCAGCGCCGCGATCAGGTCGGGCGTGAAGTGCAGCGCGGCCGTCGGCGCGGCGACCGCGCCCTCGCGCGCCGCGAACATCGTCTGATAATCCTCGGCGTCGCGGGCGTCGGCGGGGCGCTTTCCCGCGATGTAGGGCGGCAGCGGCATGGTGCCCGCCCCGTGCAGCGCCGCTTCGAGCGGGCCTTCGCATTCGAAGCGCCACAGGATGCTGCCGTCCGCCGCCTTGTTCAGCACGGTGCCGTCCAGCCCCGCGCCGAAATCGATTCGGTCGCCGGGCTTCAGCCGCTTGGCGTTGCGCACGAAGGCGAGCCATTCATAGGGCCCCTCGCGCTTGTGCAGCGTCACGCCGATCTTCGCGTCGCCCTTGCGGCCGAAAAGCTGCGCGGGGATGACGCGCGTATCGTTGAAGACGAGCACGTCGCCGGGGGCGAGCAGCGCGGGGAGATCGCGCACGACGTGGTCGTTCAGCCCGCCCTCCCGCACAAGCAGCATCCGCGCCGCATCGCGCGGGCTCGCCGGACGAAGCGCGATCAGATCCTGCGGAAGCGCGAAATCGAAATCGTCGACGCGCAAGTCAGTTCTGCGGCGGGACCGGAGCGGGTGCCGGAGTCGCGGGAGTCGCGGCCGGGGCCGGAGTCGCAGCCTCGGCGGGCGCGGGAACCGCAGTCGGCTCCACCGCCGTTGCGGCAACCGTGGGCGGCGAGGGAGGGGGCGGCACGTTGTCGGCCCCGATCGAGGCCTTCAGGATGCGCGAGGGCGTCGCGGGCGGTTCGCCGCGCGCGATCTTGTCCACGAATTCCATGCCCGAAAACACGCGGCCCCATCCGGTGTAATTGCCGTCCATCGTCCCGGTCATCGGCATGAACATGATGAAGAACTGGCTGTTGGCGCTGTCGGGTTCCTGCGTGCGCGCCATCGAAACCGTGCCGCGCAGGTGCGGCAGCGCATTGAATTCCGCCTTGAGATCGGGAAGGTCGGAGCCGCCCTGGCCGGTGCCCTGCGGGTCTCCGGTCTGTGCCATGAACCCTTCGATCACGCGGTGGAAAATGATGCCGTCGTAGAAGCCGCGCCGAACCAGCGTCTTGATCCGTTCGATATGGCCCGGCGCCAAGTCCGGCCGCATCAGAATGGAGACGCGGCCGCCCGTCGAAAGGTCGAGATGGAGCACATTCTCGGGATCCTGAATCGTCGGCGCGGCGGTTGCGGCGACTGCTGCGCTCGCTGTCGGCGCGGTTTCGAGGGCCTTCATCGCCGCCTCCGGCGACATCTTTCCCGCTTCCTGCGCGGCAGCGGGCATCGCCGTCGCGAACGCCAGCATCGCAATCAGCGCAGTCAATACTCGTGTCATGCTGAACCCTCGATTTCCACCTTGCCGCCCGCCCTAGTCCGGAAAGGCTGCACCCATTCTGAACATCATGATTTGGCCGCGTCGACCTTCGCCTTCACCGCCGCCGCGACCGACGGGGTCACGAACTTGATGATTTCCCCGCCGAACACGGCGATCTCTTTTACAAGGCGCGAGGCGATGGGTTGAAGCGCGACGTCCGCCATCAGGAACACCGTCTCTATGTCGCTGTTCAGCTGCTGGTTCATGCCCGCCATCTGGTATTCATATTCGAAGTCGGCAACCGCGCGCAGGCCCCGCACGATCATGCTTGCGTTCTGGCTTGCGGCGAAATCCATCAGCAGCGCATTGAACGACACCACTTCGATCGTGCCGTTCGCGATCCCCGCGATTTCGCGGCGGACCTGATCCAGCCGTTCGTCGAGCGTGAACATCGGCGATTTGGATGGATTGGTGGACACGCCGATAATCAGCTTGTCGACCAGCTTGGCGCCGCGCCGAATGATGTCGATGTGGCCGAGCGTGATCGGGTCGAACGTCCCGGGATAAACGCCGATGCGCATGATGTGTCCCCCTGCTGCCGTTCTAGCGGTCGCGTTCGATCGCGAAGCGCGCGATTGCGCGCAGCAGATCGGCGGACTGGCCGAAGCTGTGCAGGTGTCCGATCGCCTGATCGATCAGCATCTCCGCCTGCTTGCGCGCGCGCTCGATGCCGAACAGCGACACGAAGGTCGCCTTGCCCGCGCCTGCGTCCTTGCGCACGGCTTTTCCCGTGCGGCTGCTTTCGCCTTCCACGTCGAGCAGATCGTCAGCGATCTGGAAGGCGAGGCCGAGATCGCGCGCATAGCCGCGCAGCTTCATTCGGCTTTCGGCGTTCGCCTTGCCCATGATCGCGCCGGCCTCCACCGAAAACCCGATCAGCGCGCCGGTCTTCAATTGCTGAAGCCGCGTCGTCGTCGGCAGGTCGAACGTCTCCGTCTCGGCGACGAGGTCCATCATCTGCCCGCCCGCCATGCCGCCGGGACCGCTCGCGCGCGCAAGTTCGAGAACAAGCTCGGAGCGCACATAGGGGTCTTCGTGCGTGGCCTCGTCGGAGAGCACCTCGAACGCGAGCGCCTGCAGCGCGTCCCCGGCAAGCACGGCGGTCGCCTCGTCGAACGCCTTGTGCAGCGTCGGCTTGCCGCGCCGCGTGTCGTCGTCGTCCATGCACGGCAGATCATCGTGGACGAGGCTGTAGACATGCACGCATTCGGTGGCGATCGCGGCGCGAAGCGCGCGCTCCTTGTCGACATGGAACAGGTCGCAGGATGCCACCACGAGCAAGGGGCGCATCCGCTTGCCGCCGCCCATCGCGGCATAGCGCATCGCCTCCACGAGACGGCGGCGCGGATCGGAAGGCACGGGGAGAAGTTTGTCGAAGCGCTGATCGATCGCGGTTCCGATCGCGTCGAGCGCGGGTTTCAGACTGAGCGAAGCGTACACCTGCGCGCCTATTCGGTGTCGAAGGGCCGCGTGCCCTTCGGTTCGCCGTCGGGGCCGAGCTGAATGAGTTCGATGCGGGCCTGCGCCGCCTTCAGCTTCGATTCGCAGAAGGCCTTCAATTGCTGGCCCTGTTCGTAAAGACCGATCGAGGCTTCGAGATCGACCTCGCCGGCCTCGAGCTGGTGCACGATCTTCTCCAGCCGCGCGAGCGCAGCTTCAAAGCTCATCCCATCCAGCGATGCCGTATCTGCGCCGGTCATCAGACTCCCTGCCTTCGGTCCATGCAGGGCGTTTTGGACGGGCGATGCCCGCCGGTCAACAGGGCTTTGGGCTGATGGCTTGCACGGCGCACTCAAACGCCGCAGCATCCGGCGGAGGGGCGCGGGGCAAGCAAGGCGCATTGATGCAGACAGTCTTCGACATCGCGAACACGCGCTACGAGGAATGGGTGTTCTTTGCGATCCCGCTCGCGCTGTTCATTCTGGCGGCCATCGGGCGCCGCCGCAGCAAGGCGCAGCGCTGGTCGAAGGTGCTTCTGGTGTTCGCCGCGCTCACGTTTCTGGTGATGCTCATTCCGCTTTGGGATTACCACGCGATGAAGGGCGTGATGGCTGAAGGCCGCGACATCAAGGTGGCCGAAGGCATCGTCAGCGATGCCTGGACACGGGAACGCCGCGAAGCCCGCAGCCAGGGCGACATCGGCTATCGTTACCGCACATGGGAAGGCTTCACCGTCGGCGGCGTCACGTTCGGCTACTGGCGCGGGTTCCAGCCATCAGGCGCGAGCTTCACGAACCGGGGCGATCCGCCCGTTCCCATCGAAAACGGGATGCGCGCCCGCGTCACCTACCACGAACAGTGGGACGACAAGCGCATCCTGAAGCTGGAACTGGAACCGGCCGCCGTGAGCAATCCCGGCGCCGTAGCATCGTTCGCAGCCGACTGGACCCGTTTCGCCACTGCCGCCGCCACAGGCGACGCCGCGACCGTCAAGGCGCTGACCCGCTTTCCGTTCCTCTTCGAAGGCCGGAAACTCACTGCCGACCGCTTCGATTCGATCTGGATGGGCCTGTTCACCCCGACCGTCCGCGAATGCATGGGCAGAGCGCAGCCGCAACCCGAAGACAATCGCTTCGCCGTATTCTGCGCGCCCTACGCCTTCTACTTCGATCAAGGCGCCGAAGGCTGGCGCTTCAGCGAATTCACCGCCGACCCGGAGGGTTAGCACTTTCCCCCCTCCTCTTCAGGGGAGGGGCCGGGGGTGGGGCGTATCCTCAAGCCCGGCGTTGGAGAAGCGGCACTGCCCCACCCCAACCCCTCCCCTGAAGGAGAGGGGCTTCGAGATACTACTCGGCCGCGATGCTCTCCGGCGTCCAGCTCAGCACCGGTTTTCGTGCCGCCAGCGTCTCATCCAGGCGGCGGCGGGGGGCGAAATAGGGCGCGGTCCTGAAGTAATCCGCCTCGCCCGCCTTTGCGCGCGCCACCAGATGCCGCAGCGTGGCGATGAACTGGTCGAGCGCCGCCTTGCTCTCGGTTTCGGTGGGTTCGATCAGCATCGCGCCGTGGACGACGAGCGGGAAGTACATCGTCATCGGGTGATAGCCCTCGTCGATCAGCGCCTTGGCGATGTCGAGCGTGGAAACCCCGGTGCCTTCCAGGAAGCCGTCGTCGAACAGCGCTTCGTGCATGCACGGGCCGGACGCCCCGAACGGCGCCGTCATCACGTCGTCGAGGCTGCGCAGCACGTAGTTCGCATTCAGCACCGCGTCCTCGGCGACCTGTCGCAGGCCGTCGGCGCCGTGGCTCATGATGTAGCTGAGCGCGCGCACGAACATGCCCATCTGGCCGTGGAACGCGACCATGCGGCCGAAACTTTTCGCATGCGCGTCGCCGCCGTGCGCCTGCTCCTCCTCGACCAGTTCGAAGTGCGTGCCGGTGTGGCGCACGAACGGCAGCGGCGCGAACGGCGCGAGCGCCGCCGAAAACACCACCGGCCCCGCGCCCGGCCCGCCGCCGCCGTGCGGCGTCGAGAAGGTCTTGTGGAGGTTGATGTGCATGGCGTCGATGCCCAGGTCGCCGGGGCGGACCTTGCCGACGATGGCGTTGAAATTGGCGCCGTCGCAGTAGACGTAAGCGCCCGCCGCGTGGACGGCCTGCGAAATCGCGATCATCTCGGGCTCGAAGAGCCCGCAGGTGTTAGGGTTGGTGATCATCACCGCCGCCACGTCCGGCCCGAGCCGCGCCTTCAGCGCCGAAAGGTCGACCCGTCCGGCGGGTGTCGCCGGGATGTTCTCCACCTCATAGCCGCAAAAAGCCGCCGTCGCCGGGTTGGTGCCGTGCGCCGATTCGGGAACCAGAACCACCTTGCGCGCCTCGCCGCGCGCCTCGTGCGCCGCGCGGATCGCGAGCATCCCGCACAGCTCGCCGTGCGCGCCCGCCTTCGGGCTCATGGCGACCTCGGGCATCCCCGTCAGCGTCTTCAGCCAGTGCGCGAGGCTGTCGATGAGTTCGAGCGCGCCCTGCACGCTGTCCACCGGCTGCAGCGGGTGGATGTCCGAGAAACCCGGCAGGCGCGCCATCTTCTCGTTGAGGCGCGGATTGTGCTTCATCGTGCACGAACCGAGCGGGAAAAGCCCCATGTCGATCGCGAAGTTCTGGCGGCTGAGCCGCGTGTAGTGGCGCACGACCTCGGGTTCCGACAGGCCGGGAAGCCCGATCGCCTCGCGCTCCAGCCCGCCGAGCCGCGATGCGACCTTGGGCGGCGCGGGCAGGTCGACGCCGGTGCGCGCGTTGTCGCCGATCTCGAAGATCAGGGGCTCTTCAAGCGCAAGGCCCCGGTTGCCGGTGAAAGTATCCGCCTGCGCTTCGGCCGTTCCCGGCGCCGTCTCACGACCTGTGCGGTTCAGCATGACACGGCCTCCTCATACGCTGCGACAAGTTCGTCTACATCGTCCTCGGTCTGCGTCTCGGTCACGGCGACGACGACCCCATTGGCGAGGGCAGTCTCCCCCGGATAGAGCCGCCCGAGCGCGACACCGCCGAGCACGCCCGCGTCCGCCATGCGCCGCATCGCGGGCCGCGCCTCCACCGGCAGCGCCAGCGTGAACTCGTTGAAGAACGGCCCGTTCAGCAGCGTCACGCCCGGTATCGCCCCCAGCCGTTCCGCCACCTGCACGGCGCGCGCGTGATTGAGCGCCGCAAGATCGCGCAGCCCCTTCTCGCCGAGCAGACTCATGTGGATGGTGAAGGCAAGGCTGATGAGGCCCGAGTTGGTGCAGATGTTCGAGGTCGCCTTCTCGCGGCGGATATGCTGCTCGCGCGTCGAAAGCGTCAGCACGAAGCCGCGCTTGCCTTCCGCGTCCACCGTCTCGCCGCAGAGCCGCCCCGGCATCTGGCGGACATGCTTGTGATTGCACGCGAAGAGGCCGAGGTACGGCCCGCCGAAGCTCAGCCCGCCGCCGATCGACTGGCCTTCGCCGACCATGATATCGGCGCCCATCGCGCCGGGCGAGCGGACCGCGCCGAACGCGACCGCTTCCGTCACCACAGCGATCAGCAGCGCACCCTTCTCGTGGCAGCGCGCCGCAAGCTCCGACAGATCGGCGACATGGCCGAAGAGGTTGGGGTTCTGCACGACGACGCAGCTCGTCTCATCGTCGATCGCCGCGATGAGCGCCGCAACATCGTCGCCCGGCGCGCCTTCCGTCAGCGTCGGCACAGAGGCCACCACCGCGTCGTCGGTAAAGTGCGTCAGCGTCTTCGCGACCGCGACATAATGCGGGTGCAGCCCCGCCGAGAGCAGCGCCTTCGCCCGGCGTGTGACGCGCCGCGCCATGAAGATTGCCTCCACGCAGGCGGTCGAGCCGTCGTACATCGAGGCGTTCGCCACATCCATGCCGGTCAGCCGCGCGACCTGCGTCTGGAATTCGAACAGATACTGCAGCGTGCCCTGCGCGATCTCGGGCTGATAGGGCGTGTAGCTGGTCAGGAACTCGCCGCGCTGGATCAGGTGATCGACGCTCGCCGGCACATGGTGCTTGTACGCGCCGCAGCCGAGGAAGAAGGGCACGTGCGTCGCGGTCAGGTTCTTCCGCGCCATCGCCGAAAGCGCGCGCTCCACCTCCATCTCGCTCATGTGCAGCGGCAGGCCCTCGACGGGGCCGGAAAGCCGCGCGGCGGCGGGAACGTCGCGGAACAGATCGTCGACGCCGGGTGCGCCGATGCGCCCAAGCATCGCGGTGCGGTCGTCGGCAGTAAGGGGCAGGTATCGCATTCGCTACTCCGGTTTTGTGGCCGCGAAGCGCAGCCGCACGTAATCCGCAATCCAGTTGCCGTCCGCATCGCAGAGGATGGGACGGAGAAGTTCGACGGTCTCGTCGATCACTGCCTGCCGGTCGCTGTCCGTGACCTTGAGCACGTCGAGAAAGCCCGTACGAAACGTCGTGAGCCACGCCGCCATGCCGCTGGCGAGCGGGGTCTGGCGCGGGATGATGTCGCACGCCTCAACCGCGAACCCGGCCGCCTCCAATGCGGTCCGCGCTTGCGCCGCGGTCATGTAGACCTGATCCTCGTGCCCCGGCACGGCATAGCCGCGCGCCTTCAGGATGCCGCGCAACGCGGCACGGATCGCCGCGATGTTGCCGAAGCCGCCACACTCGGCGACGAACCGCCCGCCCGGCTTCAGCGCGCGGTACACCCCGGCGAAAACGGCGGCGGTATCGGGCATCCAGTGCAGCGCCGCGTTCGAGAACACGGCATCGAATTCGGCGTCGAACGTCAGCCGCTGCCCGTCCATCACCTCGGCATCGAGGCCCTTCATCCGCGCCGCTGCGATCATCGCCGGATCGGAGTCGGTGCCGAGCACGCTTGCGCCCGCCTCGACCAGCTTCTGCGTCAGCACGCCGTCGCCGCAGCCGAGATCGAGAATGCGCTGCCCCGGCTTCGGCGCCAGCAGAGTCAGCACGGCAGCGCCGAGCGCAGGTACGAACGCCGCGTGGGCGGCGTACGCTGCGGGATCGAAATTATGCTGCCGTGCCATTGCTCTAGAGGTCCGCGCAGAACGCTGCGTAGGCGTCCGCGTCCATCAGGCCGGAAAGCTCCGCCGGATCGCCGACGCTCATGCGGAAGAACCAGCCGTCGGTTTCCGCCGCCGTGTTGACGAGCGCGGGATCGGCTTCGAGCGCGTCATTGCCCTCGGTGACCGTACCGGAGATCGGCGCGTAGACCTCGCTCGCGGCCTTCACCGATTCGACGACGGCGGCGTCCTTGCCCTGCACCAGCGCCTTGCCGACGGCGGGAAGCTCGACGAACACGACGTCGCCGAGCTGGCCCTGCGCATAATCGGTGATGCCCACGGTCGCGGTGTCGCCGTCGACACTGACCCACTCGTGTTCTTTCGAATAATAGACGGTCATCACTGGCCTCCCTGTCTGACGTAACGGTGCGGAACAAACGGCATGGGCGCGGCGAGGGCGGCGATGCGCCGGCCGCGAACATCGATTTCGAGCGCGGTGCCGTCGGCGGCGTGGTCGGCCGAGACGTAGCCCATCGCAATCGGCGCACCCACGCTGGGCGCGAAGCCGCCCGAGGTGATGACGCCGACCTTGGTATCGCCTGCGAAGATTTCCGCGCCCTCGCGCGCCGGGAGCTTGCCCTCGACGCGAAGCCCGATGCGCTTCACCGCCGCGCCGTTCAGCAGCTGGCCAAGCACGCGCTCGGCGCCGGGGAAGCCGCCTTCCATCTTGCGGCGCTTGGAAACGGCGAAGGCGAGGTCGGCCTCGATCGGTGTCGAGGCGGTGGAAAGGTCGTGGCCGTAGAGCGGCAGGCCCGCCTCGAGGCGCAGCGAATCGCGCGCACCGAGGCCGATCGGCCTCACTTCGGGCTGCGCGAGAAGCGCGCGCGCCACCGTTTCGGCATGGTCCGCCGCCACGGAAATCTCGAACCCGTCCTCGCCCGTGTAGCCCGATCGGCTGACCCACACGTCGATGCCTTCGATACGAAAGGCGCCCGCGCGCATGAACACCAGCGTAGAGACCTCACCGGCAAGCCGGGAGAGCGCATCCGCCGCCTTCGGACCCTGCAGCGCGAGGAGCGCCAGATCGGTGCGGTGGCGCAGAGACACCGCTGCGGGCAAGTGCGTCATCATGCAGGCGATGTCGCCATGCTTGGTGGCGCCGTTCACCACGACATAGAAATGATCGCCGCGATTCGTCACCATCAGGTCGTCGATGATGCCGCCGTTGGTATCGAGCAGCAGTGAATAGCGCATGCGGTTCTCGCGCAGCGCAAGGAAATCGCCTGGCATCAGCGCCTCAAGCGCCGCCGCGACGCCGTCCCCGCGGAATTCGAGCTGGCCCATGTGGCTGACATCGAACAGGCCCGCGCTTTCCCGCGTCCAGTTGTGCTCGGCCATGATGCCGTCGAACTGCACGGGCATCGCATAGCCCGCGAAGGGCACCATGCGGGCGCCGAGTTCGCGGTGCAGGGCGTCGAGCGGCAATGCCAGCGCGGCTTCATCGGAATGGGACATCAAGGCTCCGTTCGTGACACAGATTCCCGAAGCAAAGCCGCTGCGGGCCGCCCCCATCTGTCACGGAACCTGAGAGTTTCGCGCGAGCCGAGCTCGTGCTTACCCCGTCGGTGGGATGAACCCGAAGGCGCATCCGCTTTCCAGAGCGCCGTACAAGGTGGCCGCGCGGTCCGTTGGCCTGAGAGATTCCGGGGGCGGTTGCTCCTTCGGCGCCGCATCCCGAAGAATGCGGACTCTCCCGCGCGTCACCGGTGCCGGAGCACCGACGGCACGGCCTCAATGCGGGGCGGCAGGGATTCTGTCAACGGCGATCAGGCCCGCGGCTTCACTTCCCGACGTTGTAGGCGAGCGCTGCGTCGTCGAGCTGGAAGCCCACCAGCAGTTCGAAGCTGGCGTTGCGCAGCGCGGCGCGGGCTTCGGGGGCGGCGAGCGGGTCGATCGCGGCATCGGCGTCGCCGGGTTTGCGCTCGCGGTTGATCTCGCGGGTGATGTTTTCGGGCAGCGAGGCGGCGGCGCGGCTGATATCGCTGCGCGCATAGCCGGTCGTGCGGGTGCGAAGCTGTCCGTCCTCGAAGCGCAGGGTCACGCTGCCGATCTGTTTCGACAGCAGTTGATCGCCTGCGCGCAGCACCACGGCGAAATAGGGCAGGGTCACATCGCGTGCGCCGCCGGCGTTCGTGCGCTGCGCGACGACGTCGAAGCTGAGCTGACTGTTCAGCCTGTCGGCCGATTCGGCGCACGTGGCGCGCACGTTGGTGATCGCGGCGGTCACGTCGATCGCGCTCGCGTCCCGGCTTGTCTCGGGCGAAAACAGCGTCACGTCGCTTGCATATTGCAGCGTTCCGGCTGCCGGGCAGGGGCTGCGCGTGATCTTCAGCGGATTGCCGCCGCCGCAGGCCGCCAGAATGAGGAGCGCAGGGACAACAACGAAAAACTGGCGCACGTGTGACGGTCCTTCCCGCATCGGGCTAAAGACGCCCTCTGGCGCCCCTGTCGTCCGTCTCTATAGGAAGCGGCTTTTGAAGCGGCAAGCAATCGCGTAGAGGAAGCGCCGTTATGGCTGACATTGATCCAGAACTGAAGCGACCGCTCCGCGTGCTCGTCGCAGGCCCGCGCGGCTTCTGCGCGGGTGTGGACCGCGCGATTCGCATCGTCGAGCTTGCGCTCGAAAAGTGGGGCGCGCCCGTCTATGTGCGCCACGAAATCGTCCATAACCGCTTCGTCGTCGATAGCCTGCGCGCCAAGGGCGCCGTCTTCGTCGAGGAACTGGACGAAGTGCCGGAGGATGTGCCGGTGATCTTTTCGGCGCACGGCGTGGCGAAAAGCGTGCCGAAGGCGGCCGAGGCGCGCAAGATGGTCTATGTCGATGCGACCTGCCCGCTCGTGTCCAAGGTTCACCGGCAGGCCGAGCGGCTGATCGAGCAGGGGCGGCACATCATCTTCGTCGGCCACGCCGGGCATCCCGAGGTGATCGGTACGTTCGGACAGGTGCCCGAAGGCGCGATGACGCTGGTGGAAACCATCGAGGACGCGGAAAGCGCGGTATTCGCAGACACGTCGCGCCTTGCTTTCCTCACGCAGACGACGCTCTCGGTGGATGATACGCACGCGATCGTCGATGCGCTGCGCCGCCGTTTCCCGGAAATTCAGGCGCCGCGCGGCGAGGACATCTGCTACGCGACCTCCAACCGGCAGGATGCCGTGAAGGCGATTGCGGGAGACTGCGACGTCGTATTCGTCATCGGCGCGCCCAATTCCTCCAATTCGCTTCGCCTGCGTGAAGTGGCGGAGCGGTGCGGCGCGCGCGCCTATCTCGTCCAGCGTGCCGCCGAACTCGATTGGGCATGGCTGGACGGTGCGAACACCGTCGGCATCTCCGCCGGAGCGTCCGCGCCCGAAGTGCTGGTGCAGGAACTTCTGGAGGCCCTCGGCAAGCGGTGTGTGCTCAGTGTCGAGCAGATATCGACTGCGGTGGAGGACGTCGCCTTCAAGCTGCCGCGCGTACTCTCGGAGTAATTCGGTGGCGGTTTACACGCATGTTCCCGGCGAGACGCTGGCTGTCTTCATCGCACGCTACGATATCGGCGATCTGGTTGCGGCCAAGGGCATCGCCGAGGGCGTCGAGAATTCCAACTATCTGATCGATACCACGCGCGGGCGCTACATCCTGACGCTCTACGAAAAGCGGGTCGACACCGCCGATCTCCCCTATTTCCTCGCGCTGATGCGTCACGCCGCAGAGGGCGGGCTGCCCGTGCCGCGCCCGATCGAAGACCGGGAGGGCGCGGCGCTGCAGGATCTTGCGGGCCGACCGGCGTGCGTGATCGAGTTCCTGACGGGCATTTCCGTGACGGAACCGACTCCCGCGCTGTGCCGCGCAGCGGGCGAAGCGCTCGGGCGCCTGCATGCCGTGACGGCGGATTTCAAAGACATACGCGCCAACGCGCTCGGGCATGAGGGGCGGCTGAAGCTGGGCGCGCAATGCCTGCCGCGCGCGGACGAGATCGATCCGGCGCTTGCAGCGCTCATCGAAAGCGAAATGGCGTTTCAGGCCGCGCACTGGCCTGCCGATCTGCCGCAGGCGACGATCCATGCCGACCTGTTTCCCGATAATGTTCTCGCGCTCGGCGAAACGGTGACCGGCATCATCGACTTCTATTTCGCCTGCACCGATGCGCGCGCCTATGATCTTGCCGTGATGCACGGCGCCTGGTGCTTCAGCAACGACGGGGCCGTGTTCTATCCGGAGCGCGCCGAAGCCTTGCAGGCAGGCTATCGGGCGGCCCACCCCATCAGCGAGGCCGAAGCGGCGGTGATGCCCGTCCTGCAGCGCGCCGCAGCGCTTCGCTTTCTGCTGACCCGCGCGTGGGACTGGCTGAACACGCCTGCCGACGCCCTCGTCACCCGCAAGGATCCCATGGCGTTCGCGCGGCGGCTCCGGCACCTTCGCGAGGCGCAATGAGCGCCGCCCCCGACGTCGAAGTGTTCACCGACGGCGCGTGCAAGGGCAATCCCGGCCCGGGCGGCTGGGGCGCCCTGCTCCGCGCGAAAGGCAGCGAGCGGGAACTGATGGGCGCAGAATCGCTCACAACCAACAACCGCATGGAACTCACGGCTGCGATCGAGGCGCTGAAGGCGTTGAAGCGCCCCTGCACCGTGATCCTGTCCACGGATTCGGTTTACGTGCGCGACGGGATCACCAAGTGGATTCACGGGTGGCAACGAAACGGTTGGCGGACGGCCGATCGCAAGCCCGTGAAGAACGCCGATCTCTGGCAGGCGCTGATCGCTGCGGCCGCCCCGCACAGCATCGACTGGCAGTGGGTGAAAGGCCACAGCGGCCACCCCGAGAACGAACGCGCCGACATGCTGGCGAATCTCGCCATTGCGGAGATGAGGGCGGCGGCCGACATCTGATCGGTCCCGCTTACTATTTGTCCCGGAAACGCCCGGGCGCATAGCGCTCTGGATCGACGCCCGGCGCGCTCCACGCGGTGTCCGTTATCAATGCCGCCGCCATGGCGCCCGCCGCCGGAGAGGTCTGGACGCCGAAGCCGCCCTGACCGGCGCACCAGAAGAAACCCGGCGCGTCCGCCGCGAAGCCGTAAACCGGCAGTCTGTCCGGCGCGAAGCTGCGCAGCCCCGCCCACGACCGCGCCACGCGCCGCACCCTGGCGGTCGTCGCATCCTCGAAGCGATCGACCGCGACGGCGATATCGATTTCCTCGGGCTGCACGTCACTTGCCGGTGCGGGCGTTTCGTCGTGGGGGCTCACCCACATCATCCCGGCGTCCGGCTTGAAGTAAAAGCGGCCTTCCACGTCGAACACGACCGGCAGGTCCGGGTTCACGGGTTCGCCGAGGTCGGCCACGACCATCGTGCGTCTCAGCGGCTGCACGGCGAGCGGCCTCGCGCCCGCCAGAACTGCGATTTCGTCCGCCCACGCTCCGGCCGCATTCACCACGATGTCGGCTTCAAAGCGCCCTGCGCGGGTTTCGATCCGCCAGCGCCCGCCGCTGCGGTCCAGCCCGTGAACGCGGGCGTCGGTGACGAGCGCCGCGCCGCGCCGCCGTGCGCCTGCCAGGAACGCCTGATGCAGGCGGGCCACTTCGATATCGGTGCATTCCGGATCCCAAACGGCGCTTTTCCGCCATGCTGGTGCAAGCAAGGGCGCGCGCGCTTCTGCCGCGTCGGCGTCGAGGCGCTCTATGGCGATGCCGGTGGCGCGAAACGTGCGTTCCAGGCGATCGAGCGCGCCCTGCGCGTCCGATGCCGCGATGTGAAGCGCGCCGCGCGGCGTCACGAGCGGGCCCTCCGCGAAACCCGCCGCAGGCTGGAGGAGGAACGCCTTCGACGCGGTCGTCAGCGGCTGCACACCCGGCCCGCCGTAGGTTTCGGCGAAGAAGGCGGCCGATCGCCCGGTGCTGTGCAGACCCGGATGGGTTTCCGCCTCGATCAGCAGAACGGATGCCTGCCGGCTCAGAAACCACGCAAGGCTCGCGCCCGCGATGCCCGCCCCCACAACGACAACGTCGTACCGATCCGTCATAACCCCACCAACCCGTCGACCGCCGCGAGCACGCTGTCCTGCACAGGGCTACGCTCGCGCAGCAGTTCGTGCGCGGCGCCTGCAATGACGTGGAGCCGCCCCTGCGGCAACCGCTGAACGAGCCGCCGCGCGGCAGCCGCATCAACCAGCTGCTCGTTCTCGCCGATGAACACATCGATCGGCAGTTTGATCGCTTCGGGAACGCCGCGCGCCGCGAGCTTGTCGCACGATGCCGATGCCTCGAACAGCCAGCGCCAGCTCGCGCCGCCGAAAGCAAGCTGCGGATCTTTGTCGATCCACCACGCCTCATCGGCAAACCGCGCGGGGTCGCCGGTCAGGATGCGCTGGCGGCGTACGGAGCGCGTGCGCTCTCCATAGGGGCCCTGCAGGGGCGGATAGGTGTCGCCCGCACCGGCTTGCACGCGTGCGCGTGCTAGCCACGCGAGAACGCGTTGCGGAATGCCGTGCGCCGCGATGCCCGCCATCGGCGCGAACAGCACGGCCCGCCGATAATGCCGCGTGCCACCTGCCGCGAGATGCCGGAGCGCGAGGTGGCCGCCCATGCTGTGCGCGGCAAGCACCAGCGGGCCGCTCAGACATTCCGCCGCGCTGTCGGCAAGCCCGTCGAGGTCCGCGAGCCAGGCGTCGAAAGAGTTTCCCGCCCCTGCCGGAAACCGACCCGACGCGCCCTGACCCCGCCAGTCGAACGTCATCAGCCCGTAGCCGCGGCTGCGCCAGTGCCAGTAACTCTCGGAATATTTCTCGATGAAATCGGCGCGCCCGTTCAGAAACAGGATCGAGGGTTTGCCGGGTGCCGGCGGCCACATCACCGTGCGGATTCGCCACCCGTCGGCGGCGGTCCAGTCCGCGCAGCGGGCGCCCGGAGGCAGCGAACGGCGCCGGATCAGCGCATCATCGTGGGGCGGGTTCGGCGTCACGCGCGCATGGTTACGTTTTTTTCAGTGATGACGTCTAGGACCGTGTCCTCATGGCCGGGGCTCTTCAGATCATTTGCGTCGCAGTGCTTTTCGCGCTGCTCGTCTACGTCATCTACAGCGACGTAACCCGGCGTATCATTCCGAATACCGTCAACATCGCCGTCGCGCTGCTTGCCATTCCATTCTGGTTGGGATCCGGCGAGGCGCTTTGGCCGCTCGTCGGCTGGCAGGTGTTGCTTGCTGTTGGCGTATTCGCCGTTTTCGCCGGAATCTTCGCGCTGGGCGCCATGGGCGGAGGGGATGTCAAACTCCTCACCGCGCTCGCACTCTGGCTCCCGGCTATCCCCTATCTGCGGATGCTGGTGATCATGTCGATCATCGGCGGCGTGCTCACGCTTGCCTATCTCGTATGGCATCGGCGGCGCAAAAAAGAGGGGGAACCGGAGGTTCCATACGGCTGCGCTATCTGCCTTGCGACCTTCATCGCGCTTGGCGAACCGATTGTTAAGCAATTCGCGGGATAGTGCACGCAGGGGTTTTCGCCTGGAGGCAACTGGGGTCATGGACGTAAAGAAGCTGATATTGCTGGTCGGGGCGCTCGTCGTAGCGGGTATCTCGGCCTTCTTCGTACGCGCGCTGGTCAGCGATGGCGGTGCGCCGCAGGTGCAGGCAGGCGAAGTCGAACAGAAGGGCCCGAAAGTGCTCGTCGCGACAAAGCCGCTGCCGCTCGGCACCATCCTCACGCAGGAGATGTTCAAGCTCCAGCCGTGGCCGAAGGATCTCGTCGAGAACGTCTATTATCTCGAGGGCGAGACCAATCTCGAAAGCCTCACCGGCAAGGTCGTGCGTGTTTCGGTTCCGGCCGGACAGCCGCTCACCAAGGGCTCGATCGTCGGGCCGGGCGAGCGCGGGTTCCTCGCTGCGGCACTCACACCCGGCATGCGCGCCGTCACCGTGTCGATCAATGCGGAGAGCGGCGTCGCCGGCTTCGTGTTTCCGGGCGACCGCGTCGACATGATTCTCACGCACGGCGTCAGCTATCAGGGTGATACCGAGGAAGGCACGCCGGCGCCGTCGCTGCGTGTTTCCGAAACCATGATGCGCAACGTCCGCGTGCTCGCCATCGATCAGCGCACAAACGAACTCGGCGGCGAAGGCTCCGGTCCCAAGACCGGCCGCACCGTGACGTTCGAAGTGCCGCCGAAGTTCGTCGAGAAGATCGCCGTCGCGCAGACGCTCGGCCAGATTTCGCTCAGCCTGCGTCCGCTTGCGGAAAATACGCAGGAGCTGGAGCAGATGATCGCGACCGGCGAAGTTGAGGTCGGCGACGATCTGAACGCGACGCAGGAAAAGCATATGCAGATCGCGATCCAGATGCAGCCGAACGACCGCAATCCGTCGTTCACCACCGGCGGCGAGGTCTCGCGTTTCGCGTCCAACCTCGATCCGCGTCCGGTGGCCGTGAAGTCCGGCAAACCTGCGGGCCCGAGCGTCCGTGTGTTCCGCGGCAACAAGACCACCGAAGTTTCTGTGGGGGCAGAATAACATGAAGCTCAAGGCAATCCTGTGCGGCTGCACCGCCGCATTGTCGCTGGCCGTAGCGGCCACGCCCGCGACACAGGCGCAGGACACGACGATCACGTCGGCGTCGTCCTCGCTCAACGTGGGCGTCAACAAGGGCACGCTGATCCGGCTCGAACGCTCGATGAGCGACGTGTTCGTCGCCAACCAGAAAATCGCCGACGTCCAGGTTCGCTCCGATCGCCTGCTCTACGTCTACGGCGTGGGCGCGGGTGAAACGACGATCTACGCCACGGACGGCGCCGGGCGCATCGTCTATTCCGCGAACGTCCGCGTCGCGCAGAACATCGATCAGATCCGCACGATGCTGGGCCTTGCGATGCCCGGCGCTGCGATCACGGTCAATTCGATGAACGGCATGACGCTGCTCACCGGCACCGTCGCCAATCCCGAAGAGGTCGAGGAGGCGACACGCCTCGTCAAGACCTTCGTGGGCGAAGGCCAGGCCATCGTCAACAAGCTGCAGACGGCAACGCCCGCGCAGGTCAACCTCCGCGTGAAATTCGCCGAGGTCAGCCGCAGCCTGGTGAAGGAACTCGGCCTCAACCTGACGACGATCGACAATACCGGCGGCTTCCTGTTCGGCATGGCGCGCGGACGCGGCACCGGGGCGCTCACATATGATGCGGCTGCGGGATCGTGGACGCTCAATCAAAACTCCGGCTCCACCACGATCGGCGGCGTCGCCTCGTTGTTCGGGCTGGACGTCGGCGCCGCAATCGACGCGCTTGAACAGGACGGTCTCGTATCCCTTCTGGCCGAACCGAACCTCACGGCGCTTTCGGGCGAAACCGCCAGCTTCCTCGCGGGCGGCGAGTTCCCGATCGCGGTCAGCGACGGCAACGGCGGCATCAGCGTCGAATTCAAGGAATACGGTGTCGGCATCGCCTTCACGCCGACCGTGCTCGACGGCGGCCGCATCAGCCTGCGCGTTCGCCCTGAAGTGTCGGAACTTTCCGAAGCAGGCGCCATTCGTCTCGACAACATCTCGATCCCCGCGCTCACCACGCGCCGGGCCGAAACCTCCGTCGAGCTCGGCTCGGGCCAGAGCTTCATGATCGCCGGCCTGCTCAGGAACCGTGTCGGCACGACGCAGGAGAAGACGCCGCTGCTCGGCAATCTTCCGATCCTCGGCGCGCTGTTCAAGTCCGATCGCTACGCGCGCGACGAATCCGAGCTGGTCATCATCGTGACCCCCTATCTCGTCAAGCCGTCCAACACGCGTCTCACGCTGCCGACGGACGGGCTTGCCGTTCCCAACGATGCGGAACGCTGGCTGCTCGGCAAGACGTTCAAGGGCGCCAAGGCGCCGGTCGCAGAAGCGAAGGTTGCCGCCCCGTCGGCAGTCACCGGCGCCGCCGCGCCCGGCTTCTCTAACAATTGATGGATGGGAAGGGCACAATGACCATGAAGACCATCACCATGCGCCGCCTCGCGGCTGCTACCCTTCTTGCCTCGTCGCTCGCGCTCGGCGCCTGCGGCGGCAGCATGCCCAATCCTGGAATGGCGTCGGCAAAGGCGCCGCTCGTCACGCAGACGATCCTTGTTCACGATCTCGGCTATGCGGGGTCCGACGGTCTTTCCGGCGAACAGCGCAAATCGCTGTCGGAATGGTTCGACGGCATCGGCGTGCGCTACGGCGACCGCGTCAGCGTCGATGACCAGGGCAGCGGTTCGGGCGTTCGCCGCGCGGCGATTGCGTCCGTGCTCGCCGAATACGGCCTTCTGCTGAGCGAGCAGGTGCCGGTGACGCCGGGCGCCGGCAACGCCGGAGCCCGCGTGGTCGTCATGCGCGCGGCGGCGACTGTTCCGGGTTGCCCCGACTGGACGCGCGGGTCGAACGCTGAATTCGAAGCCTCGACGATGAGCAATTACGGCTGCGCCAGCGAGAGCAATCTCGCGGCGATGGTCGTCGATGCCAATGATCTGGTGTCGGGCAAGGCCCACACGGGCACCGATGCGCTCACCACGGTGAAGGCGATCGAAACCTACCGGGGCAAAGCCGCCGAGGGCACCGACAAGGTGAAGAGCACCGTCGGCACGGCCGGCAGCAATTAAACGAGGGGATCAGCAGGTATGAACGCGCCTTGGAATCCGAAAACCGGTGTCGGTGCACGCGACGCCTTCAACGCCTTCGTCTGCGACGACGAAACCGCCGACGCCGTGAAGGTGGTTGCGGCTGAACTCGGCTGGGCGGTCGAGAAGGTCAACAAGGGCGGCCTGCGCAACGCCGTCCAGACGCTCTCGGTCTCTTCGAGCCCGATGGTTCTGCTCGTCGATTTGTCCGAATCGGGCGATCCGCTGAACGACATCAACGCGCTTGCCGAAGTCTGCGAGCCGGGCACGATCGTGATCGCCGTCGGCATGATCAATGATGTGAAGCTCTACCGCGATCTCGTCGCGAGCGGCCTGCAGGATTACCTGCTGAAGCCGCTTTCGGCAGACGCGATGCGCGAAGCCTTCATGCATGCGCAGGTCACGCTGCAGGGCCCCAAGCATGTGGAGGTCGATACAAGCGATCGTCCCCGCTCGACGATCGCGGTCATCGGCACGCGCGGCGGCGTCGGCGCCTCTACGGTGGCAAGCTCGCTGGCGTGGCTTTCAGCCGACAGCCAGGGTCGTTCCACCGCGCTGCTCGATCTTGACGTTCAGTTCGGCACGGGCGCGCTTTCGTTCGATCTCGAACCGGGCCGCGGTCTCACCGACGCGCTCGAGAACCCGAGCCGCATCGACGGTCTCTTCATCGAGCGCGCGATGGTGCGCGTGGGCGACAAGCTCGCCGTGCTTTCGGCCGAAGCGCCGATCAGCCAGCCGCTGATTGCCGACGGCAGCGCGCTGTTCCAGCTTCAGGAAGAAATGCGCAACGCTTTCGAAACCGTTGTCGTCGATCTGCCGCGTACCGTGGCGGTGCAGCACCCGCATCTGCTCGGCGACGTCAACCACGTCGTCGTCGTTACGGAACAGACGCTGGCGTCCACGCGCGATGCGATCCGTCTGCTCGGTTTCCTCAAAGCGAACGCGCCGCACGCCAAGGTCACGATGGTCGCCAATCGCGTCGGCACGAATCCGCCGCCGGAAGTCGCCCGCAAGGATTTCGAGGCGTCGATCGAGCGCAAGGTCGATATCGTCATTCCGCTCGACGTGAAGCAGGCCGTGGGCGCCGCGAAGCAGGGGCGGGCGCTTTCAGCGGTCGCGACCGGCAAGGTCAGCGGGGCGCTCAACGCCCTGGCTTTCCAGCTCGCGGGCGAACTCGCCGCCGAGGTCGAGGCGAAGACGCTGATGAGCAAGGTTCGCAGCCTGCTGCCTCAAAAGGGCACCGCCAAGGCGTCGGGCAAGAAGTAACGATTCCCGTCCGGGCAAACCGGGCGGGGCTCACTGCGTAAACGGGGTAAGGCATGCAGCCCAAAGGGTTCGGAAAACGAAGCGGCGCAGGACTGCAGGTTGTTGGCGACGGTTTCGGGCAGAGCCCCGCTGCCGCCAGCACCGGCAGACGGCCGCTTGTTGCCGATTCCGGGGATTACGGCCTTTCCAAGCCCGTAGAGGCGCCGCGCGGGCGCAGCACTGAAAACTGCGTCTGGGAATTGCACGCGATCCTGTCTCCGCAGCTTGCCGAACTGTTTCCGCCGGCCAAGACGCGCACGCGCCGCCGCGGCGAACTCGCCGCGCAGATGGAAGACACGATCAAGCGCCTCGCCGATATTCAGGGCATGGCGATCGACGACGGGCAGGTGCGTGATACCGTCACCGTTCTTCTCAACGAACTCATCAATCTCGTCGGCGGGCTGAAGTCGCCGGCGGGTGCGGATGCTGCCGAGCGCACCGCGCGGGCGACGAGTGCGAGCAATCAAAGCGTGCTCGCCGCCAAGGAGCGCGTTCATCCGATTCTGATGGAGCGGATCGATGCGAGCGTCATCGCCGATCTTTCGCGCGGCGAACTCGCCGAACAGATCTCCGATGTCATCTCCGAAATTCTCGTTCAGGAAAAGATCGGTCTCAACCAGCGCGAACAGCGCGATCTCGTCACGCTGCTGCTCAACGACATGCTCGGCCTCGGGCCGCTCGAACCGCTGCTGAACGACGACGACGTCAGCGAAATCATGGTCAATGGTCCCAACGTCGTTTACGCAGAGCGCAAGGGCAAGCTCGCGCAGACCGACGTAAAATTCCGCGACGACGCGCACCTTCTCAACATCGCGCAGCGTATCGTCAGCGCGGTCGGTCGCCGCGTCGATGAAACCTCGCCGATCTGCGATGCGCGTCTCCTCGACGGCAGCCGTGTCAACGTCGTCATCCCGCCGCTCGCCATCGACGGCACCTCGATCTCGATTCGGAAATTCTCCAAGATCAAGCTGACGCTCGACCGCATGATGGACGGCGGATCGATGTCGCCGGCCATGTGCAAGTTTCTGAACATCGCCGGACGCTGCCGTCTCAATATCCTGATCTCGGGCGGCACCGGTTCGGGCAAGACGACGATGCTGAATGCGATCTCGCGCAACATCGATCCGGGCGAACGCATCGTCACGATCGAAGACGCCGCCGAGCTTCAGCTCCAGCAGCCGCACGTCGTGCGCCTGGAAACCCGCCCGGCGAATCTCGAAGGCAACGGCCAGGTCACGATGCGCGATCTCGTGAAGAACGCGCTGCGCATGCGTCCCGATCGCATCATTCTGGGCGAGGTTCGCGGCCCCGAGGCGTTCGATCTGCTCGCCGCCATGAACACGGGCCACGACGGCTCGTTCGGCACGCTGCACGCGAACCGCCCGCGCGAGGCGCTGACGCGTCTTGAAAACATGATCAACATGGCCGGGCTCAATCTCAGCCCCAACGCCATCCGCCAGCAGATTTCCGACGCGCTCAATCTCGTCGTGCAGATCAGCCGCATGCGCGACGGCGGCCGCCGCATCACCCACATTTCCGAAGTGGTCGGCATGGAAGGCGACGTCATCACCATGCAGGATCTGTTCCTCTACCATTACAACGGCGAGGACGAGACAGGGAAACTGCGGGGCGACTACGTGAGTACGGGCCTTCGCCCGCATTGCTACGAACGCGCGGAATATTTCGGCCTTGGCCGCGCCTTGATGGAGTGTATGGGATGAGCCGTGATCTGATGATCGCCGTGATCTTCGGCGGCGTCTTCGTGGCGTTGGCGCTGATCATCATGATGACCGGCGACGGCAACGCGAAGCGCGGTGCAAGGCGGCTGGAGCAGCTGCGCGAGCGGCATTCGTCCTCGCGCGAGGTGCTCGCGCAGGTGCAGATGCGCCGGATTCTCGCCTCGCGCGAGAGCAGGCTCGACACCATGTTCCAGGGCCTGATCCCGAACCGGGCGCTGCTGCGTCAGCGGCTGGAGCGCACCGGAAAATCCTGGTCGCTCGGCCAGTATGCGGTTGCAAGCATCGGCGTCCTGGCGCTGGTTTTCATCGGGGTGATGGGTGCGGGCGCGCCGATTGCGCTTGCCGCGCTGGCGGGGCTGTTCTTCGGCCTGTTTCTTCCCCACATGATCGTCGGCTTCTTCATCAAGAAGCGCATCAAGAATTTCAACGCCCGTTTTCCCGATGCGATCGACCTGCTCGTGCGCGGTCTGCGTTCGGGTCTGCCGATTTCCGAATCGATCGGCGTGGTCGGCAAGGAAATCCTGGACCCGGTCGGATACGAATTCCGTCAGGTGTCGGACAAGATCCGCATCGGCCGCACGATGGAGCAGGCGCTTCAGGAAACCGCGAACCGTTTGACGACGCCGGAATTCCAGTTCTTCGTCATCACGCTGTCCATCCAGCGCGAGACGGGCGGCAACCTTGCCGAAACGCTGAACAACCTCGCCGAGGTGCTGCGCAAGCGCGCGCAGATGAAGCTGAAGATCCGGGCGATGTCGTCTGAATCGAAAGCGTCCGCCTATATCGTCGGCTCGCTGCCGTTCATCGTGTTCACGCTCGTGTACATGATGAACCCCTCGTACCTCAATCCGTTCTTCATCGATCCTCGCCTGATGGTGGCGGGTGTCGGCGGCCTGATCTGGATGTCAATCGGCGCCTTTATCATGGCCAAGATGGTGAGCTTCGAAATCTGATGGAAGAAAAAACCCTCCTTCTCGGCATGACCGGGACCGATCTCGCCACGCTGCTTGCAGCGCTCGGAGTCTTCGCCATGATCGTTGCGGTCTGGTCGGTGGCGACCGTGCGCGATCCGATGCGCGGCCGCGTGAAGGCGCTTCAGGATCGCCGCGAGCAGCTGAAGGCCGGCATCGTCGCGCCTCGGCGGCGCTCCAGCCTTGCCGCGAAGACCGAAGCCACCGATTTCATGCGCGGCATCCTCAAGAAGATGTCGGTCATGCAGGACGAGCAGACCAAGCTCGCCGAAGCGAAACTGGTGCAGGCCGGTATCCGCTCCAAGGATGCGGTCGTCCTCTTCATGTTCAGCCGCCTGATCGCGCCGTTCGCGCTCGGCGCCATCGCCGCGTTCTACATCTACGGCCTCGGCATGTTCCCGGATTATTCATCGTCCACCCGGGCGATGATCGTCGGCGGTGCGCTGCTGATCGGCTACAAGGCGCCCGACATCTACGTGAAGAACCTCATCACGAAGCGTTCGGATGCGATCCGCAAGGGCTTGCCCGATGCGCTCGATCTGCTGGTGATCTGCGCCGAAGCCGGCCTCACCGTGGATGCCGCGTTCAACCGCGTCGCCAAGGAACTTGGTAACGGCTACCCTGAACTCGCGGACGAATTCGCGCTGACCGCGATCGAACTCGGCTTCCTCACCGATCGCCGCCAGGCGTTCGAAAACCTTGCAACCCGTGTCGATCTCGAAGCGCTGCGCGGCGTCGTCACGACGATGATCCAGACCGAGAAATACGGTACGCCGCTCGCGTCATCCCTGCGTGTGCTCTCGGCCGAATTCCGCAACGAGCGCATGATGCGCGCCGAGGAAAAGGCCGCGCGGCTTCCCGCGATCATGACCGTGCCGCTCATCCTGTTCATCCTGCCGGTGCTGTTCGTCGTGATCCTCGGGCCTGCGGCCTGCGCGATCGCCGACAACTTCACGAGCTGAGGCTTCAGGCGCGGGCGTTCGTTTCCACGACGCCCGCCGCCGCCAGCGCATTGATCTCGGCATCGGACAGTCCGGCGGCGCGAAGCACGTCCGCACTGTCCGCGCCGAGTTCCGGCGGCGCCTTGGCATAGTCGGGCGGCGTCTTCGAAAAGCGCATCGGCTGCGCCATCGTGCGCACGGTTCCGGCAAGCGGATGCGTCTGTTCGATCACTAGGCCCCGTGCCTTTGTCTGCTCTTCGGCAAACGCCTGCGCCAGATCGTTGACCGGCCCCGCAGGCACGCCCGCCGCGTCGAGCGCCGCGAGCCAGTGCTCGGCGGTCTCCTGCATCAGCACGGCCTCGATCTCCGCGACCAGCGCGGCGCGGTTGGCGACGCGCGCGGGGCTCGCGGCGTAGCGTGCGTCCTCGCCCCATTCGGGCCGCCCCAGCGCGTTCGCGAAAGCCCGGAACTGGCCGTTGTTGCCGACCGCGACCGCGATGCGGCGCGTGGCGGTGGGGAAGTCCTGATAGGGCACGATGTTGGGGTGCGCATTGCCCATCGGCCGGGGCACCTTGCCCGAAACGAGGTAGTTCATCGCCTGGTTCGCCATCCAGCCGAGCGCCGTGTCGAACAGCGCCATGTCGATATGCTGTCCCTCGCCCGTCGCGTCGCGGTGGCGGATCGCCGCGAGGATGGCGATCGTCGCGTAGAGCCCCGTGGTGATGTCGGCGATCGCGACGCCTGCCTTGGTCGGCGGTCCCCCCGCCGGCCCGGTGATGCTCATCAGCCCCGCCATCGCCTGGATGACGAAATCATAGCCGGGCCGCTCGGCATTGGGGCCGTCCTGCCCGAAGCCGGTGATCGAGCAATAGACGATGTCGGGCTTTACGGCGGCAAGCGCGGCATAATCGAGGCCGTAGCGGGCGAGCCCGCCGGCCTTGAAGTTTTCGACGACCACGTCCGCGCGTTCGGCAAGCGTCCGCACGACCGCCGCGCCGCGCGGGTCGGCGATGTCGATGGCGAGGCTCTTCTTGTTGCGGTTCGCCGAGAGGTAATAGGCCGCGTCGCCCGGTGTCCCGTCCGCATCTGCGATGAACGGCGGGCCCCAGCTTCGCGTGTCGTCGCCTGCGCCGGGGCGCTCCACCTTCACCACCTCGGCGCCCAGATCGGCAAAAATCTGGGTCGCCCACGGTCCCGCGAGCACGCGCGAGAGATCGAGAACCTTGAGCCCGGAAAGCGGTCCCATCGCGATTGTCTCCTTGGATTCGGCGGCGACCGCGCTATCAGTTCGCGGGAAGGACGCCAAGCGAGGACAGGATCATGCCCATAGACATCACCGCGCTGCTGACATTCGGCCTGCCCGGCCTTGTCATCGGGCTGGCGCTCGGCTGGCTGCTGTTTCGCGGCACCGCGAAACTAGAGCTTGTGCAGGCCGAGCACGATCAGACCGCCTCGCGGCTGGCGAGTGCGGGCGCTGAGATCGCGCAGTTGGAAAAGGATCTCGCCTCGGCGCGCGATCAGGTGAAGCCGCTTGCCGACGAAGTCGATCGGCTGCGCCGCGAAAAGGCCGCGCGCAAGGCGGCAGCGCCCGGAACACTGCCGGCAGACAGCGCGCCGAGCGCAGCGCCGACCCCCGGAATCGGCTGGAAACCGGGCCGCAAGCTGCCGACCTTCCTCGAAGCGCCGATCGGCCCGACGGACGATCTTTCGCTTCTGAAAGGCGTCGGCCCCCGTCTCGCCGCGCGGCTTCGCGAGATCGGTATTTTCTATTTCGCGCAGATCGCCGACTGGAGCCCCGAAGAGGTGAAGCTCGTCGATGCCAAGCTCGACAACTTCCGGGGCCGGATCGAAAAGGATCACCTGCTCGAGCAGGCGAAGCTGCTCGCAAGCGGACGCCTCACCGAATACGAAGCCCGCTTCGGCAAGCTCGGCAGCGACTGATGCGCACCGTCTCGATCGCCTTTCTCACCGCGCTCGCCGCCTGCGGAAGCGCGCCTGAACCCGCGCCTGCGGAAAAGGCGGCAACGGCGGCAGTGGAGGCGCCCGCTGAACCTGCGGTGCAATTGCCGCCCCCGCCGCGCTACGTCGGCCGCTGGGCGGAAAGCGCCGATCAATGCACCGAAGGCTGGTGGCGTTTCTGGCACGACGAACTGCTCACCAAGGCGGGAATGCGCTGCGATATCCTGCCGCCCGACGTTGCGAGCGGCGATGAAATGCGGCGCATGGTCTGCCAGAGCGGCGGCAAGTGGTCGCGCGAAGAGTGGACCCTTGCGTATCCGAGCGCCAATACGATGACCGTGTCGCGCGACGGCGGCGCGCCGACGACCTTCGGGAAATGTTGATCTCTCACTGCCCGGTGGAAGGCTTTCGGATGTCGCCGGGCTTCAAGGATTTGATGAGCGGCAGATAGGCGCGGCAGGCGATGGTTTCCAGCCAGTCCATGCGGTGCCGCCAGGGTTTGTCATGGCCCGCAAACATTGTGGTGCCCTCCAGCGATGCTGAAATGAACAGGGCGACCGTTTCGCGCTCCTCCTCCGGCAGCGCCGGGTTGATCTCCGCGATGAGTTCGTTGAGCACGACGCGGGCGCGCCGGTAAAGCTCGTCCATCCGTTCGGATACGAACGCATCATGGTTGGCGAGCGCCCAGATTTCGGTGAAGAAGCGCGTCGTTTTCTTCGTGGTGATGTCTTCAAGGATCAACCGGACGATATTTTCGAAGCGCGCGTCGATGCTTGCGCCTTCCTCGTGGCTGATCGCCTCGAACGATTCCTCGTAACTGCTGATGACGGCATCGAAGAGCGCGCGGACGAGTTCGTCGCGGGTCGGGAAGTAATACGTGACGTTGCCGAGCTTCATGTCGCAGGCCTTGGCGATCGCCCGCATCGTCACCGCGCCGAAGCCCTGCTCGACCAGGATCGTGAGTGCCGCGCGGAGAATTTGCTCCACGCCGTCCTGCCCGCGCGCATAGCCGCCCTCGCGCGGCACCACTTTCAAATCCGGAACAATGAACTCAGGCAACATGGCACTCCATTCGACTCTTGCGGGTGCATAGCGTGCTGTTCTTGAACCGACAAATTAGTACACTTGACAAAATTTGGACATAAGACCTAAATCATTTCCGCATTTGAGGGAAGTGCGACTCGTCGAAAGACGATGCCGAGGGAGGGAATGATGTCACGACGCGCCGGGCTTCTGGCCGCCACGTTGCTGTTTGCCGCAAGCGACGCGCAGGCGCAGCAGGCATTCCCGCAGCCGCTTGCCGAAGAACCGATCCCGGTCGTGGAGACGCTGCCCGAACGCTATCCCGACAGCTTCGTTTTCGTGCACGACCTGCACTTCAAGAGCATTCCCGACGGGCGTGCAGCACTGGTGGATGTATCCAGTCCGGTGTCTTCGGTGAAGGGGCAGATCCCGGTCGCGCAGTTCGGCACGCTGCTGCCGTCCACGACGGGCAGCGAAATCTATGCGGGCGAAACCTTCCTCTCGCGCCTGACGCGCGGCGAGCGCACCGACGTGGTTTCGATCTGGGACAAGGCGACGCTGGCGCACAAGGGTGAAATCGTCCTGCCCGGCGGCAAGCGCGGCATGTTCGTGACGCTGAAGAACGCGATGCAGTTCACGAATGGCGAGAAGTGGATGCTCGTGTTCAATTTCACGCCGGGCTCATCGGTCACGGTGATCGATCTCGAAGCAAGAACGATTCTCGGCGACATCGACCTGCCCGGCTGCATGCTGACGTATCCGACGGGCGCGCGGGGCTTCACGTCGCTGTGCGCCGACGGCACGATGATGACCGTGCTGCTCGACGAGGTGGGCAAGGCGAAATCGACGACGGCGACCAGGGCCGTCAACGACATCGATAATGATCCGTGGTTCATGATGCCCGCGATGGCGGGTCGCACCGCGTGGTTCGTCAGCTTCAAGGGCAGGCTGCACGGCTTCGATCTGTCCGGTGACAAGCCCCGCGATCTCGGCGGGTTCGCGATGGTGCCGGGCGATGCCGCGAAGGGCTGGCGCCCCGGCGGCTGGCAGGTGACCTCCGCCGATGCGGCGGGGCATGTGTATGTGCTGATGGACCCGAACGGCGCGGCGGGCAGCCACAAGAACGGCGGCACCGAAGTCTGGGTGGCGGACACGGCGAAGAAAGCCGTCGCGCGCAAGATCACGATGCAGAACCACACGCTTTCGATCGAGGTGACGGCGGGCGCGAAACCCTACCTCGTCGCGTCGCGGCCCGACGGCAATCTCGACGTGTACGACGCGAACAGCGGCACCTTCCTGCACACGGTCGCACAGGCCGTGAACGACCCGATGACCATGACGGCGGCGGGCAAATGAGCTTCGCGGGCGACAGCATCGCGCTGTTCCTCGCGCTCGTGCTGCTGTCGGCGGCAGTGCAGAAGGCGTTCCAGCAGGACCGGATGGCGGCGGCGGCGGCGCGACTTGCCGGCACCGGCACGGGCTTCGGCAAGGCGCTCGCCGCCGCCGCCGGTGCGACCGAGTTCCTTGCCGCGATCGCACTGCTGTTCGCTGCGACGCGCCCGGCAGGCGCGGCCATCGCCGCAGCGCTCTGGCTTGTCTACGCCGTGCTGCTGGTGCGGCGGCGCGGCGAGGCTTTCGATTGCGGTTGCACCTTCGGCGCGCACGCCGCGGCTCCCCGGGTCTTTGCTCCGGCGCGCGCGCTTCTGTTCTCGGGCCTTGCGATTGCGGCGGCGCTGCTGCCCGCAGGCGCCTGGTCGCCCGAGCCGCTGTTCGCCGCGCTCGCGCTGTTCAGTCTGCAGTCCGCCGCCGGTGAACTGGCGGCCATTCCCCATCCGCATTGGAGGCACGCATGAGCCTGATTTTCGTCTCGCAGGTGCTGCTCTGGATCACCGTCGCCGTTCTCGGCGTGCTCGTCGCCGCGCTCGCGCGGCAGGTCGGCGTGCTTCACGAGCGCATCGCGCCCGCAGGCGCGCTGACGCTGCATCAGGGCGTGAAAGTCGGCGACGCTGCGCCGGAGATGCATGTGAAGTCGCTCGGCGGTGACGCCGTCGTGATCGGCGGCGCGCGCGGCCGCAGCCAGCTGATCTTCTTCCTCTCGCCCGATTGCCCGATCTGCAAGACGCTGCTGCCGGTCTTCAAATCTGCCGCCGCTGCCGAGCGCGGCTGGCTCGACGCGATCCTCGCCAGCGACGGCGAAGAGGCCGCGCACCGGCGCCTGATGATGGCCGAAGGGCTCGCGGCATTCCCCTACGTGCTGTCCGAGGATCTCGGCCGCCGCTTCGGCGTGTCGAAGCTGCCTTATGCGGTGCTGATCGGCGAAGACGGCAGGATCGCCTCGCTCGGCCTCGTCAACACGCGCGAGCATCTCGAAAGCCTGTTCGAAGCCAAGGAGCGCGGCGTCGCCTCGCTCCAGGACTTTCTTGCGAAACGATAGGGGGAAGCGGCCATGGCCATCGACAAGATCACCGAAGCGCTCACCCGGCGGGTGGCGAAAACCACCTCGCGCCGCAGCATGCTGACGCTGATCGGCGGCGCGATCACCGGCGCGGCGGCGTTCCCCGTGCTCCCCGTCTCGCGCGCCTATGCTGCGGCGAATCCCGCGCACGGCGGCGGCGGCGTTGCACCGCAACCCACGGGCAATCCGCAGGATCCCGGCGATCAGGCGTCGTGCGACTATTGGCGCTACTGCGCGATCGACGGTTATCTCTGCTCTTGCTGCGGCGGCACGGCGAGCACCTGCCCGCCCGGAACGGAAATGTCGCCGATCACCTGGATCGGCACCTGCCTCAACCCGGCGGACAACCGCTCGTACATCATCAGCTACAACGATTGCTGCGGCAAATCCTCGTGCGGGCGCTGTCTGTGCAACCGCAACGAAGGCGACCGGCCGGTCGTGCGCCCGCAGGAGAACAACGACATCAACTGGTGCCTCGGCACGTCGAGCGCGATCTACAATTGCTCGACCGCCGTCATCCTCGGCGTCGCGCTGGAAAAATGATGCTGCGGCGGCTGGCCATCACTGTTCTGCTGGCCGTGCCCGCCGCCGCCGCGCAGGCTGCGGACGGCCCCGCGCTCTACAAGCGCTGTGCGGCGTGTCACCTTGCGAGCGGCGCGGGTGTCCCGGGCGCCTTCCCGTCCCTGAAGACCGAGCCTGCGGCGCTTGCCGCAAAACCCGACGGCCGCCGTTTTCTGTCCTTTCCATAACGCGGGGCCTCTCCGGGCCGCTCGTGGTGGACGGCAAGACGTACCGCGGCGTCATGCCCGCGCAGGGCGGCATGAAGGATGACGACGTCGCCGCCGTGCTCAATCATGTGCTCGATGCCATCGCCGCGGCAGACAGGAAAGTGATGCGCTTCACCGCTGCCGAAGTTGCGGGCATCCGCGCCGGCGGCGCGAAATTGACCCCGCGCCAGGTGGCCGAACTGAAAGCCGCGATCAAGTGATGCGCGGCGTTCTTGCGTCGGCGATCCTTGCCGGAATTGCCGGGGCGGGGTTTGCCGCGCAGGGCGTCTCTCGCGAAGCGGCCGTTTCCAATCCCGCGCTCGCGCGGCAGAACTGGATCCTGAAATGCCAGGGCTGTCACCGGCCCGACGCGACGGGAACCCCCGAGACGACGCCTGCCATGGCGGGCATCGTGGCGAAGTTCCTGCATGTGCCGGGCGGACGCGAATACCTGGCGCGCGTGCCGGGCGTGGCGACGGCGCCGGTCAGTGACGCCGAACTTGCCGATCTCCTGAACTGGACGCTTTACCGGTTCGACGCCGGTCATGTTCCTGCGGATTTCAAACCCTATTCGGCTGCGGAAATCGGCAAGCTGCGCAAGGCGCCGCTGCGCACCGAAGCGCCCGCGATGCGCGCCGCACTCATGACGAAGATCAACGCTCTTGCGGAGGGTGACGACACGTAACTCGGGAAACAAAAAGGGGGAAGTCATGACCATGAAAACTTCAGGACGCGCGGCGCTTTCCGCCGCCATCGTGCCGGTCTTGCTTGCGGGCACCGCCGGTATAGCGAACGCGCAGGAAAATACCGCGGCAGCCGCCGACACGGAAATCGTCATCACCGCGACCAAGCGCGCCGAGCGATTGCAGGATGTGCCGATCTCGGTTTCCGCAATCGGCGGCGAACAGTTGCAGAAATCCCGCGTCACGACCGCCGACGATCTCGTCACCAAGGTCGCGAACCTGCAGCTCACCAGCATCGTGGGCGACAACACGCCGATCTTCGCGCTGCGCGGTGTTTCGATGTCGGATTACAGTCTCAACCAGTCGAGCCCGGTGGCGACCTATTACGACGAGGTTTACAAGGGCAATTTCGCGTTCCTCGGCGTCGCCATGTACGACCTTGAACGCGTCGAGGTTCTGCGCGGACCGCAGGGCACGCTCTACGGCAAGAACACCACGGGCGGCGCGGTCAATCTCATCAGCCGCGCGCCCGAACTCGGCGAAACGAGCGGCTACCTCAATCTCGGCTACGGCAATTACAACCGCATGGACGCGAACGGCGCGATCAACGTGCCGATGGGCGACAAGGCCGCCGCCCGCGTCGCGTTCAGCTTCGCGCGCGCCGACGGCTGGTTCAGGAACCAGCTCCCCGGCGAACCCGATCTCGCAGGCGTGCGCGAATATGCGGTACGCGCCTCGGTGCTGCTCGAACCGTCGGAGGGCGTGCGTTTCATGCTGCGCGGCTCGACGAGCTATCAGAACCCGCGCAACTACGGCATCTACGCGCAGCCTGCGGAGGTCCACCGCGCCGGTCTTAGCAAGCGCGAGATTGAGGCGAACGTCACCGAACGCCGCCGCGCGCGCACATACTCGCTGGCGCTCACCGGCAACATCGATGTGTCGGATGCGCTCACCGTCACCAGCATCACCTCGTGGGACAAGGGCACGCTCTCGTTCTATGAAGATACCGACGGCACCGCGACGCAGCTGCTGGAAATCCCCTATTACGACAAGGCCAGCCAGTTCGCGCAGGATCTGCGTCTCACGAGCGACACCGGTGGTCCGTTCGATTTCATTCTCGGCGCCTATTACAACCGCGAGAAGGTGTTCAACAACACGACGTTCGAAATCGCCAAGGATGTCGATTCAGACGGGCTTCCCGGCGTCACCGATGCGGACTGCGCGATCGGCCTGCCGCTCGGCTGCCTGTTCGCCAACAGCTTCGATCAGGTGAAGAAGAGCATCGCGATCTACACCGACATGAACTACGATATCACCGACGCGATCACTCTGCGCGGCGGCCTCCGCTACACGCACGATACGGGGCGGCAGACGGATTTCGAATCGAATGCGCTGGGGCCGAACGGCGTTCTGGTGGTGAACCTGATTCCGCCGTCGAACCTGCGGTACAGCACGGATAATATTTCCGGCAAAATCGGCCTCGATTTCAAGCTGGCCGACGGCAATCTGCTCTACGCGCACTACAGCCGGGGCTACCGGGCGAGCAGCTTCAACGCGCAGGCGTTCTTCGATCCGTCCGAGCTGTCGATTGCAAAGCCGGAGGAGGTGAACGCCTACGAGATCGGCGCCAAGACCCAGTTCGCGGGCCGCAGCGTGACGCTCAATCTCGCGGGCTTCTACTACGATTACCGCAACCAGCAGTTCATCAACGTCGACCCGCTGACTGCGGCGCAGACGCTGCTCAACATTCCGAAATCGCGGATCATGGGCGGCGAAGTCGAACTCAGCGTTCGGGCGAGCGACATGCTGTCGCTCCGCGCCGGGCTCGGCCTGCTCGATTCGAAGATCAAGGTCGGCACGGTGAGCGGCGCTGACGTTTCGGGCAATGAACTGTCGAACGCGCCTTCCGTCACCTTCAACGGCGGGGTCGATCTTACGGTCATGGATTCGAACTCCGGCAAGCTCAGCCTGCACGGCGACGTCAGCTATTCGTCGAGCCAGTATTTCGAAGTGCTGAACGTCCCGCGCCTGCAGCAGGGCAGCTACGCCATTCTCGGCGCGCACATTGATTACGAAACGGCGGACGGGCGCTGGAACGCGTCGATCTGGGGCAAGAATCTCGGCAACGAATTCTACTTCACCTCGCGCGTCGATCTGCTCGCGGGCTTCGGGTTCGATTACAATCATATCTCCGCGCCGCGCACCTACGGTGTCACGGTCGGTCACAAGTTCTGAAAAAGACGATACTGGGGAAGGATCGGTTATGGACGACTATCGGCTGCTGATCGGCGGCGCGCTGGTGCCGGGGGACATGACGATGGACGTCATCAACCCGGCGACCGAAGAGGTGCTCGCCGTGTGTCCGCGCGGATCGGAAGCCCAGCTCGATGCGGCCGTCGCCGCCGCGAAAGCCGCCTTCCCCGCCTGGTCGCGGCGTTCCATGCAGGAACGCCGCGATCTCCTCCTGAAACTCGCCGATGCGATCGAGGCGAAGTTGGAAAGTTTCGCCCGGCTGCTGACGCAGGAACAGGGCAAACCGCTCAGCGAATCGACCGCCGAGATCGTCTACACGTCGGCGTTCATCCGCTACCTTGCGTCGCTTGAACTCGAATCGAAACTGATCGAGGACAACGACAACCGCCGCGTCGAAATGCGGCGGCGGCCGCTCGGCGTGGTCGGCGCGATCATCCCGTGGAACTTCCCGGTGCTCATCGTGGCGTTCAAGATGCCGCTCGCACTGCTGGCCGGAAACACGATCGTCATCAAGCCCGCGCCGACGACGCCGCTGACGACGCTGAAACTCGGCGAACTCTGCGCGGAGATTTTCCCGGCGGGCGTCATTAACGTCATAACCGATCAGAACGATCTCGGCGGCAAGCTGACGGCGCACCCGGATATCGCGAAGATATCCTTCACTGGCTCCACCGAAACCGGCAAGAAGGTGATGGCGAGCGCGGCGTCCAGCATCAAGCGCATCACGCTCGAACTCGGCGGCAACGACGCGGCGATCGTGCTGCCCGATGCCGATCCGAAAACCATTGCGCCGGGCATTTTCGGCGCGGCGATGATGAATGCGGGGCAGGTGTGCCTCGCGGTAAAGCGCGTCTATGCGCATTCGTCGATCTACGAGGAACTCTGCGCGGAACTTGCGAGACTCGCCGACGAGGCGATCGTCGACGACGGGCTCGCGCAGGGCGCGCAGATCGGGCCGCTGCAGAACAAAATGCAGTACGAGAAGGTGAAGGGCTTCCTGGATGATGCGCGCGCGGCGGGCACGATCATCGCGGGCGGCGATGTCGTCGATCGGCCCGGCTATTTCATCCGGCCGACGATCGTGCGCGACGTGACGGACGGCACGCGCATCGTCGACGAGGAACAGTTCGGCCCCATTCTGCCGGTGATCCGCTACGACGATGCCGAAGACGCGCTGGAGCGCGCCAACGCCTCGCCGTGGGGCCTCGGCGGCTCCGTGTGGGGCAGGGATCGTGACACGGCCTACGACATCGCGACGCGCATGGATTCGGGCACGGTGTGGATCAACAAGCACCTCGATTTCGGGCCGAACATCCCCTTCGGCGGCGCCAAGCAATCCGGCATCGGCGTGGAATTCGCGGAGGAAGGCCTGCACGAATTCACGCAGGTGCAGATCATCAACGAAGCGCGATGACGGAGCAGCCTTTCGAATGGACTCCGCCCGTGCGGACCAATTTCGCGCGCGACCGGATGCAGCGCTTCGCGCGCGAACGCGGGGCCGATCGCGCGCTGCTGTGGGTCGATGCAGGCGGGCGCGTTGAAGACATCAGCTTCGCCGCGCTCGACGCGCGGGCGGCGAAGGCCGCCGCCGTTCTGAAGGGCGCGGGCGTGAAGCGCGGCGATACCGTGCTGATCCTGCTGGCGCGCGAGCTGGAATGGTGGGAACTGATGCTCGGCTGCCTGCGGCTCGGCGCGATCGCGTCGCCCGGAACCGTGCAGCTGATGCCCAAGGATATCGCCTATCGCCGCGCGGCGGCGAAGGCGGTGTGCGTGATCGTGGGGGCGGACATCGCCGACCGCGTCGATACCGCGCTCACAGGCGATCCGATAGCCAGGCTGCACATCGGCGGCCCCCGCGCGGGGTGGGGCGATTATTCCGCGCTTGCGGCGCAAGCCGAGCCGTCGGAAGCGATCGCCGACACGGCGTTCGACGACCCGGCGCTCTGCTATTTCACCAGCGGCACGACCGGCAATCCGAAGATGACGATCCACGGCGCAGGCTATCCGCTCGCGCACGAGATTACGGCACGTTACTGGCTGGATCTCGGCCCCGGCGACCTGATGTGGAACGTGTCCGACACCGGCTGGGCGAAGGCGGCGTGGTCCAGCCTGTTCGCGCCGTGGATGATGGGCGCGGGCATCTTCGCCTATCACGCGCCGGGGTTCGATGGGGAGGCGGTGCTCGGTCTTCTCGGCACCTATCCGGTGACGACATTGTGCGCGCCGCCCACCGCATACCGCATGTTCGTGCGCTCCGATCTCGGCACGCGCCGCTTCGAAACACTGCGGCGCTGCGTCAGTGCGGGCGAACCGCTCAACCCGGAGGTGATCGATCTCTGGCGCGCGGCGACCGGCCTTTCGATCCACGACGGCTACGGCCAGACCGAAACCGTGATGCTGTGCTGCAACCGTGCGGGCGCGGAGCGGCAGGGCGCGATGGGCAAGCCTGCGCCGGGCATCGATCTTGCGGTGATCGGCGAGGGTGGGCAGCGCCTGCCGCCCGGCGAGGAGGGCGACATCGCGCTGCGCGTGGCGGGAAGGCGCCCGCCCGGCCTGTTCCTCGGCTACCGCGACGACGACGCGCGCACCGCGAGCGTGTTCCGGGACGGCTGGTATCTGACCGGCGACCGCGCCTTCGTCGACGAAGACGGCTTCTTCTGGTTCGTGGGCCGCGCCGACGACGTGATCCTTTCGGCCGGATACCGGATCGGGCCGTTCGAGGTGGAAAGCGCGCTGTTCGAGCATCCGGCGGTCGCCGAAAGCGCCGTCGTGGCGAGCCCCGATCCGACGCGCGGCGAGGTGGTGAAGGCGTTCGTCGTCCTCGCCTCCGGGCACGGCGCTTCCGATGCGCTCGTCGAGGAATTGCAAACCCATGTGAAATCCACGACGGCGCCCTATAAGTATCCGCGGAAGATCGAATTCGTCGCGACGCTGCCCAAGACGGTGAGCGGCAAGATTCGGCGCAAGGAATTGAGGGAGCAGGAATGGTCCGGGGAGAATCGCAGGAACTGAGCCACGTCGTCGGTGCAAGCGCGCCGCCGCTGATCGAGAAGACGATCGGGGCGATGCTTGCCGATGCGGCGGCGCGCGATCCGGACGGCGAAGCGCTCGTCGTCCGTCATCAGGGTGTGCGGCTGACGTGGGCGGAGCTGAAACAACGCTCGGACGCGGTGGCGTGCGGGCTGCTCGCGGCGGGCGTGCGGCCCGGCGACCGCGTCGGCATCTGGGCGCCCAACTGCGCGGAGTGGACGATCCTGCAGTTCGCGACCGCGACGGCGGGGATGATCCTCGTCACCATCAACCCGGCCTACCGCACCAGCGAACTTGCCTATGCCTTGAAAAAAGTGGGTTGTTGCGCCTTGATTGCTGCAAAGCAGCATAAAACGAGCGACTATGTCGCCATGCTGCGCGAGCTGCTGCCGGAGCTTGAAACCGCAACCCCCGGACTCTTGATTGCGCGGAACCTTCCCGAACTTCGCCTCGTCGCCACCATAGGCGACGACGCCTCCGCCGGCTGCCTGTCGTTCAACGCGCTGGAAGCCGAAATCACCCCCGCGCTTGCCGCCATTCCGGTAGACGCAAGCGACGCGGTGAACATCCAGTTCACCAGCGGCACGACGGGCTTCCCCAAGGGCGCGACGCTGACGCACCGCAACATCCTCAACAACGGCTATTTCGTCGGCGCGGGCATCGGGCTTTCGAAAGCGGACCGCGTGTGCATCCCGGTGCCGCTCTACCACTGCTTCGGCATGGTGATGGGCAACCTCGCCTGCCTGACGCACGGCGCGACGATGGTCTATCCGGCGGAGAGCTTCGATCCGATGGCCGTACTGGAAACCGTGGCGGATGAGCGCTGCACGGCGCTCTACGGCGTGCCCACCATGTTCATCGCGGTGCTCGGGCGGCCGGAATTCGACAGCTTCGACGTGTCGTCGCTGCGCACCGGCATCATGGCGGGGTCGCCGTGCCCGGTCGCGACGATGCGCGAGGTGATCGACCGGCTCGGCATGCACCAGGTGACGATCGCCTACGGCATGACCGAGACGAGCCCGGTGAGCTTCCAGAGCGCGATGGACGATCCTATCGAGGAGCGCGTTTCCACGGTGGGCCGCGTGCAGCCGCACCTTGAGGTGAAGATCGTCGGGCCGGACGGCGAGACGCTGCCGCGCGGGGAGGCGGGCGAGCTGTGCACGCGCGGCTATTCGGTGATGCAGGGATACTGGGACGATGCCGCGCGCACGGCCGAAGCCATCGACGACGACGGCTGGATGCACACCGGCGACATCGCGACGATCGACGAGAAGGGCTATTGCCGCATCACCGGGCGCATCAAGGACATGGTGATCCGGGGCGGCGAGAACATCTATCCGCGCGAGATCGAGGAATTCCTGCTCACCCACCCCCATATCGCCGACGCGCAGGTGATCGGCGTACCCGACGACCGCTACGGCGAGGAACTGTGCGCGTGGGTGATGACGCGCGGCGGCGCGCAGCTCAGCGAGGACGAGGTCCGCGACCACTGCCGCGGCAGCATCGCGCACTACAAGGTGCCGCGCTACATCCGCTTCGTGGAAGCCTTCCCGATGACCATCACGGGGAAGGTGCAGAAATTCGCCATGCGCGAGACGATGATCGCGGAACTGAAGGGGTAGGCGTCAGCCGAACAGCGCTCGTGCCTTCGCCATGCGTTCCAGCGCGGCATCGATCGTCGCGTCGGTCTTGGCGAAGCAGAAGCGCACCACCGACGTGACCGGCGCCTCCGCGTAAAACGCCGAGACCGGGATCGCGACGACGTCGCCCTCACGCGCCAGTCGGTCGCAGAAGCTCACGTCGTCGAGCGCGATGCCCGAGGCGGCAAGGTCGACGGAGAGGAAATAGGTGCCCGCGCTCGGCAGTGTCTTCCAGCCTGCCGCATCGAGCCCCGATGCCAGCCGATCGCGCGAGCGGGCGAAATCCGCGCGCATCGCGGTGAAATAGCCGTCGTCCTTCCCGAGCCCGTAGGCAATCGCCGTCTGCAGGTTCGGCGGCGTCGTGAAGGTAAGGAACTGGTGCGCGCGGGCAAGCGCGTGCATCAGCCGGGGCGCGGCGCACATCCAGCCGACCTTCCATCCGGTGAGCGAGAAAATCTTGCCGCCCGAGCCGATCTTCACCGTGCGTTCCCTCATCCCCGGCTGCGCCATGATCGGCGAATGCGCGCGGCCATCGAACACGACATGCTCCCACACCTCGTCGCTGATAACGACGGCATCGTGCTCCACCACGAAGCGGGCAAGCAGCGCGAGTTCACCTTCCGAGAACATCGTCGCGGTCGGATTGAGCGGGTTGTTGAGCAGCACGACGCGCGTGCGCGGGCTGAACGCTTCGGCGAGCGCGGCTTCCGTCAGCCGCCACTCCGGCGGTTCGAGGCGGATCAGCTTCGGCACGCCGCCCGCCTGGCGCACCATCGGCAGATAGGCATCGTACATCGGCTGGATCAGCAGCACCTCGTCGCCGGGGCTGACAAGCGCCATGACCGAGGCCGCAAGCGCCTCCGTCGCGCCCGAGGTGACGGTGATTTCGCTCTGCCAGTCGAGATCGACGGCCTGATGGCGGCGGTAGTGATCGGCGATCGCCTGCCGAAGCTCCGGGATGCCCGGCATCGGCGGATACTGGTTGTAGCCTTCGGTGAGCGCGCGGGCGCCGGCTTCCAGCACGTCGCGCGGCCAGCCCGCGTCGGGAAAGCCTTGCCCCAGGTTGATCGCGCCCGTTTCGCGGGCAAGCGCGGACATCTTCTCGAAGATGGTGGTCGGCAGGTTGGCGTAGAGCGGATTCATGAGAATGGTTCATAGAAGAGCGGAAACCGCTTCGCCAGCGTCACAGTCATGGTTAAGAAAACATCATGGTTGCAAGCACATTCGAAACGGCGGCCGACGCCATCGTTGCCGTGGGGCGCGCGTTCGACGTGCGGGGCTGGGCGCCTGCGACGAGCGGGAACTATTCGGTGCGCCTGGAAGATGGCAGTTTCGCCGTGACGGTTTCCGGGTGGCACAAGGGACGCCTGACGCGGGACGGGGTGATGCGCGTGGATGCGCGCGGCGCATCGCTCGACGGCAAACGGCCGAGCGCGGAGACGGCGCTGCATCTGTCGCTTTACCGCCGCTTTCCGGAGGTCGGCGCGGTACTGCACAGCCACTCGCCGCAGGCGGTGGCGCTGTCGCGGGTGCTGCGCGACGACTGGACGATCCGGGGGCACGAACTGGGCAAGGCGTTTCCGGGTGTGACCACGCATCTGGCGGAGATCATCGTTCCGGTTGTGGAAAACAGCCAGGATATGGGCGACATCGACGCGGCGATCGCTTCCCGCCTCGCGGGCCTGCCGCCGCCCGCTTACCTCATTCGCGGACACGGGCTTTACGGCTGGGGCGCGGACATCGCGGAGGCGGAGCGGGTGATCGAGGCGACCGAATGGCTCGCCGCGTGCGAGGTTGCCGAGCGCAGCATGAGGAGGGACGCATGAGTCATCTTGCCGTTTATGCGGAGGGCGCGCCGGAGCGTGCATTTCTGGAAACCGCCGACGCGGAAACGATCGCGCAAACGCTGGGGGAGATCGGCGTTCTCTTCGAACGCTGGCCTACGCGGGACGTGCCCGAAGGCGATATCCTTGCGGCGTACGCCGAGGAGATCGAACGGCTGAAGGCGAGGGGCGGCTATCAGGCGGTGGACGTGGCGAGCATGGTGCCCGACCATCCGGAGCGCGCCGCATTCCGGCAGAAATTCCTTTCCGAGCACCGCCACATGGAAGACGAAGTCCGCTTCTTCGTGGACGGCGAAGGCCTGTTCACGCTCCACGAGGATGGGCGCGTTTTCAACATGCTCTGCACGAAAGGCGACCTCATCGCCGTGCCTGCGCGCATGCGGCACTGGTTCGACATGGGCCCCGCGCCGCGCTTCACGGCGATCCGCCTGTTCATCAATCCCGAGGGCTGGGTGGCGCATTTCACCGGCGACGACATCGCCGACCGCTTCCCGCGCCACGAACCGGCGCTCGCCTGAATGGTGCGCGCGGTTCTCACCGACATCGAAGGCACGACGAGCAGCATCGCCTTCGTGACCGACACGCTGTTTCCCTATGCGCGGGCGCGGCTGGCGGACTGGATCGCGGCGCACCCCGAGGCCGCGCCGATGCTGAAGGACGTGCCCGGCGATCCGGTGGAAACGCTCACGCGCTGGATCGACGAGGATCGCAAGGAAACCGCGCTCAAAACGCTGCAGGGGCTGATCTGGGCGGAAGGCTATGCGGACGGCACGCTGAAGGGCCATGTTTACGCCGACGCCGCCGAGACGCTGCGGCGCTGGCACGCGGATGGGATCGGCCTCTACGTCTATTCGTCGGGGTCGGTGGCCGCGCAGAAACTGATCTTCGGGTACAGCAACGCGGGCGATCTGACGCCGCTGTTTTCCGGCTATTTCGATACCACCACCGGCCCGAAGAAAGAGGCGGAGTCGTACCGCCGCATCGCGGCCGAAATCGGCCTGCCGGTGGAGGATATCCTGTTCCTCTCCGACAGCATGCCGGAGATCGAGGCCGCGCGTGAGGCGGGCCTGAAGGCCTGCCTCGTTGACCGGGAGGCGGGGGAGGGCGACGTCGCCTCGTTCGCGGAGATCGCGCTGTGAGGCTGGAGGGCGAACACCGTCGATCGATCGCGCGCACGGCGGATGGCAAGGGCGCGCGTATCCTCGATCAGCGCCGCCTGCCGTGGGAGATCGTGTGGACGGATCTGCGCTCCGCCGCCGATGCCGAGCGCGCCATCCGCGAAATGTGGACGCGCGGGGCCCCACTGATCGGCGCGACCGCCGCCTACGGGCTTGCGATGGCGCTCGCCGAGGATGGATCCGATGCAGCGCTGGAGGCCGCCTGTCACCTGCTCGCCGAGGCGCGGCCGACAGCGGTGAACCTGCGCTGGGCGCTGGGTGAAGTGGCGAAGGCGGTGCAGCCGCTGCCGCCGGCCATGCGCGGCGCGGCGGCGTTCGCGCGCGCCGACGCGATCTGCGACGAGGACGTGGCGCTCAACCGCGCGATCGGCGCGCATGGGCTCCAGCTTCTGCGCGACCTTCATGCGCGGAATCCGTCGCGCCCGCTCAACATCCTGACGCACTGCAACCCCGGCTGGCTGGCCACCGTGGATTACGGCACCGCGACCGCGCCGATCTATCTGGCGAAGGACGAAGGGCTGCCCGTGCATGTGTGGGTGGACGAGACGCGCCCGCGCAACCAGGGCGCGCTGCTCACCGCGTTTGAACTTGCCGGGCACGGCGTGCCGCACACCGTAATCGCCGACAACACGGGTGGGCTTCTGATGCAGCGCGGCGAGGTCGATCTCGTTATCGTCGGCACCGACCGCGTGACCGCGAACGGCGATGTCTGCAACAAGATCGGTACTTATCTGAAGGCGCTCGCGGCGCACGACAACGGCGTGCCGTTCTACGTGGCGCTGCCGTACACCACCTTCGATCCCGCGACGGCGACCGGCGCCGATGTGCCGATCGAGGAGCGCGATCCCGACGAGCTTGCATTTCTGACCGGACCCGCCGCAAACGGCGCCGCGACCGTGCGCGTGACGGCATCGCCCGCTTACAATCCGGCCTTCGACGTGACGCCTGCCCGCCTTGTCACCGGCTTCATCACGGAGCGCGGTCTGCGCGCGGCCTCCGCACTCGCATTCTGATCCGCCGGGAACGCCTTTCGCAGGCGCGCGTTTGTTCAGTCGATACACATGGAGGACAACGCGCATGTACGGCACCGCAGTACGCGAGGACGGACGCAGCAAATTTGGATTGATCGGGCTTGTCGCCGGGATCGGCGCCGCAGCGGCGCTTGCGGGCTGGCAATTCTTCCGGTCGCGCAAAGAGGCCGGCGGCGCGCCCGCCTTCGCGCCCGGAGAGGTCGACCCCCACAATCTGGACCAGACGCGCTCCGCAGGCCACGAAGCGATGCGCGACAAGCCGACGGACGCGTGGGACAAGGTGGATCAGGCGGTCGACGAGTCCTTTCCGGCGAGCGACCCGCCCGCCTATTAGTGCGGCCGATGGCCGAAACCCTGTCTCCGGCCTTGCCCGATGCGTTGGAGCGCGCCGTCCACGCTTTGCTTCAGCGGCTGCATGATGCGGGCGTCAGGATAGGCACTGCGGAAAGCTGCACGGGCGGCCTGCTCGCCTCGCTCCTTACCGACGTGTCGGGCTTCGGACACGTCTTCGAATCCGGCCTCGTCGTTTATACGGACGCGGCAAAGCAGCGCCTGCTCGGCATTGATCCCGGCCTTATCGAACGCCACGGCGCGGTTTCGCATGAAGTGGCCGTCGCCATGGCGGAAGGGTTGCTGGCAATCTCGGATGTCGACATCGCGCTCGCGATCACCGGTTTCGCCGGCCCGGCCGGCGAAGGCGAAGAACCGGGTCTCGTCTATCTCGCACGCGCCGGACGGACAACGCGGACCGTGTTCCGCGAGGAGCATTTCGGTGACATCGGACGCGGGGCGACGCGGCTCAAATGTATCGAAGCTGCTATCCGTCTGGCGGATGGCGGCATCACCGATGAACACCGCGACGGGCCGCATGTTCCCTCGCATGCGGTTTAGCGGTACACAGGCATGGGGGCTCTGAAGGGAGATTTTGATGCTCAAACGGCTGATCCTCGCCGCCACGCTTGCCGGCATACCCGCGGCCGCGCTCGCCCACCACGGCTGGAGTTCCTACGACGCGGAAAAGACGCTGGAGATCACCGCGCCGCTGTCGGCGGTTTCGTGGAGCAATCCGCACGGCACCGCCAAGGTGATGCACGGCAAGCAAAGCTGGGATGTGGTGCTGGCGCCCGTCGCGCGCATGGAGGCGCGCGGGCTTACGCGTGAAATGCTGGCCCCCGGCAAGTCGGTGACACTCGTCGGCTACCCGCGCCGCGACGGCGCGCCCGAGATGCGGATCGAGCGCGTGATCGCGGAGGGCAAGACGGTGGAGCTGCGCTGACCTGATGGACGCGTTCGCCGCCGCGATCGAGGCCTCCGCGATCGGCGGCGTCATGCGCGCCTCGCCATGGGCCTATCCGGCGGCGAACCTCCTTCACCTGCTGGGCCTGGTGCTGCTTGTCGGCGGCATCGGGTTTCTCGATCTCCGGCTCATCGGCGCGTTCCGACAGATCCCGGTCGTTGCGCTGTCGCGCGCGCTGACGCCGATTGCGGTCGCGGGTCTCGTCCTCATGCTGCTCACGGGACCATTGCTGTTCGCGGCCGATGCGACCGCGCTGGTGCGGTCGGACATGTTCCTCTGCAAGATGGTGCTCGCTGCGATCGCGGTTGCAAATGCGCTCGCCTTCCGCGGGCTCTGGAGGCGGCATGCGGGTGAACCCACGCCGCCGCTCAAACTGATGGCGCTGACCTCGATCGGCCTGTGGCTTGCCGTGGCGGCGCTGGGCCGGCTCATCGCTTATACCTGAAGCCCTTTACGCGCGGGGGCGCGCCATGCTCTATCGGTGCCGTGGTGCCGGGGCGCGAACGTCCGGGCCTTTGTGAAACAGGCCGGAGGGCACATGACGAATCGCGGCAATTCGGGCTTCGAGCGGCGCGACCTGCTTGCCATGGGCGGCGCGGCTGCAGCGCTCCTGGCGGGTGGGTCGGCGTTTGCCGCGCCGGCAGGCCTCCGAAACAGCGCGATCATCGTGAACACGCTCGGCGGCCTCTCCAATCCGAATGTCGAGCCCCCCGAAACGAAGGAGAGGTCCGGCTGGACATCGACCGAGGCTGTCATCGATCAGCGGGTGATCGACGATGCCCGCCACTCGGGCCTCACCGCCGTGAACCTTACGATCGGCCATGTGTTCGGGCCCGACGAGCCGTTCGAGCAGACCGTGCGCGAGATCGCGCACTGGGATGCGGTCGCGCGGCGCTATCCCGCCGACCTCGTGAAAATCACCAGCGCGGAAGACATTCTGCGCGCGAAGCGCGACAACCGCATCGGGCTCATCTACGGCTTTCAGAACACGACGATGCTCGGCAGCGATGCGAGCCGCGCAGACGTTTTCGCGAACCTCGGCGTGCGGATCATCCAGCTGACATACAATCCCGCCAATGCCGTCGGCGACGGTTCGATGGCGCCGGAGAACCGGGGTCTGACGCCGTTCGGGCGCGAGGTAGTGGAGCGGCTGAACGCGAACCGCGTGATGGTGGATCTGTCGCACAGCGGCGAGAACACCTGCCTTGAAGCCGCGCGCATCTCGAAGCAGCCGATCTCGATCAACCACACCGGCTGCCGCGCGCTGACCGACATGCCGCGCAACAAGACCGATGCCGAACTGCGCCTTGTGGCGGCGCGGGGCGGGTTCGTCGGCATCTATTTCATGCCGTTCCTTAACCCGACCAGCAAGGCGACCGCCGACGATGTCGTGGCGCATATCGAGCACGCCGTGAACGTCTGCGGTGAGGACCATGTCGGCATCGGCACCGACGGCGGCATCACCACGATCGACGATCTGGACGCCTACAAGGTGAAAATCGCCAGGGAGATCGCGGACCGGCGCGCGGCGGGCATCGGCGCGAAGGGTGAAAACCCCGATACGTTGCCCTTCGTGATCGACTTGCGCGGCCCCTCGCAGTTCCACGATCTTGCCGACCGTCTGGCGCGGCGCGGCCATTCGCAGGCGCGTATCGAAAAGATCCTCGGCGCGAATTTCGTTGCCTATGCAAAGACCGTCTGGGGCGCATAGAGAGACGCGAGGGGGAGTTCCATGTCTGACGCGATGATCGCTTTCATCAACACCACATTTGTGCCCGTGGGCCTGATGCTCATCATGTTCAGCATGGGGCTGACGTTGAAGCTCGGCGATTTCGCGCAGGTGCTGAAGAACGGCCGCGCGCCGCTCGCGGGGCTGGTCGGGCAACTGCTGGCGATGCCGCTGCTGGGGCTGGCGATCGGCATCCTGTTCCGCCTGCCGCCGGAACTGGCGCTCGGTGTTTTCATTCTGGGCATCTGCCCGGCAGGGACGACGTCGAACGCGCTGACCTTCATCGCGCGCGGCAATGTCGCGCTTGCGGTGGTGCTGACGGCGCTGTCGAGCCTGGTGACGGTGTTCTCGATTCCCGTGCTGCTGGACTGGGGAATCACTCACTTCGGGCTCGAGGGCACCGCGCCCGCGCTGTCGATCGTCGATACGATGCTCCAGCTCGCGCGGATCACCGTGCTGCCGGTGGCGGTGGGCATGCTCATCTGCCGATTCGCGCCGGAGACCGCCGAGAAACTGAGCGGATGGCTGCGGCCGGTGTCGATGATCGTTCTGTTCGGTGTCATCGCCTTCGCGGTGGGTGTCAGCGCGGAAATGGTGCTTGCGAACCTGCTCGGCGTCGGCCCGGCGCTTCTGGTGATGAACATCGCCGCGATGGGGGCGGGGCTTGGCATCGGATACGCCTGCAAGGTCAGCAGCCGCGATGCGATGACGCTCGCCATCGAGGTCGGCGTGCAGAACGTGACGCTCGCCACGTTCCTGACGCTGACGGTGCTGGACAGTCTGTCGCTTGCCGTTACCCAGAATATCTACGGAGTTCTCATGATCGTGAATACGCTGGTCCTCGTCCGCTGGTTCCGCGCGCGCAGGGCGGGCGCATGAGCGCGCCGCTGCTGGTCATCGGAGCCGAAGACGTCGAGCGTCTGCTCGGCTACGAGGATTGCATCGCGCTGATGCGCAAGGCGATGAAGGCGCTCGCGCGGGGGGAAACCCGGCAGCCGCTTCGGAACATCATCGACCTGCAGGCGGGCAATGCGTTCGGCGTGATGCCCGGCGCGATGCTCGGCGGCACGTTTGGCGCCAAGATCGTCAGCGTCTATCCGGGCAATTTCGCACTGGGCAAGCATTCGCACCAGGGCATCGTCGTTCTGTTCGAGCCCGAAAGCGGCGCGCCGGTCGCCATCATCGACGGCAGCATCGTCACGGCGATCCGCACGGCGGCAGCGTCCGCCGCCGCGACCGAAGCGCTCGCGCGGCCGGGGCCGTCGCGCCTTGCCATCCTCGGCTACGGCGAGCAGGCGTGGCGGCACGCCGCAGCGATACGCCATGTGCGCCCGATCACCGGAGTGAGCGTTTGGGGCCGATCGGCTGAGCAGGCCGAACAGTTCTCGCTGCGCGTGCGCGAGGAACTCGGCCTGGATGCCGAAGCCGCGCCCGATGTGGCGCGCGCGGTGCGCGGCGCCGACATCATCTGCACCACCACCCCGGCGGCGGAGCCGATCCTCGCGCTCGCCGACGTGCAGCCGGGCGCGCACATCAACAGCGTCGGATCGAGCCGCGCCGGGCCTGCCGAGATCGCGAACGATCTTGTCGCGGCATCGCGCTTCATCGCGGATTACCGCGTCGGCGTTCTCGCGCAGGGCGCGGAGTTCCTGAACGCAAAATCGGCCGGGCTCGTTGATGATGCCCACATCGTCGGCGAGATCGGCGAGGTGTTCGACGGCACGCTCGCGGGGCGCACAGGCGACGCGGAAATCACCATCTACAAATCGCTCGGCCACATCGTGCAGGATCTTGCCGCAGGCTGGCACGTCTTCGAACAGGCCCGCGCCAAGGGTCTGGGAACGACTGCTCCGTTTTAACGGTTATCCGCGCGCTTGGTGCGGAGCGTCGGCGCCGCGGCGGCGGGGTCTTCGGGCCACGGGTGCCTGGGATAGCGCCCGCGCATCTCCTTTGCGACCGCCGCCCAGCTTCCCGACCAGAAGCCGGGCAGATCCTTCGTGGTCTGGATCGGACGCCCGGCGGGCGAGGTAAGGCGCAGCACGAGCGGCACGTTCCCGGCAACCACCGGGTGCGCCCCGAGCCCGAAGAGTGCCTGCACGCGCAGCTCGACCGCCGGACCGCCTTCCGCCGCATAATCGATCGCATGGTGGCTGCCGAGCGGCGAGACGAAGGCTTCGGGCGTCAGACGATCGACGGCGGCCTTGCCCGCCCAGCCGAGGCGCGCTTCCAGCATCTGCGTGAGCGCGGAGGCGTTTACCGCGCCGAGCGACCGCCTGTTTTCGAGAAGCGGGGGCAGCCAGTCGTCCATGTCGGCCGCGAGCGCTTCGTCGCCTATGTCCGCGATCGAAGGATCGACGCGGCGTGCGAACGTGGCGCGCCGCTGCAGCGCCCGCGCAGTGTCCGAAAAGGGCAGCGCCCCGATCCCGGCCCTGCGCGCGCCTTCGAGAAGTGCGGCGGCGACGGCGGCGGGATCGGGGCTGTCGTCCTGCCCGGTCGAGAGCGCCAGACTGCCGAGGCGCCGTTCGCGCACCGCGACGATACCGCCGGTGCTCTCGTCGAAGCGCACGCGGCGGACGGTTTCGATGCGCTCCGCAAACAGCGACTCGATGAGATCGGGCGCAATCGCGGTCGCGGCGAGGATACGCGCGCCCGAAGCTGCACCCTGCACTTCGGCCACGGCGAGATACGTCTGCGCGGCGAGCGGCGAAGCGGGGTCGAGCCGGAAACCGCGCCCGCCGGAGGATGCCCAGTCCGTCCCGTCTGCCCCGCGCCGTTTCGCGATACGGTCCGGGAACGCAAGCGCGATGCACGCTGCGACCGGCCCTTCGCCGTCGCCGCTCGTGCTCGCCATGCGCTGCCAGCGTCCCGCCAGGGCGCGCGCACCATCCGCGCGCGGCCCGCGCTCGCGCCGCCAGCGCTCGCGCCGGTGTTCGAGATCGATGTCGGTGCCGCCAAGCCCGCGCTCGGAAAGCAGCACGGCGACGTCGGCGGCGGTTTTGCCCCAGCCGCGCTCGGCCGCCGCGAGCATCATGTGCGCGAGGCGCGGGGGCAGCGGCAGTTCGGCGATGCGGCGGCCGTGGGCTGTGGGTCGGTTTTCCGCGTCGAGCGCCCCGAGTAGCCGCAGCCGCTCGCGCGCTTCGGCAACGGCTGCGGCGGGCGGCGGATCGAGCCAGCGCAGCGAAGCCGGATCGGCTGCGCCCCAGATCGCGCAGTCGAGAACCAGCGCGGAAAGATCGGCTTCAAGGATTTCGGGCGGATCGAACGGCGGCATCCCCGCCGTCGCGGCCTCTTCCCATAGCCGGTAGCACACGCCCGGCGCCTGCCGCGCGGCGCGGCCCGCGCGCTGCGTGACGGCGGCCTGGCTGGCGCGCTCGGTGACGAGCCGTGTCATGCCGCCGCCGCGATCGTAGCGGGCGCGGCGCGCGAGGCCCGAATCGACGACGATGCGGACGCCGTCGATGGTGAGGCTGGTTTCGGCGATGCTGGTTGCAAGCACCACCTTGCGCCCGTGCGCGCCCTTGCGGATCGCTGTGCGCTGGGCGGCGGGATCGAGGCTGCCGTGCAGGCGGTGGAGCGCGATGCCCGCAAGCGTTTCCAGCCGCTCGGCGGTGCGCTCGATCTCGCCGACGCCGGGCAGGAACGCGAGCAGGTCACCTTCGGCCTCCCCGAGCGCGCGGCGGATCGCTGACGCGATGCTGTCTTCGATACGCTGTTCGGCGGTACGGCCGAGATAGCGGACATCGAGCGCATGGCTGCGGCCTTCGCTCTCGATGACGGGCGCGCCGTCCAGCAGCTTCGAAAAGCGCACGCCGTCGAGTGTTGCGGACATCGGCAGAATGCGCAGGTCGGGCCGCAATGCGCCTTGCGCATCGAGCGCGAGCGCGAGGCCGAAATCGCTGTCGAGGCTGCGTTCGTGAATTTCGTCGAAGAGCACGGCGGAAACGCCCGCGAGTTCCGGGTCGGCCTGGATGCGGTTGCGGAAGATGCCTTCGGTCAGCACGAGGATGCGCGTGTCCTTGCCGTGCTTGCTATCCAGCCGCGTCGCATAGCCGATCGACTTGCCGACGGGCTCGCCCGCCGTTTCCGCCATGCGTTCGGCCGCAGCACGCGCAGCGAGACGGCGGGGGGACAGCAGCAGGATCTGCCCGGTACACCAGGGCTCGCCGACAAGCGCGGGCGCGACCGCCGTGGTTTTGCCCGCACCCGGCGGCGCGACGAGCACGGCGGATGCACGTTCGCGCAGCGCCGCGAGCAGCGCGGGCAAAACGGCATGGATGGGCAGGGCGTCGCTCACGCCCGCCCTTTACGGTTCAGACGAGCGCCGCGTCGAGTGTGATCTCGGCGTTCATCAGCTTCGAGACCGGGCAGTTCGCCTTGGCCTTGGCGGCAAGCTCCTGAAACGCCGCATCGTCCGTGCCGGGGATCGTCGCTTCCAGGTTCAGGTGGATCGCGGTGATCGTGAAGCCGCTGTCCAGCTTTTCGAGCGTCACGGTGGCTGTCGTGTCCATGCTCTCGGCGGTGAGCCCGGCTTCGCCGAGGATCAGCGACAGCGCCATCGTGAAGCAGCCCGCGTGCGCCGCGCCGATCAGCTCTTCCGGGTTGGTGCCCGGCACGCCTTCGAAGCGCATCGCGAAGCCGTAAGGGCGCTTGTCGAGCGCGCCGCTTTGGGTGGAAATGCTGCCGCGGCCATCCTTCAGGCCGCCTTCCCAGTGCGCGGAACCCTTGCGATCGATCTTCATGGCCTGCTCCTTTTGAGGAAGGCCGCGAGGCTATGGCGATTCGGAGGGCGAGTCCACCGGGCCTAATCCCGGAAAACCACCGTGGTGGCGCCGTTCAGCAGCACGCGGTCCTGCAGGTGGTAGCGGACAGCGCGGGCGAGCACGCGGCGTTCGATATCGCGTCCCTTGCGGACGAGATCGTCGGGTGTGTCGGTGTGGCTGATGTGCTCGACGTCCTGCGCGATGATCGGGCCTTCGTCGAGGTCGGCGGTCACGTAGTGCGCGGTGGCGCCGATGATCTTCACGCCGCGCGCGTGCGCCTGATGATAGGGCTTGGCACCCTTGAAACCGGGCAGGAAGCTATGGTGGATGTTGATGCAGCGGCCGGAGAGGAACGCGGCGAGATCATCCGAAAGGATCTGCATGTAGCGGGCGAGCACGATGAGTTCGGCACCGCTTTCATCCACGATCCGCTTGATGGCGGCTTCCTGCGCGGCCTTCGTGTCCTTCGTGATCGGCAGGTGGTGAAAGGGAATATCGCCGTTGATCGGCGCGGCCGCATCTTTCGGGTGGTTGGAAATAATGCCGACCACGTCCATCTCAAGCTCGCCGATGCGTTTGCGGTAGAGCAGATCGGTGAGGCAGTGATCGAACTTCGAAACCAGCAGCAGAACGCGTATTTTCTCGGCGGCTGCGCGCAGCCGCCAGTTCATGCCGTGCGCGTCGGCAAGCGCGGCGAAATGCGCCTTGAACTCCGCCTGCGCCGGGGCGGCGAGATCGAAGACGACGCGCATGAAGAAGCGGTCGGTCAGCTGGTCGTTGAACTGCTGCGCATCGAGGATGTTGCCGCCGCTCTCCGCGAGCAGCGTGGCGACCGCCGCGACAAGGCCCGGCTTGTCGGCGCACGACAGCGTCAGCGTGCAGATGTTGCTGGATTCCATCGCCATATCCCCCTGAGACCCAAGCGCTACATGACGCGCAAGAGTGAATCTTCCCTTGTCAGCACGTGCAGCGCGAGGCCTGCCTGCCGCGCGCGGTCTATCGCAAGCGTCGTCGGCGCGGAGATGGTGGCAAGCGCGCGGCCACCCGCGACGACGGTTTTCTCGACGAGTTCATAGCTGCAGCGCGCGGTGAGCAGGAAGAATCCGTCCGCCGCCGGTATCCCGGTGCGGGCGAGCGCGCCGATCAGCTTGTCGAGTGCGTTGTGGCGGCCGACATCCTCGCGCGATTCCAATATGCGCCCGGCGATATCGCAGAAGGCGGCGGCGTGGACGGCGGCGGTGCGGCGGCCGAGGTGCTGCGCTTCACGCAGCGCGCCGAGCGCGGCGAAGATCGCCTGCGGGTCGATATCCAGCGGATCGGCGATGCGGGGCAGGGGGCGGGCGATCTGTTCCAGATTCTCGATGCCGCAGAGGCCGCAGCTGCTTTCGGAAACGCGGCGGCGTGCGCGTTCCAGCACCGGCGCGGCGGCGCGCGGCGCGAGCATGACGCGGACGATCCAGCCCTTGTCGGTCTCGGCGATGTCGATGTCCTCGATCTCGTCGGCGCGCGCGACAAGCTGCTCGGTGATCGCGAAGCCGGTGACGAAATCGGAAAGGTCGGCGGGCGTCGCCATCATCACCGCGTAGGCGATGCCGTTGAATTCGAGCGCGACGGGCGCTTCCACCGGAATCTCGCGCGTGATCGCGGCGCTGCCGCTGTTTGCGAAGATCTCGGTGAACTGCGCGTGTCGCGCGGCGGTATCAGGCATCGGCGGCGGCGCGGACCTTGCCGAGCGCCGCGCGCGCGGCTGGCGAGAGCCCTTCGCCGCCCGCATCCAGATGGCTGAGGATCATGGACTTCATGCGCGGATCCCAGAAGGCGACGATGTGCGCGGCGGTCGTGTCCGCCGCCTTGTCGCCCTCGGTTTCCAGATTTCGCGCGATCTGGTTCGCCATGTAAACCAGCTTTTCGAGGCTGTTCATTCGGCGGCGATGCCTTCGATGCGGCGCGCGCGCTCGCTCTGGCGCGAATAGTCCTCCTGCCAGTCGGTCGGCCCGTTGGAGGCACTGATCTGCACCGCTGTGACCTTGTATTCTGGGCAGTTGGTAGCCCAGTCCGAATAGTCCGTCGTCACCACGTTCGCCTGCGTCGCGGGGTGGTGGAAGGTCGTGTAGACGACGCCCGGCGCTACCCGGTCCGTCACCAGCGCGCGCAGTGCCGTCTCGCCCGAGCGGCTGGCGAGCTTCACCCAGTCGCCGTCCTTCAGGCCGCGATTTTCGGCGTCGGACGGGTGGATTTCCAGCAGGTCTTCGGGGTGCCAGGCGACGTTCGCGGTGCGGCGGGTCTGCGCGCCGACATTATAGTGGCTGAGGATGCGGCCCGTGGTGAGCAGCAGCGGGAAGCGCGGGCCCGTGCGCTCGTCGGTCGGCACATAGTCGGTGACGACGAACTTGCCGCGCCCCCGCACGAAACCGTCGATGTGCATCACGGGCGTTCCGTCCGGCGCGGCGTCGTTCACCGGCCACTGCATCGAGCCTTCCGCGTCCAGCCGGTCGAAGCTGACGCCCGCGAAGCTGGGCGTCAGGCGCGCGATCTCGTCCATGATCTCGGCGGGGTGCGTGTAGTTCCAATCGAGCCCCATTGCCTGCGCGAGGCGCTGCGTCACCTCCCAGTCGGACAGGCCGTTCAGCGGCGACATCACCTTGCGCACCGGCTGGATACGCCGCTCGGCGTTGGTGAAGGTGCCGTCCTTCTCAAGGAAGGTCGAGCCGGGCAGGAAGATGTGCGCGTAGTTCGCGGTTTCATTGAGGAACAGGTCGTGGACGATCACGCATTCCATCGCGGCGAGGCCGGCGGCGACGTGCTTCGTGTCGGGGTCGGACTGCAGGATATCCTCGCCCTGCACGTAAAGCGCCTTGAACACGCCGTCGACGGCGGCGTCGAGCATGTTGGGGATGCGCAGGCCGGGCTCGGGATCGAGGTGAACGCCCCAGTCATCCTCGAAGAGCTTGCGCGCGGCGGCGTCGGAGATGTGGCGATAGCCGGAAAGCTCGTGCGGGAAGCTGCCCATGTCGCAGGCGCCCTGCACGTTGTTCTGGCCGCGCAGCGGGTTCACGCCGACGCCCGGCCGTCCGATGTTGCCCGTCGCCATCGCGAGGTTGGCGATCGCCATCACGGTGGACGAACCCTGCGAATGTTCGGTAACGCCGAGGCCATAGTAGATCGCCGCGTTGCCGCCGGTGGCATAGAGGCGCGCGGCGGCGCGAAGCTCGGCAGGATCAACGCCCGTGACCGGGGCGAGCGTTTCGGGCGAATTCTTGGCGTCGGACACGAACGCCGCCCAGTCCTGATACTCGTCCCAGTCGCAGCGTTCGCGGATGAAGGCTTCGTCGGCGAGGCCTTCGGTGACGATGGTGTGCGCCATCGCCGTCAGCACGGCGACGTTGGTGCCGGGGCGCAGCGGCAGATGGTGCTCCGCCTCGATATGCGGCGAGCGGACGAGATCGGTGCGGCGCGGATCGATGACGATCAGCTTCGCGCCCTGGCGCAGGCGCCGCTTCATGCGGCTGGCGAAGACGGGGTGGCCGTCTGTGGGGTTGGCGCCGATGACGAGCATGACGTCGCTCTGTTCGACGCTGTCGAAATCCTGTGTGCCCGCCGAGGTGCCGAACGTGGTCTTCAGGCCGTAACCGGTCGGCGAATGGCAGACGCGCGCGCACGTATCGACATTGTTGTTGCCGAAGCCTGCGCGGACGAGCTTCTGGACGAGGAATGTCTCCTCGTTGGTGCAGCGCGACGAGGTGATGCCGCCGAGCGCCTTGTCGCCGTACGTCGCGGCGATGCGCTTCAGTTCGGAGGCGGCGTAGGCGAAGGCTTCGTCCCACTCCACCTCGCGCCAAGGATCGTTGATGCTGGCGCGGATCATCGGTTTCAGGATGCGGTCGGCGTGCTGGGCATAGCCCCACGCGAAGCGGCCCTTCACGCAGCTGTGGCCGCGATTGGCCTTGCCGTCCTTCCACGGCACCATACGGACGAGCTGCTCGCCGCGCATCTCGGCGCGGAAGGTGCAGCCGACGCCGCAATAGGCGCAGGTGGTGACGACGCTGCGGTCGGGAAGGCCGATTTCCTTCACCGACTTTTCCTGCAGGGTCGCGGTGGGGCAGGCCTGCACGCAGGCGCCGCAGGAGACGCATTCGGAGCCGAGGAAATCGTCCGAGCCAAGCCCCGCCGAGACCTTCGATTCGAAGCCGCGCCCTTCGATGGTCAGCGCGAACGTGCCCTGCACCTCGTCGCAGGCGCGCACGCAGCGCGAGCAGGCGATGCACTTCGAAGGGTCGAAATCAAAATAGGGGTTCGACGTATCGAGATCGAGCGCGAGGTGGTTTTCGCCCTCATAGCCGTAGCGCACGTCGCGCAGGCCCACGGCGGCGGCCTGATCCTGCAGTTCGCAGTCGTTGTTGGCCGAGCAGGTGAGGCAGTCGAGCGGGTGATCGGAGATGTAAAGCTCCATCACGCCGCGCCGCAGCTTTTGCAGGCGCGGCGTTTCGGTGTGCACCACCATGCCGCCGGCGACGGGCGTGGTGCACGAAGCGGGCGTGCCGCGCGCGCCGTCGATTTCAACGAGGCACAGCCGGCACGAGCCGAACGCCTTGAGGTTGTCGCTCGCGCAAAGTTTGGGAATCGCGGTGCCGATTTCGGCGGCGGCGCGCATCACGGTGGTGCCCTTGGGCACGCTCACCGCCCGCCCGTCGATGGTGAGCGTGACGGTTTCCTCGCTCAGTGATGCGGGCGTTCCGAAATCGTTCTGGCGAACATAGGTCATGCTGCGTTTCCTTCAGCGGCGGACTCTACCACAAAATCCTCCGGAAAGTGATTGAGCGCCGAAAGCACAGGGTAAGGTGTGAAGCCGCCGAGCGCGCAGAGCGAGCCGAACTTCATGGTTTCGCAGAGGTCGCGCAGCAGTGCGACCTCGTCTTCCGCCGCGCGTTTGCGACGAGGGGCGTTGTGGATCTGCGGCAGGTTTTCAACCGCACCGCGCGTCCTTCCGCCTGCCATAAGGCGGTCGATGGTCTCCACCCCGCGCACCGCGCCGATGCGGCAGGGCGTGCATTTTCCGCAGCTTTCCACCGCGCAGAACTGCATCGCGAAGCGCGCCTGCCGCGCCATGTCCACGCTGTCGTCGAACACGACGATGCCGCCGTGGCCGATCAGGCCGTCGGCTGCCGCGAACGCCTCGTAATCGAACGGCAGGTCGAACTGCGACACCGGCACATAAGCGCCGAGCGGCCCGCCGACCTGGACGGCGCGCACGGGACGGCCGGAGGCGGTGCCCCCGCCGATCTCGTTCACGAGCGCGCCGAGCGTGATGCCGAACGCGATCTCATAGAGGCCGCCGTGCCTGATGTTTCCGGCAAGCTGCACAGGCATCGTGCCGCGCGACCGGCCCATGCCGTAGTCGGCATAGGCTTTCGCGCCCTCCGCCAGCACGAACGGCACGGCGGCGAGCGTCAGCACGTTGTTGATGACGGTGGGGCAGCCGAAAAGCCCCTCGTGCGCGGGCAGCGGCGGCTTGGCGCGAACCTCTCCGCGCTTGCCTTCAAGGCTGTTCAGCAGCGAGGTTTCCTCGCCGCACACATAGGCGCCCGCGCCGGTGCGGATTTCCACCTCGAACGGGGCGATGATCGGCGAAGCGAGCGCGGCGGCGGCCTCCATCTTCGCGATCGCGTGCGGATATTCGCTGCGGATGTAGACGTAGGCCTTGCCGGCACCCACCGCGAGGCCTGCGATGGCGAGCCCCTCGATCAGCATGAAGGGATCGCCCTCCATCACCATGCGGTCGGCGAACGTGCCGCTGTCGCCTTCGTCGGCATTGCAGACGATGAACTTGCGCGGCCCCGGCGCGTCCGCGACCGTGCGCCACTTGATGCCCGCCGGGAACCCCGCGCCGCCGCGCCCGCGCAGGCCCGAGGCGAGCACTTCGGCGATGGTGTCGTCGGCGCCGAGCGCGCGGGCGCGCTCCAGCCCCTTCCAGCCGCCGGTCGCGGCGTAATCGTCGAGGCTCAGCGGGCGTGTCTTGCCGAAGCGCGCGAAGGTCAGGCGCTGCTGGCTCTTGATGAACGGGTGCTCGGCAACCGCGCCGATGCGAAGGTCGTCGGCGCGGCCTGCGAGGATGTCCCCGACGCGATCCGGCATCACCGGTCCGTAGCCGATGCCGTCCACCTCGACGAGCGGTTCCAGCCAGTGCATGCCCCAGCTCGATACGCGCTCGGCTGTACGGCCTGCCTTCGCAAACGCCTCGGCGACCGCGTCCGCACCGCAGGCAAGCGCTGCCGCATCGTCGGAAATACGAATGGTCATGGCCTACAGCGCCTCGATCAGGGTCGCGAGACGGTCGCCGTCCAGGCGGGCATGAACCTGCCCGTTCGTCATTGCGGCCGGGCCGATGGCGCAGAGGCCGAGGCAGTAGACGGTTTCGATATGCACGCGCTCTCCCGCCGCCCTTTCGGCCTCCGCGACAAGCGCCTCGACCCCGCGCGCCTGGCAGGCCTCGGCGCGGCAGAGTTTGAGCACCGGGCGGGGATCGGCCTTCGCCTTGTAGTCATGATAAAAGCTGACGACGCCGTGCACCTCGGCGCGGCTGAGGTTGAGCGCGGCGGCGAGCGCGCGCACTGTATCCTCGTCCACGCAGCCGAACGCTGCCTGCACGTCGTTCAAAATGGGCAGCAGCGCGCCCTCGCGATTGTGATGAGCCGCGATGATATCGGCCAGACGATCGTCCCTCATACGCGGCGGTGTAGCGCCGTCGCGCCGCAGGAACAATTTCAAATCCGCTTTGTCGCGCCTGTCATTCAGCTTGTGCGATGCCGGGCGAGCATCGGTCGACGAGGACCATGACCTGACCGGCGACGACGAACGCGGCGCCGATGACGGCGACAGTGATCGCGGCCTGCAGAAGGCCTTGACCTGCATCGCATAACGCGAGAGGCCCGGCAGAATGACGAAGGCCGCCGAACGACTGGGCAAGAGCCGCACCGCATTTGCCGTGCTCGGGTTCCTCGCGGGCGCGCCGCGCTCGGGCTACGAGATCAAGAAGGCGATCGAGCGCAGCACCAGCTATTTCTGGAACGAGAGCTTCGGGCAGATATACCCCATCCTGCAGAAGCTGGAGGCCGAAGGGCTGGCGGAATGCCTGGGCGCGGAGACGCACGGGCGGCGCAAGAGCCGCAAGTACGCGATCACCGAAACCGGGCGGGAGGCGCTTCGGGACTGGCTTGCCGCACCGGTTTCAGGCGCGGGTATTCGCAACGAGCACATGCTGAAACTGTTCTTCGGCCGCCATGTCGCGCCCGAGGTCAGCATCGCCCATCTTTCGGACTATCGTCGCCAGCTCACGCACGACCTGGCGACGTTCGAAGCGTTTCGCGCAGGCTATGAAGACGCGATCCGCGCCGGGCGGACCAGCAAGACGCTGATCTACGTGCTCGCACCGCTCGATTTCGGCATTCGCGGCGCACGCTCGCAGATCGAATGGTGCGACGAGACTATCCGCGCGCTGGAGGCGCTGCGGGAAAGCTGAGACAGACAAGAAGGCCGCCGCCGTCCTGGTTAGCGAAGCGCACGGTGCCGTCGCTGCGCTCGACAAGTGCGCGGACGATGGCGAGCCCCAGCCCGACGCCGCCCGTGGTGCGGTCGCGCGACGGGTCGAGGCGTCCGAACGGCTCCCCGAGCCGCGCAAGCGCGGCAGCGGGTACGCCCGGGCCGTTATCGGACACCCGAATCTCGATCGTCTCGCCCTCGCGTGTCGTGCTCAGCGAAACCGTCGTGCCGTGGCGCAGGCCGTTGTCGATCAGGTTGGCAAGGATACGCCGGAGCGCGAGCGGGGAAAGGCGCACCGCTGTACCCTTCGCGCCCCCATCGAACCAGACTGCGTCTTCCATCTCGCGCCGCACCGCGACGAGCGCCTCGATCTCGGCATCGATGTCGAGGTGCGCGGGGTCCGGGCCGTCACTGGCGTCCTGCCGCGCGAACAGCAGCGTGTCGTCGAGCATCGCCGACATTTCCTGAAGGTCGGCGGCGGCTTTCCGGCGCTGTTCCGGGTCTTCGATGAAATCGGTGCGCAGCCGCAGCCGCGTGATGTAGGTGCGCATGTCGTGCGCGACGGCGGCGAGGATGCGCGTGCGCTCGTTGACGAGATCGGCGATGCGCCGCTTCATGTCGTTGTAGGCAACGGCAAGTTCGCGCATTTCGCGTGCGCCCTCCACGGGCACGTCGGGCGCATCGAGTTCGCTGCCGAAGCGGCGCACACCCGCCGAAAGCCGAACCAGTGGTTTCGTCGCGCGGCGCACGGCGACGGTAAGGATCGCGAGCAGGAGGAGCCCGCCGATCACGCCCAGCAGCGCGCGGCGGCGCAGATAGGTGCGGACCACTGCGGAGGGGCGGCTTTCGATGACGAGCGTTTCGCCGATCGAGAGGCGGACGGTAAGTTGAACGGGCGAGAACAGCCGGCCGGTCCAGCGGTTTTCGCGAAACGCTCCGCCGATCAGCGGGCGGCGCGAGGGCAGCGTCACCGTGCGTCCGGGCAGCGCGGCCGCATAGGTCGCGTGAAGCGCCGAGAGGCCGCCGTCGAAACCGGCGGGGCTGCCGCGCGCCAGCCGCAGCGTGTAGAGCGAATCGTTGAACAGCGAGAGCAGCTCCGCGCGCCGGGCAGGTGGCGATGTTTCCAGCGTTTCCGCGAGCACTCGCACGTCGTCTGGCTGCGGCAGATTGAAGGGCCGATGCGCGTCGCCGCGCGTCGGCAGCGCCGTAACCGCCAGCAGCAACAGCTGGATGATGACGAACCCCGAAAGCAGGATGGCGATAATGCGAAGGCCCAGATTCGACATTGCGCTCAGTCCCGTTCGACGCCGGCTGCGAACAGATAGCCGCCGCCGCGCACGGTCTTGATGAGCATCTCGCCGCCGTGGTCGGCGAGCTTGCGGCGCAGGCGGCTGAGCTGCACGTCGATGGCGCGGTCGAAGGGGCCGGCGCTGCGTCCGCGTGTCCAGTCGAGCAGTTGATCGCGGTTCAGCACGCGCTGCGGGTGCGTCACGAACGCGAGCAGCAGGTCGAACTCGCCGCCGGTGAGATCGACCACGCCAGCGGGCGCATTCAGCGCGCGGGTTCCCACGTCGAGCGTCCACCCGTCGAAGCGGTAGCGCTCCGATGGCTGCGCGGCGACCGACACGCGGTTCGTGTCGCGCGTGCGGCGCAGCACGGCGCGGACGCGCGCCACAAGTTCGCGCGGGTTGAACGGTTTGGCGAGATAGTCGTCGGCGCCGATTTCGAGCCCGATGATGCGGTCGATGTCGTCGCCCTTCGCCGTCACCATCAGCACGGCGACGTCGCCGCGTGCGCGCAGGCGGCGGCAGATCGAGAGCCCGTCCTCGCCCGGCAGCATGATGTCGAGCACAGCAAGATCGACGCGCTGGCGTTCGAGCAGCCGGTCAAGCTCCGCGCCTGAACGGCAGCCCGATACCTCGAAGCCCTCGCGCGCAAGGAGCCCGGTGACGAGTGTGCGGATTTCGTTGTCGTCCTCGACGACGGCGATGAAGCTGCTGCCCATGCGCCTGTTTGTGCCGCAGCCGCGCCGTGAGGGGAACGGGGCACGGCGGCGGCGTTACACTTTGTTACCGTCCGTTACCTTGCGGCAGCACGCCGCTTACGCAAGCCTTCTACACAAGGCCCGGACGGACATGATCCGTCGGTATCGATTGAAGACCCGGAGCAAACCCATGATGAAGCCACTTCTCGTTTTCGCGGTGATCGGCACGACCGCGCTCACTGCCGCCGCGCTTCCCGCCGAGGCGCGCGACCGCACCCGTATCGTCAATGTCGAGGGCGCAGGCGGCAGCCTCGTCAGGCAGCGCAGCGTTTCGCGCGAGCCGGGAAGCAGAGCGGTGTCGCGATCGGTGCAGGGCGGCGAAGGGCGCGGCTACGTGTCCTCGCGCGGCCGATCGGTCGAGGACGGCGCCTACACCGGCGGCCGCATGACGACCACGAACCGCGGCGCCACCTTCGGCCGCAGCACCGCAGCGGCGGCGAACGGCGACGGCAGCGCCGATTATTCGACGACGCGCACGCGCCGCGACGGTTCAACGACAACCAGAAGCGGGACCGTAACCCGCGACGACTGAGGATCCCGACCCGTTCCTCTCCCTCCGACCGACTGGCCGCGCCCCTTAACCCCAACCCCCCGCCGGGGCGCGGCCGTACTTTTCGCAGGATACGCATCCATGACCCGCAGAGTTCTGATCGCCCTTGCCGCTGCTACGCTCGTCGCGTCCCCCGCCGCCGCGCAGCGCTGGGGCGGAGGTGACGGCGCCGCCGCTTTCGACAAGGCTGATGCCGACGGCGACGGCGTCGTCACCCGCAGCGAGTTCCTGAAAAGCCGCAGCGCCCGCTTCGATACGATGGACCGCAACAACGATGGTGTCGTCAGCGAGTCCGATTTCAAGCGTATTCTGAAGTTCCGGCCCGAAGCCGGCGCGCGTCTCGAACGCCTGATCGCCGAGGCCGATGCCAACCGCGACGGCAAGGTGACGCGGGCCGAATTTGATGTGGCGCCCACGCCCGTGTTCGATCTCGCCGACACCAACGGGGACGGTAAAGTCGACAGGGCCGAACTGGAAACCTTCCGAAACAAGGCTGCGCAGGCGAAATCCGGCAGGCCGTAAGGCAGGCCTCAGACCGCCAGGCCGCGCAGCGTCACGATGCGGTCGGCCTCGGCGGCGGGCTTGTCGATGCGGATGCGGCTGATGCGCGGGAAGCGCATGGCGAGGCCGGATTTATGGCGCTTCGATGCGTGGATCGAATCGAAGGCGACCTCCAGCACCAGCGTCTTTTCCACCTCGCGCACGGGGCCGAAGCGGGCGACCGTGTGGCTGCGCACGAAGCGGTCGAGCATCATCAGTTCCTCGTCGGTGAACCCCGAATAGGCCTTGCCGACGGGCAGCAGTTCGCCCTCCTCGGTCCAGCAGCCGAACGTGTAATCGGAATAATAGCTCGATCGTTTGCCGTGGCCGCGCTGCGCGTACATCATCACGCAGTCGGCCACGAGCGGGTCGCGTTTCCATTTGTACCAGAGCCCGACGCGGCGCCCCGAAACATATGGGCTGTTGCGCCGCTTCAGCATCAGCCCTTCGATCGCGGCCTCGCGCGCGCCGAGCCGCAGCGTTTCCAGCGCGGCGAAATCCGGCGCATCGACGAGCGGGGATATGTCGAAGCGCGCGCTGTCGAGCCGCGACATGAATGTCTCCAGCCGGGCGCGCCGCTGCGTCCACGGCTGCGGGCGAAGGTCTTCGGGGCCGTCGAACAGAATGTCGTAGAGGCGGACGAAAGCCCGAAAATCCCGCAGCATCGCCTGTGAAACCGTCTTGCGGCCGAGCCGCTGCTGCAGGGCGTTGAAACTTGCCGCCGCGCCGCCCTGCACGTCGCCGCGCACGAGCAGTTCGCCATCGAGAACGCCGGGCGTGCGATAGCTTTCCGCGACCTCGGGGAAACTCTGCGTAATGTCGTCGCCCGCGCGGCTGTAGAGCCGGGTCTCGCCGCCGACATGCACGAGCTGCACGCGAATGCCGTCCCACTTCCATTCGGCGGCATAGTCTGAAAGATCGACATCCCGGTCGTCGAGCGGATGCGCGAGCATGAAGGGGCGAAACACCGGCGCATCATCGGACGACGGGCGCTCGCCGCGTCCTTCGCCCCAGGCAAAAAGCGCCGTGTAGGGCGGCGAAACGCCGTGCCAGACTTCCTCGACATCGTCGGGATCGAGCGCGAAGGCCTGCGCGAACGCCGTCTTGGCGAGGCGCGCGGAAACGCCGACGCGCAGCCCGCCGGTCGCGAGCTTGAGCAGCGCGAAACGGCCGTCCGCGTCGAGGCGGTCGAGCAGCCGGGTCATCACCGCCGGTGCCTGCGTGCGGGTGATCCGCTGCAATTCGTCGACCACTTCGGAAAGGCGCGGCGGCGGGGCGGCGATCTGTGCGCCGGGCCAGATCAGGGCTGCGGTTTCCGCAAGGTCGCCGACATAATCGTAGCTGAGCCCGAACAGCACCGGATCCACACGCTGGGAGACGAGCGCGCGGATGATGCCCGGCTGGACCGCCCGAAGCGAAAGATCGCCGGTCAGCGCGGCGAGCGCCCAGCCGCGGTCGGGGTCGGGCGCCGCTTTCAGATACGCGCCGATCAGGGCGAGCTTTGCGTTGCGCGAGCGCGTGTAGATCAGGCTGTCGAGGAGCTGCGCGAACGCCTGCATCAGTCGTCCTCATCCTCGCGGCCGACGAGGGCGAGTTCGCGCGCCGGGATCTGTCGCTGTCGGCACCAGTGCACCAGCGCATCCTCGCGGCCGTGCGTCACCCAGACTTCGCCCGGTGCGATCTCGCTGATCGTTCCGGTCAGCTCGTCCCAGTCGGCGTGATCGGAGATGACGAGCGGCATCTCGACGCCGCGCTGCCGCGCCCGCTGGCGCACACGCATCCAGCCGCTCGCCATCGCCGTAACCGGATCGGGCAGCCGCCGCGACCAGCGATCATTGAGCGCAGAGGGCGGCGCGAGCACGATCCGGCCGGCAAGCTCGGCAGGTTTCAGGTCGGCGACGGGGCGGAGTTCGCCGAGGTCGACCCCCAGTTCGCGGTAGAGGTCGCACAGGCGCTGCATCGCGCCGTGAATGAAGATCGGCGCGTCATAGCCGTGACGCCTCAACTCCGCGATCACGCGCTGCGCCTTGCCGAGCGCATAGGCGCCGATCAGCACGGCCCGTTCCGGCTGCGCCTCCCGCACGGCGAGCAGCCGGTCGATCTCGCCGCCGATCGGCGGGTGCCGGAACACCGGCAGCGCAAACGTCGCCTCGGTCACGAACACATCGCACGATACGGGTTCGAAAGGGGCGCATGTCGGATCGGGGCGGCGCTTGTAGTCTCCCGACACCACGACACGCTCGCCGCCGCGTTCCAGCACCGCCTGCGCCGACCCGAGCACATGCCCGGCAGGGACGAGACGGAGATCGACGTCGCCGAGGCGGATCGTTTCGCCGTAGCCGATCGCCTGTCCGGGCTGCGGGCCGTAGCGGCAATCCATGATGGCGAGGGTTTCGCGCGTGGCGAGCACGGCGCGGTGCCCGCCGCGTGCATGGTCCGCATGGCCGTGCGTGATGATCGCGCGATCGACGGGAACGGCAGGGTCTATCCATGCGTCTGCGGTCGGCAAATAAATGCCGGTCGGGTGGGCTTCGATCCAGGAAGCGCGCGGGGCCATATCCGCTATAGGGGAGAAAGCGCGGGAAAGTTCCCGCCGCCGCTCAAATCGGCTGGATGCCGCCGGGCTCTTCTCCGTGCAGGCTCATCAGCGAATCCATCAGATCGCCTTCGGCCGCCGAACAGACACCGATGGTCAGCGCCTCGTCGCAGCCTTCGCCCACCACATAGGCGTGGCCCATGCTCGAATCGAGATAGATCGATTGCCCGGCTTCGAGCACGATCGGATCGTAATATTCCGTGTGCACGACCATGCGGCCCTCGATCACATATACGAACTCCTCGCCGGGGTGGCGCACGAGTTCGCCGAACTCCTCGACCGACCGCGCGCGGATGCGCGTCACCAGCGGGATCATGCGTTTGCGCCGCAGTTCGGTGCACAGGTAGAAATAATCGTAGTTGTTCGTCTTCACCCGGATCGCGCGGTCCTGGCTGCCAATGCTGCGACGTCCGGTGACGGCGGCGGCTTCCGCCGGCTCCTCCTCCGCGAACAGCTCCGACATGCGGATGCTGAGACGCTGGCTGAGCTGCAGCAGCTTGTCATAGGTCAGCGTCAGGCGGTCGTGTTCGACCTTGGAGAGCGTGGAAACGGGTATGCCGCTCCGTTCGCTCATTTCCTTGAGCGTCCAGTTGTTGCGCGTGCGGAGCCCCCGCAAAAGCGTGCCGAGCGTCGGCTTATCGGATTTCACGCCCGGACCTCGGGGCCCGAAGGCGATGTCTGCTGCATCATGCTGTTTGACAATTTTCCAAATGGGCTCATTATTGCCTGCATGGGACAAAATAACTAGTTCGCGCGCACGGTATATCGTCCGCGTCGAACACGCAATGCAACATGCCGCTCCGCGCGGCAAGGAAGTCTGGAGGGGGAATATGCGAGCCTTACTGAAACCTCTTTTTGCAGGAGCGGTTGCCCTGATGGCGCTGCCCGCACTGGCGCAGCCGGTGCAGGGGCCTGCGCCCGCCAATCCCGTGGCGGCGACGCCCGAAGCCGCCGGTGTACCGATTCCGGTGCCGAGCGGACCGACGCTCACGAAGGCCGATGTCGATTCCTGGCTCGACGGTTTCATGCCCTATGCACTGGCGCGCGGCGCCGTTGCGGGCGCGGTCGTTGTCGTGGTGAAGGACGGCGCGGTGCTGACGCAGCGCGGTTTCGGCTATTCGGACGTCGAGAAGCGCACGCCGGTCGATCCGGAGACAACACTGTTCCGCCCCGGTTCGGTGTCGAAGCTGTTCACATGGACGGCGGTGATGCAGCTCGTGCAGGAGGGCAAGCTCGATCTCGACGCGGACGTGAACACGTACCTCGATTTCAAGATTCCGGCGCGTGACGGCAAGCCGGTGACGCTGCGCAACATCCTGACGCACACCGCCGGTTTCGAAGAACAGATTCGCGGCCTGATTTCGGTGGGCAAGCCCGCGCCGCTCGGCGATCTTCTGAAGCGCTGGGTGCCGAACCGGATTTTCGCGCCGGGGACGACGCCGGCCTATTCGAACTACGCGACCGCGCTCGCGGGCTATATCGTCGAGCGTGCGTCCGGCATGTCTTTCGATGACTATATCGATCAGCGCATCTTCGCGCCGCTCGGCATGAACCATTCGAGCTTCCGCCAGCCGCTGCCGCAGCGGCTGCAGCCGCTGATGTCGAAGGGCTATGCGACAGCGTCCGGCGAGCCCAAACCTTATGAAGTGATTGGTCTTGCGCCGGCGGGCAGCCTTGCCGCGAGCGGCGCGGACATGGCGAAGTTCATGATCGCGCATCTTTCGAACGGCGGGCCGCTGCTCTCGCCCGAAACGGCGAAGCTGATGCACACGACGACGCTCACCATTCTGCCGCCGCTCAACCGCATGGCGCTCGGCTTCTACGAACAGCAGATCAACGGTCAGACGGCGATCGGCCACGGCGGCGACTCGCAGTGGTTCCATAGCAATCTGATGCTGTTCCCGCAGGAAAACGTCGGCATCTACATTTCCATGAACAGCGCGGGGAAGGAGGGCGTGACCAGCCCGATCCGCAGCCATTTGTTCGAAGGTTTCGCGGATCGCTACTTCCCGCTTGAGCGCACGATCACGGCGGGCGTCGATGCAAAGACGGCGGCCGAGCATGCGAAAATGCTGGCGGGCACCTACATCAGCTCGCGGCGCGCGGAGTCGAGCTTCATGAAGGCGCTCGATCTTGCGGGCGGAATGAAGATTGCGCTTGATGCCAAGGGCAATCTCGTCCTGCCGTTCAAGAACACCGGCGGCGAGGATTCGAAGTGGGTGGAAACCGCACCCTTCGTCTGGGAAGAGGTCGGCGGTCATGGCCGCCTTGCCGCCAAGCTCAAGGACGGCAAGGTCGACTGGGTCAGCATCGATGCCATCTCGGCCATCATGATGCTGCAGCGACCGGTGTGGTATGCCTCGCCTGCGTGGCTGTCGCCCGGCGTAATCGCGGGTCTCGTCATCCTCGGGCTCACCGCTCTGTCATGGCCGGTCGGCGCCGTTGTTCGCCGTCGCTACGGTGCGCGGCTGGCGCTTGTCGGCAAGGATCTCAAGGTGTTCCGCCTCGTCCGCGGGTTTGCGGCGGCGGTGACGCTGGTGCTCATCGGCTGGGCGACGACGATCATCACGATGATGGGCGATTTCAGCCTGCTCGGCGGCGCGATGGACTGGGCCGTGTACCTGCTCCAGATCGTCGGCACGGTTGCCTTCATCGGCATGGTGGCGGTCGCGGCGTGGAACCTTGTCCTCGTGTGGACAGGCGCGCGCGGCTGGTTCTCCAAACTGTGGAGCGTTCTCATCCTTCTCGCCGCGATCGTGATCCTGTGGGCCGCGTTCGCCTTCCATCTCATCAGCTTTGGAGTTCAGTTCTAATGTCGGTTGCCGGAAACCTCTCTCTCGAAGTCACCGTTGAATCCCTGCCCCTGGCGAAACCGTTCAGGATTTCAGGGCATGTCTTCACCCACTCCGATCTGGTTGTCGTCACGCTTTCAGACGGCACCCATTCGGGGCGGGGAGAGGCTTCCGGCGTCTATTATCTCGGCGACGATGTCGATGCGATGCGCAAAGCCATCGAAGCCGTCCGTCCGGAGATCGAGCGCGGCATCGACCGCGCCGGTCTCCAGACGCTGATGCCCGCAAACGGCGCGCGCAATGCGCTCGACTGCGCGCTGTGGGAACTCGAAGCTAAGCAGACCGGGCGCAGCGTGTGGGACATCGCAGGGTTCGAAACCTCGCGTCCGCTGCTCACCACCATGACGCTCGGCGCCGATACGCCCGAGGTGATGGCGGAGGGCGCCACGGTCGGATACGCGCAGGCGCGCGCGCTGAAACTGAAACTCACCGGCGATCTTGAAGACGATATCGCCCGTGTCCGCGCGGTGCGTGCCGCGCGGCCCGATTGCTGGATCGGCGTCGATGCCAACCAGGGCTTCAGCATCGCCGACCTTCCCGCGCTCGTCGATGTTCTCGTCGAAGCCGACGTGAAGCTGCTGGAGCAGCCGCTGCGCCGCGGCGCCGAAGCCGACCTCGACGGTTTCACCTGCCCGATACCGCTGGCCGCCGACGAGAGCGTTCTGACGCTTGCCGACGTCCCCGGCCTCGTCGGGCGTTTCAATGTCGTCAACATCAAGCTCGACAAGTGCGGCGGCCTTACCGAAGGGCTCGCGATGGCCCGGAAGGCGCGCGAACTCGGGCTCGGCGTGATGGTCGGCAACATGGTGAGCACCAGCCTTGCGATGGCGCCGGCCTTCGTCGTCGGGCAGCTTTGCGACGTGGTCGATCTCGACGGGCCGATCTTCCTTGCGAAGGATCGGGAGCCCGGAATCGTCTATGAAGACGGATATGTGCGCTGCCCGGATAGCGTCTGGGGCCGCGACGCCTGAACGAAGTCGGATAAAAGGGGTAAGACATGAAGTCAGTTCTCGGGCTGCTGCTTGCAGCCACGATCATCAGCGGCGCGGCTGCGGCCGATGGTCCCGTCACGTATGTTCAGGCCGGGCGCCTGCTTGCCGATCCGGCGAGCGGCCGGGTCGAAACGGAAAAGACCATCGTGGTTCAGGGCGGCCGCATCACGGAAATCCGCGATGGGTACGTGGGCGAAGGCAAGGTCGTCGATCTGCGCGATGCCTTCGTGATGCCGGGCTTCATCGACAGTCACGTCCACATCACGGGCGAATCCAACCCCAACGAGCGCAACGACGCGCTCGCCAAGTCCGCGACGGACAGTGCGTTCGACGGTGTTGTCTTTGCCGGGCGCACGCTGCGCGCCGGGTTCACCACGGTGATCGATCTCGGCGGCGAGCCGCAGGCCATCTACGGCCTTCGCAACGCCATCGCGGTGGGCAAGGTCGAAGGGCCGCGCATCATCGCGGCGGGCGGCGTGGCGGCGCATGGCGGCCACGGCGACATCCACGGCTACCGTCAGGAAATCCTCGATCTCTACCGCTCGCCGACCTTGTGCTCGGGCGCGGACGACTGCGCGCGTGCGGTGCGGCAGGCGATTCAGAGCGGCGCCGATGTCATCAAGACCGCCTCGACGGGAGGCGTGATGTCGAACACCGCCGCAGGTCTCGGCCAGCAGATGAGCGACGCGGAACTCACGTCGATCGTGGACACCGCGCACCGGCTCGGCCGCAAGGTGGCGGCGCACGCGCACGGCACCGACGGGGTCAACGCCGCACTGCGCGCCGGGGTCGATTCGATCGAGCACGGCACCTATCTCGATGCCGAATCCACCAAGCTCTTCAAGGCGAAGGGCGGCTACCTCGTGCCCACCCTGCTCGCCGGCGACACGGTGAAGAAGCGCGCCGAAACGGCCGAATGGATGCCCGCGCCGGTGCGCGCCAAGGCGCGCCAGGTCGGCCCGCTGATGGTAGATGCGCTGCGGCGCGCGCACAAGGCAGGCGTGAAGATCGCGTTCGGCACCGATTCCGGCGTGTCCGCGCACGGCGACAATGCGCAGGAGTTCGCGCTGATGGTGGAAGCGGGGATGACCCCGCTGGAAACCATCCGCGCAGCGACGGTTTGGGCGGCGGAGCATGCCGGGCTCGGCAGCGAGATCGGCACGCTCGCCCCTGGCAAGGCTGCCGATATCGTGGCCGTGAAGGGCGATCCGCTCAGCAATGTGCGGGTGCTCGAAACCACCGCCTTCGTCATGAAGGGCGGCGCCATCGCCAAGGCGCCCGGACAAGCGGTTGATTGACAATTTTCCGATCAGGACTAATAAGCCTGACCGGGCTGAATTCACAGATAGACAGGGAGAACGGCGATGACTGCATTGCCCGAAGTTTCTCGTCGCCGCCTGCTCGGCGGCGCAGTTGCGGCAGCGGCCGTCACCGGTTTCCCGATGATCAACACGGGCCTGTTCCGCGCCCACGCTGCGGCGACGAAGGCCTATTCGAAGCGCGCCGTCGATCTCGTCAAGCAGTCGCTCGTCATCGATATGCTCGCGCCGCTCAAGATCGATTTCCGGCCTGAATATTACGCGAATCCGCTCAGCGAGAAGGATGCCGCCGAATTCCGCGCGAGCGGCATTACCGGCTTTCACAATGCCGTCGGCACCGGCGGGCCGGAGGCCTACGCGAACACCCTCGCGTGGATCGCCGCTTGGCAGGGCTTCGCGGGCCGCAATTCGCACGTGTTCTCGCTCGTCGGCAAGGTCGAGGATCTCGATCGCGCCAAGCGTGAAGGCAAGTGCGCGGTCATCATGGGCGTCCAGAATTCCGAGCACTTCCGCAAGGTGGAAGACGTGAAGAGCTTCTACCAGATCGGCCAGCGCTGCTCGCAGCTCACCTACAACAGCCAGAACCTTCTGGGCTCCGGCAGTACCGAGCGTGTCGATGGCGGCATCACCGATTACGGCGCGGCGATCATCAAGGCGATGAACGACGTCGGCATGCTCATCGACGTGTCGCACTGCGGCGATCGCACCACGCTCGACGCCATCGATATTTCGCCCAGGCCCATCGCGATCACGCACAGCAATTGCCGCGCGCTCGTCGATCACCCGCGCGTCAAGGCAGACGAGGCGATCAAGGCGCTTGGCGCCAAGGGCGGCGTCATGGGCATCACCGGCGTGCGCATGTTCGTCAGCGCGAAGGAGCCGACGGCGATCGGCGACATGGTCGATCACATCGATCATGTCGTGAAGCTGATCGGCATCGATCATGTCGGCATCGGTTCGGACGCCGACCTCAACGGCTATGACGACATGCCCGCCGACCAGTACAAGATGCTGAAGGCCGGCTACAAGGCGAGCTATGCGTTCCGCGACAAGATCGATACGGACGGTTTCGATCATCCGATGAAGACTTACGACCTCGTTGAGGAACTCATCCGCCGCAAATATTCGAACGACAACATCACCGCCATCCTGGGAGGAAACTTCCGCCGGTTGCTGGGTGCGACCTGGGCATAAAGCCCGGGCGTTCAATCTCTCTTTCCAACCTGAAGAATTGACTGGTATTCACGCACATGTCGTCTTTTCCCGGAAACGCCGCGCTTCGGCTTCCAACTCCCTATCTTTTGTTTCTCGGCGACAGCGTTGAGGGTGGTTACGCGAAGACGGCGTTCGGTCTTCGGGACTGGGCCGGCGACAAGTGCATAGCCGAGTATCGTCTGGCGCCGGGTACGGTGACGGCGGGTTTGCCGATGATGAGCCCTGCGGCGGCGTATGCTGCGGGGGCGCGCGCGCTGGTGATCGGCGTCGCGCCGAGCGGCGGCGGCATTGCGGCGGCGTGGGTTCCTGCGCTGGTCGAGGCGCTGGAGGCCGGGCTTGATCTGGTGAGCGGCATGCATGTGCGGCTCGGCGACGTACCGCAGCTTGCGGCGGCGGCGGCGAAGCACGGCCGGGCGCTGATCGACGTGCGCGTTCCGCCTGCGGGCTTGCCGGTGGGCACGGGCCGCAAGCGGACGGGCAAGCGGCTTCTCACGGTGGGGACGGACTGCGCGCTCGGCAAGAAATACACGGCGCTGTCGCTGGCAAACGCGTTTGCGGAGCGCGGCGTCGATGTCGATTTCCGCGCGACGGGCCAGACCGGCATCATGATCGCGGGCGGCGGCATTCCGATGGACGCGGTGGTTTCGGATTTCGAGGCGGGCGCGGCGGAAGTGCTGAGCCCGGATGCGGCACCCGATCACTGGGACGTGGTCGAGGGGCAGGGATCGCTGTTTCACCCGGCCTACGCGGCGGTGTCGCTGGGGCTTCTGCACGGCAGCCAGCCCGACGTCATCGTGGTGTGCCACCAGCCGGGCCGCACGGAGATCCTGGGCGCGCCGGGATATGTGATCCCCAGCCTTGAGGAAACCGTCGAGCTCAACCTGCTGCTCGGGCGCCGCACCAACCCGGCGATCCGCTGCGCGGGCTTTGCCTTCAACACCGGCGACATGGACGCTGCGGAGGCCGAGGCCCTGATGGACGCGGAGAGCAAGCGCCTCGGCCTCCCGGTCGCAGACCCCATTCGCGGCGGTGACGCCTTCAAAAAACTCGTCGACAACTGCCTGGGATAAAATTGATGACAGCCACGACAACCACACAGCCGTCGTGGTTCCAGCGTTTCCTGCTTCCGGGCCTTATCTTCAAGGGCGTCGTCATCGGCGGCGGCTATGCGACGGGCCGGGAGCTTGCCGAGTTCTTCCTGGGCAGCGGGCCTTTTGGCGGGCTGATGGGCATTCTGCTTGCCATGGTCGTGTGGAGCGCCGTGTGCGCGGCGACGTTCCTGTTTTCCTACCGGTTTGCGGTCTACAACTACCGCGACTTTTTCAAGGCTTTGCTCGGTCCGGGCTGGGTCGTGTTCGAAATCGCCTATCTGGCGCTGCTGGTGCTCATTCTCGCCGTCGTTGCGGCGGCCGCCGGCACGATCGGCGCGGAGGTGTTCGGCCTGCCGGAGATCGTGGGCACATTGTTCCTCGTCATCTCGATCGCCGCGACGGCAAGTTTCGGCAATGCGGGCGTCGAGCAGGTCTTCAAATATGCCTCGACCTTCATCTACCTGACCTATGCGGTGTTCCTCGTGCTCGCGCTGTCGACGTTCGGAGACAGGATCGCGCCGTCTCTGGCGCTCGATGTGCCCACCACGGGCTGGGTCATGGGCGGGCTGACGTACGCCAGCTACAACGTGGTCGGCGCGATTGCCGTGCTTTCGTTCGTGACCAACTTCACACGTCCGCGCGACGCTGTGATCGCGGGGGTCGTCGCCGGTCCGCTTGCGATGATTCCGGCGATCGCCTTCTTCCTCTGCATGGTCGCGTTCTATCCCGAAATTGCGAGCGCCTCGCTGCCGTCCGATTTCCTGCTGCGCCGCATGGACGCGCCGTGGCTTCAGATCGCGTTCCAGCTGATGATCTTCTGCGCGCTGCTTGAAACCGGCGTGGGCGTCGTGAACACGCTGAACGAGCGCATCGCCGGTGTCGCGGCAACGCGCGGCAAGCGTTTTACGCCGCTTGCCCGTCTCGGCGTTTCGGCGGCTGTTCTGCTCGCCTGCGGTTTCGTTGCGGCGCGGATCGGTCTCATTGATCTCATAGCGTCGGGTTACGGCGCGTTCGGCTATATCATGCTTGCCATCTTCGTCGTGCCGCTGCTTACTCTGGGTGTCGCAAGGCTCGTCAGGCACCGCGCGGCGAACGGGTAGGCGCGCGAATCCAATCGCGATTGCCGGGATCGATCACCCGTCGCCGTCCCAGGGCTGCGGGCTTTGAAACCCGGCGAACGCGTGCCGGTCGGTCAGGGTGCGTTTTGTTGAGCCCGGTCGACCGGCCAGCCGTTCACGGTGATGAAAAGGGAGAAATGAAGTGAAGCGTGTTCTTGCCTCCGTCCTGCTCGCTGCGGCGCTCCCGGCGCATGCCGAAACGCTGCACCAGCGCACGCTCACGCTCGACACGCATCTCGATACGCCGATGCACTTCGCGCGGCCGGGCTGGAGCTTCGGCGACACGCACAGCTACGATACCGATCTCGTGCAGGTCGATCTCGGGCGCATGGACGCGGGCAATCTCGATGGCGGTTTCTTCGTCATCTATACCGAGCAGGGGCCGGTGACGCCGGAGGGGTTCGCCAAGGCGAAGGCTTACGCCCTCGGCCGCGCCGAACTCATCCGCTCGACGCTGGCGAAGTTTCCGGACCGGATCGCGCTCATCTCCACGGCGGCCGACGCGAAGCGGATGGATGCCGAAGGCAAGCGCTTCGGCTGGCTCAGCATCGAGAATTCCTATCCCCTGGGCGAGGATCTGTCGCTGCTGGAGACGTTCTACATCCTCGGCGTGCGCATGGCGGGGCCGGTGCACGGCAAGAACAACCAGTTCGCCGATTCCGCCACCGATACCCCGAAGTGGAACGGCCTCAGCCCGCTCGGGCGCCAATGGGTTGCCGAGATGAACCGGCTCGGCATGGTGATCGACGCGAGCCATTCCTCCGACGCCGCGTTCGACCAGATGGTGAGCCTGTCGAAGACACCGCTGGTCCTGTCCCACTCGGGTTCGAAAACCATCTCGGATCAGCCGCGGAACCTCGATGATGCGCGCATCCGCAAGCTCGCCGAGGCGGGCGGCGTGATCTGCGTCACAACCGTGTTCCTCGCGACGATGAATTTCACGCCCGAGCGCAGCGCGCTGTTCGGGCAGATCGAAAACATGGGCACGATGACGCCGGAACAGCAGGCGCAGCTGACGCGCGAAACGCGTGCGCTCGATGCGGTTCTGCCGATCCAGAACACGGATTTCGAAGCCTTCATGCAAAGCCTGCTCCACATCATCAAGGTGGCGGGCGTGGATCATGTCGGCATCGGCGCCGACTGGGACGGCGGCGGCGGCGTGAAGGGCCTTGAAGACATCGGCGGGCTGCCCAAGATCACCGAGCGCCTTCATGCCGAGGGCTTTTCGGACGCCGATATCGAGAAAATCTGGAGCGGCAACGTGCTGCGCCTCCTGCGCCTCGCCGAGGAAAACGCAGCGCGCTGACGATCGACACTCGGCCATTCCGGTTTTCCGCGTTTCTGTTATCAGCGGGGAATGACAGGGGATTGCGAGACCGCGCCGCCGCAGGGCGCCGCCGCCGATTGGACCGTGCCGCAGCGGTGGGGGGATTATACCCCCGCCGAACATGCGATGTGGGACCGTCTGTTCGCGCGGCAGACGGGCATGCTTCCCGGCCGGGTCGTTCCCGCTTTTCTGCAGGGGCTCGATACGCTCGGCATGTCGGAAGGCGGGATCCCGGATTTCGAGGTCTTGTCGGATCGCCTGATGAAGGCGACCGGCTGGCAGGTCGTCGCCGTGCCGGGCCTCGTCCCCGACCGCGTGTTCTTCGAACATCTCGCGAACCGGCGCTTCGTTGCCGGGCGCTTCATTCGCACGCCCGAACAGCTCGATTATCTGGAAGAACCCGATGTCTTCCACGATGTGTTCGGACATGCGCCGCTGCTCGCCAACCCGGTTTACGCCGATTACATGCAGGCCTACGGCGAGGGTGGCCTTCGCGCCGCGAGCACCGGCGTTCTGGGCAAGCTCGCGCGGCTTTACTGGTACACGGTTGAATTCGGCCTCATCCGCGAGGGCGATGCGCTGCGCCTCTACGGCGCGGGGATCGTGTCCTCGTTCGGCGAATCCGTTTTCGCGCTCGACGATCCGAGCCCCAACCGCATCGGTTTCGATCTCAAGCGCGTCATGCGCACGCGCTACCGGATCGACGACTACCAGCAGAGCTATTTCGTCATCGACAGCTTCGAGGATCTGCTGGAGCAGACGCTCAGCACCGATTTCGGACCCGTCTATGCAGATATTTTCGGCGCTGACGACATCGCCGAAGACGCCATCCTTGCGACGGATCGCGTCTTCACGCGGGGCACGCAGGCCCATGCGCGCCGCCTGCGCGGATGAAGGCGCTGCGCGGACGGGCCTCGTCCACTTTGAATCCCCTGTCTGGAGAGATTGCGTGACAGACTCTGTTCGCGCCGGCCGCCGATACGCCCCCGCAACCGCGCGAAACCGCGATTCCATCCTGGACGTGCTGGGGTCGCTTCTGCCCGAATCGGGCGTGGTCCTCGAAATTGCGAGCGGTACGGGCGAGCATGTCGTGCATTTCGCGCGGGCGCGCCCGGATCTCCTCTGGCAGCCGACGGATCCCTCGGCGGACGCGCGCGATTCGATTGCGGCGTGGGTGGCTGCAGAAGGGCTGCAGAACGTCCGCGCGCCGCTCGATCTGGATGCGGCGGCGGAACGCTGGCCCATCGGGCGCATCGATGCGGCGGTTTGCATCAACATGCTTCACATAAGCCCGTGGGCGGCCACGGAGGGTCTGATGCGCGGCGCGGGGCTGCACGCCCCGCCGGGCGGGCTGCTCTATATCTACGGGCCGTTCCGCCGCGCGGATGTTCCTACCGCGCCCAGCAACGAAGCGTTTGATGCCGATCTCAAGGCGCGCGACGCACGCTGGGGCCTTCGCGATCTGGACGATGTGCGCAGCGAAGCCGACGCGAACGGGCTCGGCTTCGAAGGGCTCGTGGAAATGCCCGCGAACAACCTGTCGCTGATCTTCCGCAAACGCTGAGGACCAAAAAAAAGCGGCGCAGGTTGCCCCGCGCCGCTCGTTTTTCGTCACGAAGCCGAATCAGGCTTTCGCTTCGCCTTCGTTTTCAACCTCGACCTCTGCGAATTCGCCGGGCTCAAGGTTCGGATCACGATCTTCCGTGAAGCCGCTCACGTCTTTTTCGAACATGTCGGCAAGCACGTTGACGCCCTGCGCCTGCAGATCGGCCTCGTCGCTCGAACGGGCGACGTTGGCTTCGATCTCGATGCTGACTTCCGGGTGTAGCGCCACGCGGACCTTGTGAATGCCCAGCGCCTTGATCGGCGTATTCAGCACCACCTGGTTTCTGTGGACGGCGATGCCGTTTGCCTCGGTCAGCGCCTCGGCGATGTCGCGTGCGGCGACGGAGCCGTAGAGTTGGCCCGCATCCGAAGCGGCGCGGATCAGCACGATCTTGGCGCCGTTCAGCGTTTTCGAATCGTTCTCTGCCCCTGAACGCTTCTCGGCGTTGTCCTTTTCGATGCGCTCGCGGTTCGCTTCGAACTTCGCCTTGTTGGCGTCGTTGGCGCGCAGCGCCTTGCCGCGCGGCAACAGGAAGTTACGGGCGTAGCCGGGCTTCACCGAAACCACGTCGCCGATGCCGCCGAGGTTCTCGACGCGTTCGAGCAGGATGATGTCCATAGCCATGGGTTCTATCCTTCCTTAGCGGACGAGGAACGGCAGCAGGCCGAGGTGGCGGGCGCGCTTGATCGCCTTGGCCAGCTCACGCTGCTTTTTTGCCGAAACGGCGGTGATGCGGCTCGGTACGATCTTGCCGCGCTCGGAGACGAAGCCCTGAAGCAGGCGCACGTCTTTGTAATCGATCTTCGGCGCATCGGCCCGGCTGAACGGGCAGGTCTTGCGGCGGCGGAAAAACGGACGTCCCATCTTTATTCTCCTTCACGCTCGCGGCGGGGGCCGCGGTCGCGATCACCGCGGTCTCCACGATCGCCGCGCGGTCCACCGCGCGAGTCGCGCTCGCCGCGGTCGCTCTTGCGCATCATCGCCGAAGGCTCTTTTTCAAGTTCGTCGACGCGGATCGTCTGATAGCGGATCACATCTTCGTTGATCGCGATGTTGCGCTCCAGCTCGTGCAGCGCCGGGGCCGGAGCCTCGATGTTGAGCAGCACGTAGTGCGCCTTGCGATTCTTCTTGATGCGATAAGCGAGGCTCTTGAGGCCCCAGTATTCGGTCTTTTCGACCTTGCCGGCACCGTCCTCGATAATTTTCGTGAACGTCTCGGCAAGGCCATCCACCTGCGCGGTGGACAGGTCCTGGCGTGCCAGGAAAACATGCTCGTAAGAGGGCATGGTCCTATTTTCTCCTCAAATACCGATCGCTGACGACGGGCAATCCGCCGCCCCTCCGGCTGGCTACGGGATACAAATAAACAGCGGCGGGAAGGCTGGCTCCCCGCCGCTGGTGACGGCCCTATGGCGCAAACGCGCCGGAAAGGCAAGCGCGGTTAGGCGGCGCTCGTCGAGGTGTAGAGCGCCCAGAGCCCGGCGACGCCGCTGTACGCGCTCGCTTCCGGAATGCTCTTGAACGTTCCCGACGCGGCGGCACGATTGCCCGAACGCAGCTGGCTGATACCGGCCAGAACCTTGGCCTGGTCCGCCGTGGCGCCGCCCGCCTTCGCAGCCGCGCCGTAAAGCGCCGCAGCCCTGGCGTAGTCCCCGGCGCCAAAGGCGACGTGACCGGCCTGCAATTGCCCCGCGCCGGTCTTCGGCAGCTTGGATACGCCTGCCGAAGCGGCCGCAGAGCGCTTGGCCGCAGCCTCCAGAAGCCGGGCGTTCATGGAGTCGCTCGCCGGGATCACGCCCGCTTTCATGCCGCTTTCGAGCGAGCGCTTGGCAAGCGCCGGCTGGTTCGCGACGATCGCGAGCTTGGCATACTCCTGATAATCCTCAGGCTTCGTGATATTGCCCGTCTGCTCCATCAGTTCGAAGAGAGCGAGCTTCGCCTCGCGGGGCATCTGGCCGTTCTTCATGTCGACAAGCAGGGCGCGCCAGCGCGCCGGTGACGGATCGACCTTGATGAGCCGCTCGGTCGTGGCGAGATAGCCCTTCTTGTCATTCATCTTGAACTGGGCGTTGGCCAAGCTCTGCAGCCAGGCTTCACGCGCGCCGTTCTGCTTGATGAGGTTCTGGTAAACGTCTGCAGCGCCCTTGAAATTTCCCTGACGGAAGTAGGATTGCGCAACGATCGTCTGGCCTTGCACGCCGCCGGTTTTCTTGCCGAGCGTGATCGCCTTGTCGAGCTGACCGGCGCGGTAATAAAGCGGGGCGAGCTGCGAAGCGGGCGCTCCGATGCTTTCCAGCTCCTGCGCGGCGGCGGCCCAGCGGCCACCCTTGGTATGCACGAACGCCGCCATTTCAGCGACCTTGCGGCGCTCGACAGCGGTGCTTGCAGCACTGCGGGCGGCATTCACGCGCGCAGTCGCTGCGGCATTGTTGCCCGCATTCGCGAGCTTTGAGGCTTCCTGCAGGGGCTTGCCGACGCCCGCTGAAAGCGCCTGGGCCAGGGCCGGCGCTGAAAGGCCGATCGGAGCTGCAAATGCGAGCGCCGCAGCCATCGTCAAGCGAGAAACAAACGTCATTGTAATCCTTCCACTCCCAGTTGTCGGTCCGGCGTGCCGAAACTCGGCACATTAACGCCTGGAAAGGCCCTCCGATCCAGACATTTGACCATGCTTTATTACACGGCGATGATGGCCCACTGCTGAACGGGTCATTCATCGCAGCGAATGAAAACCGCGAGAACCTTAACGATTCGGAGCCGAATCGCAACATTCCTCTGTCGCTTGCGCGCGAGCCGCGACATCACTAAGCGCCTCCCGCAGGCACTGTAACCATATACGAAGAAGGGGCGGCCCTTATGGCACGCGCATTCATTTTCCCGGGGCAGGGCAGTCAATCGGTCGGCATGGGGCAGGCGCTCGCGGCGGCAAGCCCGGCGGCAAGGGAAGTGTTTCAAGAGGTTGACGAGGCGCTGGGGCAAAAGCTTTCGAAGCTCATGTTCGAAGGCCCCGAAGCCGATCTCATTCTCACCGAGAACGCCCAGCCCGCGATCATGGCGAACGCCATTGCGGCGCTGCGCGTTCTGGAAAAGGAAGGCGGGCTGCTGCTCGCCGACAAGGCTGCTTACGTGGCGGGCCACAGTCTCGGCGAATATACGGCGCTCTGCGCGGCGGGCAGCCTTGGCCTCGCCGAAACGGCGCGGCTTCTGAAGCTGCGCGGACAGGCGATGCAGGCGGCGGTTCCGGTGGGCGAAGGCGCGATGGCGGCCTTGCTGGGCCTCGATTTCGAAGCCGCCGTGAAAGCCGCCGCGGAAGGCGCGCAGGGCGATGTCTGCCAGGCCGCGAACGATAACGCGCCGGGCCAGGTCGTCATTTCCGGGCACAAGGCGGCGGTTGAGCGCGCCATCGAGATTGCCAAGGGGCTCGGCGCCAAGCGCGGCATGCTGCTGCCGGTCTCCGCCCCGTTCCACTGCGCGCTGATGGCGCCCGCCGCCGAGAAGATGGCGCTGGCGCTGGAGGCGGCGAACATCGCACTGCCGTTCGTCCCCGTGGTCGCCAACGTCACGGCGGCGCCGGTTACCGATCCTGCCGAAATCCGGCGGCTTCTGGTCGAGCAGGTCACCGGCACCGTGCGCTGGCGCGAAAGCGTCCACGCGATGGCCGCGCTCGGCGTCGACAGTTTCGTCGAGTTCGGCGGCAAGGTTCTCGGCCCGATGATAAAGCGCATCGAGCCTGATGCGACAACGCTCAGCCTCGTTTCGATGGATGACATCGAGGCGGCGGCGAAGACACTCTAGCGGAGGGGCAGGCATGTTCGATCTTACCGGAATGAAGGCGCTCGTCACCGGCGCCAGCGGCGGCATCGGCGCGGCGATCGCGAAATCGCTTGTCGATCGGGGCGCGACGCTGGCGCTTTCCGGCACCCGCGAGGACGCCTTGAAGGCCGTCGCTGCTGAAATCGGCGGCGATACGCACATTCTGCCCTGCAACCTTTCCGACAGTGCGGCGGTGGACGCGCTCGTGGGCCGCGCCGTGGAGGCGATGGGCGGCATCGATATCCTCGTGAACAATGCAGGCGTCACGCGCGACAACCTCGCGATGCGCATGAAGGACGAGGAGTGGTCGGACGTGATCCGCATCAACCTCGAAGCCGCCTTCCGCCTGTCGCGCGCGGCGCTGAAGCCCATGATGAAGGCGCGTTTCGGGCGGATCATTTCGATCACCTCGGTCGTCGGCGCGACCGGCAATCCGGGGCAGATCAACTACGCGGCCTCCAAGGCCGGTCTCGTCGGCATGTCGAAGGCGCTCGCGCAGGAAGTCGCCAGCCGCAACATCACGGTGAACTGCGTGGCGCCGGGCTTCATCAAATCGGCGATGACCGATGCGCTTCCAGACGCCCAGAAAGAGGCGCTGACGGCCCGGATTCCGGCGGGTCGCCTCGGCGAAGGCGGCGACGTGGCATCCGCCGTCGTTTACCTCGCCAGCCGCGAGGCGGCTTACGTGACCGGCCAGACGCTGCATGTGAACGGCGGAATGGCGATGATCTGAGCCTCCCGACACTACGCGGGGACTTGCAAGGCCACGGACACACGGTTACTGCCAACTTCAAACATCAGTCTGTTCTTCTAGGGGACCATTTATATGAGCGATGTCGCAGAGCGCGTGAAGAAGATCGTCGTCGAGCACCTCGGCGTCGAGCCGGACAAGGTGACCGAAGACGCGAGCTTCATCGACGATCTCGGCGCAGACAGCCTCGACACTGTCGAGCTGGTGATGGCGTTCGAGGAAGAGTTCGGTGTCGAGATCCCCGACGATGCCGCCGAGAAGATCCTCACCGTGAAGGATGCCATCGGCTACATCGAGGAAAACAGCGCCGCCTGACACGGGGACGCTTGCCGAACAAAACGGCATGGTATTCGCGAGCGGCTCCCCGGAAAAGCCGGAGGGCCGCTCGCTTGTTATAAGGATCACGGGAGAACCGCATGCGCCGCGTCGTCGTCACCGGACTGGGTCTTGTTACACCCCTCGGCGGGGACGTCGAATCAAGCTGGCGGGGCATCCTTGCCTCGAAGTCGGGCGCCGCGCGCATCACCCGTTTCGATCCGTCGGATCAGGCCTGCACGATCGCCTGCGAAGTGAAGATGGACGGCCGCGAGGATGGCTGGGACGTCTCGAAGCGCGTCGATCACAAGGTGCAGCGCCAGGTCGATCTGTTCATCCAGTTCGGCATCGATGCGGCCGGTCAGGCGATCGAGGATGCGGGCCTCGCCCACCTCACCGACGAGCAGAAGCTCCGTGCGGGCTGCTCGATCGGCTCGGGCATCGGCGGTTTGCCGGGCATCGAATCCGAATCGATCGTGCTTCACGAAAAAGGCCCGCGCCGCGTCAGCCCGCATTTCGTGCACGGCCGCCTCATCAATCTCGTGTCGGGGCAGGTTTCGATCAAATACGGCCTGATGGGCCCGAATCATGCCGTCGTCACGGCCTGCTCGACAGGCGCGCACTCGATCGGCGACGCCGCGCGCATGATCGCGCTCGACGATGCCGACATCATGCTCGCGGGCGGCGCCGAAAGCGCGATCTGCCCGCTCGGCATCGCAGGCTTCGCGCAGGCGCGGGCGCTCTCCACCGCGTTCAACGACCAGCCCGAGCGCGCCAGCCGCCCCTACGACAAGGACCGCGACGGCTTCGTCATGGGCGAAGGCGCGGGTGTCGTCGTGCTCGAGGAGTATGAGCACGCGAAGGCGCGCGGCGCGAAAATCTACGGCGAGGTCGTCGGCTACGGCCTCACCGGCGATGCCTATCACGTCACGGCGCCGCACCCGGAAGGCTTCGGCGGCTTCCGCGCGATGCAGATGGCGCTGAAGAGGGCCGGCCTGAACCCGGAAGACATCGATTACGTCAACGCCCACGGCACCTCGACGCCGCTCGGCGACGAGATCGAGCTTGGCGCCGTCCGCCGCCTGTTCGGCAGCGCGATGGATACGGTTTCGATGTCCTCCACCAAAAGCGCGATCGGGCACTTGCTCGGCGGCGCAGGCGCGGTCGAGACGATCTTCTGCCTGCTCGCCATCCGCGATCAGGTTGCGCCGCCGACGATCAATCTCGAAAACCCCAGCGACGGCTGCGCGGGTGTCGATCTCGTGCCGCTCGTGGCGCGCAAGCGGAAGATCAAGGCCGCGCTCAACAACAGCTTCGGCTTCGGCGGCACCAACGCCTCGCTGATCGTCAAGGCGCTCTGAGCGTATGAAGAAACTGCTGGTCGCCATCGTCGTCGCGGCGCTGGCGGCTGCTGCCGTGCTCGCGTTCCAGTGGACCGCCAAGGGTCCGCTCGCGGCGGATACGGACATCATCGTGCCGCGCGGCGCGTCGCTTTCCGCCATGGCTGTCCGGCTTGAAGATGCGGGCATGATCCGCTCGTCCGATGCGTTCCGGCTGATGGCGCGCGTTCTGGGTTCCGGCGCACCGATCAAGGCGGGAGAGTTCTCGGTTCCGGCGGGCAGCAGCGCGGCGTCGATCCTCCGCATCCTTCAGGAAGGCGAGCCGTTGCAGCGCCTCCTCGTGATACCCGAGGGCCTGCCGTCGATCCTCGTTCACGAAAAGCTGATGGCGGAGGAACTGCTGACGGGAGAGGTCGACGTTCCTGCGGAAGGCGCCGTCTTGCCCGGCGGCTACAGCTTCGAGCGCGGCGAGCCGCGCGCGGCGGTGCTGAAGCGCATGGAAGACGCGATGACGAAGACGCTCGCGGAACTCTGGGCGACGCGCAAGTCCTCGGCGGTCGTGAAAACGCCGGAGGAGGCCGTGAACCTGGCCGCCATCGTCGAGAAGGAAACCGCGAAGGCTGAGGAACGCCGCACGATCGCGGGCGTCTATTCGAACCGGCTGCGCATCGGCATGATGCTGCAGGCCGATCCCACGGTGATCTACCCGATCACCAAGGGGAAGCCGCTCGGCCGCCGGATTCGCCAGTCGGAGCTGCGCGCCGACAACGGCTACAACACCTATGCGAAGGCGGGCTTGCCCACGGGGCCGATCGCCAATCCGGGCCGCGCGTCGATCGAGGCCGTGCTCGATCCGGAAACCACCGATGCGCTCTATTTCGTGGCGGACGGCACCGGCGGCCACGTGTTCGCGCGCACGCTTGCCGAGCACAACGCCAATGTCGTCAAGTGGCGCGCGATCCGCCGGGAACGCGGCGAGCTATAGCCGCCGCACCGCCGTCACCGGCTCGTCGTACTGCGGCAGCAAGCGCCCCACCACGTCGTCGAGCGGCTCGATCACCGTCGACATGAAAAACGCATTGGCATGCAGCAGCCGCGTCTCGTCGTGCATGAAGCCGACATGGCCGGGGAAGAACACCAGGTCGCCGCGCCGGTAGCGCCGATCTTCGACCTCGCGCCCCAGCGCTGCCTGCATGTCGCTGTCGCGGGGGCAATCGATCCCGCAGGCGCCAAGCGCGATCTGCACAAGGCCCGAACAATCGATCCCGCCGCGCGTGCGGCCGCCCCACTTGTACGGCGTGCCGAGGAACAGTTCGGCGACCGCCGCCGGATCGGCGGCGTGGTCGTCGATCGCGGCGATGTGCCGCCTGTGAACATAGCCGCCCGCGGCCGCCGCGAATTTCTCGTCATGCTCCGCAGCGCCGATCAGCGCGCCCATCGGCAGTGCGCCGAGCACGGTGGATTTGATGTCGGGCCTTGCGAAGATCAGTGCGGTCGGCGCGGCGATCCGGTGCGTCGGCGTCTCTCCGGCGTCCGCGAGCAGCGCGGCATCGACATAGCCGACATAATGGTCGTGAACGCTGTAGCCCCACGCGACGCCGCCCGACACATCGAGCACGTCGAAGGCCTCGCCCGAAAGAAGTTCGCTCACCGCGACGGCGTCTGCGTCCGGCGCCTTGCGGATGGGCGCTTGCGGCGCGGTCAGCCGGTGCCGAACAGGAACCGCGAAGCGCGGCGCGTCGACCACGCCCTCGAGCGCCGCATCGGCAAGATCATCCCGCCACGCATGCGTGCGCGGGTCGGGGCGCCGGGCGCTAGAGGTAGGCGCGGTCTTCGCGTTCGGTGTTGCGGTTGGCATGGCCCTGCGTCGTCTCGATCATTTCCGCGAAGGTCTCGAGAAATTCATGGCCCTGCGCCGTCCGCTCCACGAAGATGTTGCGCAGGTCGCTCTCGTCCTTCTGGCGGCGGATATAGCCGAACGCGCCGAGCGTGTTGAGTGCCCGCGTGATGACGGGTTTCGAAACCCTCAGCTTGGCCGCGAGCCCGCGCACGGTGTGCGGTCCCTGGGTCAGATAGACAACCAGAAGCAGCGCCATCTGCCGGTTCGTGAGATCGGGACGGTTCGATTGCACATAGGCAATCACAGTCCGCATCCAGGGGCTGAGCAGCGCGTCGATCCGGTCGTCTAGGCCTGAGAGAGACATGGTTGTTTCACCCGTTATCTTGTTTCGGGTCACCATATTTTAACTGGAGTTAATGATGTGTTTATATTTTGGGTTAACCCGCCGAAGCGTTCATTCATTGCGATGATTACCGTAGCGTCTCTCTACATACGCCCAAAACGCCCTCAGGCCTAGCGCTTCGCCGCCTTTCGGGCGGCCCGGTTTTGCCGTCGGCATCCACGCGAAGGTATCAAGGTGCGCCCAGGGTGTCTTGGGATCGACGAACTTTTCAAGGTAAAGCGCGGCGGTGATCGCCCCCGCAAAGCCCCCGGAGGCGCTGTTGTTGATGTCGGCGATATCCGATTTCAGCATGTCCGCATAAGGTTTCCACAGCGGCATGCGCCACAGCGGATCACCACTCGCCTTCGCCGCGTCCAGCAGCCGTTCGGCGAGGGCATCGTCGTTGGCGAACAGCGCGGGAAGGTCGGGCCCGAGCGCGACGCGCGCCGCGCCGGTGAGTGTCGCGAAGTCGAGAACAAGGTCCGGGTTGTCCTCTCCCGCCAGCGTGAGCGCGTCACACAGCACGAGCCGCCCCTCGGCATCGGTGTTGCCGATCTCGACCGTGGTGCCCTTGCGCGTCCTGATGATGTCGCCGGGCCGGAAGGCGCTGCCGTCGATGGCGTTTTCCACGGCCGGGATCAGCAGCCGCAGCCGCACGCGCAGCTTCGCGCCCATCACCAGCCCGGCAAGCGCGAGCGCGTGCGCCGCGCCGCCCATGTCTTTCTTCATCAGCAGCATGCTGCCCGAGGTCTTGATGTCGAGCCCGCCGGAATCGAAGCACACGCCTTTGCCGATGATGGTCAGCTTCGGGTCGCCCTTGCGGCCCCATGCCATGTCGATCAGCCGGGGTTCGCGGCCCGCCGCCGCGGCGCGGCCGACGGCGTGAATTGTCGGCAAGTTCGCCGCCAGCAACGCGTCGCCGGTGATCGTCTTCACCTCGGCGCCGTGGTGCCGCGCGACGTCGCGCACTGCGGCGTCCAGCGCTTCGGGGCCCATGTCTTCGGCGGGTGTGTTGACAAGGTCGCGCACGAGGCTCTGCGCGCCTGCAAGCTGCTGGAGCGCCGCGATATCGACCGACTTCGGCACCAGAAGCACGCGCGGCTCCACGGGCTTCGGCGCGGACTGGTAGCGCGTGTACGTATAGTGGGCGAGTATCCAGCCGAGCGCCGCCGCGCCCGGCTCGCGGCCCGCAAGCCTGTACCGTCCCGCAGGCAGCGCTTTTACCGCGCCTGCAAGATCCCAGGGTTCGAGCGTTGCAGGCGCGCCGAACGCGGCGCTCCAGCTTTCCGGGTCGGCGCCGTACAGGATCACCCTTGTGCCCGCCGCGCCCTTGAACTGCGCGGCCTCGACAGCGGCGCGCGCGCGCGCCGGCAGCGCGTCCCACCAGGCTTCGAAACCGGAGGGATCGACAAGCATGATCTCGCGGGCGTCCTGTCCCGTATCGTGTTCGATGAGGCTTGGAGAATCCATCGTAGCGGTGCTTTTCCGTTCCTGCTCTTGACTTGCCGCGAAGCGGCAGACCGCCTAAACGATCCGCCGAAATTCAACTCCACGCCCGCGCCCGAAGGAACACAATGGCCACCAATCCGCAAGCCGCTCAGTTGCCGCCGCTTTACAATACGCTCACGCCGCTTTCCTCGTCCCAGCATTCCACGCTCGGGCTGAAATCCCGCACGGGCGCGCCGTTTGCGCGGGGCTTGCATGCCATCCCGATCACGGTCGATGAATTTCACCTCGTGCAGCGGCATTATCCGATCGTGTTCGCGGCGGGTCAGACGCCCGTGCCGCTTGCGCTCACCTCGCTCAGCGAAGGCCAGAACCTGTTCGTCGACGAAGGCGGCAACTGGCGCGCCGGCACCTACGTGCCTGCCTATGTGCGCCGCTATCCCTTCCTGCTCGCGCGCATCAATCCGCAGTCGGAGGAGTTGACGCTCTGCTTCGACGAGACCTCCGAGGATCTCGGCGCCGATGAAGGCGAGGCGCTGTTCAAGGACGGCGAGGCAAGCGACGTCGTGAAGAACGTCCTCGAATTCTGCGAGCAGTTCGAAAACTCGATGCGCAAGACGCAGGCGTTCGTGCAGGAGCTCGAAAAGGGCGAGTTCCTGATGGACGGCGAGGTGTCCATCCAGATGGACGGCATGGCGCAGCCCGCGATCTACCGGGGCTTCAAGATGATCTCGCAGGACAAGATCCGCGATCTGCGCGGCGATCAGGCGCGCAAGCTCATCCAGAACGGCATGATGCCGCTGATGTACGCGCACCTCTTCTCGCTGTCCTACGTCACCGACCTGTTCTCGCAGGGCGCGGCGAAGGTCGCGGCGGAGCGCGCGGACGCCTGAGCGCGGTCTTGCGCTGCCAGGGATTCGCCCTAGACTTCCGCGCGTTCAGGCAATGCGGGGAGGGCACATATGGCGACCGTTCACAGCAGCTATTCACGAACGGCGATCACGCTTCATTGGCTGATCGCCGTTCTGGTTCTCGGCAACATCACCGGCGCGCTGTACGCCGAAGGCCTTGAAGGCGCCGAGCGCGGCGCGATCATGGGCATTCACAAATCGATCGGCATCACCGTCCTTGTGCTCACGCTGTGGCGTCTTGGTCTGCGGCTGAAGGAGGGCTTCCTGCTCCTGCCCGCGCACATGAAGGGGTGGGAGATCGCGCTCGCCCCCGCGACTCACATCGGCTTCTATGTCCTGCTGCTCGCGATCCCGCTCAGCGGCTGGGCGTTCGCCGCAAGTCCAGAGCGGCCGCTCGTCTGGTTCAATCTCATCGCGCTTCCCGATTCGCCGCTGGGCAAGGCCGGGCGCGGCTTCTTCCACGATCTGCACGGCCTCGCCGCGCTGCTCGCGATCGTGCTCGTGGTTCTGCATGTGCTCGGCGCGCTCAAGCATCATTTCCCCGATCGCGACGACGTTTTGGCCAGAATGTTGCCTTTTTTGCGAAAAAATCGGCCAGACGCTTGAAAACTTCATAATTCCGGCCCATCTTGCTTTCAGGCGGCGCTGCGTTCCCCCCCTTTTGCGCGGCACGCCCACGTTGCATCGTCCTTTGGATGATGCCACGTCCTCCCTGAACCCTGGTCACTTCGACATCGTCGAAGTGACCTTTTTTCTTTCAGGGGCTTATTCGGCCGCGATTGCCTGCGGTCTTCCGAACATTTGCGGAAGCTGGACGAGCAATCCGCTCACCAGGCTCTTCAGCGTTTCCGCGACGAAGCTGAATCCGGCGTGTCGTTCCAGCGTCTCGGGGTTCATGTAAAGCGTGCGGTCGATTTCGATCTGGATCGCGAATCGGTTCCGCACGGGCGCGCCGTGGAACCGGGTCGTGTACCCGCCCGCGTAGGGCGTGTTGCGCGCGACGCGCAGGCCCGCGCGCCGGAAATGCGCTTCCACCCATCGCACGACCGATTCGGGCGCGGAGGTGCCGCCCGCGTCCCCGATCACGATCTGCGGCCGCTGGCGCGCGGGCAGCGACAGCGGCGGCATCGAATGGCCGTCGATCAGCAGCGCATAGCCGTGGCACGCCGCAGCCTCCTCCACGAGCGCCGCAAGCCGCTGGTGATAGGGCGCGTGCACGGCGGCGATTCGCTGCAGCACCGCCGCGCTGCTGATCCGGTTTCGATAGATGTGAAGGCCCGGCCCGGTCAGCCTGGGCACCACGCCGAGGCCGGAGCGCACGCGCTCGGTGGTTTTCACCGGGCCGATCGCCGCCGGGTCGCTCAGCATGGAAAGGTCGATTTCCTGCGGGTCGCGGTTCAGATCGATATAGGCGCGCGCCCAGCGCGCCGTAATCATCGGCGCGCCCGTTTCGGCCGCCGGGGTCAGCAGTTCATCGACATACGCATCTTCCGCGCGCCGCAGCCCGCCGATATCCAGCGCGGAGGCGGAAACGAACCCGGGCGGATACGCGCGGCCGCTGTGCGGAGAGGCGAGCACGAGCGGCGCGGGCGCGCCGCGCGCACCCGAAACGAAGTGGCCGGGCGTCACGGATGAAGCCGAAGGCTCGGCGTTCAACGGCATCGATCTGGAATGTGCGGCATCGCGGGCATTCTATCCCCTGCGAAACGAAAGCAAAAGAGGCGCGCGCGAACCGGTTTCGGGCTGGCAAGTCCACGAGAGGAAATGTTAAGTCCTCGCGCTTAGAAAGCGGCGGACACGATCATGACGACACAACCCGAAGGCCGCATCACAGGCCGCATCCTGCTCGCGGAAGATGACGACTCGATGCGTCTTTTCCTGGAACGCGCGATTTCCCGCGCGGGCTACGAAGTGGTTGCGGTCGATCGCGGCACGGCGGCGCTGCCGCACATCGCGACGGGCGGCTTCGGCCTTCTGCTCACCGACATCGTCATGCCGGAAATGGACGGCATCGAACTCGCCCAGCGCGCCGCGCAGCTTGCGCCGTCGATGCGCGTCATGTTCATCACCGGGTTTGCCGCCGTCGCGCTCAGCCGAGGCTCGGGCGCGCCGAGCGATGCCAAGGTGCTCTCGAAACCGTTCCACCTGCGCGATCTCGTCGCCGAAATCGACCGTATCTTCGAACGCGAATAACCGGCTTGCGCAGTGCCCGGCGCTCGCCTAGAAGGCACGCCGCGTGGGCGCGTAGCTCAGTGGTAGAGCACTGTGTTGACATCGCAGGGGTCGCAAGTTCAATCCTTGCCGCGCCCACCATCAACTCCCCTTACTTCTCCTGCGTCTTCATCAGGAACGCGCCGAGTTCGGGCTGCGTCAGATAGCGTCCGTAGCCGAATTTCCGGCCCTTTTCGTCCGTATGGGCATCGATCTGGTCGGCTTCGGCCATGAGCCGTTCCGCGCCCTTGCCGCGCGCGAAGAAGGGCACGAGCTGGTTGGAGTGCGAATCCCACGCCCAGGAATAGCCCGGCAGCTTGCCTGCGCCGTTGTTGGTCACGCGCTGGAACGGTTCGTCGAGATCGGGGCCGTACAGCAGATGATCGTGGTCGGCGGTGACGACGAGCAGCGTGTCGTCCCAGCTCGCGGCGCTTTCCGGGCTCTCGATCCACGCGACCACCGCGCGCACGGCGTCGTCGAACGCCATGTATTCCTCGATCATGCGCGGGAAGTCGTTGGCGTGCATCGCCCAGTCGACTGCGCCGCCCTCGATCGTCATGAAGAAGCCGTCGCGGTCGGTGCCCACGTGCTTCAGCGCCGCGATCGCCATCTCGTCGAGCGTCACCATGCCGGGCGTCAGCGGCACCGCGCCGGGATCCGCCGTGCCGCGCGCGATGTTTGACGGATAGGCGCGCCCCGCCTGCAATGTCGGGTTCACCGCCGCGATCATCGCCAGCGGTTTTGCAGACGTCGCCTTGCCCTCGGCAAGCGCGCGGATGTCGCCGGCCGTCTCGACAAGGTTCCAGCGCGAATTCGCGCCTTTCAGTTCCGTCCACAGCTCGGGCGGTATCCACTTGAAGCGGATTTCCGCGTGCTCGTCGGTGATCGGCTTGCCGTCCTGGTCATAGTCCGGGTTGCCGCCGCCGCCGATCACGTCCAGCGTTCCGCCGAACATCTCGCGGGCGAGACCGTGATAGTCGTCCCGGTCGGGATTGTGCGCGCCGCCGCCCGCTGCGGGGGTCGCGTGGTTGAACGGCACGCTCGAAATGGCGCCGGTCATCTTGCCTGCCGCCTTCGCGGCCTCGGCGACCGACAGCACGGGCTTTTCCGCGCCGTCCACGTCGATCGCGCCGTCGAAGGTGCGCACGCCCGTCATCATCGCCGACATGGTGTTGGCGCTGTCGGGGGCGGAGCGGCGGTGCCACTCATATCCGGCGAACAGCGCCGGATAGGTGCTCCCGGCCTTCTTCGCCATGCCCTTCACGGGCCGCGTGTCCCATGCCTTTGCGGGGTCATAGACGGCGTCGGGGTCCTGCGCGTAGGGGTCGCCGCCTTCGGGCACCTTGCGTTCCGGCCGCAGGCCGTAGGTCGCCATCGATGCGCGCAGCCATGGGCCGGTGTCCATGGCGAGCGGCCGCCCGGTCCAGAAGCGCGTGGCGGCGAGCGTGTTGTGGCCCGCGCCGTCGGCGATCATCACGATCACGTTCTTGGGCATGTCCGCGGCGATTGCGGGTGTGGCGGCGGCAAGCAGCAGTGCGGTGACGAAAGCGCGCATGGGATCCCCTCAAGATGTCGCGGGCACCCTTGTCCCGAATATGTGACATGGGGAAGTCAAGGTGCGCGATTCGTCAGAACTGGCGGCGCGCGCGAAGCATCCAGACGCGCGGCGTGTTCAGCCACGAGACGTTGCCGAGCGACGCATCGACCGTCGTTTCGTTCAGGCAGTTCTCGCACTCAAGGCTCACCCGCCAGAAATTGTCGTCGGTGCGCAGCGCGATCCCGGCGTTCACCAGAAGCTGCGATTTGGACCGCGATCCGGCGATGAAGTCGCCGTCGTAGGGATTGGCGGGATAGACGGTGCCCGCTGAACTGGTCACGCTGCCCGTGTACAAGGAATAATTCGCCGAATCTGTTTCCATGGACGATCGGTACGTCACGTTCACGGATGGCGTCACGATTGAACCTGACGCCGGCGGTAGCCAGATGTCCCACGATGCGCCCGCCGAAAATGTCCATCTGGGCGTCCGCATGGGCTTCGCAATGTCGCCTGTCGTCGTCACGAAGCCGTAGCCACACCATGGATTAGGCGGATCGGTATCCCAACCGGCAACGGAACCAAACGCAAGAGCCAGTCGGCAGGCGTCCTGCTGTGAACGCATATCATCGTTTGTTTTGTATTTTGCATCCTGCCAACCCGCGCCTGCCTGCACAGTTACGCCGGTGAAGGGGGTGGCTCTGACTTCAAGTTCCATACCTTTGTTCTTGAAGCCGGGAGCGTTGAAGGTTTCGAACAACATGAAACCGCCGGGCCAGGAATCAGCGGAGGGAACCTGGGCGCTGTTGCCGTCCACGTAAAAGGCGGTCAGATCGACGGCGACCCGCCGCTCGAACCATGTGGATTTCAGCCCGGCCTCGTAACTCCAGATCGTTTCCGCCGTATAAGGGCGGATTGTCGCGGCGGCCGTACTGCGATCATTCCATCCCGCCGAGCGATAGCCGCGCGCGGCCGACGCGAACAGCGTGGCGTTTTCGGCAACCTTGAACGCGGCGGCGAAGCGCGGCGACCAGAAGCTGTCGCTGATCTTCGCCGGAACGCCCGCAGTCACGAGCGCATCTTCCAGGCAGCCGCCCGGAAGCGCGGCGCATCCCGCGCGGTTGTCGGCAAGGCCGAAACGCAAATCCTCGTCGCTGTAGCGAAGCCCTGCGGTCAGCGTCAGCGCCTCGGTCGCGTTCACATCGATCTGCGCGTAGGCGGATTTGGATTTCGTCTCGGTCGTCACGCGCCGGTCGGCGACGAGGCTCGCGATGCCGGTGCCCGGCGTGAAGATGTCGGCAAGGTCGCTGTCGCCGTCTTCCTCGGCGTAGGACACGCCCGCGACATAATTCACGAAGCCGCCCGCCAGCGCGCCGCTCAGGCGCAGCTCCTGCGAGAACTGCTTGAAATGCGTATCGCCCAGGATCGTGTAGCCGCCGTACACATCGCCGCGCGCTGCGGGCACGGGGTCTGCGATCGTCGGCGCGTCGCGGCCGTCGCGAAGGTCGATGCCGTACTGCCGCTTGGTATCGACATAGCCGGTGATCGCTTCAAGGGTAACGGCCTCGCTCGGTGCCCACGCGATGCGCGAGGTCGCAAGATAGGTCTTCGCCGCATTGCCGAACCCGAAGCTCGCCTTGCGCCCGCTCACGCCGAGCGGTCCGAAGTGGTTCGGGCCGACCGTTTCGGCATAGCCGGTGGAGGCAAAGCGGCCCTTGCAGTCGGCAGGCGCGGCGGGGTCGCATTCGAAATCGGGCGCGTAGAGCGACGTGCTCTCCATCCGCGCGATCGATCCCGTCCACGTCAGCGTGTCGGAGAGTTTCGCGTGCGCGGCGGCGCGCAGGCCCCAGCCGTCGTCCTCGTTCAGCCGGTCGCCGGTCGTCGCGTTCCGCACATAGCCGTTCGAATCCCGCCAATACCCCGAAAGGCCGAGCGAGAAACGCTCGCCCACCGGCACATCGAGCGCGGCGCGGAACTGGTATGTGCCGAAGCGGCCGTAGGCGCCGTCGAGATAGCCGCTCGTCCGGTCGCCGGGTATGCGGTTCACGATGTGGAGCACGCCGCCGCTCGTGTCGCGGCCGTAAAGCGCGCTCTGCGGACCGCGCAGCACCTCGATGCGGTCGATGTCGAAGAAGCCGTAATTCGTGGCCGCGCCGCGTCCCACGTAAATGCCGTCGATGATCGTGCCGACGCCGCTGCGGCCACGGATCACATAGTCGTTATCGCTGCCGAAGCCGGGCACATGCGCCGCCACCGTGTTCGGGATGCCGCGCACGGCATCCAGCGGATCATCGATCCCGCGCGCCTCGATCTCGCCCGAAAGCAGCGCCGAAACGGCAAGCGGCACCGCTTCGACGGGCTGCGGCCGAAGCTGCGCCGTCACCGCGATCGCGGGCAGCGCGGCCTTCGCCGCCTCGTCCTGTGCCATTGCGGGCGCGGCCGCCACAACGATTGCGGCGATGGCGCAGCTTCCATGCAACAGCGAACGTCCTGACATACGCGACCTTTCCCGGAAACAAGAGCTTGCCTCTTGCCTTCCCGCGCCGCGCTTCGCAAGCCGTGTGCGATGGTCGGCTTCAGCGTTTGCTTTTGTCTTCCAGCAGTTCGGTCGTGCGCTTGCGGAAGAAACCGGCGATCTTCTCGCCGAACATGCCCAGAAGGCCGGGCAGCGCCAGCGCGACGTGCACATGGTCGTCGCCGACATCGAGATGCGCCGTCGTCACCTGCCCCATCGCCGTGACCTCGACCACCAGCCGGTCTTCCTGCCAGGTCTTGTCGATGCGCGACGCGAAGGGCATCGCGCGGTCAAGGTCGTCCAGTCCGCCGTCCATGCGGCGGCGTGCTTCCGCCCTGCCGAGGCGGTGCGGAATGTCGAAGCGGATCGGCTGTGCCATAAGGGGAAGTCTAGCGCGCTGTCTTGATCGTGCAAGACACTCAGGTCTGACACCGGATCCGGTACACCGTCGCGGGCGGCAGGTTTCGCCATACGCGCCCGGCCGGTTCCGCGACGAGGCCCAGCGCGGCGAGCGTGCCGCGCCCCAGCGGCGCGCGCGGCCCATAGGTGAACTGGTAGAGCGCGCCGTCCTGCGCAAGCCGCGCGAAGATCGCTTCCAGGATGCGCCGCCGCAGCGCCGACGGGAAATTGAGAAGCGGCAGGCCGCTGACGGCGTCGGCATACTGCCGTTGCGCGAGCCCGCCGCCTGCGCCGAGCACATCTTCCGCGCGGCCCTCCACGATCTCGACGCCCGGAAACCGCGTTCGCAGCAGCGATGCGAACACGGGGTCGGCCTCCACTGCGGTCAGCGCTTCGGGCTTCACGCCGCGCGCGAGCAGCGCGGCGGTGAAGACCCCGGTTCCCGCGCCGACCTCCAGCACCGCGCCGCGCGCCGGATCGATGCCCGCAACGATGCGCCTTGCAAGGGCAGGCCCGCTGGGCGTGACCGCGCCCATCATGCGCGCGTTGTGCAGGCGGCCGAGGAAGCGCAGCGCGTCTTCCGACTCGGTCTGGAAACGGCGCCGCGACCGGCGTATGCGCTCGGCGACCGAAGGTCCGGCGTCCATCAGCCTGCGCCGTCCCCGACTTCGATCAGTTCGATCAGTTCCCCCGCCGCGCCGCGTGTGCAGGCGGTTCGGCGCCCCGCATAAAGCGGCCCGTCCAGGGTTTCGGGCGGTGCGATCAGCGGCGCGCGGACGGCATCGAGCGAACGGACCGCGAAACTCACAAGCGCGTTGCCGGGCGGCAGATAGCCGAGCAGCTGCTTGCGCTGCGTGGTTCCGGGCGGGAACTGGTCGATCTCGCACACCGGCATGGATCCCACGCTGATGACCGTCGCTTCGCTTTCGGTGTCCGGGTGCAGTCCGAATGCGGTGTTGATGATGGGGTAGGGCAGGCGGAATGTGCCGCCCTCGGAAAAGCCGAGCGCATCGATATGAAAGCGCACGGCGGCGGCGCGGTCGGCGGCGGCGAGCATGGCGACCATGATCCGGTCGACTTCCGCCACAGCGCGCGGAAATTCCAGATCGCGCAGCGTTTCGGTCACGGCGTTGAAGAACAGCACCTCGCCTGCGCGTCCGGTGGCCTCGATCGGTGTCCAGCCCGCACCGTCGGGCGTGCGTTCGGGGGGCGTCAGGATGCGGATGCTGCTTCCGCGCAGGCGGTCGTGGAGCGAAGGCACGTCGCGGATCGTAAGCTCGTAGCCGACCCAGCCGAATGTCCGCATCGGCAGGTAGGCGAGCACGGCGGGCTGTTCCACGATGCGGATGAAGGCGGTGTCGCCGCCGCCCGGCGGCGCCAGCAAGGCGGTGCGCGCGCCCAGTGTCTTCAGCGCCCCCCAGCCGTTCGCCAGCTCGATCGGCACCTTGCCGGTCTCCACGCAGTCATAGCCGAGCAGCCCCGTCCAGTCCGACAATGATCCCTGGAAATCGGGCACGGAAATCGTGCCGCATTTGATGCGGCCATGCGTATCGAACATGACACCCCGACATGCCGGAATGCACCGGCTTTTTTCTGTTTTTGACCCCTGCACGGTCCCGTGCAAGCATTGTTTTTACATTCCTTCGGGCTGATTCGCGCGCGGCATGAACACTTGGGCCCAATATGGATTTTTCGGGATGCGATGCTCCGGCCTTGCGCTGTGGTTCCGGCTGGCCCTCCTGTTGATGGTTGCAGCGACCCCCGCGCTCGCCGGCGTCGAGGGTGTCTACCGCCTCGAAGGTGTCCGCGAGGCCGCCTCGGGGCTCGAACTCACTGCCGACGGCCGCTTCCGCTACGGCCTCACCTACGGCGCGCTCGACGAGGCGGGCGAGGGCCGCTGGGTGCGAAACGGCAACCGCATCCTGCTCACCACCGAGCCGGAATGGAAGCCGCCCGAATTCGTCCCCGTCTCCGCCGCGCGCAATCCCGAAATGCCGCTCCGCGTCCAGGTGACGGCGCCGGACGGCACGCCGATGGGCTGGCCGGTGGATGTCGTCCTCATGCTGGCGGACGGCACCGAGATGGATGGCTACACCCAGTCCTACGGCTATATCCCGAACCTGCCCGAAGGCACGCAGGTCACGGCGCTGCGCCTCGGCCTCGGCGTCTTCGATTTCGTCTCGGCCCCGTTCCCGGTCGATCTCGCCCGCGCCAACGATCTCAGCTTCCGCCTCGTCCCCAACAGCCTCGGCCAGCCGCCGTTCAAGGATCAACCGCTCGTCATCGAAGGCGATGATCTGGTGATGCTGCGCGGCGACGGGCGCCTCACCTATCGCAAAGAGTCCGAATAGGCGCCTATTCGCTGTCCATGATCGCCTGCAGCGCAGTCGGTTTCAGAATGCGCAGGCCGCGGCGTCCCTCGGTGGCGATCGCGCCCGCGTCCTTCAGCTTGCCGAGTTCGCGGCTCACCGTCTCGATGGTAAGCCCCGCAACGTCCGCCATCTCGGTGCGTGTGAGCGGCAGCTGGATCAGCTGTCCGATGCCGAAATCGGTGCCGCAACCCGTCTGTGCCATGCGCCGCGCGATGTCGATCAGCAGCCCCGCGAGCCGCGCGCCCGCGCTCTTGCGGCCCACGAACAGCAACCAGCGCCGGCTGCGTTCAAGCTCGCTCAGCGTGCGCCTCAGAAGCTGCCGCTCCAGCGCAGCGTTCTGCGCAAGCATGCGCTCGAACGGTGCGCGCGGGAAGATGCATACCTCGGCCCTGGTCAGCGCGGTGATGTCGTGGTCGACGGTGTCGGCATAAGGGCGCCCGATGAAATCGGCGGGGTAAAGGAGACCCACGGTTTGCGCGCCGCCCGAAGCGGTGAGCGAGCTCAGCTTCAGCACGCCGTCCAGCACGTTTGCGCACAGGATATTATCGTCGCCCTCGAACTGGAGCGACTCCCCGGCGGCAAGCGTGCGTCTGCGGCCGATGCGCGCCATCTCGGCGAGCGCGGTCTTGTCGAGCGCGCCGCAGAGCGATCGGTCGCGCACAACGCAATCCTCGCAAACGCTCATGATGATCGTCCCAGGTTAAGGCCGCGACGGCATCCGCTGCGGCACGCGCACGTTGCAGATGTCGATGAAGCCCGAATCGCTGTCGAACCAGCCGTCGCGCGTGCGGTGCGCGCGCGCGTCCACAAAGGCGCGGAACGAAGCGCTGTCGGTCCGCATGATCTCGACAGACAGGCGTTCGCCTTCGGGAACGTCGCTGCCCAGCCGGATGCGCGTAATCGGCACGCGCTCTGCGGCGGTTTCGTAGAAGCCGAGCGCGCCCGTGCCGCGCTTCAGGCTGGAAAGATGCTCGCTGCCGGAAATCACGCGCCCGGTGATGGTGACGTTGCGGTCCAGGTGCCGGGGCGCGTGGCCGATCACGACATAGAGTTCTGCCCCGTTGCCGCTGTCCGCCGCCTCGGCGCGCCCGACGCCGAGTGCGGCGTAGCAGTGCGTCGCCCACACCGCGCCGTTCTTCCGGGTCGCCGCGAAGCCGTTCACGAATCCGGGCTCGCCGAACCCGTCCGGGCCGGGGATAGGCGTGAAGGCGATGCCCGCTGCGGGCACGCCGAACTCGGGCGAGAGCGTCGCGGGGATGCCCTGCCTGCGCTGCGCGGCGGGGTTCTCCGCGTCAGGGTCGCCCCACTGCACGACATAATTGTCCTGAACGCGATTGATGCTCAGCCCGTCGAAATAGCGCTCGCGCACCAGCGTGCGGATGTTGCCCACGGTTCTGGGCGCCAGTTCGGGTGCGAGTTCGAACACGACCGTATTCCCGCCCACCTCCATGTAGAGCGTGTTTTCAGGCGCGAGCGCCCGCCACTCTTCGGGCCGGGAGGCGTCGATCACCGCCTGCGAGCCGAGCGGCGCGAACCCTGCGAGCAGGCAGGCGAGGGGAAGCAGTGCTTTCATGTGTCGTCCTTCCGCGTCATCGGAACGCGAAGATATAGATGATGACGAGGTTCACGGCGAGCAGCGGCAGCGCGGTGGCGATCTGCGCGCGGATCACGCCGTTCCGGTTCTTCAGTTCAAGCAGCGCGGCGGGCACGATGTTGAAGTTCGCCGCCATCGGCGTCATCAGCGTGCCGCAGAACCCCGCGAGCATCCCGACCGCGCCGATCACCGCCGCATCGCCGCCCATGCCCACGATCAGCACCGGCACGCCGATCGCCGCCGCCATCACCGGGAAGGCGGCGAAGGCGTTTCCCATCACCATCGTGAACCCCGCCATGCCCAGTGCGAACACGGCGACGGCGGCGAAGCGGTTGCCCTCGGGGATGATCGCGCCGGCGATCTCTCCCACCACGTCGCCCACGCCCGCAAGCGCGAAGACCGCGCCGAGCGAGGCGAGCATCTGCGGCAGCACCGCCGCCCAGCCCACCGAATCGATCAGCCGCCGCCCTTCCTCGATCGGCGCGAGCGGCGGCGGCCGCAGCCAGAGCATCGAGACGGCAAGCGCGAGCACGACGCCGATGCCGAGCGACAGCAGCGTCACCTGCCGGGGATCGAACAGCGGCGCGCCGCCCACGCTGATCGCCTTGAACGCAAGCGTGCCGACAAGCGCAGTCACCGGGATGATGAGCGCAGGCAAAAACAGCCGGTTGCCGAGTCTTGCCGAAAGCGCAGTCCGCTCTTCCGGGCTCGTCGTCTTCGGCGTGCCGCTGCCGAGCGCGCCTGCGCCCGCGAGCCCCACGAGGCACAGCACCAGCACGCCGTTGCCCAGATCGCCGAGCCGGTCGCCCGCAAGGAAGCTCAGCGACAGCAGGCCCCAGAATGCGGCATTGCCCAGCCGCCTGGCGTTGCTGCGGTCGCGCAGGCTTCCCAATGCGAAGGCGGCGAACACCAGCCCGGCAAACGTGTAGAGTGCGGGAAGCCCGATCATCGCGCGCCCAGTCGCCGGTCGAGCAGCATCAGCCGCGCGCCGTGGATCAGCAGCGCCGCGATCGCGGTGGGGATCGCCCACACCGAAAGTTCGATCGGCGCCAGCGTGATGCCGTAGGTTTCGAACGTGCTCTTGATGAGAAGGATCGAGGCGATTGCGATGAAGATGTCCTCGCCGAAAAACAGCCCGACATTGTCGGTCGCCGCCGCCATCGCCTTCACCTCTTCGCGCGTCTCTTCGTCGGCCGTGCGCCCTGTCTGCATCTGCGCTTCGGCCGCCGCCTCCGCCATCGGCGCGACGAGCGGCCGCACGGTCTGCGCATGTCCGGCGATCGAGGTGAGGCCGAGCGCGGCGGCGATCTGGCGCGCGATCAGATACACGATCAGCAGGCGGCCCACGGTCGCGCCTCGCAGGTCGGCGATCAGCGTCCGCGCGCGCTGCTGCAATCCATAGCGCTCCAGAAGGCCGATCACGGGCAGCACGATCCACACCACGCTCACATAGCGGTTGTCGTTGAACGCCTTGCCGAACGCGGAAACCACCGCGACCGGATCGAGTCCGGCGGCGATGCCCGTGGCGAGCGCTGCGATCGTCACGACGAGCAGCGGATTGAGCCGGACCATGAAGCCCAGCACGATGATGACGATTCCCGACAGGACGAGCACGACGCGAGACCCCCGACTCAAAGCGTCTTTACATCGCGCCTGCCGGGTTTAGCATCGGAAAAAAACAGCTTGCGGGAAGACCTTAATGACGCTTCAGATCGCGATCGTCGGTTCGGGTCCGGCCGGTTATTATACTGCAGAGGCCGCGCAGAAGCTGAACGGCGGCGATGTGCGCATCGATATCATCGATCGGTTGCCGACGCCCTTCGGGCTGATCCGTGCGGGCGTCGCGCCCGATCACCAGTCGATCAAGGCGGTTTCGCGCCGCTACGAAAAGACAGCGCTTTCCGACAATGTCCGCTTCGCCGGAAACGTCCCGGTGGGGGATGGCGGCATCGCGATCGAAGACCTGCTCGGGCTCTATGATGCCGTGGTGCTCGCCACCGGCGCGCCCACCGATCGTCCGCTCGGCGTGCCGGGCGAAAACCTCCCCGGCGTTCTCGGCTCCGCCGCGTTCGTCGGCTGGTACAACGGTCATCCGGATTTCGCCGATCTCGCGCCGCCGCTGGAAAGCGAGGCGGTCGTCGTCGTCGGCAACGGCAATGTCGCGATCGATTGCGCGCGCATCCTCGCGAAGCTGCCCGAAGAGTTCGAAGGCGCGGACATCGTGCAGCACGCCGTCGATGCGCTTGCCGTGTCGCAGGTGAAGTGCATCCGCATCGTCGGCCGCCGCGGCCCGCATCAGGTCAGCTTCACGCCCAAGGAAGTTGGCGAGATGGGCGAGCTTGTGCGCGCGACGCCCATCGTCGATCCCGCTGCGTTTCCGCCCGTGGAAGACGACGAGGCGCTGGAGCCGGGTCTCCGCAAGGTCGTTACCGCGCTGCGCGGTTTCGCCGCCGCCGGTCCTGACCTTGAAAAACCCGTCCGCGTCCACTTCGATTTCTTCCTGCGCCCCGTCGCGGTGCTGGGCGAGGGCCGGGTCGAGGCGCTGCGCCTCGAACGCACCCGCCTCGTCGACGGCCGCGCCGAGGGGACGGGCGAAATGCTCGATATCCCCTGCGGCATGGTGGTCAGCTGCATCGGCTACCGCACGCTGCCGATCGCGGGCGTCCCCTACGACGAGCGCGGCGGGCGTTTCGTGAACGACGAAGGCCGCATCTCGCCCGGCCTCTACTGCGTCGGCTGGGCGCGGCGCGGCGCGACGGGCACGATCGGCACGAACCGGCCCGACGGCTTCGCCATTTCGGAATTGATCGCGTCACAGGTCACATCTTCGGGCAAGGCCGGGCGCGCCGGTCTGGATGCGCTCGCGGCCGAAAAGGGCATCGACATCGTCACGTTCCGGGATTGGCAGAAGATCGACGCCGCCGAGGTCGCGCGCGCGCGCGGCGGCGCCCCCCGCGAGAAATTCGTGCTGGTCGACGATATGATGTCGGCAGCGCGAAGCTGAGGCTTGCGGGGGTCAAACCTCGCCGCTATAAGCCGCCGTCCGCTGTCCCGAGGGCTCTTGCCCACAGCGGTCATCGCCTGCGCGTCGGGGAGTAGCTCAGCCTGGTAGAGCACTGTCTTCGGGAGGCAGGGGCCGGAGGTTCGAATCCTCTCTCCCCGACCACGCGCAGTCCCTCAGGTTGCCGGGAACTGTGTTTCCACCATTGAAGACCGCGAGGCCCATTCGTCGTGGAGCTTCGTCAGCGCCGGCCGGGTACGCTTCCAGTCGAGCACCGGATGGCGATAGTCGATGTATTCGAGCGCGATCACCGACAGCATTTCGGCGTAGCGGCGATAGGCGGGCGCGGCATCCAGCATCGCGGGAAGCGCATCGAGCGCGCGCTCGATCTTTCCGCGCCACCGTCCCTGCCAGAAGATCGAGCGTTCGCCCGGCTGGCGCTGCGTCTCCATGCGCCAGGCGACGGCGGCGTCCAGAATGGCGTCGATGTGCGCGGCAAGCGTCATGGCTGCCCAGCGTTTGGGATCGCCGGGGGCGGGGTAGAGATCGCCGGGGTCTTTCAGGCTCGCCAGATAGGCCAGGATCACGCGGCTGTCGTGCACCGACGTCCCGTCATCGGTGATGAGCGCGGGGATCTTCGAGACCGGGTTCACCGAGACGAGATCGTCGGGGTCGTCGAGCGGATTGACCGGCACCTCGTCGACGGCATCCTCAAGATCGAGTTCGCGGGCGAACACACGCACCTTGCGCGCATAGGGGGAGGTGTAGGACATGTAGAGCTTCATGCATGATTCCCTGAACAATTTTGCGCACGCTAGCGGCGCGGTGCAGGCAAGGAAAGGCGAACCATGAGCCGCGCCGACGACCTTGCCTTCGCGCACCGCCTTGCCGATGCCGCGGGTGAAGCGATCCGCCCGTGGTTCCGCGCCCGCGTCGAGGTCGAAACGAAGGGCGACGCCTCGCCCGTCACCGTCGCGGACCGCGCGGCGGAAACCGCGATGCGCACGCTCATCGCGGCGGAGCGGCCCGGCGACGGCATCATCGGCGAGGAGTTCGGCGTCTCCAATCCGGGCGCCGCGCGCGTCTGGGTGCTCGATCCGATCGACGGCACGCGCAGCTTCATCGCGGGGCGGCCGATTTTCGGCACGCTGATCGCGCTGCTGGAGGAAAACCGCCCCGTGCTCGGCATCATCGATCAGCCGATCGGCCGCGATCGCTGGGCGGGCGCGGAGGGCCGGGCGACCACGCTGAACGGCGCGGCCATAACCACGCGCCGCTGCCCGGCGCTGTCGATGGCGTTTATCGCGTCGTCCGGCCCGCAATATTTCGATGCGCCGCAGCGCGCGCGTTTCGAGGCGCTTTCCGAGGCCTCCGGCCAGCTCGTCTACGGCGGAGACTGCTACAACTACGGCCTCGTCGCCGCCGGCCACATCGACCTCGTCGTGGAGGCGAACCTCAAGCTGCACGATTTCGCCGCGCTCGCGCCCATCGTCATCGGCGCGGGCGGCTCGATGACGGACTGGCAGGGCCGCCCCCTCACCGGCGAGAGCGACGGCAGCGTCATCGCCCTGGGGGATACTTCGCTGCTCCCCGAGGTTTCCCGGCGCCTCCGCGACTAATTCGTCTACTTGTCCTCGGCCGCCTTGTCCGCCGCGCGCACCGCCGCACCGCTCGCTCCGGCAAGCACCGGAGCGCAGTTCGTATCCTCCTCGTCGCCGAGGTCGATGAACGCGACAAGCACCGCAAGCGGTGAGATCAGCGCGCCGAGAGCGGCGCCCGCCGCCACGCGCCCGATCAGCTTGCCCGAGATGGGGTTGATCGTCGGCGCCGCGAACCAGCCGCCCACGCCCACCGGCGACTGGCCCGAAAACAGGCTGGGGTTCTTCGCGTCCGCTTCCAGCGCGAGGTCGAGGCTTTCGTCCTTGAAGCTGATGCTGCCGCCGCCCCGGATCACGTTCCGGCGCGTATCGATGAAGATGGGGTCCGCGCGGCCGATGCCGTCCTTCACCGTGAAGGCGAGCAGGCCGCAGCGGATGCGCGCGGGTTCCTTCAGCTTGTCGCCGAGCGCCGCTTCCACGAAGTCGCCGATGTCGAGCTCCAGAAGCTCCGCGTTGCGCAGCCACAGATTGCCCTGCGGCAGGATCACCGCGATACGCCCGTTCGCCGATCCCAGCGATTCGCGAATGTCGTCGCCGTATCCCGTAAGGTTCAGGCGGCCTTTCAGCACGCCGTTCGTTCCGCTGCTTTCCACACCGAAACCGCGGAGCATCTCGGCGATGCGAACGGGGCTGAGGTTCACGTCATAGCGCGTCACCACGGGCGACTGGCGTGCGTTTACGTTGATGTTCCCGGTCAGCGTGCCGCCGGCAAAATCGAATTTCACGGGCGTCAGCGCCAGCTGCCGGTTGTCGAGCGCCAGTTTCAGCTCCAGATTCTGCAAGGGGATCGTGCCCGTGCGCACGGCGGTCGCGCGGTAGCCGATGCGCGCATCGAAGCGATTGAGTCCTTCGGCGTTCAGCGGTGCATTGGGCAGCACGCGCGGGCGCCCGCCTTCCGTGGTGATTGCGCCCTTGCCGCCCATGCGCTCCAGTCGCTCGGGCGAAATGCCGATCCACGGTCCGGCGTCGAGGATATCGAGCGCGCGGCTGGCAAGGTCCGCCGCGATGAACAGCCGCTCGCCGCCGGTGCGCACCGTCATGCTGCCGGAAAGGTCGCTTTGCCCGAAAGTTCCGGCGATCTTCGTCATACGCCATTCGTTGCCCACGGGCCGCAGTTCGCCGCCCAGATCAAAGCGCCGCGTTTCGGGGATGGCGACGCCCAGCAGGAGGAAGGGCGTCGCAAGATTGCCGCCCCGCGCGCGAACATTCAGCATCGCGCCGTCGAGTTCGGTCACGCCGGGCAGGGTTCCGGCCGCGTCGATCTGGCTGTCGCCGACCTCGATCCGGAAGGCGAGATCGTTGCGCCCGCCCGCCGCCGTGGCATTCGGGCTTTCCATACGGCCGGTTACGTCGAAGGCCTTACCCATCGAGGTGCCGCCGCCCCGGAAGCCGATCGCCTCACCGAACCGGCTCGATCGTGCGGCGATCGGTGCGAAGGCGAGGTCGGCGATCAGCCGCCGCGGCGGGTCGCGATAGGCAAGCGTCGTGCCGGTGATCGTGGCGCGCCGGATTTCGGGAAGCCGGAACGGCTCGCCGGGCGTGTCGCCGAACGTCCAGCTGTTGCGTGCGCCCGCCTTGTCCCACTCCATCGCAAACTGTGTGTCTTCAAGCGTCGCCTGCCGGAACAATGTTTTCCCGAAGATCAGCCGAAGTATGTCGATGTTCAGATCGATGCGTTTTGCATCGACGAAGCGGTCGTTCTCGGCCCATTCGGGATTGGTGATGACGAGCCGCTGCGCGCGGAACGTGATGTGCGGGTTCGAATACAACTGAAAGTCGCCGCCCACGCTCACGTCGCGGCCTGTCAGGCTCGAGGCGACGCGCTCAAACGGGCGCTCCAGAAAGCGGCCCTTTGTGATGAACAGGATCAGCCACAGCAGAAACAAAGTGCCGATCATCCACAGCACGGCCTTCAGCGCGAGTTTTACAGGGCCAGGAGAGCGATCCCATGCGTCGCGGCCGGATTGACCATGTTTCCGGCGCCACTCACGGATGGACGGCATCTGCATGGGGAGTCTAACGTGCGGCGATGATGCAGCGTTCCACCAGACAAACTCTAGCCGCCGCGCGAATCGATACGCCGACCGGCGAAATGCTGTGCGTCTGGGGTGTGGACGGACGCGTGAGAGCGCTCGAATGGGTGGATAAAGAGGATCGCTTCCAGGCGCTCCTCGCCCGCTATCAAGGGCCCGATACCATACTCGAACTGAACGAAACGCCGCCCGCAGGCGTAAGCCGCGCGCTTGCTGCTTACTTCGGGGGTGATTTCGCGGCGACGGCGGCGATCGAGGTCGATCCCGGCGGCACGCCGTTTCAGAAGGAAGCGTGGGCGGCACTGCGGCGTATCCCGCCCGGCGAAACCCGCACCTACGCGCAGCAGGCCGCCGCCATCGGCCGTCCGGCCGCCGTGCGCGCCGTCGGCGCTGCGAACGGCGCGAATCCCGTGTCGATCATCGTGCCCTGCCACCGCGTGATCGGCGCGGACGGTTCGCTCACCGGCTTCGGCGGTGGTATCGAACGCAAACGCTGGTTGCTCGCCCACGAAGGCGCGGTGCTGGCAGCGGTGCAACCGGGGCTTTTCGGCTGAAGCAACTCAACTGGAACGCGAAAACGCCAGTTTCAGCCCGAACGCGATGAAGACGCCGCCTGTCAGCCGGTCCATCGGCTTCAATACGAGCGGGCGTGCGAGGAACCGGCCGAGCGGCACGGTTGCGGCGATCAGCAGCGCGAACCACACCGAGCCGAGCAAGACGTGCACGCCTGTAAGGATGAAGGAAAACCCGGCGGGATCGACGCCGGTTGGAATGAACTGCGGCAGGAAGGTGATGTAGAACACGCCGATCTTAGGGTTCAGCAGATTGGTGACGAGCCCCTGCGTGAAAGCCTCGCGCGCACTACCGCCTGTCGCGGCGGCGCCCACGGCGAGCGCGCTGCGTGGTTTCAGGATCAGGCCGACGCCCAGATAAAGAAGATACGCCGCGCCCGCCCATTTCACGATGGTGAAGGCCATTTCCGATGCCGCGAGCAGCGCGCCGAGCCCGAGCGACACCGCGCCGCCCCAAATCAGGCAGCCGAGCCCGATGCCGATCGCCGCGAACGTCGCGCTGCGCGGGCCGCTCGCGGCGCGGCGCAGCACCATCGCGTTATCGACGCCGGGCGTCAGCGTCAGCACCGTCGCGGCGGCGGCGAAGCGCTCGATGACTATCCCCGTGCACTGTGGGCGCAGACTTCCAGCTCCCAAACACCGCCCTTAATCCTCTTGAGAAGGCGGCCCCCGGAATGGATTCGTGATTCTCATCAGGTAGCATCAAGGTGGTGAGGTCCAATCCGGGATAGTGCCGCTGGGTAATTATTTCCAGAAATTCTGGTATCAACTCCACACCTTTCGCCCAACCGTGCTGGTCTGATTGTACAAGCGCGTCGGCCAAGGTTTTCTTGAGTTCTCCATCAGCGACGTTCATCGCCCGCTCGACCGTCTTTCGATGGTTCGTGGCGGTCTCGAGCCCGCCAAAGGTGACAAACACGCGTGCCGACAAGTCTGCATGTACGGCCGCGTAGGCCGCTTCCCAACGCCATATCTCGTATTCGTTCCACCACCAGGACGGGCTGACAACGACATAGCGATTAAAAAGCTGGGGCCTATGGAACAGGACCCACGAGGAAAACAGCCCTCCTAGCGAGTGGCCCACAATGGTTCGGTCGTCCTGCATGATGGGATAGGTGGCTTGCAGGCGTGGCAGAAGCTCGCACTCCAGAAATGCAAGGAAGGCATTCGCGCCGCCATGACCCACGCCGCTTGCGCGGTTGTTGGTTCCTGTTTGCGCTTCCCGCTCTCCACCCCGGCTCGGCGTCAGGTCAGCCTGACGTCGGATGGCGTCCTTTTCGAAGAAGCTTTCGTCGCCCGCATAGCCAATGCCCACAACGTACGCGGGAGGCAGTTGGCCGAGAGAATTCATGATCTGAACTTGTGCATGAACGAGAGCAAAGTTCAGCTTGGCGTCTAGGACGAGGATCACGGGACAGCGCGCATCCTGCTCCGCATCGCCTGCGAAGAAGGAGGGATTGGGGCCACCGATGAAGATGCGGTATTGCTCGGCATTGGAGAGCGCGGTCATCTCAAAATAGCTGCTGTTCCATAGACCGCTCATGATCGTGCAGTCCGGCGGACCCTCATCCGGTATCGGCAACATTGTATCCTGCTTCCGAAGTGAATGATCATTCAGTCATTATATCGTCTTCACTAAGGATGCAAGGCGAATGAATCTTGATTCATTGACAGCTGACTGCACCATGATATGGCGACCCTGAGTGAGGTGATGGGATGAAGCAGAGGCGCACGGAGGCTCCGGAGGTTCGGAAGTCCCAAATATTGGAAGCCGCGAAAGTGTGCTTCGTCCGATCGGGTTTTGCCCTCACGAAAGTCGCTGACATAGCAGCTGAGGCCGGGGTAAGTGTCGGCTTGGTTTATCGGTTTTTCCCAAGCAAGGAAGCGCTCGTCGAGGCTATCGTTGCTGCCGATGCTCAGCGGCAGCTTTACCGACTTTCTAGCGTGCTCGCGGACCATCCCGCCACGGTCGGGTCAGCCATCAAGCATTTCCTTGGGGACCTGAGGTCGATGTTGCTCGACCGAAACCGTACAGCGCTTATGACTGAAATTGCCGCCGAGACGATGCGGAACGAAAAAGTCCGGCAAGTCTTGATGTCGCAAGACAAGGCGTCAGAGAATCTGGAAGGCAAGCTCAAAATTCTATCGAATGGGCCAGAGGACCCGAGCAACCTTGAACTACGTTTGCGGCTCGTAAGTGCGCTCGCGAGCGGCGCTGCAATCGAGATAGCGATGCGCCCTGAACTACGATCGAGTTCGTTCCTCGATCTACTTGATGAGGCAGCAGAGCATATTTTAAGCGCTGCCTAGGTGTTTAGTCCCTCGTTTTGATGGTGCGGTTCTCTGATAAACCGTTTTGGCTGCTCGGACCATATTTTGCAGACATATTCATATGGGGTGAGGCCTTTGAGTGTTTTGAGGCGCCGGGCAAAATTGTAGGCATTGACGAAGTCAGCCAGGTGCCTGCGTAGCTGATCGTGGTTTTCATAATAGTCAATCGGCGTCCAAAAGGGACCCCCGATCGGCGTGCAAAAGGGACCCCACCGCGGCGTGGCGATCGGTTGATGTTGAGCGCGAGTTTCGCTC